>JARGOG010000059.1 GCA_029212785.1 Thalassobaculaceae bacterium
GATCGTGCCGATGTTGCAATGCGGCTTCGTCCGCGCGAATTTCTCCTTGGCCATCTCTCGTCGTTCCCGTCGGCTGCAGCGTGGAGGCATCCAAGGATGCCGGGAAAATTAAACCTCTTCAGAGGCTTGTCGTCGGTCGCGGTCCAGTCAGCGAGTGGTGGTGGGGGTAGGATTCGAACCTACGTACGCGTACGCGGGCAGATTTACAGTCTGCTGCCTTTAACCACTCGGCCACCCCACCATGGATCGGATCGCAATCTCGCTTCGCCAAGCCCCGTTCCTGAGGGAGTGCGAACTATGTTAATTCGCGACCGTTTGTCAACGACGAACACGACAAAAAAAGCCCGCGCCGGTAAACCGAGCGGATCATCGCCTCGCAACAGTGGGAAACCCTAGCATAGCCATGGCAAAACGAAAACACGGCAACCGCCCCTCCCGGGCGGCACCGGCACCCGCTTCCGGCCGCGATCGGTCCGGCGGGTCCCAGGCAAGGGTTTCAAGGGACGGGACACGCCCCCCGTCGGACCCCAATCTCCTCTTTGGACGCCACGCGGTGATGGCGGCGATCGCCAATCCTCAGCGCGGCGTCCGCGACCTGATGTGCAGCGAGGAGGCGGCGGCCGTCTTGGCGGATGCGGTCGCCTCCCTTCCCGAGGACCGGCGCCGCACCCTGCCGGCCCCCCGCACCGTGAGCGGCGAGGAAATTGCCACGCTGTTCGGCGACGGCTCCGTCCATCAGGGCTTCGCCGCCCGTGTCGATCCGCTGGCGGACACCGCCTTGGAGGACGTGCTGGACGCCGCCGGTCCCCAGGCGGTGCTGATGGTGCTCGATCAGGTGACGGATCCCCACAATATAGGCGCGGTGATCCGCTCGGCCGCCGCGTTCGGCGCCGACGCGGTCATCGTCCAGGACCGCCACACCCCCCAGGTCACGGCCGTCGTCGCCAAGACCGCGTCCGGCGGCCTCGACGTCACGCCGTTGGTCCGCGTCACCAACCTCGCCCGCGCCCTGCGCAGCATTCAGGAGGCCGGGTTCTGGTGCGTCGGCCTCGCCGAGGAGGGTCCCACCGCCCTCGACAGCCTGGATCTGGCCGGTCGCACCGCTCTGGTGCTGGGCGCGGAAGGCGGCGGTCTGCGCCGGCTGACGCGCGAGACCTGCGACCAGTTGGTGCACCTGCCCACCCGCGCGCCGATCCGGTCGCTGAACGTCTCCGCGGCCGCGGCGATCGCGCTTCACCACGCCGCTATCGCGCCATCCCGCAAGGTCGGGTAACCTCTGCTTAGGAAATTCGCGAGATGATCGAATGGTCGGGTGGGGCATTCGCCCGACCAACTGTCTAGCTATTGCGAGGACTAGGGAAGCCATGGTGTTCACGCCGCGCGAGGACATCGACGTCGCGAAAGCGGCGGTCTGTGAGGAGCCGGAAGATCTTTTCTCGCCGGATGCGCGGGAGGTCATCATTCGCGCCTGCTCGGCCTATCTTGGGCCAAGGAAGCTGACGGCCGTCGAATTGCTCTACAACCCGCGCCATCAGACCGACCTGATGAACAGCGGGACCAGCGCCATGCAGGCGGTCCAGAAGACCTCCAGTTGGCAGGTCCGCGGCATGAGCGTGCCGGTCAGCGAGCGTATCCGGCGGCTCTGGGACATCATCGACAAGGCGAAGGCCGACTTGGTGGAGCGGGTCGAGGCCGTCGCTCCACCGCCGATGACCCCGCAGAATGCCGCCGACCTGTTTACCAAAGGGACGGATGAGGATGCCGGGACGTTCGAGTTCCGTGTCCTGTGCTCGATTTCCGCCGGGCTGGTCGACAAGAAGACCTGGAAGGACAAGGTCGAGGCCCTGCTCAAGATCGGCGGCAGCGCCGACACCCCGCAAGCGCTCGCCTGCCTCGACCGGGTTCTGGGCGAGGCCCTGCGGCCGGTCGACATTCTCAAGGAGATCGTCGGGGAGTTTCCCACCGCCGGCGACGGCATCATCGCCCTGCTGGCCCTGGTGGCGGAGGCCGCCCGGCCGACCGACGCCCCGCCCAAGGCGTCCCTGGCGGTGCCTTTCTACAAGCTGATGGCCCGGGCGCCGATGCCCGACGCCCGGGCCGCCCTGGCCGGCCATATCGTCCGCCTGGTCGCCGGGCCGGACAAGATGACCAACAAGAGCCTCGCCGACGAGATCATGTTCGTCGTCGAGTTGCGCGAGACGCTGATGCTCAAGGGCGCGCTGATCGGCGGCGACACCAGCCAGGAGGCGCTGGAGCGCCGGCTGGGCCGCGCCCTGTCCGACCAGACCATCGACATGCTGATGCAGGGCACGAAATGTGTCGGCGAGCGGGTGATGCGGGCCGTCGCCCTGCACAAGAAGGTGTTCGGCGAAACCGCCGAGCAGTATCTGGAACAGTACGTCGTCGAACTGATGGGTCAGCCGAAGGTCGACACCAAGCTGGTTCCCGAGGGTCTGTCCGTTCGCCAGCGGATCAAGGCGCTCGGCGCCCTGCACCGCGCCCTGCGGGGGTCGCGGCTGATGGAGCGGGCGAAGGACCGCATGGCCCGCCAGGTCGAGCAGGCGCAGACCGCGGTGCTCGACAGCACCCAACTGCTGGAGAAGCTGAACGACGGCAGCGGCTCGGCGGCGGAACGGCTGATGCGGGTGGTCGATCTGTGCCGTGACGGAGCCTTCACCGATGGGGAGAATGTCACCCGCGCCCGGGCGGCGGCCCAGCAGCTCATGAAGCGCCCGGACTTCCTCGACAGCTATCTGGACGGCGCCGAACAGAAGGGCGAACGTGCATCGCGTCTGCGCGACCTGCAGCGCAAACTGGCCGAAGCGAGGATCGTTTGACCGACCCGTCCGGGGGAGACCTCCGGGGCACGCCCGACGGCGACCCCAATTCCCAGCCGCATCTCATGCGCGACATGGTGGGATACGGCCGCACGCCGCCTCATGCCAACTGGCCCGGCGGCGCCAGGCTCGCCATCAATTTCGTCATGAACTACGAGGAGGGATCGGAATATTCGATCCCCGAGGGCGATGGTTTCTCCGAGGGTAGTCTGACCGAGTCCCCGGACTCGCCGAACGGCCCCGGTTCGCGCGATCTGGCGGCGGAGTCGATGTTCGAATACGGCACCCGGGTCGGATTCTGGCGCCTGCACCGTCTCTTCACCGAGCGTAATCTGCCGCTGACCGTCAACGCCTGCGCCCTGGCGCTCGAGCGCAACGACGAGGCGGCCGCCGCGATCCGCGAGAGCGGATGGGATATCTGCTGCCACGGCTGGCGCTGGGTGAACCATTTCGAGCTCAGCGAGGACGAGGAGCGCCGGCACATCGCCCGGGCGGTCGAGAGCCTGGAACGCACGACCGGGGCGACGCCGGCGGGCTGGTACTGCCGGCACGGTCCGAGCGTGCACACCCGCCGCCTGGTGGTCGAGCATGGCGGGTTCCTCTACGACAGCGACAGCTATGCCGACGAACTGCCGTACTGGACCGAGGTCGCCGGCAAGCCGCATCTGGTGGTGCCGTACTCGCTGACCACCAACGACAGCAAGTTCGCCCGCAACCATTTCCCCACCGGCGGCGACTATTTCACCTTCGTGAAGGACGCCATCGACCTGCTGTGGGAGGAAGGGGCGGAGAGCCCGCGGATGATGTCCTGCGGCCTGCACCTGCGGCTGATCGGCCATCCGTCGCGCGCCGCCGGCCTCGCCCGTCTGCTCGACTACGTTCAGGAGAAGGGCGGAATTTGGGTCACCCGCCGGCGCGACATCGCCGAACACTGGGTCCGCGAGCACCCGCACGCCTGACGCAAGGGCGGATCAGGCCCGATTGCCGGCATCCGGTTGCCGATCTCGCAGCCGGGTCTTGACCGGACGATCGGAAACCCGCACAAACCCTCGCGTGCCGGTATAGCTCAGCTGGTAGAGCATCTGATTTGTAATCAGAGGGTCGCGGGTTCAAGTCCTGCTGCCGGCACCAATAAATTCAGAAGGGTAAGCCACAGCAACTCTACGGCGCCGCCGCAGTCGCCTCGGCCGCCGCCACCGTCAGTCGAACACGTCAGGCGTTCAGGGCCGCCGCCAGGAGGGCGCTGAATTCATCGGCCAACAGCGGTCGGTCGATGACATAGCCCTGGGCCCGCTGACAGCCGATCCGCGCGAGGTAAGCCAAGGTCTCTTCGTCTTCCGCTCCCTCCGCGCAAACGGTCAGCCCCAATCCTCTGGCCAGATCGACCAGAAGGCGCACGATCACATCCGCCTCCTGATCCTTGAGCGCGCGTCCGACGAACAGGCGGTCGATTTTCAGCTCATTGAAGGGCATGCGATAGAGCTCGACGAGCGACGAGTGTCCGGTCCCGAAATCGTCCAGAGACAGGCCGAAACCCTTCAGGCGAAACCGGGTCAGGATCTCGCTCGTCGCCACCACGTCCAACATCGCCGCACTCTCGGTGACTTCGAAGGTGAACTGGCGGGTGGAGAGACCGGCGGCGCGCACCTGCGCCTCGTAGCGATCGGGCAGCGACAGATCACGCAGCATCAGCGGCGACAGATTGACCGAGATCTCCGGATGGTACCCGCCCGTGGCCCAAAGACCAGCCCGGTACAGCACCTGACCGAACAGCACATCCGTCATCTCGCCGATCAGCCCCATCGCTTCCATCTGCGGGATGAATCCGTAGGGCTGAACCTCCCCCCGGGTCGGATGTTGCCACCGGGCCAGCGCCTCGGCCCCGACCAGTCGGGAGCGTTGATGGCCGCCGACATCCAGGGTCACCTTCGGCTGGAACCGGGGGAAGACCTCGCGGTCGGACAACGCGCGGCGCAGCTCCCGCTCGTCGAACTGATCGCCGGGCGCCAATGGCGCCGCGCCGCTCGCCCGCTCGCGCAAGCCGATGAGTGCCGCCTCCAACGCATCGATCTCGATCGGTTTCGGCAGGACGCCCTTGACCTTCAGCCCCTTCGACAGCCCGAATTCCCGGGCCGAGTTGAGGACGCGTCGGTCGAAGCCGCTGATCAGCAAAATGTCAGTGTCGGGTGCCAGGTCATGCACAAGATTGAGCATGGCGACCCCATCGAATCCGGGCATCGCCAGGTCGACCATCAGCGCCGTCGGCCGGAACTCCCGGTTCACCGCATCGAAGACGTTCGGATCGGTGATATGCTGAAACGAGAAGCCGAGATCGACCGCGATGGTCCCCACGATACGACCGATTGCCGCTTCGTCATCGATCAGCAACAGGCGGTCGGCGGTCACCCGCTTGTATTTTCAAGAGCGGGAACCGTCGCAGCGAGCGCTGCTTCAACGGCACAGGCCAGTTCGAATACCGTGAAGGGCTTCTGCACCAGCGGGTAGCTTCGGCCCTCGGCGAAGGCGGCGCGGGGAAAGCCCGATGTCAGCAATATGGGAAGATCCGGCTTCAGCGCACGGATCTTGTCGGCCAGCTGGTGGCCATCGATTCCGCCCGGCATTACCATGTCGGTGAACAGCAGATCGATGTCATCATGGTAATCCATGCTGTCCAGCGCGCTCTGAGCGTCCTCCGCCGCGATCACCTGGTAGCCGAGCTCTTCGAGTTGCAAGGCGGTGATCCGGCGAAACTGGGGTTCGTCCTCGACCAGGAGGATGGTCCCCGTCCCTCGTGGTGCTCTGGTCGCAGAAACTTCGCTCGGAAGCGCCGGCACAGCAACCCCCTCTTCGTCGAAGCAGGGCAGATAGATCGAAATGATCGTTCCCGTACCGATCTCGCTGTATACGGTGGTATGCCCTCCCGACTGCTCGGCGAATCCGTAGACCATGCTGAGGCCGAGCCCGGTCCCCTTGCCGACCTCCTTGGTCGTGAAGAAGGGGTCGAAGATCTTCGCCGCGACCTCCTGCGACATGCCGCTGCCGGAGTCACGGACCGCGATCCGGATGTGTTCGCCCTCGTGGGCTTCCTTCGTCACCTCGACATGCTGCTTTTCGACGGTGGTTCGGGCCGCGGAGATCGTCAGCGTCCCGCCCTCCGACATGGCGTCGCGGGAATTGATGCACAGGTTGAGGATCGCCGATTCAAGCTGGACGGGGTCGACCTTGATCAGCTTGAGGTCCGTATCGATATTCGTCTCGATCTTGATGTGCGCGCCCAGGGTGCGCTGCAGCACCGGCAGGATCTTGTCGATCAGGGTCTCGGGACGCACGACCTGCGGTTCCAGCTGCTGGTGGCGGGAGAAGGCCAGGAGCTGACGGGTCAGTCCCGCTCCGCGTCGGGTCACGTCGATCGCGTCCTCGGCCAGGGATTCGAGCGTGTGGTCGCCCTTCACCCGGCGCTGGAGCAGTTGAAGATTGCCGAGGATCACCCCGAGAATGTTGTTGAAGTCGTGCGCGATCCCCCCGGTCAGATTGCCCACCGCCTCCATTTTCTGGGCCTGGGCGAATTTGGCCTCCGCCGCCTTCTGCGCGGACAGGTCGGCGACTTGAGCGACAAAGTAGGACGCGGCGCCGTCGGCATTCCGGACCAGACCGACGCTGACCATGACCGGCAGGATCGAGCCGTCCTTGCGGATGTAGCGTTTCTCCCATTGTTCGGTGTCGATTTCGCCGCTGAGCATCCTTAGGAAGATGCTCTGATCGTGCTGGAGGTCTTCCGGATGGGTGATATCCCGCCATTGCCTGCTCTGCAGCTCCGGCCGGTCGTAGCCCAGCATCTCCACCAGCCGGTCGTTCGCCTCGATCCAGCTGCCATCCAGGCGCACCAGGGACATGCCGCTTCCGGCCGACCGGAAGGCTTGGCGGAAGCGCTCCTCGCTCTCGCCGAGCTTCTCGGTGATCGCGACCTCGTTCGTGGAATCGTGCAGGACCGTCAGCGAGCCGACGATGTTGCCGGCGACATCCCGGTCGGCCACCGCATAGAGCCGGACGTGCAGAACGCCGCCGTCCTTCTTCCGCATTTCGCAATCCGTCGAATTGCTCCCGCCGCTCCGGAAGTAATCTTGCAGGGCATTGCTCTCCTGCTGCCGGGCGGAGGCGGGCGTCATGAACTCCACCAGTTTGCGGCCGATCACTTCCTCGCGCTCGTAGCCGAGCTTCTGCAGCCAGAAATTGCTCACGGCGGCGATCCGGGAGTCCTGGTCGACCGAATGCAGCATGACGGGCGTCTCGGTATAGAGCTGCTGGAACTTGTGCTCGACACGGACCTTCTCGGCTCGCTCCACCACCGCTTCATGCGCGCGCCGCACTGCGTTCCCCAGACGGAACATCCGGTCTTTCACGATGATGTCGGTCGCCCCCATCCGCATCAGATCGACCGCGCGCTCCTCTCCCACCGCGCCCGAGACGACGATCAGCGGGACGTCGGGCGCCAACTCCTGGAGTAGGTGAAGGCATTCGTCCACGGTGAAGGACGGCATCTGGTAGTCGCACAGAACCACTTTCCACCCCGGTTCCCGCAGGAACGCCTCGCGCACGCCCCTGGCGGTCTCCGCGTGGCGCCAGACAAGGTCCGGGAAGTCCTTCTTCAGCTGCCGGACGATCAGGAACACATCGTCTTCGGCGTCTTCAACGATCAGCACACGCATGGTCGCCTCCCCCGCTTCCATGGCCTAGTCCGGCATTTCGTTGATCAGCAGCCAGTACAGCCCGAGATGGGCCACTTTCTCGGAGAACTCGCCGAAGGCCACGGGCTTGCGCACGAAGCTGTTGGCGCCGAGGTCGTAGCTCGTGATCTTGTCTTCGTCCAAATTCGACGACGTCATGACGACGACCGGGATCCGACGGATCACGTCGTCCTCTTGGATCCGCTTCAAGACATCGAGGCCGCTGATTTTCGGCAGGCCGAGATCGAGCAGGATCAGGGCGAAGGGCAGTCCGCCCGGGGGACCCGGCCTGCCGGCCCCGAACAGCATGTCGATCGCCTCCGCCCCGTCGCGGGCGATAACGATGTCGTTCTTCAGATTCGCAGTCTTCAACGCCCGCAGGCACAGCACTTCGTCGTCGTCGTTATCCTCGACCAACAGGATCGGTTTGATTGCCGTCATGGGTCGCTCCCGTCGCTAGAGGGTGAAATAGAAGGTCGCGCCCCGACCGACTTCGGACTCCGCCGCGATCCTGCCCCCGAGCCGGCCGATGGCGCGGCTGACCGTGGCCAACCCGATGCCCGTGCCCTGGATCCGCTGGTCGGAATGCAGTCTCTGAAAGGGCCGATAGAGCTTGTCGGCATACGCCATGTCGAATCCAATACCGTTGTCGCGGACCCTGAGTATCGACCGACCCTGGTGCATGACCCGATCGAAGACGATCTCCGCCGGTGACTCCTCGCTGCTGTATTTCCAAGCGTTACCCAGCAGGTTCCACAGGACGATCCGGGCCATGCCCGGATCGGTGATCACCGTCAGATCGGACATGATCTCGACCGTTACATTGCGACCCGGCTCCCCCGACCGCAACTCGTCGACGACCTCGGCCGCGATCCTGGACAGATCGACGGTCTGTCGCGTGATCTCCGTCTTCGATATCCGCGTGAGCGCCAGGATGTCGTCGATCAGTACACCCATCCGGACGGCCGCGTTGGCGATCCTCGTGATGTAACCCTTGGCAACATCGTCAAGCGTGTCGGCATATTCGTCCGTCAGGGCCTCGGCGAACCCGTTCATCGATCGCAGCGGTGCCCGCAGGTCATGCGATACGGCATAGGCGAAGCTGCTCAACTCCTCATTCAGCACCCGGTACTCGAGCGCGGTCTGCCGCTCGCTCGTCACGTCGATGACCACCCCGCGCAGGAGGGTCAACTTGCCCTGCCCATCTGTCACGCGACCGGCCCGCGCGTCGAGGTAGCGAAGCCCCGCATCGGACTGGACGATCCTGAAGACCGCCGCGAATTCTTGTCCCTCGTAGCGTGCCGCCTCGATCAGTGCCGCGACGTTGGCGCGGTCGTCGGGATGGATGAATTCGAGAAGCCCATCGACGTCCCCCGGCATGCCGGCGGCGGCGAGGCCGAAGATCGACGGCGAGAGGTCGTCCCATTGAATCCGTCCGGATTGCGGCTCGACATCCCACAGAGCGATACCGACGGCCTCGGTCGCCAGCGCCGCGCGCTGATCGGATGCCTCCAACCGTTCGCGAAGCTCTTCATTCAACTGCCGAATCTCGGCATTGCTCTTCTCAAGCGCAAGATCGCGCGCCCGGATGTCGGCGACCATCTGCCGGAAGGCCGCGACGAGGGTCGCGAGTTCCTGCACCCTGGTATCGGGAAGCAGGACATCCAGATCCCCGTTGCCGATGGCCGCCGCAGACTCGCTGAGCCGCTTGAGCGGCCGCATCAGCCGCTTTAGATAGACCATGACCAACGTGCCAAGGGCGATGGCGATCAGGCTCGTGACCAGGGTGACGCGGCTGATCCGCGCCGTTCCCCAGGCGCGGACGTCGGCCTGTCGCATCTCGTAGATCAGGTGAACGGCCGCGCCGGGATCGGATCTGGAAAGCGGGATCCGTCGGGCGGTCAGGTAGTGGTCCCCGACCTCCTGCCGATCCCGAGCGACACCGTCCCCGACTGAAAGGGTCGCGGCGTCAGGGAGGTCCGGAAAATCCTGTCGCCAGGTGAAGCGTTGGCCGAGGTCGAACCCGAATGTCTTCGCCGGATCCGGATGCAGGAGAAAGTCCCCATCGTCATTGACGAGATAGGCCCTGCTGGAGGACGAGGCGGCCGCCCGCAGCGCACCGATGATCCGCTCGGCCCGCGCATTGATGGTGATGAACCCGAACAGGGATCCGTCGGACGCAAAGACTCCCTTCATCACCCGCAACATCGGGTTCAGCGGCGTCTCGACGACACCATGCTCTCGGTTCAACGTGATTTTCGACAGATCTATCTCGTCGGGGCGGATATCGAGACCGTCCAGAAAGTAGTCGCGGCGACCCTTTTGCTGCAGATCCTCGCCCTCCACCGTCACGATGAGGCCATCTCGGACCTCCGCCCGGACCAGTTCCAGGCCGTCATCCGCGACGCCAATGAAACGCAGTTGGGCGTAATCGGGGTCCGTCTTGAGAAAAGCGGTGAAGATGTGCTGAAGCCGAAGCTTCCAGGTCTCCAGATCCGTCTGGTCACGACTGTCGACGCCGTCCGGACTCGCCGAGGCCCGCAAGATGCCCGCGATCGGCGGCGTCTCGCTCAGGATCGTCACATCCCGGCGCATATGGTCGAGCCAGCGTTCGAAATCCCTGCCAGCAGATTCCGCCCGCAACCTTTCGGATTCCAGAACGTCCTCGAGATAGCTGTCACGCTGGTTGCGAAACTCCAGCGCCGCCACGCCAAGGGTGACGATCAGGATCGCCCCGACAAACGCGCTGGCGGCGCGGAAACCGAGGCTGGAAATGCGAGCCCGGAAATGCGACAGGACTGACCGCGTCACCCCTGGCCCCGGGCCAGTGTCAGGCCCGCCGATGTCGGTCCTAGCCATGTCGCGCCCGCGGTGCCGACCTCACGCCCCGACGCGCCGCGGCTCTGATGCGGCATCAAGCTGCTTCAGGGCTCGTTCCATCGCCTCGATTTCGAATGGCTTTTGCAGCCGTGCGACCACGTTGCCCTCCGCTGAGGTAGCGATCGCTTCGGCCATGCCCATGTAGAGCGGATTGTAGCCGGACATCATGATGATCGGCACACAGCAGCCGCTATCAGCCAACTTCCGGACGAGTTCGATACCGTCCATGTCGGGCATCACCACGTCCATCACAATGCCGCAGGGCTCCAAGTCCTGGACGACTTCAACCGCTCGGGCACCACTATGCAGCGTCTCGGTTTCAAATCCGGCCTCGACCGCCACAGTGGCGACCAAAGCGGCCATGTTCGGGTCGTCGTCGATGATCAGCAGCGCCTTTCGGGTCATTGACAACCTCAATTCTCTTATCGGTGACCGGCTTAGATTATACTGGAAAGCTAAAGTATCCACGAAATTCTCGGAAAGAACGAACTATGAGAATTCAAAAAGTTTAATGAATATAGTTAATTAACATAAATCAATCATACAGTGTACATTCTCTTAAAGTGTGCTCTCTTTGGGTTGCTTCTCGGCAGCTAGACGAACCTGACGCCTGAGCCAGCGGCATGATGTCGATCGAGGGGTTGGGCCAGCTAGAGAGCATCACCCTCGGTCCGGGGCAGTCTCGGTAAAATCTCGCATTTAATGTTTATACGTTAATCATTGCTTAGCCCGTCACACGTATAAATTCGTACAGATCTCGCGACCAAATCTTGGGTTTCGCCGCTTCCCACCCGGGAACGCCGAACCTCTGAAGCACTGGCGGGCATGCGAGCGTACAAAGGAGAGCGACATGGTGAGCTTCAATCTTTTCGGCACGTCTCGGGCTCTGGTCGATGCCCGCAGCAGGCTCGAGGCCATCGACCGTTCCCAGGCGGTGATCGAGTTCGACCTCGACGGAAAGATCCTCACCGCCAATGAGCATTTCCTGAAGACCATGGACTACGCGCTCGGCGAGGTAATCGGCCGGAACCATTCCATGTTCGTGGATGACGCCTACCGGACCAGTGCCGAATATCGGAATTTCTGGACCGCCCTGAAGCGCGGCGAATTCCAGTCCGCCCAGTTCCGCCGCATCGCCAAGAACGGTCGCGAGGTCTGGATCCGGGCGATCTACAACCCGATCCTGGATGCGCGCGGAAAGCCGTATAAGGTCGTCAAGTTCGCGACCGACATCACCGAACAGAAGCACCAGACGATCGAGTACGAAGGCAAGGTCCAGGCCATCGACCGCTCGCAGGCGGTGATCGAGTTCGATCTGGACGGAACCATCCTGACCGCCAACGAGAACTTTCTGAAGACTCTGGGCTATCGCCTTGAGGAGATCCGCGGACGGCATCACTCGATGTTCGTCGCGGGAACGGTGAAGCAGAGCGCGGAATACAAACAGTTCTGGGAGACGCTCAAGTCCGGGAAATTCCTCAGCGGCGAATACCGCCGGATCCGAAAGGACGGCGAGGGTGTCTGGATCCAGGCGAGCTACAACCCGATCTTCGATGCCCAGGGCAAACCCTACAAGGTGGTGAAGTTCGCCACGGACATCACCGATCAGAAACGCCAGAGCTCGGATTACGAAGGCCAGATCAAGGCGATCTTGCGATCCCAGGCGGTCATCGAATTCCAGCTCGACGGCACCATCCTCACCGCGAACGAAAACTTTCTGGAGACCATGGGCTACCGTCTCGACGAGATCCAAGGACGCCACCACTCGATCTTCATCGACCCGGCGGAGAAGCAGAGCCCCGACTACAAGAAGTTCTGGGAGGCGTTGAACAGCGGCGAGTACCACGCCGCCGAGTATCGCCGGATCGCCAAGGGCGGGCGCGAAGTCTGGATCCGCGCCACCTACAACCCGATCATGCGTCCGTCCGGAGCTCTGGTGAAGGTGGTCAAGTTCGCGACCGACGTGACTCAGGATGTCATCGCCCGCAAGCAGGCGGAACACATCCGCTCGCTGCTCGAGGAAACGGCATCCGGCGCCGAGCGGCTGTCCGGGTCGGTTCAGGATATCGCTCAGAGCATGGAGAACTCGCGGACCGTGTCGGCGGAGGCGGTGAAGGAAGTCACCCGTGTCGACGAGTCCGCCAAGCGCCTGGACGGCGCCGCACAGTCGATGTCGGGAATCCTGGAAACGATCAACGACATCGCCGAGCAGATCAATCTGCTGGCCCTCAACGCGACCATAGAAGCGGCGCGGGCCGGCGACGCGGGCAAGGGCTTCGCCGTGGTCGCGAGCGAGGTGAAGAATCTCGCCAACCAGGCACAGGGAGCGACCGACGAGATCCGCAGCGAAATCACCAACATGCTGTCCGTATCATCGAGCGTGGTCGAGGCGCTCGAGGCCATCCGGTCCCGCATCGACAGCGTCCAGTCCCTGGTCGATGCCAGCGCCACCGCGGTGGAGGAGCAGAGCTCGGTGACCGAAACCATGTCCTCGAACATGCGCCGCGCCGTCGAAGAAGCCGCCAACATGCACCGGTGACCGGCGGCCGCGGCAGCCACTACCGATAAGCGAGCGTTTTGCCAGTTGCAAAATCTTGCGCTGTCGGCCACCGTGCGGCCCTCGCTGCTCGCGACAGTAGAAGAGACGCTCGCAACCAGACCAGGGCAGGTCAGTGGCAACGGTATCCGATTTCCGCGCGCCGACGGCCTCCCCTGCCGCTTGGTACCTGCTTTGCGCCTTGCTGTTCGCCATCATGCTCGCCCTGTTCAAATGGCTGGGCCAGAGCCTGCCGACCACGCAGCTTCTGCTGATGCGTCAGCTCGGCGTGATGGCGATCCTCATGCCCGCCATTATCGGCTCCAACGGCGGCGTGCTGCGGGCCGAGCGTCCTGGTCTCAACCTGTTCCGCGGCCTGCTGTCGGCGAGTGCGATGCTGGTCGGCTTCACCGCCGTCGTGCATCTGCCGCTGGCGGAATCCACGACGCTCAATTTCACCAAAGTGTTCTTCGTCGTTCTGCTCGGCGGTCTGGTGCTGCGGGAGACGGTGACAGTGGCGCGTTGGGGCGCGATGGGGCTGGGCTTTGCCGGCGTGGCCGTGGTGCTGGCCCCCGACACCACCTCCATGATCGATCCGATGTCGATGCTCGCTGTGCTGGCGGCCTTCCTGACCGCCGGTACCATGCTGGTGGTGCGCAAGCTGGCGCAGGTCGAGCGCACCTCGACCATGATGATCTGGCAATCCGCCGTGGTCCTCACAGTGGTCGCGGTTCCGGGCGTGTCCGGATGGATCATGCCGACCCTCGAGCAATGGGGCATGATCGCCCTGCTCTGTCTGCTGATGGGGGCGGCGCAATGGACGATGATCCGCGCCCATCGGGCGGCGGAGGCGTCCGCCCTGTCTCCGCTGGAATACACACGTCTGCTCTACGCGGCCGCTTTCGGCTATCTGCTGTTCGGCCACATTCCGGCGGGGAGCACGCTGGTCGGCGCGGCGCTGATCGTCGCTGCCGCCGTTTGGGTCCGCCGGGACAGCAGAAACGTCGAATCCACGGGCGACGAAGAAGAGGCGATGGACCCGGCCGAACGTCAATAGCCCCCCTCAACGGCTGTATCAGCGCGCACCGGCACAGATCGCAGGTGGCCTGCGTCCCATGGATTGGCTAGACTGCCATTCGAATGGACACCGCCCGGGCGGTGCTCCGCAACGCGGCGACGCGCACGGCGGACCAGCTTGGCGGCAGACGTGGGGACGTGTTCGCCATGACGTTTTCGATGATCGAGGTCAGAACTCGTTGGATTGGCGAGGACGGCCGCAATGCCAGCCCGATGGAGCTGTTCGGCAAGGTCAATGGCCCGAACGCCCATTTCGTCCTGCACACGCTTGGTTGGATCCGGATCAACTTCTTCGGCCAGACCTACGAGGTCGCCCTTGACCCGCGCTCGGTCCGCGGCGCCGCCGTCGAGCGTTTCGTCGCCTGGATGGACGAGATGCATGCCGACAAGGAACGGCCGTGGCTGGTCAAGATCTCCGCCTTCACCGGCCGCGACTGGATTTCGGTCACCGACACGGCGCCGGAAGGGATCATCGCCTTCCTCGACAGGATTCTCGAGTTCGGAAAGCCGTCCGCAGTGCCCGAAACGCTGCAGGTGACGGATTGCCCGCTCGAGCGGGCCAGATCGTTCGGTGTAGAAGCCGTCAACACCGCCATCGCGCGCTGGCAGGAGTCGCAGCAAGGCCTGCCGATCGACGACCCGAGCGTACGGGCTCTTCTTGCGATCTCGAAACCCGGCTGCACGGTGAAGATCCTGAGCCGCGACGGCGTGGGCCGGATCGTGTTCGGCACCTACACGCCGTCGCTGACCACGCTCTGGTCGCAGGATTCCTGGGGACGGTTCCCCGGCGCGCCGGTCGGTGAAGTCGTGCCGGACCGGGCGCTCGGATCCGCCGTCGAGACATCCGCGCGCCGGGTGATGGAAACCGGTCAGGCCAAGGTCGAGACCTGGGAAGGGCCGGTGCTGTCGTCATCGGGGGTGATCGCGGAACTCGCCTGGGACCGGCTCACGCTGCCGCTGACCTCCCGCGTCCCCAACGACGCGGTGCTGGTCGTCACCCACCGGCTGACCCCGATCGGGCAGGGTCGGCTCGCCAGTTGACAGGCGCCGTGCCGATATCGCTCCTACCCCCCCTGCCCTAAAGGGAATAAGAATCACCCCTTCTCCTCCATCAGGTGCAGGGGTTCACCATGTACAGCTATGCAAGTCCAACGCAGACACCGTCTACCTATCCGTTTCTGCAGGCGATCGACGCAATCCACCCAGAAAACGAGGCCGCGCGCGATGTCATGGCCAAGGCGGCCATCGAGCTTCAGGCCGACCTCGACCGGTTCGGCTACAGTCTCGATGTCGTCACCGACGTGCATGAATTCACCGAGATCGTCCGCTCGGTAGGCAAGTTCGTGCCGAACGCCTTCGACCCGAAGATGAAACCGTCACGGCCCGGCGACGTTTTCGGGCTGGTCCTGCGCGATCCTGACGGAAAGGTCGCGGCAACCAACGGCTGCCGCCTCTACCGCCTCGGCGTGACGACGCTGGCCGATCATCTGGCGACCCTGGCACTGTTCTACGCCAATCCGGTCGAGCAGATGGCCCGCGGCGAGCGTCTGATCATTGACGGGCCGGCGAATGACTACGCGATGACGATCGACGACAAGGCGATCTGGGTCGGCTGCTTCTGGGTCCGTCCGGACCTGCGCAAGGCCGGCTCGAACGCCAGCTACGTCCTGCCATTCGCTGCCCGGTTCCTGGGTGCCGCCTGGTGGGGCCGGCTGATCACCTTCTCGATCGTCGAGGCCTGGGCCCGCAAATCGGTCGCGCAGAAGCGGCTCGGCGAGCCCGATGTCTACGAGCATATCCACTGGTACCGTCCGCATATTCCCGAACGCACCGACATGGTGCTGATGGTCACGGAGCCAGATGTCGCCGTCGAACGCTGCGACAAGTATCTGCGGGGTGAAGGCCGGTTCTTCGTTACCGCTCCGACCAAGCCGGATCAGATCATCTCGGCCGGCGACTGACCACCCAGGGGCGACTGAAGGGCATCGGCAAGCCCGCGTCGAAGAATTGACGGCATCCGCGCGGATCACTACTCAGAAGAGAGGGATCCGCACAATGCGAGGCCCGCAATTTCAGAATCCGGGGCACAATGATGGCCGACCCCAACAGCGGTCAGGAGATCGCCGACCTCGCGGCAAAGGTCGCCTACAACATCGCGAGCGCACACAAGCGCCCGTGGCCCTACGCACACCTGATGCCGCCCGAGGTTCTGCCACCATCCTTGTTCGCCGAAATGCGGGCGCTGCGGTCGGTCTCCGACCTTCTCGTCCCCGCAGAGGACATCGTGCAGGGTCGGGCGTTCGTGGGAGAGACGGAAGCCGAAAGACATCGCTTCTCGCTGCTCGTCAACTCTCAGGACCGCGCCCAGGGTAAGTCGGCTCACCCGATCCTCGACCGGGCTTTCGACATCCTGTCCCATCGGATCGTCATCAGCACACTGGTCAACTGCTTTCGACCGGAATTGCATTCGATCTACCGCACGGACGCCCTGCCACTGACGGCAGCGCTGGGCTATTTCGAAAACGATCCCGGGTATGAGTTGCTGCCGCATACCGACACCACTCAGAAGGTGATCACGCTGCTGATCTACCTGGCCGACGACGACGCTCATCCGGAGCTTGGTACCGAGTTGTTCGCCCTGCGCCCGGGCATTGAGGTCGGTGACCAGGACGTCATGCGCCAGCGCTTCCGGCGCAATTCGTTCCTTCATGTCGCCACGGCGCCATACCGGCCAAACCAGGGCCTGGCTTTCGCGCCAGGACGAAACACCTTCCATGGCGTCGGCAAGGTGACTGGCGTCGACGGGCGCCTGCGCCGTGCCCTCCAGTTCCAGTTGCTGATGCATCGGGACCGGGTAAAACGTGTCACCTGACATCGGCCGTTTCTCACCCTCGATGGCGTTGACGGACGCCGCGCGCGATCGAGATTAGTCGACGACACGCCCACGCAGCACCGCCGGAGATATCCTTGAAACGGTTCCTGCTGGCCTTTGCCCTGATTGCCCTGTCGGCGCCGGCCTCGGCCGACACGGCAGCAATGCGCGCGACCTACGAGGTCTATTTCGGCGGACTGCACATTCTGAGCGCTGAATCCGAGTTCTCGCCGGAAGGGAGCGACTACGCCCTGGCGGCCAAGGCCCGAACCCGCGGCATCCTCGACATGTTCTTCGGCTGGCACGGAGAAACCCGGTCGGCCGGCCGATACGAAGAGGGTCGTGCCGTCCCGGGCATCCACACCAATTTCGGTTGGCGCGGGGACAAGCGCCGCTCGGCGGTATTGGACTATGGCCCGGACGGCACCGTGACATCGGCCCATGTCGATCCGCCGCCGGACCCGGACGAGGTCACGGACATGCCCGAAGGGGCGGCGGCGGGAACGATCGATCCGCTGACCGTGATCGCCCAACTGTCGCGCCTGGTGACACGCGAAGGGTCCTGCTCCGGTGAGTTCGCCGTCTTTGACGGCCGCCGGCGCTACGACCTCCGCATCACGGACCGCGGCATGGAGGCGCTGCCGCCGACGGATTATTCGATCTTCAGCGGCGA
Organism: Thalassobaculaceae bacterium; assembly: GCA_029212785.1. Classification (GTDB taxonomy): domain Bacteria; phylum Pseudomonadota; class Alphaproteobacteria; order Thalassobaculales; family Thalassobaculaceae; genus Thalassobaculum. The sequence continues at coordinate 17,600 of JARGOG010000059.1, forward strand.
GGCGAGGCGCTGCGGCATCGAGTACGCGATGCTCGGCGGTCAGCGCAAGGAACGGAGCAAATACACCGAAACGGCACGCGAGCGGGTGGTTTATGTGGCCCATCCTCTCAAGGACGGGCCACCTATTCCCGTCGCTCTGAAGATCGAGACCGATTTCGGCACCCTGATGGCCCACATCACGGGAATCGAGGCGCCTGGCAGACTGGCCCTGCAGGATACGATGCCCGCCCGGGGATCACGCTGAGGCGTCGATCTCCGCCCGAAGCTCGCACGCGATCCGGCCGTCCGCGTTCAGCGCACACAGCCGCATGAGGCGACCATCGGCATCCCGGTCTCCGACCAGCGACAGCGCATCGTCCCAGAACACCGGCCGGCGGAACCGCGCGACGAGAACCGCGCGCGCGGCTGCCGCCAGGTCCCCGGCCAGATACGCCGCCATCCAGGTCATGGTCATCAGCCCCTGAGCCAGCGGCGCGCGATATCCGTAACGGGCGGCGAAATCCGGGTCGAAATGGATCTCGTTGCCGACAGGGCGCGAGTAGGTGACCACGTCGCCGGGCGTCATGGTCTTCTTGGCCACCGCTTCGCCCGGCACCTCTTCGGGCCGGCCCGGCCCGCCGGCCTTTGCGCCCATCTTCTCAAGGTCCGGCAGCAGACGGACATGCTCAGACACCACCGCGACGCCGCCGTCGGAGCGGCGCACCTCGAAGCGCTGGACGATGCGCCGGCCGCGCGGCACTTCCTCGTTGGCGACCGTCTCGCCGCGGAAGGTCACCGCCGTGCCGAGCGGTACCGTCCCGGTCAGGGTCAGGCGCTGCTCGACATGGATATAGCCGTCGATCCCCTGCCCGGCCGCCGACATGGCGCGGAACCCGTCATTGCCCCACAGGGTCGGCTCGGTCAGTCCGCTCCAGACGGCGGGGTCGACCGCACAGGCTCGCAAAGCCTCGGCCTGGGCATCGGCGTCGCGGGAAATGGCGGTCGCCGGAAACTGGAATCCCGGGACCAGCGTCTCGCCGGCCATCGCTCAATCCTCGATCTCGGCGGCGTCGATCATGCCCCCATAGACCGTGTAGCCGCCATCGACCGGCAGATTCACGCCGGTGACCGTGCGCGCCAGCGGCGAGGCAAGAAAGAGCATCGCATCGGCCACGTCGGACGGCAGCAGCATCTGGCCGAGCGGCGTGCGCCGACGGATCTTCTTCTCGTCGATCCGTCCCTGGTCGATCAGGGTCTGGACCATCGGCGTGCGGACATAGCCGGGTGCGACGGCATTGACCCGGATCCCGTGCTGCGCCCATTCGCAGGCGAGGTTCTTGGTCAGGCCGACGATGCCGTGCTTCGCCGCCGTATAGGCATTGCGTCGGGGCAACGACAGGATGCCGGCGATCGAGGAGATGTTGATCACCACCCCGTAGCGCGCCGCGATCATCTCCCGCGCCGCCCGCTTCGCCATCACGAAGGTGCCGGTCAGGTGCACGTCGATCAGCCGCTGCCAGTGCTCGGCGGTCTGGTCGATGGTGTCGAGGAAGGTGTCGGACAGGCCGGCGCAGTTGATCAGCACATCGATGCGCCCGAACGCGTCCATTGTGGCCGAGACCAGCCGGTCGGCCGTCGCCTCGGTGGAGACATCGCCGCCGAGGCCGATATGCCCGGCCCCCAGGGTCGCCGCCTGGGCCCGGGCGGTCTCTTCCTTCAGATCGGCGATCGCGATCCGGGCGCCGCGTTTCGCGAAGGCCTGGGCGGCGGCGAAGCCGATCCCGCTCGCCCCGCCGGTGATGAGCACACCCTGCCCATTGAAATCCGTGTCGGACATCCGTTTCCTCCTGGAAATGTCCGCGCTTTCCCGGCCGGGCGCGCGGTTATGGATCCAGTCTAGGACGCCGCGAAGGCCGGCGTCATCCCGTCGAGATCAGGGAACCGGGATCACTTCGCCGACAGCGCCAGCCGCATGCCGAGCATCACCAGTCCCAAGCCGAGGAACAGACCCAGCCCCATCGGCTCGTCGAGCAGCAGGGCGCCCAGCAGGGCCGCCGTGATCGGGGCAAGCGCCAGGAACAGCGTGACGTCGGTCGCGGCCATCTCACGCAGGGAGTAGAGCCAGGTGATGTAGCCGATCCCGCTCGACGCGCCGACGAAAGCGACGATTCCCCAGGGGGCGGCGGCGAGGTTGTCCCACCCGATCGGCGGCCCATTGACGCCCGACAACACGGCCAGGAACAGGACCGACGCGGCCATGGCGATGCCGCTCACTTCCACCGTCGGGTACCGCGCGAGATAGGGGCGGTAGAGCACCGAGCACAGGGCGCCGGTGAGCGCGCTCGCCAAGGCGGCGGCGATGCCGATCCAGAGCCCCGTGCCCGCCGCCTCGCCCAGCACCCGATCGCCAAGCGCGGCGGCCACGCCGAGGGTGGTCAAGGCGGCCCCCAGCAACCGCTGCACGGTGAGCCTCTGCCGCCCGACCGCGGCCGAGACCAGGACCGCCTGCACCGGCATGGTCGCGAAGACCAGACTGGCAAGGCCGGAGGAGATGTGGAGGACAGAAAGATTCAGCAGGGCAACCAGAATGCCGAACTGCCCGATGCCCAGCGCGGCGATCACCCACAGGTCGCGCAGCGGGATGCGCCGCCATCCGAGATGCACGGCCAGCGGCAGGATCATCGCCGCGCCGATCATGTAGCGGAACAATGCCAGCACCGTCGGCCCCAGTTCGTCGACGGCGGCCCGGCTGGCGACGATCGCCGCCCCGACCTGGACGCCGGTGAAGGCCGCGGTCAGAACCGCCGCCCAAGGGCGGGCGGACGTCACAGGTCCCGTTCCCAGGTCTCCGCCATCATAGACACGCCGAACGCCTTCATCGGTTCGCTGGCCACATGTTCGAACCCGGCCTTGCGGTATAACTCTCGGGCCGCGATCAGGATGTCGTTGGTCCACAGCGTCATGCGGGTGTATCCGGCGGCGCGGGCGAAGCGCAGCGCCTCGTCGGTCAGGCGCTTGCCGATGCCGAGCCCCCGCGCGCGCTCGTCCACGAAAACCATACGCAGCTTGGCGACGGCCTCGCCCCCGGAACTCGGCGCGTCGACGACGAACACCGAGCCGACCACCTTGCCGTCGCGCTCCGCGATCCAGCAACAATGGCGGGCGGGGTCGAAATTATCGACGAAATCGGCGGCGATACGGGCGACCAACGCCTCGAAGCTCATGTCGAAGCCGTATTCCGCGCTGTAGAGCCGGCCATGGGCCGCCACGACCTCGCCCATGTCGCCCGGTCGGTGCGGCCGCAGGAGATACGGTTCGGCCTTGTCCTCCGCGGGATCGAGGATCGACTGGATGGTCCCCATCGCCGAGAGCAGCCGTTCGCGGTCCGTCGGCCCGAGCGCCGCCAGCGCGTCGGCCGCCACCACATTGGCATGGTGGTACATCGGCGCGAAGACCGCCCGACCCATCTCGGTCAGCGCGAGACGCCGGATCCGACCATCGGACGCGTCCGGCACCGTCGTCACCCAGCCCTTGTTTCGAAACCCCTTGAGCAGTCGGCTGACATATCCCGCATCGACCCGCATGTCCGCGCTGATCTCCCGCGCGGTCGGGCCGGTGCGATGGGCAAGCTCGTAGAGCAACCGCATCTCCGTAAGGGAGACCGCACTACCTTGGTGGTCCGGCCCGAGGGCGCCGATATAGGCCGTGTAGAACCGGCTGAACCGGCGGAACGCGACCACTTCCGGCGAGGAGGAGGAGATGGTGTCCATCATATGAGTGATTTTAGCATCTATACCAATGCTAATTACAACTAATTTTTCTCATCCCGGCCCCGCTCAAGCGACACCCGGAGTTGCCCCTTCCGCATCCCGAAACACCGACATCTCAGCCGTTCCCGCGTTTGTGGCGGCGCGCTATGCTCGCGGCGACCATGTGCCGACAACGAGAAACGACTAGAGAAAAAACCAGGGAGACTCCGCCATGTCCGCCAATTCGGACGCTAACCGGCTGACCGTGCGCCTGAGCAAGGCCGACAATGTCATCACCGCCCGCATCGATCTCACCCCCGGCGTGGAGCTTTCCGGCGAGGGCCTGAGCACCAGCGCCGCGATCCCGGCCGGCCACAAGATCGCCACCCAGCCGATCGCCGCCGGCGAAGCGATCCGCAAATACGACCAGATCATCGGCTTCGCCACCGAAGCGATCGCGCCCGGCGCCCATGTGCATGTCCACAATGTCGAGATGCAGGATTTCGAGCGCGACTATGCTTTCGGCGTCGACGCCAAGCCGACCGCCTATTTCAACAACAGCGAACAGGCGACCTTCCAGGGCTTCAAGCGCGACAGCGGCCGGATCGGCACCCGCAACTATATCGGCGTGCTGACCAGCGTGAACTGCTCGGCGACCGCGGCGAAGTACATCGCCGAGGCGATCACCCCGCAGATCCTTGCCAAGTATCCGAATGTCGATGGGGTCGTGGCCCTGACCCACTCCACCGGCTGCGGCATGGCCGGCGATGGCGAGGGTTACGCGAACCTGCAGCGCGTGCTCTGGGGCATGGCACGCCATCCGAACTTCTCCGGCGTGCTGATGGTCGGCCTCGGCTGCGAGGTGAACCAGATCGACTTCCTGCTGGAGGCATACGGCATCAAGCGCGGCGACGGTTTCCAGACCATGAACATCCAGGATGCCGGCGGCCTGCGCAAAACCGTCGACTGGGGCGCCGGCATCATCCAGGAGATGCTGCCCAAGGCGAACGAGGCGGGGCGCAGCACCTGCCCGGCGAGCGAGTTGACCCTGGCGCTGCAATGCGGCGGCTCCGACGCCTATTCCGGCATGACCGCCAACCCGGCTCTGGGCGAGGCGGCGAACCTGCTGGTGCGCCATGGCGGGACCGCCGTGCTGGCGGAGACGCCGGAGATCTACGGCGCCGAACATCTGCTCACCCGCCGCGCGGTCAGCCAGGAGGTCGGCGAGAAGCTGGTGGAGCGCATCAAGTGGTGGGAGGACTACACCGCGCGCAATGGCGGCGAGATGAACAACAACCCGTCGCCCGGCAACAAGCGCGGCGGCCTGACCACCATCCTGGAGAAGTCGCTGGGGGCGGCGGCCAAGGGCGGCACCACCAACCTGACCGGCGTGTACAAATACGGCGAGACCATCGACGCCAAGGGCTTCGTCTTCATGGACAGCCCCGGCTACGACCCGTGCTCGATCACTGGCGAGGTCGCCAGCGGCTCGAATGTCGTGGCGTTCACCACCGGGCGTGGCTCGGTCTATGGCTGCAAGCCGGCGCCGTCACTCAAGCTCGCCACCAATTCGACCATGTACAACCGCATGTCCGACGACATGGACATCAACTGCGGAGAGGTTCTGGACGAAGGCATCTCGATCGAGGAAATGGGCCAGCGGATCTTCGACCGGCTGCTGGACGTGGCGTCGGGATCGCCGACCAAGTCGGAAGCCCAGGGGTTGGGCGACAACGAGTTCATCCCGTGGCAGATCGGCGCGGTGATGTAGTCATCGCCGAGGTCAGAACATGAGCGGATCCTTTGCCGACAGCTATCTCGGCCAGCTCCGCCAGATCATCGGCGCGCGCCCGGTTCTCATGCCGGGCGCCCGTATCATCGTGGAGAACGCCGCCGGCGAGATCCTGCTCATCAAGCGCGGCGACTTCAAACTGTGGGGCTGGCCGGCCGGCTCGGCCGAGATGGGCCAGTCGATCGCCGACACCGCCCATGCCGAACTGCGCGAGGAGACCGGACTGACGGCCCACCGCGTCATCCCGATCGGCTTCGCCAGCGACCCGGTGCATGACCGCATCGAGTACCCCCATGGCGACGTGCTGTTCGCCTTCGCCATGATCTTCCACGTGACCGAATGGACGGGAGAGTTGCAGGCCGATGGGCACGAGAGCCTCGACGTGCGATTCTTCGCGCCGGACGCCCTACCCGAGGACCGCACCCGTCCGGTGAGCCGGACGCTTGAAGCACTGCAACGCTACAAGGCGAGCGGCGGGCAGTTTCAGTTGATCTGACCGCACCTCACCCGCGTTTTGACCTCACCCTGAGCAAGCCCCGCAGGGGCCTGTCGAAGGGCAAGCATCAAGGTCCTCGATCGCCCTCCGGATCAAATCCGAGGAGGCGTCCAGGAAGGCGACCGTTTACCACGCGCCACCCCTATCCGACTTCCTGGAAGCGCCGGAGGCGCTATCCAGGATCATCAACTGCGGATCAGCCGCCGCGCAGCCCCGCCAGCACCCGCCGGGTATCACTCACCCAGCCGAACAGGTTGTTCTCGCCGTAGATCAGCGAAATCGCCGCCGTATGCAGCTCCGGGGTGGTCGCCGCACAGGCGTCCTCCACCGTGAGGCAGCGGAAGCCTCGATCGACCGCCTCGCGCATGGTGGAGGCGACGCAGCATTGCGTCGTCACGCCCATCAAGATCAGCGCCTCAATCCCCCGGGCGCGCAGGCGATCCTCCAGAACCGTGCGGTAGAAGCTGCCGAAGCCCGGCTTGTCGAGCACCAGTTCCCCCGGTGCCGCATGGCACTCCGCGATGTGGTCCTGGCCCGGTTCGCCCCTGATCAGGAAGCGGCCGAGCGGACCGTCGCGACCCGCGACCTGGCGGTCACGCTTCATGGCATGCATATCGGAAAGGTCGGGCGCGTAGCCCTCGCGGGTATGGACCAGCATCAGCCCGGCGGACCGGGCCGCCGCGATCAGGGCGACCGCGTTCGGAATGATCGCCCGCATCGGCGCGATGTCGTCGCCAAGGGCGGCCACCATGCCGTCGGGATCGAGGAAGTCGCGCTGGAAGTCGATGGCGACCAGCGCGGTCTTGGCCGGATCGACGTCGAAGCTCAGGTCGGCATTACAGGATATCGTCACCATGGACCCGGTTTAGCCGGAACCATGGTGACGCGCCATCCACTGATTACTCGGCAGCCGCCACCTGCTGGGCGATGGTCGCCTGGGCCGCCGCGAGGCGCGCGATCGGCACCCGGAACGGCGAGCAGCTCACATAGTCGAGCCCGACCTCCTCGCAGAAAGCGATGGAGGACGGATCGCCCCCATGTTCGCCGCAAATGCCGAGCTTGATGTCCGGACGGGCCGAGCGACCGCGCTCGGTGGCGATCTTCACCAGTTCGCCGACCCCCTCGCGGTCGAGGCTGACGAACGGATCGACGGCGATGATGCCCTTCTCCTCGTAGAAGTGGATGAAGGAACCCGCATCGTCGCGCGACAGGCCGTAGGTGGTCTGGGTCAGGTCGTTGGTGCCGAAGCTGAAGAACTCCGCCTCGCCGGCGATCTTGTCCGCCTGCAGCGCGGCGCGCGGCAGTTCGATCATGGTGCCGACCATATAGTCGACCTTCTTGCCGCTCTCCTTGGCCACATCGCCGGCGATCCGGTCGATGATGCCTTTGAGGATGCGCACCTCGGCATCGGTGGCGGCCAGCGGGATCATCACTTCCGGGAGCGGCGCGTCGCCGGCTTTGGCGATCTCGGTCGCCGCCTCAAAGATGGCGCGAGCCTGCATCTCGCAGATTTCCGGATAGCTGATCGCCAGACGGCAGCCACGATGGCCGAGCATCGGATTGCTCTCGGTCAACTCCAGCGCCCGCCGCTTGACCGCCTCAACGGTCACGCCGGCCGCCTTGGCGACCTCGGCCATCTCGTCCTCGGTGTGCGGCAGGAACTCGTGCAACGGCGGGTCCAGCAGGCGGATGGTGACCGGCAGGCCCTCCATGATCCGGAACAGCTGGATGAAATCGTCGCGCTGCATCGGCAGCAGTTTGGCCAGCGCCGTCCGGCGGCCGTCCTCGGTGGTGGCGACGATCATCTCGCGCATGGCGACGATCCGCTCACCCTCGAAGAACATGTGCTCGGTGCGGCACAGACCGATGCCCTCGGCCCCGAAATCGCGGGCGACCTGGGCGTCGGCCGGGGTCTCGGCGTTGGCGCGGATCCGCATGCGGCGCGCCGCGTCGGCCCATTCCATGATCCGAGCGAAGTTGCCGGAGAGCTCCGGCTGTACCGTCGCCACCTCGCCCAGCATCACCTCCCCGGTGGCGCCATCGATGGTGACCCGGTCGCCGGCCGCCACGGTGGTGCCGCCGACGAAGAAGGTCCTGTTGGCATAGTCCACGCGGATCTGCCCGGCACCGGACACGCAGGGCCGGCCCATGCCGCGGGCGACCACCGCCGCGTGACTGGTCATCCCGCCGCGGGTGGTCAGAATGCCCTCGGCGGCGTGCATGCCGTGGATGTCCTCGGGGCTGGTCTCGATGCGGACGAGGATCACCCGCTCGCCCTCGCGCGCGGCGGCCTCGGCCTCGTCGGCGGAGAACACGACCTTGCCCGACGCCGCGCCCGGAGACGCCGGCAGCCCCTTGGCGATGACATTGCGCTCGGCATCCGGGTCGAGGGTCGGGTGCAGCAACTGGTCGAGACCCTGGGGTTCGATCCGCGACACCGCCTCGCGCTCGGTGATCAGACCTTCCTCGCACATGTCGACGGCGATCTGCATGGCGGCATGGACCGTGCGCTTCCCGTTGCGGGTCTGCAGCATGTACAGCTTCTTCTGCTGCACCGTGAACTCGATGTCCTGCATGTCGCGGTAGTGGGTCTCGAGCTTCAGACGCACGTCGTCGAGCTGCCCGAACACCTCCGGCATGACCTCCTCCATCGCCGGCAGGTCGGAACCCTGCTTGCGTTTGGCGGCAACGGTCAGGCTCTGCGGCGTGCGGATGCCGGCGACCACGTCCTCGCCCTGGGCGTTCACCAGGAACTCGCCGTAGAACATGTTCTCGCCGGTCGACGGATCGCGGGTGAAGGCGACACCGGTGGCGCAGTCGTCGCCCATGTTGCCGAACACCATGGCCTGGACGTTGACGGCCGTACCCCAGCTTTCCGGGATGTTGTGCAGACGGCGGTACACATTGGCGCGCTGGTTGCGCCAGGAGCCGAACACCGCCGTGATCGCGCCCCAGAGCTGGTCGCGGGGATCCTCGGGGAACGGCGCGTCCAGTTCCTCCTTCACCTTGGCCTTGAACTGGTCGACCAGGGCTTTCATGTCGTCGGCGCTGAGCTCGGTGTCGAGGGCGACGCCCTTCTCTTCCTTGGCCAGCTCCAGCAGTTCCTCGAAATGGCCGTGATCGACGCCCATGACGACGTCGGCATACATCTGGATGAAGCGGCGGTAGCTGTCATAGGCGAAGCGCGCGTCGTTGCTGCGCTTGATCAGGCCCTGGACGGTGGTGTCGTTGAGACCGAGGTTCAGGACCGTGTCCATCATGCCCGGCATCGAAACACGCGCGCCGGAGCGCACGGAGACCAGCAGCGGATTGTCCGCATCGCCGAACTTCATGCCGACTTCGGCCTCGATCTTGCCGATCGCCACATCGACCGCGGCGGTGAGATCGTCGGGATACACCTCGGCATGGTCGTAATAATAGGTACAGACCTCGGTGGAGATGGTGAAGCCCGGTGGCACCGGCAGCCCGATGGAGCTCATCTCCGCCAGGTTGGCGCCCTTGCCGCCCAACAGATTGCGCATATCCGCGCGCCCCTCGGCGGACCCGCCACCGAATCCATAGACCCACTGTGTCATGCTTCGTTTCCTTCGATCCTTCAGCCTTCGACCCGGGAGAAGTCGGCGATATTCCCCATCACCGTTCTCACAGCATCGAGCAGGCACAGGCGATTGGTTCTCAATGCCGCATCATCGGCATTGACGGTCACCGCATCGAAAAACGCATCGATCGGCCCCCTGAGGTCAGATAGGGAGGACATCGCACGGGTAAAGTCCTCCGCCGCCAGATGTCCCTTGATCGCCGTCTCCGCGGCGCGGACGCCATCGTACAGCGCCTTCTCCTCCGCCTGGCCGAGGATCGACGGATCGATCCGGTCGGCGAAGGCCGCGCCGGAGGCGGTGAAGGGGCCGTCCTTCTTCTCTTCCGCGTTCAGGATGTTCGACGCCCGCTTGAACCCGGCCAGCAGATTGGCGCCGTCATCGGTGGCCAGGAAGGCGCTGAGCGCATGGACCCGGGCCAGCAGGCGGACCAGATCGTCCTC
>JARGOG010000147.1 GCA_029212785.1 Thalassobaculaceae bacterium
GAGTGCAGGTAGAACACGTCGCCCGGATACGCTTCGCGGCCCGGCGGGCGGCGCAGCAGCAGCGACATCTGACGGTAGGCGACGGCCTGCTTGGACAGATCGTCATACACGATCACGGCGTGCATGCCGTTGTCGCGGAAGAACTCGCCCATGGCGCAGCCGGCATACGGCGCCAGGAACTGCAGCGGGGCCGGCTCGGAAGCGGTGGCGGCGACCACGATGGAGTATTCCATCGCGCCGTAATCCTCCAGCGTCTTCACGATCTGGGCGACCGTGGAGCGCTTCTGGCCGATCGCGACATAGACGCAGAAGAGCTTCTTGCTCTGGTCGTCGCCGGCGGCGTCGTTGACGGACTTCTGATTGATGAAGGTATCGATCGCGACGGCGGTCTTGCCGGTCTGGCGGTCACCGATGATCAGCTCGCGCTGGCCACGGCCGACCGGGATCAGGCTGTCGAGCGCCTTCAGGCCGGTCTGCATCGGCTCGTGCACCGACTTACGCGGCATGATGCCCGGCGCCTTGACCTCGACGCGCTTGCGCTCGACATCGACCAGCGGACCCTTGCCGTCGATCGGGTTGCCGAGACCGTCGACCACGCGGCCGAGCAGCCCACGGCCGACCGGCACGTCGACAATGGTACCGGTCCGCTTGACCGTGTCGCCTTCCTTGATGTCTCGGTCGTCGCCGAAAATCACGATACCGACATTGTCGGCCTCGAGGTTCAGCGCCATGCCCCGAACACCGTTCGGAAACTCGACCATCTCACCGGCCTGGACCTGATCGAGGCCGTAGACGCGGGCGATACCGTCACCGACGGAGAGAACCTGACCGACTTCCGCGACCTCGGCCTCGGCACCGAAGTTTGCGATCTGATCTTTCAGGATAGAGGAGATCTCGGCGGCGCGGATTTCCATCAGCCAACCCCTTTCATGGCGAACTGCAGGCGCTGCAGCTTGGTGCGAAGCGAACTATCGATCATGCGCGAGCCCACGCGCACAACCAGACCGCCGATCAGCGAAGGATCGACAGTCAAATCAACGGAGACCTTCTGGCCGACGACCTTACGCAGGGCGTCGGTAACCGCCTCGACCTCATCATCGGACAAGGCAACGGCGGAAGAAACTTCGGCAGCGACCTCGCCACGGCGGCGGGCCAATTCCTCGAGATAAGCGGTGATGATGCCGGGCAGTGCGAACAGCCGGCGGTTGGACGCGAGAACGCCCATAAACTGTGCCGTCAGCGCGTTGGCGCCGAACTTGTCGCAGAGCGCCGCCACACCCTTGGCCTGATCGGCGCGCGACAGAACCGGCGAGCGGATCAGCCGAACGAACTCCTCGCTCTCGGCGATCAACTGGCGCAGGGAGACAAGATCCCCCGCGACGTCGTCCAACGCCTTCTGGTCGTCGGCCAGCTCATACAATGCCAAAGCATAGCGAGCGGCGAGGCCTTTTGATTGCGAAGCCACCTGGAAGCGCCCCTTCGTCCCGTTTGACGACCCGCTGGAACTCTTTGATTTAGTTGAGTTCTTAACGCGTCGATCGAACACAATAGTTGGCCGGCTCAGGAGTCCCCTGCCAGCGCGAAGGCTCTCTAGCACAGGGGTATGGGGGGTGCAAGACGGTGAGGTACCGGAAAACGGCCTCCCTGTTGCAGCGCGTCAGACTGGCCGGTCCTCACCTCGGCGCCTCACCCCTGGATAATCGTAAGCCATGGCCAGCGGCGGCGATAGCTCTCCATCTTGTCCCGGGCAAGTTCCGGGGTCGGCGTTGTCGGATTGACGATCAGCCGGCCGGCATAAAGATCGTCCAGGCCATAGGGCGCATAGAGCGCTCGCGTTGGGGCCAGCCCGACACAGGTACACAGCGCCGGAAACCGGTCGATGCCGTCGCTGGCCCGCGCAACCGGCGGGTAGTCGGCACCGAAGCGTTTGGGGTACCAGATCGGCACCCGCTTCTGGTTCTTGAACTCGACCTCGACACCCAGATCGGCCAGCAGCGCGGCGCCACGCCGGATCACCGCGTCCTCGGCCTCCCAACTCGTATCCTCGTCCCAGTAAAAGACGTCGTAATCCTTGACGCTCTCACCCGGCGGCCGTTCCGACAGCCGATTCCAGACCGCCTGATACAGGCAGCCGGCAACCAGCCACGGCTGATCGATCCCGAGATCCGGGAGCCGGCCGAGGATCGCGCCGTTAACCGGATTGGCGAGCGCGTCGGCGATGAACAGGTCGGGTGAGATCACGCGGACAGGCCTTCCTGCACCGGAAACCGGGACCTGGCGCCCGGCGGACGGGGCGGGCGCCGGACGCTACTCCGCCGCCTGGGCGCGCACGCGCACTCCGCCGCGCGGACCGGTGTTCATGCGGTCGGCAAAATCGCGGTCCAGCGGCCGGCCGTCGCGCAGGTTCAGCCAGAGCCGCCACAGGTCGCGCTTGCGCGCCTCGTCCGGCCAGTCCTCGAAGGACGAGCGGGCGTGCAGCACCGTGTGGTTGGACAGCAACTGCATGTCACCCTGCTCGAACGCCATGTCATAGCGGAACGGCTTGCTCATGGCGATCTCGCCGACCGCCTGCACCGCCTCCAGCGCGATGCCCTCCAGCGGCTCCCCGGCCTTGCGCATGCCGTCGGTGATGGTCTTGCCATTGTAGCGGCACGACATCCGGCCTTCGAACCAGGAGAACACCGGCACCTTGTGGAACGTGGTCTCGTTCGGATTATCCGTCGCCCCTTCGCCCCGCAGGTCGAAATGGAAACCCGCCATCAGATGCGGCAGGTACTCCGGATGCTCCTTGAGGATGTGATTGTACACCGCGAGCGAGGAGGCGATCAGGCTCTCGCCACCGGACTTGGACGGATGGCGGCACAACAGGCCGACCACGTCGGCCGCGTCGCAATGGGCCTTGAGCTGGGCGCTGGTCGTGTAGCCCCGCACATTGTTGGCCTGGTAGTTGTTACCCTTGTCGCGCACATGCCCGAGCAGGTCGCCTTTGGCGTTCTGCGCCACCGGCAGGCCGAGATGAACACCGATGCCCCAATACAACGCCAGCAGCGCGTCCTCGTCGTAGCGCTGGGCATCGAGCCCGCGCACCAGCACGACACCACGGCCGTTGTCGATTTCGTTGGCCCAGCCGGCGATGGTGTCGGCCAAGCTGGTGAGCGGAAAATCGTCGCGTTCGAATTTCTCGGCCGCGAGGCCACGGGACAGCACCCCCTCGACGGCGCGGTCGAGTTCCACGATCTCGCCGTCGGTCAGACGGTGGATCCAGCGGTCGTCGCGTTCCAGGTCCTCGGCCAGCCAGACCGACGGGTCGTCAACGGGACCATCGGGCATGGCAATCTTGGGCGCAGCAGTCGCCATTCTTTCCTCTCCTTGGTCGCGCTCTGGGTAACCCAAGCTGGGTAGCAATAGAGCTCAATCGGCGCTTATTGTTTCGATTAAATCACTACGGGGGAGGAATGTCATGAGGCTGGATGGAAAGTCCGCCATCGTCACGGGCGCCAGCCAGGGCATCGGTGCCGCCATCGCCGAGGCCTATGCGCGGGCCGGTGCGGAGGTGCTGATCACGGCGCGCAGCCAGGAGAAGCTGGACGTTGTCGCGGAGGGGATCCGCGCCGCCGGCGGCCGCGCCGAGACCTTTGCCGGCGACCTGAAGAAGCCCGGCACGGCGGCCCAGGCGGTCGATGCCGCCCTCAGCGCCTTCGGTAAGCTCGACATCCTCGCCCACAGCGCCGGCGCCACCAAATACGGCGACTTCTTCGACCTGACCGATGCCGATTTCGAGGACGGGTTCGCGCTGAAATATTATGGCGCTGTGCGCATGACCCGCGCCGCCTGGCCGCATCTGGTGGAGACCGGCGGGCGCATCCTCAACGTGATCGGCGTCGGCGCCCGGGTGTCGGAGAAGAACTTCGCCATCGGCGGGTCGGTGAACTCGGCGCTGACCAATTTCACCAAGGCCATGGCCGACCGCGGCGTTCAGGACGGCGTGAGGGTCAACGCCATCCATCCGGGGCCGGTGCTGACCCCTCGGATCCGCCAGCGGGTCGAGTTCATCATGCGCGACGAGGGCATCGACGAGGCCGCGGCGCTGGCGAAGATGGAAGCGAACTGGCGGGTCATGCGC
>JARGOG010000060.1:0-16324 GCA_029212785.1 Thalassobaculaceae bacterium
TCATACGGGATCGCCGCTTCCGAGGTTTCCCAGATCGTGCGCATCGACGGCTTCTCCTGTTCTTCGCGGACATGACCGACCAGACCGGCGCAGCGGGTGATCAGGGCGAAGCCGCGCAGGATCTCCGCCGGCACGCCGCAATCCATCAGCACGGCGGCGATCGCGCCGGTGGCGTTGATCGTGATGTGCTTGCCGTAGACCGCGTCGATGGCGGCGCTCAGGGATTTCAGCGCGGCGATGTAGGTGCCGGACTGACCGTGTTCCTCGGCGAGCGCGAACAGCCGGATCGGACGCGGGTCGTCGGGCTTGTGCAGGTGATGGCCGAAGCCGGGCAGGGGCTTGCGGTTCGCCCGATGCTCTTCGGCGATCCGTCGGGCGGCGGTGTCGATGCCAGCGGGGTCGTTGACGATCTCCAGCAATAGCTGTGCGTTGCCCTCCATGGTGCCGACGAAGACGCTGCCGACGCCCATCAGACCGGCGGCCACGCCCGCCTGCATGGCCTCGGGCGCGCTCGCATAGATCAGGCGGGTGGCCAGCGCGCTCGGGGTCAGGCCATGCTCCATCAGGGTGACCAGACAAGCGTCGATCATCGCGGTTTCCGATGCCGACGGCATCCGACCGAGCATCTGGAAGACGATCATCTCCGTGAAGCTCAGCTTGCCGATCAGGTCGTTGCACAGGCTCTTGTCGCGGATATAGATGTCGTCGTTGGTGTGCGTGGCGATGCTGGTGGTCGGCGCGGCCTTCTGGGCGCTCATGCGGGTCTCCTCCGGATGCTTCTGGTTTCTCAGTCGTTGACGGCTGGGAGCCGCTTCTCGAGTTCGTGGCGCTGGATCTTGCCCGAGGCGGAGCGCGGGAAGTCGTCCATCGCGATGAAATGGATGCCCTTGGGCTGCTTGTAGCCGGCGAGTTCGGCACGACAGCGGGCGTAGAGATCGGACTCGGCCAGGCTCTCATCCCGTTTGGCGACGAAGGCGATGGGCACCTCGCCCCATTTGGCGTCCGCACGGCGGACCACGGCGGCGTCGATCACCCTTGGGTCGGCGAGGATCACCCGCTCGATCTCGGCCGGGTAGATGTTCTCGCCGCCGGATTTGATCAGGTATTTGACCCGGTCGACGAAATCGAGGCTGCCATCCGGGTTGCGCACGAAGACGTCGCCCATGTGGAACCAGCCGGCGCGGAAATCCGACAGGTTGGTTGCCTCGTTGCGCCAATAGCCGCTGAACAGGGTCGGCCCGCGCATCGCCAACTCGCCGGGCGCGCCGTCCGCCGCTTCCCGGCCCTCGGCATCGACAAGGCGGACCTCGCAGAAGACGCTCTGTTCCTTCGACAGGCTCGTGGGCGCCACCCCGACCGGGATCAGCGAGGACGAGCAGGGCGGGCAGCCGGTCTCCGTGGCCCCGAAGGTATTGGCGTAGGGGGCGTCGAGCAGCCGGGTGATGCGGGCGATCTCCGCCGGCGGCACCAGATCGGCCATCACGCCGCATACCTTGATGCCCTTGGCCGTCACCTTGCGCGCCTCGATCTCGGCCGCGAAGCCGCCGACCATGCCCGGCATCAGCAGCAGCCAGCCGATCGGTTCCTCGCGCACGACCTCGGCCAGATGCCCCTGGTCGAAGCCGTCGACCACGATCACCTTGCCGCCCGCCATCAGCGTGCCGATGGAATTGTCGCCCGCGCCCATATGATACATCGGCGACCAGGCGACAAAGCTGTCGGCGGCGTCGATGGAGAATTCGGCCCGGGTGACCATGTTGCGCACGATCTGCGCGCGATGGCTGATCACCGCGCCCTTCGGCAGGCCGGTGGTGCCCGAGGTATAGAGGATCAGCAGCGGCGCTTCCGGATCGAGGGCTTCCAGCGCGGGCAGATCAGACGGAGCGCTGCGGTTCAGCGCCGCCTCATAGGCGTCGCCGAGGACGAGTGCCTTGCCGGCGGACCCGTCGATCTCCGCCAGTTTCCCGGCATGGCGTTCCGACACCAGGACCAGCGACGGTTCGACCAGGGTGAGGCAGTGGGTCAGCTCCGATGTCGACAGCCGCCAGTTCTGGCAGGCGAGGATCGCGCCGGTCATGGCGGCGGCGAGGTAGGTCTCCAGATACTCGGCGCGGTTCTCCGACAGGATGGCGATCCGGTCTCCCGGGCCGATGCCCCGCTGCTCGAGGATCGCCGCCAGCCGCCGTGCCCGGTCCGCCAGCGCACCGTAGCTCAGGGTCATCGTCTGGGTCTGCACGGCCGGTCTGGACGGGAACCGGCGCACTTGTTGAAGGAACAGGCTGGCGACGGTGCTCTGGGCGCTGCGGGCGATCAGGGCGGGGGCGGACGACGGGGCAGGGTGAACAATGGTCATGATAGGTGAACCGTACCGTCTTCCACTTCCCGTTCAAGTGGTCCTGCGCGCCCGCCGTTACTCAGGTAGGCGCCATGACCACGGCGCGGCCGTACCGCTTGAGCGCTTTCGCGCCGGCGCCCTCCATCACGGCGGCGAAGGCCCTGTCCGGATCGGTCACGATAAACCCGGCGAGCCGCGCGACTGGCCGTCGCAGAAGGCCTGGGCAGAGCGGCACGGACGGGCCGACAAGAGTAATTTTGGTTTCCGCCGAAACGGAGTCGACGATCCGATCGGCCGTGCCGTTGACCAGCGTGGACCCGGTGACGACCACATGGATGGCGGTCCGCAGATGGGAGTCTGCATCGGTGAAGGCGATCTCACCCGGGCGCGGCTGAAGCTCGACGATTGTGGCACCCGGGAATTTCGCGTCGAGGCCGGGAAACCGTCCGATCACCACCGTGCGGCGCAGCTCCTGCCCCAGCGCATCGAAGTCGGTTGCCCATGGGGTCAGGCCGTCGCCATCCCCGATTGCCGTCGAGGGGCGGTTCCAGAAGGCGTTCGCCGCGGCGAGGCCGATCGAGCGTTCGTAGGGGTTGTCGGAGGAGACCAGTCGGGCCAGATCGCGGAGCGGCCTGCCGGCATAGGTGCCGGTCTCCGGAGTGCTCCGGGCTCCGTCCATGGCGCGGGGTGACCAGGCGAGGCCGACGGCCGGCCCGCATTGGAGCGCCGTCCAGTTGAACCCGACAACGACTCGGTCGGCGACGCCGTCATCCGTTCCGGCAATGACCGGTTCCAGCAACCCGTTTGCCATGAACGCCTCGGTCAGTAGGGCCGGCCGAAACCTTCCGCGGAAAGGAGCATCGCGCGGTCGGTGTTGATCAACTGCTTACCCGCGTGCTCAAAATTCACCGTCACACGCGAACCGACCACCGACTGGATCTGGCCAAGGCCCCAATCGGGACGCCCCTCCAACCGCACGTAGCCGCCAGGACTGAGGAACTCCATGCCACTCTCCGATGCCCTGAATCCGACGCTTTGAGCGTATCAGAAAACCATAGGCCTATTAACGGATCCTTTATGGGCCATATGGTCGTGATACTTTGTGTTCGATAACCGAGGAGCCTGAAGTGACCGTCTCGGCACGCCATCTCGATCTGCTTCTGTCCCGCCTGTTCCATGACTTGATCGGCCCGGTATCGGCTGCGCGCAACGGTTTGGAGCTGGTCCGGGAATTCGGCGCGGATGACGTCGCCGTCGAAGCGATGGACCTGGTGTCGAGCTCCGTCGATCAGGTGGCTGCCCGGCTCACCTTCTTCCGTATGGCATTCGGCGGTGCGGGGAGCGGTGGGGGAATCGGATATCTGGATGCCCGTCCCGTGCTGGCCGACTACCTGGCCCACCGAAAGCTGGAACCGCGGATCGCCATCGCCGACGGCCTGGAAAAGCCGCGCGCCGGCGTGATCAAGACCATGCTCGGCCTGGCGGTGGTCGCCGCGGAGAGCCTGCCGCGCGGCGGGATCGTCTCGGTGGCCGTAGAACCGGCGGAGATCCGGATTACCGCCGAGGGCCGGGATGCAGCCCTGTCGCAGAAGGCGCTTGAGGCCCTGGCCGGAACCGCGGATCCGGACGACGAGGTCGCGGTGCTTCCGGCCACGGTCGGCATGTCGGCGCGTCGGTTCGAGATCGACGTCTCCGTCGTCTCCGCGGCACCTCCCGAGATCGTCGTTTCCCTGGGGTAGGGTCTTCGCGGCGGTCGTTCACGGCGCTTGTATCGGCGTCGTATTCGGGCGAGAAAGTCTGCATGGAAGCGCCAGGATCCCGGCATGGCCCGAACGGCGCATGAAGGGGGCTGGATCCGCTGTTTCAACGACGGTCGGTCATGTCCACGGGCAATCTCCCTTCGACGGTTCGCAATTCATCGGTTCCCCGCGTGATGGAGGTCGAGCCCGAGTCCGGTCAATTCGTCTCGATCACCGTTGGCGGCCAGATGTTCGGCATCCCGGTGATGCAGGTCCATGACGTGCTCGGTCCGCAGAGTATCACCCGAATTCCCTTGGCGCCGCCGGAGATCGCCGGATCGCTGAACCTGCGGGGGCGGATCGTCACGGCGGTTCATGTCCGCCGGCGCCTGGGGCTGGAACCGCTGCCGGCCGGGCAGGAGACGATGAGCGTCGTCGTCGAGCATCACGGCGACCTCTACAGTCTGATCGTCGATGCGGTCGGCGAGGTGCTGATGCTGGATTTCGACCGGTTCGAACCGCATCCGCCGACGATGCCGCTGAGGGTCCGCGAAATCTCGGTCGGCATCTATCAGCTCAAGGCCGCGCTGCTGATTATCTTGGATGTGTCCAATCTTCTCGACTTCATCGGGCAGGAACCCGCATGATGGTCGTCGATACTTTGAGAAAAAACAGCAAAACCCCAGAAGGGGATGTGAGGCGACACCGATGAAATCCTGTCTGGTTGTCGATGATTCGAAGGTCGTACGCATGGTCGCGCGCCGGATTCTCCAGGGCCTCGAATTCGATATCGAAGAGGCGGAGGACGGCAAGCAGGCGCTGGAAGCCTGTGAGCGTCGGCTGCCCGACGCGATCCTGCTCGACTGGAACATGCCGGTGATGAACGGGATCGAGTTTCTGCGGGCGTTACGCAAGATGCCCGGTGGCGACGCCCCGATCGTGGTGTTCTGCACGACCGAGAACGACATGAAGCATATTCAGGAGGCGATCTCGTCGGGTGCGAACGAGTACATCATGAAGCCGTTCGACAGCGACATCATCGCCACCAAGTTCCAGCAGGTCGGACTGCTCTAATGGTTCTGACAGCCCCTCCCAAACCGCCGCGTTCCGCCGATCCGTATCGGGTCATGCTGGTGGATGATTCCGCTGTAATCCGGGGTCTGTTCGCCCGTTCCCTGGAGAGCGACCCGGACGTCCAGGTCGTCGCCTCGGTCGGCGACGGGCAGATGGCGGTGAACACGCTGGCCAAGGACAAGGGCAAGATCGAGGTCATTGTCCTCGACATCGAGATGCCGCGGATGGACGGGCTGACCGCGCTGCCGGAGTTGCTGAAGATCGACCCGGACGTTCCGGTGGTCATGGCCTCCACGCTGACGGCCCGCAATGCGGATATCTCGCTGAAGGCGATGTCGCTCGGCGCCAAGGATTACATCCCGAAGCCGAGCAGCATGCGCGAGCTGTCCGCCGCCGAGGCGTTCAAACGCGACCTGCTTGAGAAGGTGAAGACCTTCGGGGCCGCCCGTCGCCGCAAGAGTGGTGGCAGCGCACCGGGCCGCCCCCGGTTCTCGGCCGAGCGCGCGGGCAGTGGGGGCGAGCCGCGCCCGGTCGCCACCGCCGCAACGGCGGCCAAACCGGCGACCGCCATCCAGCTTCGACCCGCCGGCCGCCGGGCACCGCAGGTTCTGTGCATCGGCAGTTCGACCGGTGGACCGCAGGCACTGTTCAAGCTGCTGGGCAGCCTGCCGAAGACACTGCGCCTGCCTATTCTTCTGACCCAGCACATGCCGGCGACCTTCACGTCGATCCTGGCCGATCACATCAAGCGGTCGACGGGATGGGATTGTGCGGAAGCCACCGACGGGATGCCGGTTCAACCCGGCCGCGTGCACCTGGCGCCCGGCGACTTTCACATGCTTGCCGAACGGTCCGCGAGTGGCGTCGTCCTGCGCCTGAATCAGGGGCCGCAGGAGAATTTCTGCCGTCCCGCCGTCGATCCGATGCTGCGCAGCGTGGTCGAGGCGTGGGGCGGACAGGCGCTGACGGTCATCCTCACCGGCATGGGGCATGACGGGCAGAAGGGATCCGAAGCCCTGATCAATGCCGGCGGCACCGTGATCGCCCAGGACGAGGCGTCCAGCGTGGTCTGGGGCATGCCGGGGGCCGTCGCCCGGGCCGGGCTCTGCACCGCCGTGCTGCCGCTGGATCAGATCGCCTCCTGGATCGACCGGCAAACCGCGAGGTGGGCGGCATGAAACCGGCCGATTTCGAGCTTCTGTCAAAGCTTCTGAGGGAACAGTCCGGCCTCGTTGTGACTCCGGAAAAAGCCTATCTGTTGGAGAACCGGCTGCAGCCGGTGGCGCGGAAATGGGGGATCGATTCCCTGGACGCGCTGGTGACCACGATGCGCGGCCGCGCTGACCAGAAGCTGATCAAGGATGTGGTCGACGCCATGACCACGAACGAGTCGCTGTTCTTCCGCGACATGAAGCCGTTCGACAATCTGCGGGACATCCTGCTGCCGGAACTGATGAAGGCGCGGGCCGCGTCCAAGCGCATCCGGATCTGGAGCGCGGCCTGTTCAAGTGGCCAGGAACCGTATTCCATCGGCATGCTGCTGACAGAACTCGGCCCGAAGGTCGCCGGCTGGCGTTTCGAGATCGTGGCGACTGACCTGTCGAGCGAGATCATCTCCCGGGCCAAGGCCGGCGTGTACTCTCAATTCGAGGTGCAGCGCGGCCTGCCGATCACCATGCTGGTGAAGTATTTCGCCCAGGACGGGGACAAGTGGCGGATCAACGACAAGGTCCGAACCATGGTGCAGTACCGCGAGTTCAACCTGCTCGACCATCCGCGCATGCTGGGTCAATTCGATATCGTGTTCTGCCGTAACGTGCTGATTTATTTCGATCAGCCGACCAAGGGAAAGGTTCTGGCCGGGATCGCCGATCAGATGGCGCCGGATGGCGGCCTGTATCTGGGCGGGGCGGAGACCGTGCTCGGGATCACCGACCGGTTCGAGCCGATCCCCGGGCAGCGGGGCGTGTACCGGCTGTCGCAGAAAGGCTCGATGAAGGCGACGGCGTAACACCGTCGCCCGGCCGGATAGGAGGCGCAGTCGACGTGGTTCAGGCCGCGTCGTTCTTTGCCTCGAGCGGGTCGCGCAGCACGTAGCCGCGGCCCCAGACGGTCTCGATGTAGTTGTCCCCGCCGGTCGCATTCGACAGCTTCTTGCGCAGTTTGCAGATGAAGACGTCGATGATCTTGAGCTCCGGCTCGTCCATCCCGTTGTAGAGATGGTTCAGGAACATCTCCTTGGTCAGCGTCGTGCCCTTGCGCAGCGACAGCAGCTCGAGGATGCCGTACTCCTTGCCCGTCAGGTGCAGGGGCTGGCTCTCGACCTCGACCGATCGGCTGTCCAGGTTCACCTGAAGCTTGCCGGTTGAGATGATCGATTCGCTGTGACCCATGGAGCGCCGGACGATCGCCTGGATGCGGGCGACGAGCTCGCGGCGGTCGAACGGTTTGGTGACGTAGTCGTCGGCGCCGTAGCCAAGGCCTTTGATCTTGGCGTCGAGTTCCGACAGGCCGGACAGAATCAGGATCGGGGTCTTCACCCGAGCCTGACGCAGCCGCTTGAGGACGTCATAGCCGTCCATGTCAGGCAGCATGAGATCCAGCAAAATAATATCGTAGTCGTAGAGCTTGCCGATTTCGAGGCCGTCTTCCCCGGCTTCGGCACGGTCCACAACCCAGCCCTCGGCGGTCAGCATCAGCTCGATGCTCCGCGCCACGGCGTCTTCATCTTCGACCAACAGGATACGCATGGCTTCTCTCCCTTCGATCCCCACCCGGACGTTTAAGGGACTTGCCTTAAAAGAAAGGTTAACGCCAAGCGACCGCTCGTGCCTACCAAAAGGTCGTGTTATTCTGTGAAATCTCGGCAGATCAAGGAGTTGGCCGTGGCGACGCTGCTTAAGCACCTTGCGAGCGATATAGAAAAGATACCTGAATTTCGACTCTATGGCCGGGTAACGGCGGTTCTGGGGATGATGGTGGAGATTGGCGGCGTCGAGCGGGCGCTGTCGATCGGCGACCGCTGTTTCGTTCAGGCGCGCGGCGGCCGGTTGGTCGCCTGCGAGGTTGTCGGCTTCCGTGACAGTCGCGCGCTGGCCATGCCGTTCGGCCCGCTTGAAGGGGTCGGTATCGGCTCGCGCGCGCAGATCTCCGATGCCGAGCCGGTGGTCTATCCGGACGAGACCTGGCTCGGGCGGGTGGTCGATGCCATGGGTCGTGCGATCGACGGGGCAGGACCGCTTGCCGAAGGGGCACTGGCCTATCCCCTGCGCAACAGTCCGCCGCCAGCCCACCGCCGTAACCGGGTCGGCGGCAAGCTCGATGTCGGCGTGCGGGCGATCAACCAGTTCCTCTCGATCTGCAGCGGCCAGCGCATGGGCATCTTCGCCGGCTCCGGTGTCGGCAAGTCGGTGCTGATGGCGATGCTGGCGCGTTTCGCCAGCGCCGACGTCTTCGTTATCGGTCTGATCGGCGAACGCGGCCGCGAGGTACAGGAATTCATCCAGGACTACCTTGGCGAGGAGGGCATGCGCCGATCCGTCGTGGTGGTCGCCACCTCGGACGAAAGCCCGCTGATGCGGCGTCAGGCGGCCTATCTGACGCTCGCCGTGTCCGAGTATTTCCGCGACCGGGGCAAACAGGTGCTGTGCATGATGGACAGCGTCACCCGCTTCGCCATGTCCCAGCGCGAGATCGGGCTGGCCACCGGCGAACCGCCAGCCTCCAAAGGCTATACCCCGACCGTCTTCGCCGAACTGCCGCGCCTGTTGGAGCGGGCCGGGCCCGGCGTCGATACGGGCTCGATCACCGGCCTGTTCAGCGTGCTGGTCGAGGGCGATGACCACAACGAGCCGATCTCGGACGCCGTGCGCGGTATTCTCGACGGCCACGTGGTGCTGGAGCGCGCGATCGCCGATCGCGGCCGGTATCCGGCGATCAACATCCTGCGCTCGGTCTCGCGCATGATGCCGGACTGCAATACGTCAGATCAGACCGCTTTGATCAGACGGGCACGGGCGCTGATGTCGACCTATGAGGATATGGCGGACATGATTCGCCTCGGCGCCTACCGGCGCGGCAGCGACCCGCTGGTGGACGAGGCGATCCGCTATCATGATCCGCTGGAGGCGTTTCTGAACCAGGACAAGGACGACAACGCCGACCTCGATGCCGGTTACGCAGAACTGGCGGATATCCTCGGCCTCGGCGCGCAGCCCGAGGATGGCGAGGAGGGGTAGCCCCCGGAGGAGAGTCTGAGCGATGCGGCCGTTCGACACGTTGATCGAACTTTCCGAGAATCAACTCGACGAGAAGCGCAAGCGTCTCGCGATCCTGGAGGAGCGTCTGGCGGCGGCGCAGGCGCAGCGCGTGGCATTGGACGAGGAACAGGCCCAGGAACAGCAGATCGCGTCCCAGGAGGTCGGCGTGGTGGGATTTGCCTATGGCGCTTACGCGGCCCGCCTCGTGCAGCGCCGCACCGACGCCGATCAGGCGATCGCCAAGCTTGCGCAGTCGGTGGAAGAGCAGCGCGAGATCGTCCGCGAGGCCTTCGCCGAACTCAAGCGCTACGAGATGGCGCATGAGGCGCGGCTGGCGAAGGCGCGCAAGGAGCAGGAGGCGAAAGATCAGATGGAACAGGACGAGATCGCCGGCAATCTGCTCCGGCGCAAGAACGAACGGCTTTAGGGGGGCCGCTGCATTGGGCCAGCCGCGGCCGATGTCATTCTTGGCCCGACCTTGTGCCGGGCACGGGGAGACGCGGTCGCGGGTGGATTAGCGCCGCCGCTCGCCCCAGATGTTGATCATGTTGCCGGAGAAGATCAGCACGCCGCCGAACAGCACGAAGGGGTTCCACGGCTCGGCGTAGAACATGACGCCGATCACCGCGATGATCGGCAGCCGGATGAAATCCATCGGCGCGACCAGGGCGGCATCGGCGTGGCGCATGGCATGGGCGACGCACCAGTGTGAACACAGCCCGCCGAGGCCGATCGCCGCGATCCAGATGTAGTTGTCCGGCGATGGCGCCACCCACACGCCCAAGGCCGGCACCAGCCCGAGCGGCAGCTGTATCAGGTTCATCCAGAAGATGATGGCGAAGGGGCTCTCGGTCGACGCCATGTGCCGGGTGAAGACATAGGTGGCGGCGTAGGCCATGGCGGCACCCAGCACCGCGAAGGCGGCGACGTCGATCATCGACGCTCCCGGCCGCACGACGATCAGGATGCCGATGAATCCCATGGCGACGGCAATCATCCGCCAGCGGGTGAACGGCTCCCCCAGAAACATCGCCGCCAGGATCGCGGTCCAGATCGGCACCGTGAACTCAATGGAGAACACCGCGGCCAGCGGCAGCAGGCTGAGGCCATAGACCCAGCCGAACTGCCCGGCGAAATGGATGGTGTTGCGGGCGAGATGGAGGCCGATGCGGTCGGTGCCGATCCCCTCGAACCGTCGGAAGACGGCGATCGTCAGAAGCACGGTGACGCAGATGATGCTGCGGAAACTCAGTGCCTGGAAGACCGACATCTCCTGCGTCAGCTCGCGCCCGGCCAGCGCCATCGTGGTGAAGGAGGCCAGCGCGCCCATCATCCACAGCACGGCTCTGAGGACATTTGTCTGAAGCGGAAAGGTGGTGACGGCCACGGGGCGGCTCCATCGGTGGGCCGAGGAAAAGACACCCCCGGGCGACCCGCGTCAAGCGCTGCACCGTGCTGCGATGCGGCAAAGAAAGTCCGATGCGACATAAAGTGCACCATATCGGTCCCCTTTTGCGTTGACCCTGCGGGACCCGAGCCTTATGTATACCGGACTGGAAAGGTACGGTTTGTGATGTTGCGACTTAACCGCATGACGGACTACGCGATCGTGATCCTGGGCCATATGGCGCATGATATCGGGCGCGTGCGCACCGCGGCGGCGCTGTCGGACTCGACATCCGTACCGCTTCCGTCGGTGTCTAAGGTTCTGAAGATCATGGCTCATTCCACACTGGTCACCGCCCATCGCGGGGCCAAGGGCGGGTATTCGCTCGACCGGCCGGCATCGGCTGTGACCATGACCGAGATCATCCAGGCCCTGGAGGGACCGATTGCGCTCACCGCCTGTGTCGACGGTGCGGAGGAGAGCTGCGAGGTGGAGAATTCCTGCTTCATGCGCGGCAACTGGAACCGGGTGAATGCCGCGATCCATGCGGCGCTCGATGCCGTGACGTTGGCGGACATGATGGATCCGGAAGAGATGTTCCCGGACCGCTCGACCGCTGGTAAGACGCTGCCGCAGCCGAGCCTGCATAACGCCTGATTAAGACTGGACTGGGAGAATCGAGGATGGCTGCGACAGCCGATACTGTGCGCCAGGTCGAAGAGGTCACGGGCCGTGCCTACAAGCACGGGTTCGTTACCGATATCGATATGGATATGGCGCCGAAAGGGCTCGACGAGACCACCATCCGCTTCATCTCCGCCAAGAAGAAGGAGCCGGAATGGCTGCTCGAATGGCGGCTGAAGGCGTTCCGCCAGTGGCTGCAGATGAAGGAGCCGAACTGGGCCAAGGTCGGCTATCCGCCGATCGATTATCAGGACCTGTACTACTACGCGGCGCCGACCCAGAAGCCGAAGCTCAACTCGCTGGACGAGGTCGACCCGGAACTGCTGGCGACCTACGAGAAGCTTGGCATTCCGCTCAAAGAGCAGGAGATTCTGGCCGGCGTGGTCGCCGTCGACGCGGTGTTCGACAGCGTGTCGGTCGCCACCACCTACAAGAAAGAACTGGAGAAGCACGGTGTCGTGTTCTCCTCGATCTCCGAGGCGGTGCATAACTATCCCGAGTTGGTGAAGCGCTATCTCGGCTCGGTCGTGCCGGCCGCCGACAATTATTTCGCCTGCCTGAACAGCGCGGTCTTCACCGACGGCAGCTTCGTCTACATCCCCAAGGGCGTGCGCTGCCCGATGGAACTGAGCACCTATTTCCGCATCAATGCGGAGAATACCGGACAGTTCGAGCGCACCCTGATCGTCGCCGACGAGGGCGCCTACGTCTCCTATCTGGAGGGCTGCACGGCACCCCAGCGCGACGAGAACCAGCTCCATGCCGCCGTGGTCGAGCTGGTCGCGCTGGACGATGCGGAGATCAAGTACTCCACCGTCCAGAACTGGTATCCGGGCGACGAGAACGGCAAGGGCGGGATCTACAATTTCGTGACCAAGCGCGGCGCCTGCCGCGGACGGCGCTCGAAGATCTCCTGGACCCAGGTCGAGACCGGCTCCGCCATCACCTGGAAATACCCGAGCTGCATCCTGCAGGGCGACGACAGCGTGGGCGAGTTCTACTCGGTCGCCATCACCAACAACGCCCAGCAGGCCGATACCGGCACCAAGATGATCCATCTGGGGAAGAACACCCGTTCGACGATCATCTCCAAGGGGATCAGCGCCGGGCGGGCGGACAACACCTATCGCGGTCTCGTGCGCGTGGGCAAGCGGGCCGAAGGTGCCCGCAACTTCACCCAGTGCGACAGCCTGCTGATCGGCGACAAATGCGGGGCGCACACCGTCCCCTATATCGAAAGCAAGAACCCGACGGCCCGGGTCGAGCACGAGGCGACCACCTCGAAGATCAGCGAGGATCAGCTTTTCTACTGCATGTCCCGCGGTCTCTCGACCGAGGATGCGGTCGGCCTGATCGTCAACGGCTTCTGCAAGGAAGTCATGAAGGAACTGCCGATGGAGTTCGCCGTCGAGGCGCAGAAGCTCATCGGTATCAGCTTGGAAGGCAGCGTCGGTTAATCCGATGTGCAAGGAAAGTCAGTTATGGCATTGTTAGAAATCAAAAATCTTCACGCCACCGTCGACGGCAAGCCGATCCTGAAGGGTATCGACCTGTCGGTCGAGGCGGGCCAAGTCCACGCGATCATGGGGCCGAACGGCTCGGGCAAGAGCACGCTCAGCTACGTGCTCGCGGGCCGCGAGGGCTATGAGGTCACCGAAGGCTCGGTGCGGCTGGACGGCCGGGATCTGCTGGAGATGGAGACCGACGAGCGCGCCGTCGCCGGCGTGTTCCTCGCCATGCAGTACCCGGTGGAGCTGCCCGGCGTGACCGGCATGACCTTCCTGCGCGAGGCGGTGAACGCCCGGCGCAAGGCGGCCGGCGAGGACGAGATCGACGCCATGGGCTTCCTGAAGATGGTCCGCGCCAAGGCCAAGACCCTCGGCGTCACCGACGACATGCTGAAGCGCGCGGTCAATGTCGGCTTCTCGGGCGGCGAGAAGAAGCGCAACGAGATCCTGCAGATGGCGGTGCTCGAGCCGAAATTCTGCATCCTCGACGAGACCGATAGCGGCCTCGACATCGACGCGCTGAAGGTGGTTTCCGAGGGCGTGAACGCCCTGCGCTCGGCCGGTCGGTCGATGCTGGTCATCACCCACTACCAGCGCCTGCTGAGCCATATCGAGCCGGACGTGATCCATGTGCTCGCCAATGGCCGCATCCAGAAGACCGGCGGCAAGGAATTGGCGCTGGAGCTGGAGAAGAACGGCTATGCCGACTTCGCCGAGGCGGCGGCCTGAGGGGCGGATATGGCAGAGAACTCATCCCTGGCGCTGCTGACCGCCGTCCCGGCTCCCACGGGCGGGGCCGACTGGCTGTCCAAGCTGCGCCGAACCGCGGTGGCGAACGCCGAGCGCACCGGCCTGCCGGGCGTGCGCACCGAGGCGTGGAAGTTCACCAACCTGAACGCGCTGAAGGCGCTGGAGCCGGTCGCCGCGACCGGGACGGCGGAGATCGCACGTCCCGCCGCTTTCGCGGATCTGGAAGCGGTAGAGCTGCACCTGTCGAATGGCATGCTGTCCCATACGGGCGATCTGCCAGACGGTGTCGAGCTGGTCGATCTCGCCGATCCGACTGCCGCTCCGGACTGGGTGTCCAAGACCCTCGGCACGATCGCGGAGACCGGGCCGCATCCCTTCACTGCGATCAACACAGGCTCCTTTACCGGCGGCGTCGCCCTGCGCATCAAGCGCGGCACGATGGTGGAGACGCCGATCCTGCTGATGGTCGACACCCGAGGTCAGGATGCAGGCGGCGAGCAGACCGTCGCGGCCCATCCGCGCGTGCTCGTCGTTGTCGAGGACGGGGCTTCCGCCGATCTGGTCGAGCTGCACACCGGCGCCGGTGCCTATGTGAATAACGCCGTCGCCGAGATCGTGATCGGCAAGGACGCCCGCCTCGGACACTACAAGCACCAGTCGGAGAGCGACGCGGCCTTCCATATCGCCATGACCGCCGTCCGTTGTGCCGATAGCAGCACCTATGACGCCTTCGCGCTGTTGACCGGCGCCAGGCTGTCGCGCAACGAAGTCCGCGCCACTCTGGCCGGCCGGCATATCGAGTACCGCATCAATGGCGGCTACCTCGCCTGCGGCGACCAGCACGTGGATACCTCGACCTTCATCGACCACGCCGAGCCCGACTGCGCCAGCCACGAGCTGTACAAGGGCGTGCTGGCCGACCGCGCCCACGGCGTGTTCCAGGGCAAGATCCTGGTGCGGCCGCACGCGCAGAAGACCGACGGTTACCAGATGAACCGCGCGCTGCTGCTGTCCCGCGAGGCCGAGATCAACTCCAAGCCGGAGCTTGAGATCTACGCCGACGACGTGAAATGCAGCCACGGTGCCACGGTGGGCGAGCTGGAGGACGATCAGCTGTTCTACCTGATGGCCCGCGGCATCTCGCGCGAGCGGGCCCGCGCCATGCTGGTGGCGGCCTATGTGGACGAGGCGATCGACCAGATCCAGCGCGAACCGGTGCGCGAGGCGTTCCGCACGGCGGCGGCGGACTGGATGCAGAAGCATATTGCCGGAGCGCCGGCCAGCGAGGGAGTGTGAGCATGCCAGAAGGTATTGGAACCGACGGCAGCGCCTACGATGTCGCTCGGATCCGCGCCGACTTCCCGATCCTGTCGAGCACCGTGCACGGCAAACCGCTGGTGTATCTCGACAATGGCGCGTCGGCGCAGAAGCCGCGTCAGGTGATCGACCGGATCTCGGAAGTCTACGAGACCGGATACGCCAACGTGCATCGCGGCCTCCATTTCATGAGCGAGAAGGCGACCGACGATTACGAGGGCGCGCGCGAGACCGTGCGCGGGTTCCTGAACGCCGCCTCGACGTCGGAGATCATCTTCACCCGCAACACCACCGAGGCGATCAACCTGGTCGCGTCGAGCTGGGGCCGCGCCAATCTGCAGCCGGGCGACGAGATCATCATCACCTACATGGAGCACCACTCCAACATCGTGCCGTGGCAGATGCTGCGCGACGAGAGGGGGCTGGTGCTCAAGGCCGTGAAGCCGGGCGAGGGCGGCGCCTTCGACATGGCGGGTTTCAAGGCGATGCTGACGGACCGCACCAAGCTGGTCGCGGTCTGCCACGTCTCCAACGTGCTCGGCACCGTCGTTCCGGTCCACGAGGTCACCAAGTTGGCGCATGAGGCCGGCGCGGTGGTGTTGCTGGACGGCAGCCAGGCGGTGCAGCATATCGGCGTCGACGTGCAGGACATCGGCTGCGACTTCTACTGCTTCACCGGGCACAAGCTCTATGGCCCGTCGGGCATCGGCGTGCTGTACGGCAAGGAGAGCGTGCTGGACGCCATGCCGCCGTATCAGGGCGGCGGCGACATGATTTCCTCGGTCTCGATCGAGAGCAGCGAATGGGCCGACCTGCCGGCCAAGTTCGAGGCCGGCACGCCGGCGATCGCCCAGGCGATCGGCCTGGCCGCCGCCATCGACTACGTGACAGGTGTCGGCCTCGACCGGATCGCCGAGCACGAGCGCGACCTGCTGAACTACGCGACCCAGAAGCTCGCCTCGGTCGAGGGTCTGGAGATTCTGGGCTCGGCGGCCGGCAAGGTGTCCCTGGTGACCTTCACCCTGGACTGCGCCCACCCGCACGACATCGCCACCATCGTCGACCAGCAGGGGGTGGCAGTGCGCGCCGGCCATCACTGCGCCCAACCGCTGATGGACTTCTACGATGTCGGCTCGACCACGCGGGCGAGCTTCGCGATGTACAATACGCGCGAGGAGATCGACGTTCTGGTCGGTGCCCTCGACAAAGTGCGGCAGATCTTCGCCTGAACCGGATGCCTGATCGGGAATGGACCTCGCCATGAATCACGA
>JARGOG010000060.1:16424-23823 GCA_029212785.1 Thalassobaculaceae bacterium
GATCTTCGCCTGAACCGGATGCCTGATCGGGAATGGACCTCGCCATGAATCACGAACTCGGCCTGCACGACTTCATGCCCGGCACCGTCGGTCCGGACGGCATGGCGCGTGCCGGCGCTCGGCTGGACGACCCCAAGGGGCCGGCCGACGAGGAGGCGGTGATCGAGGCGCTGAAGACCGTGCACGATCCGGAAATTCCGGTGAACCTGTACGATCTCGGCCTGATCTACGATATCGAGCGGTTCGACGACGGCACGGTGAAGATCGAGATGACGCTGACGGCGCCGGCCTGTCCGGTGGCAGGCGAGATGCCGAAGATGGTCGCCGATGCGGTCGCCAAGGCGGCCGGCGTGGGCGAAGTCGAGGTCACCCTGGTGTGGGATCCGCCCTGGACCAAAGAGCGGATGAGCGAAGAAGCTCGACTGGTCCTGGACATGTTCTAGAATATCCCCACCTGTATGGTGAGGAATCCGGTCGTAGAACTGGCTTTGACCGACTTGAATTTGAACTGCAGCCGAAACCCTGGGTGAGATCGATGTTCCAACCTGGAAAAGCCCCGATCACGCTGACCGAAGCCGCCGCCGAGCGCGTGCGGCGTCTGGTGGACAATGCCGGTGACGAGGGCGTTATCGGCCTGCGCGTCGGTGTGAAGAACACCGGCTGCTCGGGCCTGTCCTACATTGTCGAATATGCCAAGGACCGTAAGCGGCTCGAGGATGTGGTCGAGGACAAGGGTGTGAAGATCTTCATCGATCCGACGGCGATCATGTTCATCCTCGGCTCGGAGATGGATTATTCCGAGGACAAGATGTTCTCCGGGTTCGTGTTCAATAATCCGAACGAGACCGGGCGCTGCGGTTGCGGCGAAAGTTTCAGCGTGGCCGCCGCCGAGTAACGGCGCTCATCCCCGGTCCAGTCCGTGCAGCGCCAGAGCCTGGCGCATCGACGGCATCCGCCATACCGCATCCTTCATCCGCGCGACTTTCGGACAGGCCGCGGTAAGGCGCTCCGCCTCCGGGTGCCAGAGCGCGAGCATGGCGAGATAGACATCGGCCGCGCTCACATCGTCTCCGAACAGATAGGGACGCTCGGGGCCGAGCGCGTCCTCGACCACCTGCCAGCGCCGGTCCAGCGCCTCCAGAGCCGCCGCCCGGGCACCGTCGCGCGCGGCTTCCAGGGGCACGACATCGTCGGTGTGATAGATCCGCAGATAGGTCGGATAGAGCGTCCCCGCGCCATAGGTCACCCATTGCAGGAACAGTGCACGCTCCGTCGTCCCGGCGGCGGGGGCGAGGCTGGGCGCCAATTCGGCCAGATGAAGCACCATGGCGCCGGATTCGAGCATCACCGTGCCGTCCGGCAACCTCAATGCCGGGATGGTGCCGAGCGGATGGACGTCGCGCAGATAGGCGGTCGACTTGTGCTCCCGCGCCGCCGTATTCACCCGCACGGTCTCGTGCGGAATACCACCCTCGATCAGCAGACAGAGCGGGGCGAGCGAGCCGGCTTTCGGACTCCAATACAAAATGTGGGACATGGCGGGATTGCTCCTTGGGTCAAGCGGCGACGGCCGGATCGCCCGGTACAGATCCGGTGCGGGACGGCGGTGGGATCGCGGCGAGTCAGCCGCCAGAAAATGGCGATTTTCAATGCCGGCGAATAAGCGTAGTTAGCGGGAATATCTGTACCTGTAGGAGGGTCTTGCTGTCATGCCTTCGGCGCTGGGTTGATCTCGGTGTCCGGCCCGTGTCTGCGACCGTCCACAACCGAACGATCACATGTCGAACCAGAATAGGGACTACCCAGCAGCCAGTGCTGTCGGCCAAGCCCGCACGCGCCCGCTGATCCTGTCGGCGCTGTGTGCGTTACTGACGGCGGCCCTCACCGTGACCATCACCCTCGAGTTCGACAGGTTTCTGTCGATCTCGCTCCACGGCGCCTATAAGTGGCTGCTGCTGGGACTGTTCGTCGTCCTCACGACCTGGATCTCCGCCAATTTCTGCCAGTCCCTCATTGGCACCGTCTCGTTGCTGGCCGGTCGCCGTCGCGGCACTTCGCCATCGGATCGGGTGATCGGACGGCGGCTGGCCGTGGTCATCCCGATCTATGAAGAGGATCCCGAAGCGGTTCATGCCGGGCTGGAGCAAGTCTTCGCCTCGCTTTCGACCGAGTCTCGCCTGAACGGGTTTCACCTGTTCATCCTGAGCGACAGCCGAAAGGACGAGACGATCCAGGCCGAGATCGCCGCCTGTCGGCACCTGCGGCTCAAATTCGATGCGGCCGATCGGATCTTCTATCGTCAGCGCAAGGATAACCGCGGTCGCAAGGCCGGCAATATCCAGGATTTCGTAGAGACCTGGGGCGGCGCCTATGAGTTCGCCCTGGTGCTGGATGCCGACAGCCGCATGGACGGGCCGGCGGTGCAGCGTCTGGCCGACGAACTCGACGGCGATCCGCAACTTGGGTTGGTGCAGACCTGGGTCCGTCCAGTCCGTGGCACGACGCCGTTCGGCCGCATGCAGCAGTTCGCCACCTCGGTCTACGGCCAGGCCTCGGCGGAGGGTGTGCGCCTGCTGATGGGCGATAGCGCCACCTATTGGGGTCACAACGCGATGATGCGCGTACAGGCCTTCGCCGAATGCTGCGGGCTGGCCGAACTGCCGGGCCATGCGCCGCTTGGCGGTGAGATCCTGAGCCACGACTTCGTCGAGGCTGCGATGTTGCGGCGCGGCGGGTGGAAGGTGAAGGTCGTCGCCGACCGCCTGGGAAGCTTCGAGGAGCCGCCGCCGAGCCTGCTCGCCCATGCGGCGCGGGATCGGCGGTGGTGCCAGGGTAACCTGCAACACATTCAATTGCTGGTGGCCGACGGTATCGGCTGGACCAACCGGCTGCATTTCTTCATGGGCGCGCTGGCCTATCTGGCGTCGCCGATCTGGATGATGTTCCTGGTGGTCGGCGCCGTCGGCCTGTTGTCGACCGCGCCGGGTCTGTCGGCGATCTCGGAAGCGGCTCCGGTTTCCCTGCCGAGCGACGTTCATGTCGATCCGTGGCTGCTGGTCGCGATTCCACTGGGGATGCTGTTTCTGCCGAAGGTCATCGGAACCTTGCTGACGATGGCGGATCCGGTCCTGCGCCGTGGCCATGGCGGGGTCCTGGCGCTGTTCTTCAGCATGTTGGCCGAGATGGTGTTCAGCACCCTGAACGCGCCGGTGATGATGCTGCTTCACACCCGGTTCGTCGGCGAGATCATCGCCGGCGCGTCGAGCGGCTGGAAGCCGGGAAAACGGACCGGCGAACAGGCAGCGCTGGTCGACGTGCTGAGCGCGCACGGCGTTCATATGATGATCGGGGTGGTCGCGGCTGCGGCGATCGGCTGGGCCTCGCTTGAGGCGCTGGCGATCGCGTCCCCGGTGATTGCCGGTCTGATCCTGTCCGCGCCGCTGACGATGGCCGGCAGTTCACCGGCGCTGGGTGCCGCCATGCGGCGCGTCGGTCTGTACCTGATCCCAGAAGAAGTTCACCCGCCAAAGGTGCTGACCGATGGCGGGTGAAGCAGGGGGAAGAGACGGGATTGGGAAGAGGAGAGCGGTTGGAACGCCGGTGCTAGTGCGGCTGGGGGCTGTTCTCGACGGCCGGGACGACGGCGCGCTGTGCCAGAGGTGCCGGGCCGAGGAGGGCAACACCGGACATCGCGGAGATCAGCAGACTGCCGACGGTCCGCATCTGGCGCGCCGGCATCGGCAACGGTGCCGGCGGTGGGGTCAGCGGGTTGATATCGACAGCACTCTCATCGGACAGAGGCATGAGATTGAAGTCAGCGGAAGACATAGTGCCGGCCCTTTCTGGCGGATGGTGGGGAACGGGGCGTGGTTTCGCCTCGTCCCTCGACTCAGTTTGACGGTGCCCAGGCCCCGGTTATTCCGGACTGGTGCCACTGAATCCCTAACGTTTGATTGGGTATTCGGTTTCCGAACCCGATTTACCCAACCGGTTCAAGATACTTAACGGAGGCAATATGCAGATTGACCGTCGACATCTCCTGGTTTCGGGAGCGGCCATCTTCGCCGCCATGGCTCCGTGGCGGGATGTCCGGGCGGAGGCCGGCGGGCTTCGAGAACGGATGGGGCAGGTTGGGTCGTTCGAGGGCCTGGAGGCACTCGCGCGTGAGGTCGCCAAGACGTCGTTCGAGCCGCCGGCACGCGTGCCGAAGCGCTTTGTCCAACTCAGCCATGATCAGTACCAGGCCATTCGCCTGGCAGAGGGCGGCAAATTCTGGTCCGAGACGGACCTGCCGTTCCGCGTCGCGCCGTTCCACAATGGCTGGATTTTTCCACACCCGATCGACCTGTTCGAGATCGGCGCAGAGGGGACGCTCCCGATCCCCTTCGAGCAAAAACGCTTCACGTATCCGGACTCCACAACCCCGCCGGATGAGGGCGAGGAGAACCAACTTGGCTATGCAGGCATCCGGGTGTTCGACCGCTTCGACTTTGATCGCGATATCGCGGCGTTCCTCGGGGCGAGCTACTTTCGCGCTGTCGGCAAGGAAATGCAATATGGTCTGTCGGCCCGCGGCCTGGCGCTCAACACCATGCGATTTGGCGAGGAAGAGTTCCCGATTTTCCGCGCTTTCTGGCTGGAGCGACCGGCCCCGAACAGCAGCGAGGTCACGGTTCTAGCCCTCCTGGACAGCGCAAGCACGACCGGCGCCTATCGTTTCGTCATCCAGGGCGGCCGGTCGACGGTCATGGACGTCACCGCCTCGATCTTTCCGCGCACGGCTCTCGACGGCATTGGGCTCGCGCCGATCACGTCGATGTACCTGCATGGCGAGAACGATTACCGCGCGCGGGACGATTTCCGCCCGGAGGTTCATGACTCCGACGGTCTGGTGATGCGGACCGGTGGTGGCGAGTGGATCTGGCGGCCGCTGCGCAACCCGTCGAAGCCGCGCATCAGCACCTTCTCCGATACCGCGCCGCGCGGTTTCGGACTGCAGCAGCGCGACCGCAGCTTCGCGCATTATCTCGATGACGGCGTCTATTACGACCGCCGCCCCAATCTGTGGATCGAGCCGACTGGGGATTGGGGGCAGGGCCGGGTGGAACTGGTCGAACTGCCGGCCGGCGACGAGACGGTGGACAACATCGTCGTCTACTGGCGCCCGGCGACGCCGCCGCAGCCGGATCAGCCGATCTCCGTCGGCTACCGGATGTATTGGGGGACGGAAATGCCGGACCGGCTGCCCGCGCCCGGCCGGGTGATGGCGACCTGGACCGGGATCGGCGGTGTTCCGGGCCAGGACCGCGATCCGGCGGTGCGCAAGTTCGTCGTCGACTTCACCGGCGGCGACCTCGATCGGCTGCGCGAGGGAGACGACGTGGAGGCCATCGTCACCAGTTCCGAGGGGGCGATCCTTGAGGCGGCCGTCCGCCCGATCGAGGAACTGGGTGGATGGCGGATGAATTTCGACCTGGATCCCGAAGGAGCGGCACCGATCGACCTGCGGGCGTGGTTGCGGTTCCGCGGCGGCGCGCTGACCGAGACTTGGCTCTACACTTGGCATCCGGACGATGTCTGAGTTGGGGCTAGTGATCGAGTAGGGACAGGCGACAGCCCGAAGCAGGCGGGGCGCGCCGGATCAACGCCCCGCCGTCCCGGCCGGATCGGCCTCGACCTTTGCCGATTCCGGGACGCCGGGGGTCTGGGTGGCTACGGCCGGTGCTTCCTCGGGAATCTCCCCGGTGATCAGCGTATCGCCGGACCGCCAGCCGAAGCCGACGAACTCCCAATCCTTGTAGCCGGCAATGCCCTGAACCGGCTCGCTCCGATCGGCGAGCGCGCCGCTCTCCCGCCAATAGGCGGTATAGGCCACCTTGGCGACGCCACGGCGCTGACTGCGCGAGGCGAGCGCGATCTCCGGCATGCTCAGGTTGCCGGCCAGCGGAATGGGGATTTCGAAGGACGGAATGCCGACCAGGGTCTTGGTGACGGCGGTCGACAGGGCGCCGGAGCGGATCTCGACGATGACGTCGGCATCCTGGGGCTGGCCGGCCAGATGGGCGCCGGACTCGAGCACCCGATCTCGGAAGGCGCTGATTGCGTAGCTCTTGTCGTAAGCTTCGAAGCGCGAGGCATCCACGAACACCTTTGTTCCCGGCGGAATGTGCAGGGTGAGACCGTCAACCGCGCGATCGACGGCGGTCGAGAGCAGCAACTGCTCCACCGCCGTGCGTTCCGGATTGCTGCGCCGGGTCTCCGTGCAGCCCGCGCACAAAGCCAACAGGGCCAGCGGGATCGCGTAGAGGCCTGAGGTCGATTTCATCGCTGAGATCGCAGTTCCGTTGATGGCGGTATGCGGCGGATCGGGGCGGTCGTGGGAGTCACTGCTCGTCGCCAAGGCGACCGCCGCCGCGCGGAGAAAATTCCCCGCTGCCGCGTTGCAAAACTCCATGGTGCCTGGACGGTGGCCCATGAAGCTGGATAAAACGGAGAGAAACGCGCATTCGCGCCGACGACCTTGTCCGAAGGAGACTCCATGGCGCGACCCGTCATCGGCATCCAGTGCAACCGTTTCGTCGCCGAAGAAGTGATCGAGGCCCAGATGACCGGCCGGCGCAGCATCGAGGCAGTGGCCGCCGTGGCCGACTGCACACCGCTGCTGATTCCGGCCATGCCCGACGCCGTCGATGTCGCCGATCTGCTCGACGTATTGGACGGGGTGGTGCTGACCGGCGGGCGGGCCAACGTCCACCCGAGGCACTACGGCGAGGAACTGACTGAACGGCACGGTCTGATGGATGAGGGGCGCGACGCGGTGACCCTGCCGATGGTGCGGGCCTGCATTGAACGCGGCATCCCGATCCTTGGCCTCTGCAAGGGCATCCAGGAGATGAACGTGGCCTTCGGCGGCACGCTGCATCCGGAGATCGCTGAGCTGCCGGGCAAGCACCGGCACCGTATGATCAAAGGCTGCAAGGATCCCGACATCATCTTCGAATTGCGCGAGCATGTGCGCCTGCGCCCCGGCGGCGTCATGGCGACCATGTTGGGCACCGAGGAGATCGTGACCAACTCGCTGCATGGCCAGGCGATCCTGGATCCGGGTGAACGGATTCTGGTCGAAGGCGTGGCCGCCGACGATACCATCGAGGCGATCTCGGTCGTGGACGCGAAAAGCTTCGCCATCGGCGTTCAGTGGCATGCCGAGCACAATGCGGCGGCGGATCCGGTCAGCCGTGTTCTGTTCCAGCGTCTCGGCGGCGCAGACATTGGCCTGGACCATCATCTCCTCGATCAGCTGGTGAGCCTCGAGGGACTGGCGCTTTTCAATGGAGACGACATGGCCGTCGGCGCCGATGCGGATGCGCCGCTCATCGCTCTGGATGGCGAGGGGAGA
>JARGOG010000060.1:23833-27013 GCA_029212785.1 Thalassobaculaceae bacterium
TCGGCGACGCGGCGCGGGCTCGGCAGAAGCTGCGGCGCACGGGTGCGCTTGCCGGCGCCGCCTGACATGACCCGGGCCGACAACTGGGGCTGGCAGGCCCGGATCGGGATGTTCATCGTCTCCAGCGAGGCGGTGCCCGAGGCCGAGTGGTGGGCCATGTGCCCGCCGAACGTCTCGGTCCATGCCTCTCGTGTCGCGGCCAAGGCGCCCTGGGCGCGCTGGAACGACGACCGCACCGCGGTAACGCTGGAGCCGGACCTGCGGCGCGGTGCCGAACACTTCGCCGGCATGCGCCTCGGCGCGGTGGTGATCGGTCACAGCTCCAGCAGCATTTTGGGCGGGGCCGGCTGGGATGAGGCGGTGGTCGACGCGATCTCCGCGATCGTGCGGCCGGAGACCAAGGTCACCACCAACGGGCTGGACGGGCAGGCGGCGATGCGGGCCGCCGGGGTCCGCCGGCCCTTCATCGTGCTGCCGCCCTGGTTCAACGCCGCCACCGCCGAGGCGGCCATGGCGTATTACCGGGGGCTCGGCGTGGAGCCGGTTGGCCCGCTCAGCGTCGATCCGGGCCGCGGCTGGCGCGACGTGCCGCATGGCGAGATGTACCCCCAGGGCCTGGGCTTCGAGCAGCAGGTCGAGCCGCTCTACACCCAGATCCGCGCGGCCTGCCCGCCGGAGGCCGACAGCGTCTTCATCGCCGGCACCGGATTCCGCTGCGTGGCGATCCTCGACGCCCTGGAGCGCGACCTGCAGCGCCCGGTCCTGTCGGCCAACCAGGTCAGCCTGTGGCATTGCCTCCGCCTGTCCGGCGTGCGGGCGGAGGTCTCCGGTTACGGCAGCCTGTTCCGCCTCTGAGTCAGATCGGATCGCGGATCAGCGGCATGGTGGAGCAGTGGATGCCGCCGCCGTTCAGCATCATCTTCTCGTAGGCGATGGTGGTCCAGGTCACCCCGGCGGCGGCGAGCTTGTCCAGGGTCTGGTTGGTCGCCCCCTCGGGCATGATCAGCTTGCCCGGGCCGACGGCGAGCGAGTTGATGATCGACCGGTTATCGGCCGGGCTGATCTCGACAGTGCGGATGCCCTTGTCCTTCAGCACTTCCAGGAACGAGTAGGGCAGGCGGTCCTGGTCGATCAGGGCGAGGTCCTTGTCGACCATGAGAAACTGGCCGTCGATATGGATGTCGTGGCCGGGAAGGTCGATCGGCAGCAGTTCCACGCCTTGGGTCGCCAGCACTTCGGCGATCTGCCGCGCCGCCTCGCGGTTGACCCGGATGCCGCAGCCGACGACGGCGGTCTTGGCGTCGAGCCAGGCGAAGCTGCCGCCCTCGAACAACGCCGTGCCCGACAGCGTGCGCAGGATCGGGATGCCGAGCTCGGCGAGGGTACGGGTGATCGCCAACACCTCGCCCCGCCGGATCCGCGCGCCCATCCGGCTGATGATCGCCCCGCCCTTCACCATGACGAAGGGATCGCGGGTGTAGCAGGATTTCAGCCGGCCGCCGGCCACGCCCTGGACCTCGTAGACGTCCACGCCTTCGGCCTTCAGGGCGGCCACCAGGGCATCGTGCTGGGCCCGCATCGCGTCGAAATCCGGCACGGACTCGCTCTGGAAGTACCAGCCGTGATCCACATTGCCGAAGGATCCGGTGCTCGCGATCCGCTGGGAGGGATCGACCACGTCCATCTCCGGCCCGGGCCGGTGCACCATCACCGCCCGCAGACGCCCGACGTCATTGTCGACACCCCAGTTCC
Organism: Thalassobaculaceae bacterium; assembly: GCA_029212785.1. Lineage (GTDB taxonomy): Bacteria > Pseudomonadota > Alphaproteobacteria > Thalassobaculales > Thalassobaculaceae > Thalassobaculum. Next base: position 25,586 of record JARGOG010000060.1, read on the forward strand.
GCCCCCAGATCGACGTCATCTCGCCCTCGGTGTGGAACGCCGGCTCGGCCGGGGCGGCGAAGATGCGGATCGTCTCGTTGTAAACCCAATGGGCGGACGGCTTGGCGGTCATGGGAGGTCCTATGTCGGTTCGCTCGATAGCGCGCCGCGACACCTGGGGGGATGGGCGGCGGCGGGCGGGAACCGGCATGGTGCAGTGCGGTCGCCGCCGACGCCACCCACAAGATTGCGTGCCGGCCCTCCATCCCGGGGTCCGGCGCCGCAGCGGCCGACCGGACCCCGGACCTCCCCCCCGGAGCCTAGAGGAATGCGAACCAGTCGGCCTGCAGGGCGCCCGACGGCACCCCGATCAGCGTCAGGCTGTTGTCGTCGCCGAGGTCGATGACCAGGTTGCCGTCGGCAGTGTCGGCCGCGGCCGCCTGCAGCGCGGCGAAGCTGTCGATCGGTGTCCCGTTGGCATTGGCGGAGATCTGCACCGTGTCGCCGTCATCGCCGGTGAAGTCGGAGATCGTGTCCTGGCCGGAGCCGGCGGCGAAGACGAAGCGGTCGGCCCCGGCGCCACCGGAGAGGGTGTCGTTGCCGCTACCGCCGATCAACAGGTCGTCATCCCGTCCGCCGAGCAGGATGTCGTCGCCCTGGCTCAGATTGCCGTACAGCACGTCGTTGCCGTCCTCGCCATAGAGGAAGTCGTTGCCGCTGCCCGAGCCGACGACGTCGTAGCCGCCGCCGCCATACAGCGTGTCGTCGCCGACGCCGAGCGAGATGAATTGGTTGCTGTCGTCACCCTCGACGAAATTGTTTCCGGCCCCACCGACCACTGTTGCTGAGCCCTGGACCGAGGCGAACTCGATATTGTCGAGCTGCAGTCTGGCCCCGGAAAGGGATCGAACGTCGAGCACCAGGGCATCGCAGGCCGATCCGGTCTCGGACCCGCTGAGAATGATCGTGTCCGGGACCGTCGCTCCCGTCGCTGTCGGGACGATCGTGCGGATGTCGACCGAGGTTTCCGACGACAGGGAGGCCAGGAAGGTGTTTGCGTTGGAGATCAGGGTGACACCGCCCCCCGTGCCGGCGCGCTGGCCGATGGCCTCGATCAGCGACGTGCTGGCGTCCGATCCGGTCTGCGAGGCCGACGGTCCCTCCGAAGTGATCGACACCGTGGCGGGGAGGGTCACGGTCAGGGTGTTGCCGGCGCTGGCGGCGCCGGAATAGAGCGTCGTCGTGGCGGATTCCGTGCCGCTGTTGGTGAAGATCTCGGCGGTATTGCTGGCATTCACGGTCGAGGAAGTGGCGGTGACCGTGATCGACTTGGCCACGGAGCCGGTGCCGCCGCCGATCCCGCCGCTCAGCGTGTCCTTGCCGGCGCCGCCGCTGAGCGTGTCGTCTCCGGTCGTCGCCTCCGACACCTTGATCGTGGTCTTGCTGCCG
>JARGOG010000061.1 GCA_029212785.1 Thalassobaculaceae bacterium
ATCGGGGAGGAACCCATGACTGACATTCCGGCGACGATGACGGCGATCGAGATCGAAGGCGCCGGCGGCCCGCCCGAGGTGCTGAAGCCGACCACCCGTGACGTTCCGGCGCCCGCCGCCGGCGAAGTGCTGGTCAAGGTCGCCTATGCCGGGGTCAACCGGCCGGACTGCATCCAGCGCTCGGGCGGCTATCCGCCACCGCCGGGCGCCTCCGACATTCCGGGCCTGGAAATCGCCGGCGAAGTCGTTTCCATCGCGCCGGACGTAACGCGCTGGAAGGTCGGCGACCAGGTCACCGCCCTGGTGCCGGGTGGCGGCTATGCCGAGTACTGCACCGCCGCGTCGGACACCTGCTCGCCGGTTCCCAACGGGTATTCCCTGGAGGAAGCGGCGGCGATCCCGGAGAACTACTACACGGTCTGGACCAACGTCTTCGAGCGCGGCCGGCTGCAGAAGGGCGAGACCATCCTGATCCATGGCGGCTCGTCGGGCATCGGCACCACGGCGATCCAGCTCGCCCACCATTTCGGCGCGACGGTCTACGCCACCGCCGGCTCCGCGGAGAAGTGCAAGGTCTGCACCGATCTCGGCGCCGATCGGGCGATCAACTACCGCGACGAGGATTTCCAGGCGGTGATGAAAGAGGCCGGCGGCGCCGATGTCATCCTCGACATGGTCGGCGGTCCCTACATTCAGAAGAACCTCGACAGCCTGAAACTGGAGGGGCGGCTGGTGCAGATCGCCTTCCTGCAGCCCCCACAGGTGGACGGCTTCAACTTCCTCAAGCTCATGACCAGCCGGCTGACCATGACCGGTTCGACCCTGCGCCCCCGCACCGTCGCCCAGAAAGCGGCGATCGCCCGACAGCTCGAAGAGAAGGTCTGGCCACTGCTGGAAGCCCGCACGGTCAAGCCGATCATGTACAAGACCTTCCCGCTCGCCGAAGCCGCGGAAGCCCACGCGCTGATGGAGTCGAGCAAGCATATCGGCAAGATCATGCTGAAGTGCTGAGGGAGACCGTGCCATGGGGGATGACGTAACGCTGGAACAGCTCCGGGCGGCGGTGAACATGCGCGCCGCCGCCTACGGGCACATCTTCGACGTCCTCAAGGAGAAGCTCGGCGCCGATCAGGCGGTCGAACTGCTCGGTGAGGCGACCAAGCGGCTCGGCATCGATATGGGCGCGCGCTTTGCGGACTACGGGCCGGCCGATACGGTCGGCCTGTGCGATGCCTTCCTCGGCGGGATCCCCGGGCGCGACGCCATGTTCGCGCCCGAGGTGATCGAACAAAGCGACGCGCGGATCGAGATCCAGTTCCACCGCTGTCCGCTGAAGGACTTCTGGGTGGCCGACGGCCGCTCGGACGAGGATGTGGAGCAGCTCTGCCGGGCGGCCGGAAGGATCGACGGCGGCCTGTTCGAGACGGCGGGATTCGTCTTCAAGGGCCGGACCTGGAAACCGGGCCAGGACGGCTGCTGCCGGCTGATCGTCGAACCGGGTGCGGGATACTAGCGCCGCACGCAACCCCAACCTAGAGTCGGCCACCGACAGTCGTCTAATACTTGATGGTCGGACCTGAGCTTGGTCGGTGGCTGGTGATCACAATTTGCCTTAGCTCGAAGAATTACTGCCCTGGGCCTTCGGACAATGCATTTGAGAGAAGCGGTGCTTGGGAGCGATGTCCCAAATGCGCCCATTTCATGGTGTTTTCCATAAAGAGCCGCTTTACTCAGAGGTCTCGAATGAACGCCACGCCTACCGAGATCTACCGCCCTCGCGCTGTAGCGATGCATGGGATCCAGAGAGTTGGATCGATCGAGATCAAGGTCTACGGCCTGTGCGCAGATGGCCAGACGATTACCGACGAAATGATGTCCACGTCCCAACGTTTCCTGGAAGCGGAAGTGCTTCCGCGGGCGACGGCGACAGGGGGCAGTAACGGCTTGGGTTTCGTCATCATCCATCCAGGTGAACTGGGCCTATCGATCTCTGCACACTGGTGGATCCAGGGTTGTGTGCTCTGTCAGCACTTTTTTCGTCAAGCCTATGGCGCTCAACAACCGGTGGCTGCGAATTCACGGCCGGTGATCGGATGCGTTTGGGAATTGGCCCTAATCAATGCCGAACAACAGGCATGGCGAGAGACAATGATGAGCGGCGAACCCGATCGAACAGCCTATCTCAGCGCACGACCAAGTTTCACCGAAGCGTAGCTACGCTGAGCGGATGAGTACAATCGGTCCGATCGAGATCCAATCGCCGAGTATTTTCCTCTTTTGCTTCGCGGCATCGCGCCGCGAAGTTATTTGAAGCGTTAGGGTTCCCGCCTATCAAAGCTGCGGCACCAGGTCGAACAGTGTGTCGGCCCCGAGGTCGTAGCGAGCGATGGAGAAATGCCGGGCCTCGTCCATGCGCTCCACCTCGTCCAGCAGAATGCCCTGCCGGCCGGAGCCGAGGATCGTCGGCGCCACCAGCAGGTGCAGCCGGTCGAGACATCCCGCCGCCAGGAAGCGCGACAGGGTCACCGCCCCGCCCTCCACCAGCACCACGTCGAGGCCGATCGCCGTCAGGCTCTCCAGCACGCCGCGCGGATCGACGATGCCGTTCTCGTCCGGCTCGCAGGGCAGGTCGATGCCGGTCACCAGCGTCGGCGCCGCCTTGTCGGTGAACAGCTTGCGGTCCGGCGGCACGGCACCGGCACCGGCACCGGCCAGCACCACCCGCGTGGGGTTCTCCCCGGCGCAGCGCCGCACGGTCAGAGAGGGATCGTCCGCCCGCACTGTCCCCGCCCCGACGATCACCGCGTCCGCCAGCGCCCGCAGCCGGTGCAGGTGATCCAGCGCCTCGGGACCGTTGACGTAGTGGGACTGTCCGCTTGCGGTGGCGATCCGGCCGTCCAGGGTCTGCCCGCTCTGGCCGATCGCCACCGGGCCGCGCGCCGCCGCCTCGATCAGATCGAGCAGGGCAGCACCGCCCGGCACATCCGAGCCTTCGTCGCGCATCCGCGTGAGGTCGCGGAGCAGCGGCCGCGCGTTGCCGCCGAGCCGCCGCACTTCGCGCGCATGCACCATCGCCTCGCCGAAGGCGGACCAGGTCGTGCTCATCCAAATCCCTCGAACCGGGCCAGGTCGTCGATCACGGCGGACAGGCGGGAGGCCATGGCGTCGATGATCCGGCCTCCCAGTTCCGCCGTCGCCGCCGAGGCATCGCCGGTCACCCCGGCCGGGTTCAGATCCTGCGCCATCCAACCGAGGCCGCTATCCCCCTCGCCTTCCAACGCCGCGAACCGCGTCTCCCACGCCTCCGCCGCCGAGGCGAAGTCGGCGAGCGCGTCGCGACGCACCAGATCGGGAGCGGCGGCGAGCATCATCGAGGTTTCCAGCATTCCGCCATGCAGCCCGTAGCGCGTCTCGCGCGCCCCGAGATCAACCGCATCCCCCAACAGACGAAAGGTCGTGGCCCGCACCACCGTCATCCCGTGATCGACGCGCAGTCGCGTAGCGACCACATCGACCAGTCCGGTCTGTCCGCCATGGCCGTTCAGGATCACCAACTTGCGCAGGCCGGCCCGGGCGACCGACGCGCCGATCGCGGTCCATCCGGCGATCACCGTTTCGGCATCGAGGGACAGGGTCCCGGGAAAGGCCACATGTTCGGGGCTGAGGCCGACGCGCTGGGTCGGCAGCCGCAGCACCGTCGCTGCGGCCGACCCCCGGGCCCGGGCCGCCGCGACCACGGCGTCGGTCAGGATCGCGTCGGTGCCGAGCGGCAGGTGCGGCCCATGCTGTTCGACCGCGGCGACCGGCAGCAGGGCAACGGCGCCCGATGGCACACCATCCGCCAGATCGGCCGTGCTCAGATGCTCCCAGTCGATCCAGGCGGGTGCGGTCAGGTCCATGGGACGAGCCAACGCGACCGCGCGGCTCCCGTCAACTCTCCGCTCTGAGCGGCACCGGAACCCGGTTGTTCAGCGCCGGGGCGACCGGACCGCCGGCGGCCAGGATCTGCGGAACATCGAGGCGCTCCTCCGGGGCCTGCACAGCAGCGACCTCGGCCGGAGTATCGACCTCTTCCGGCACCGCGCAGAGGCGCCAGCGCTGCAGCAATCTGCCCAGCCCCGGTGCCGCCGACCCGACGGCGAAGGGAACGGCGAGGACCCAGGCAACCACGATCGGCGCCGCCCAGGGCAGCATCCCCGGCGCATGGACCGCGAGAATTCCGGCGACCGCGATACCGATCAGGGTCTGCGGCCAAAGCGTCGACAGCGCCTGCCCCCAGCGCACCACTCTCGGGTCGCGCATCTGGGCGTTCCAAGTGATGCGGCGGCCGAAGATGATCCCGGTGATGAAGATCGTCTGGGCGACGGCGACGACGGGCGCCACCAGCATGCCGAACAGCATCTCCACCACGAAGCCCGCCACCATCCGCGGGCCGCCGCCGTAGCGTCGGCGCTTGGCCGCGGACAGCATGATGTCGAGAACGCCCATGATCTTCGGCGCGAAGGTGATGGTCATCATGGTGGCGAACAGCGCCACGCCCTCGTTCCACTGAACCGCCGCCCAGAGCGAATTAGAGAACGCGATGCCGCTGGCCGGATCGATCCCGCCGGCGAACAGGCGGGTCATGCCGAGCACGATGAATCCGATCCACATCGGCGCCGACAGGTACATCAGAATCGCCAGGGCCAACTGCACCCGGCCGAGCGGACGCCACAGCGGCCAGTCGATCAGCTTCAGATACTGCAGGTTGCCCTGGCACCAGCGCAGGTCGCGCTTGATGAAATCGAGCAGGCTCGGCGGGTTCTCCTCATACGACCCACCCTCGATCGGCAGCACCCGCACCTCGTATCCGGCGGCGCGCATCATCGCCGCCTCGACCTGATCATGGCTGAGGATCTCGCCTCCCAACGGCGGCGCCCCCGCGAGGCGCGGCAGGTGGCAATGGGCGCGGAACGGCGCCATGCGCAGGATCGCGTTATGGCCCCAATACGGACCGCTGTCGCCCTGCCACCAGGCGCTGCCGGTGGTATAGGCGCGCATGCCGTGGCGCATGCCGAACTGGAAGATCCGGGCAAAGGCGCTGGAGGATGGCAGGCCGACCGCCAGGGTCTGCAGGATGCCAAGGGCCGGATTGTGCTGCATCAGCCGAACAAGGCGCAGAATCGCGTCACCGGACATCAGACTGTCGGCGTCGAGCACGATCATGTGCTCGAACCGGTCGCCCCAGCGCGCGCAGAACGCCTCTATATTGCCGACCTTCTGGCGGGCGTTGTCCAGGCGTCGGCGGTAGTGGAGCCGATCCGGACGGGAGGAGACCGCACGCCAGGCCTCGAAGCGGCGCTCCTCCTCGGCGGCGATGTCCGGGTCGGTGGTGTCGGACAGCAGGAAGATCTCAAAGGCGGCGTCCTGGCCAGTCGCGGCAAGCGAGGTCTCGACCACGCGCAAATGGCGAAACACCCGCACCGGGTCCTCGTTGAACACCGGCATGACGATCGCGGTCGGCGCGGTGACCGGCGAGGTGTCGTCGTCCAGCCCCCGCAGCGGCAGGACGGAGGGCAGCCAGTCCCGGCGCAGATGGATGAGGGCGACGCCGATCACGGCATTCCAGAGTCCGATGATCACCCAGGGCAGCGTGCCCGCATAGAGCGCCAACATGACCACGTCGAGCGGATCGATCCCGTCGCTCCCGAGCAGCCGGGTCATCCACGCCAACAGCGCCATACAGGTCACGGCAACCAGCGCGAGGAACGTCCATCGTCGACGGCGCATCACCTGCGTCTGCATCCCCGACGGGTGCTGCGCCGGCGCCGCACCCAGATCACTCACAGCCATCATGTCCTTCCGAACCAAAGAATGCGGGCTCAACAGCAGATACCGGTTGCCGCCCCTGCCGACCGATCGTCAGCGAGGTGCAATATGAGGGGACCGGACCCGTCCTTCCATATTCCCGGAGGGCACATGACTTAATCGTGAGAAGGCTTGAGATCCAGCGTTCACGAACGCGTGCGGCCGGGCTGACGGGGACTTGATTGGCCTTGATGCGGCCAATCACCTATTTCTCACACGGAGAAAGACTCGAGCCGCCCACCAAGGGACCACCGATGAGCCTTCCCGGCCGCGCAGCGCGCGATCCTCGCCTAGATTTCTTCCGCGGCATCGCGATGCTGATCATCTTCATCGCGCATGTCCCCGGAAATCTATGGGCCAACTACATTCCGGCGCGGTACGGCTGGTCGGACGCGACCGAGATGTTCGTGTTCTGCTCCGGCTTCGCCGCCGCCCTCGCCTTCGGCTCGACCTTCTACAAGGCCGGCTTCGCGTATGGGACAATGCGGATTGGTTACCGCGTGTGGCAGATCTACGCTGCCCATATCGCCATGTTCATCTTCATCGCCACCCTGGTCTTCGCCGCGACGTCGATGCTGGACGGCACCAGGAACTATGTCGATCAGCTCAACCTTGGATGGTTTTTTGAGAATCCAGGAACCGCGCTGACCGGCCTTTTCACTCTGACCTACGTCCCGAATTATTTCGACATCCTGCCGATGTATATCGGGGCGCTGGTCATGGTGCCGGCGGTGATGGCGCTCGCCCGGATCCGGCCGGTCGCGGCGATGGCATTCGTCGCGGCGGTCTATGCCGGCGTCCACATCTTCGGCCTGATGCTGCCGGCCCATCCGGAACATCCGGAGCTCCGCTGGTTCTTCAATCCGCTCGCCTGGCAGCTGCTGTTCTTCACCGGCTTCTCCTTCGCCATGGGGTGGCTGCCGGCGCCACGGATCTCGAAACCCTGGGTGCTCGCCGCCCTGGTGTTCGTCGTGCTGTCGGCACCCGCGGCCAACTGGGAGATCGCCCGGGAATTCGCGGTTCTTCGCTGGATCCGTGAGGTGGTCTGGAGCCTGCAGGACAAGACGGATTTCGGCCTGCTGCGCTATCTGCATTTCCTCGCCCTGGCCTATATCGCCATCGCGGTCGTGAATCCACGGATCGCGGCATTGCGGGCCGACTGGGCCAAGCCGATCGTCACCGTCGGGCAGAACTCGCTCGCGGTATTCCTGCTCAGCATGGGGCTGTCGCGGGTCGCCGGCATCGTGCTCGACCAGATCGGCCGCTCGACGTTGACCGTGGCACTGGTCAATATCGCGGGTCTTACGACCGTCATCGGGTTCGCATACTGGTGCACAATGCTGAAGAAACAGCCGTGGCGGAAGCTGGCGGCCGACTACGACGCGGAGCGAGGCGTGGAGCGTCCCGCCCAGCCGACGCGTGCGCCGCACGGGCACGCCCAACAGATCCCCCACCGCACGCCGCAAAGCGACGTCTATCCCGCGCCGGCGGAGTGATCCGCACCTGGGGCCGGCGGGCCATCTGCGCCCTGCTGCTGGCGGTCCCGATCGCCGTTGCGGCCGCGCCGGCAACGCGGGCGGGCACGGTGGAGACCCGATCGATCCCGAGTCCGACCCTCGGCCATCCGATCGAGGTCCGCGTCTACATCCCTGACTCCGTCTCGGGTCCCCTGCCCGTCGTCTACCTGCTGCACGGTTACGGCGGCGGGGCCGGCGACTGGATCGGCGCGGGGAATGCGGTGCCGACGGCGGACGCCGCCTTCGGCGCCCCGAACAGCGTTCCGATGCTGCTCGTCATGCCCGGCGCGGCGAATTCCTGGTATGTCGATTCAGACAGGTACGGCCCCTGGGAGCGCGCGCTGATCACCGATCTGCTGCCGGCGATCGATGCCCTCTACCCGACCCGCGGCGAGCGGGACCAGCGTTTCGTCGCAGGGCTGTCGATGGGGGGATATGGCGCCCTGCGCCTGGCGGTGCACCATCCGCGGAGTTTCCGGGCGGCGGCGGCTTTCAGCCCCGCGGTGTTCGAGGATGTCGCCGCGCCGACCGACTTTCCGGCGTTCCAGCTCGGCTTCTTCGCCGGCGCCTTCGGCGATCCATTCGAGACCGAACGGTTCAACGCGGCCAACGTCTTCGCCCCCCTACCGGCGATGCGAACGGGACCGCCGTCGGACTTCTATGTGATGACCGGCGACCATGACGGTCTCGGTTTGTGGGACGGCGCGCTTCGGTTCTTCCGGGCGGTGCGCGCCGCCGGACTCGCCGTGGAACTCCGCGTCCGTGATGGCGATCACGAATGGCGGCTATGGCGCGAGGAGCTCGCGCCCGCTCTTCAATGGTTCGCCACGCTGTCGCGGGCAGCCGACCAGTAGGTGGTCACCCGGCTCAGTGGGTGAGACCCAGGTCCAGCTCTTCTGCATCCTCCAGCGACCAGTCGTCGCCGATGGCGTCCAGCATCTCGTCGACATCGGCCGACAGGATGGCCGCCTCGGTCGGATCGGTCGCGGACAGGCCGTAATCGTCTGAAAACTTCGGAAGGTGTCGCATTGTTCTATCCTCCGTTGAGAGGGGAGTTCTGCCCCTCGCCAATTTCCTAAGCAACGATCGTGCCAATCGGATCAGTTGATGATCTTCCACTGTCCGTCCGGCTGGCGGCAGGCGGTGCCGTCCATGGTGGTCGTCCGACCGCCGACGATCGCTTGGCTGGTGTATTCACGGCAGTAATCGGCACCGGTCGCGTTGAAGGTCCGCTGTGGCGTGATCTGGAAGTCCTGGTGACCGCCGGAAGCGTTCCAGGCAACGGTCTGGCCGTTACGGGCGGATTCCAATGCATACTGGGCGCAAGCCGCGTCGGCCGGCGCAATGGAAGAGGCGATCTCGCCGCCGAGCAGCACACCGATCAGCGCACCACCGGCAGTCGCCGCCAGATTGCCGCTGCCCTGGCCGAACTGAGAGCCCGCGAGGGCGCCGGTGGCGCCGCCCAGGATCTGACCGATCAGCGTCGCGTTTTCCGACAGCATCGTCCGATCGCAAGTCATATACGCCGCGTCGTTGGTCGGCATCAGGATCACCGGAGCCGCCGGGGCGCGGGCAACCTGCCCATTCTGCTTGGCACGCCAGCCATGGGCCGGAGCCCAGGGCGGCGGATCGGCGGCAGCCGGCAGGGCTACCGCCAGAGACAGAGCGGCCGCCATCACGGCTGCAGTCGTCTTCGGTTTGCGGGTCATTGCCATCTCCATGCTCATTGGCGCGTTCGGCGGCACCCCCAGGGATCGGTCGGAGGGGACACTCCGTCGCCGTCACCTCTGCAATGTGAGGCAGAGGCTGTGATATGGCTGTGACCAAGCGGGGATAAATACGGGCCGGCCTGTAACAACGGGGGACGCGATGCGCTCGAGCACCATGATCCAGATCGTCGGCTGTCATGCCGAGGGCGAGGTCGGCGACGTCATCGTCGGCGGTGTGGCGCCACCCCCGGGCGACACGATCTGGGAACAGTCGCGCTTCATCGCCGCGGACGAGACCCTGCGGAACCTGGTGCTGAACGAGCCGCGCGGCGGCGTTTTCCGCCATGTGAACCTGCTGGGTCCGCCGAAGGACCCGCGCGCCGCCATGGGCTTCATCATCATGGAGCCGGCCGACACCCCGCCCATGTCCGGCTCGAACAGCCTGTGCGTCGCCACCGTGTTGCTGGAGACCGGTATCCTGCCGATGACGGAACCCGAGACGGTCCTGACCCTGGAGGCGCCCGGCGGGCTGGTGCAGGCGACGGCGGCCTGCCGCGACGGCAAGGTGGAGCGGGTGCGGATGCGCAACCTGCCCTCCTTCGCCGACAAGCTCGACGCGGCCCTGGAAGTGGAAGGCGTCGGCACGCTGACCGTCGACACCGCGTTCGGCGGCGACAGCTTCGTGATCGTGCCGGCCGAGGCGCTGGGCTTCGCCCTCTCGCCGGACGAGGCACGGGACATCGCGGCGATGGGCACGAAGATCACCGCCGCGGCCACCGAGCAGCTCGGCTTCGCCCATCCGGAGCTATCGGACTGGCGCCATTTCTCGTTCTGTCAGGTGGCCGGCCCGATCGAGCAGGAAGGGGCGGCACTGAAAGGCAAGAACGCGGTGGTGATCCGGCCCGGCAAGATCGACCGCTCGCCCTGCGGCACCGGCTGCTCGGCCCGGATGGCGGTGCTGCACGCCAAGGGACAGCTCGCCATGGGCCAGCGCTTCGTCGGCACCTCGCTGATCGACAGCCGTTTCGACTGCCGCGTCGAGGCGGTTGAAGAGCGCGCCGGTCGGATCTGGATCACCCCAAGCCTGGAGGGCCGCGCCTGGCTGACCGACACGCGGCAGCTCCTGCTCGACCCGAGTGATCCGTGGCAGGCCGGCTACCGCCTCAGCGACACCTGGCCGGGGGCGTGAGGGGCGCTTCCGCGCATCGCGTCCAGCCCGCATCCATCCCACAGCGACTTCCCGGCCTTGAGCCGGGATCCAGCTCCAATCACATGGACCCTGGACAGCGCCGCGCGCTTCCAGGACGTCGATATGAGAAAGGTCATCATACTGGATTGGAGCTCAGACCCGATCCAGCCGCTCATGCGGCTCCGGCGGGAGCGTCACTGCGATTGAATCCCCCGGCCGGATCATGCCGCCGCTCAGCACGATCCCCATGATGCCGGCCTTGCGGATCAGGCTGCCGTCCTCGGCCCGGTCGAGCACCGCCCTCAGCAGACCGGCCTGAAAATCGTCGAGCTGCCTGCACGGGTTGCGCAGGCCGGTCACCTCGACCACCGCCTCGGCTCCGAACCGCAGCAATGTGCCGCGCGGCAGGGCCAGCAGGTCGATCCCGCGCGTTGTGACGTTCTCCCCCATCACCCCCGGCGCCACGTCGAAGCCCTGTGCCGCCAGCTCGTCGTGCAATTCACCGTGGATCAGGTGCACCTGACGCAAGTTCGGTTGGGTCGGGTCGGCGCGCACCCGCGAGCGGTGCTTCACCGTCACCCCGCGATGGGCGTCGCCCTCCACCCCCTCGCCGGCGATCAGCCGGATCACCTCTCGGGTCGGCTTGGAGAAGCCGTGGCGGCCATCGGCGGCGACATGGGTGACGGTCGCGGAGACATCCTGGGTCATGGGAAATCATGTCGCATGCCCCGCATGCCTCGACAACCGGGCGCGAAATCCACAAGATCCTCCGGTTGTCTACGCGCCGCCCTGCCCAACCTACCCGGAGCCGTCCCATGCGCCTGCTCGTTGCCATGATGAAGCACGAGACCAACACGTTCTCGCCCGTGGTCACCGATCTGGACCGGTTCATGGCCTGGGGCGGGTATGTCGGCGAGGCGGCCTACAAGGCCTATAAGGGCACGGGCATGCCGTTCGGCGCCTATCTCGACATCGCCGAGGCGGCCGGACACGAGGTGGTCACCCCGGTCGCCGCCGAGGCCATGCCGTCCGGCCCGGTCAAGGCCGAGGCCTACGAGTTCCTGACGTCCAAGATCCTGGACGCGGTGCGCGAGGGGGTGGATGCCTGCCTGCTCGACCTGCACGGCGCCATGGTGGCGGAGACCACCGATGACGGCGAAGGCACCCTGCTGGAGAACATCCGCAAGATCGCGCCCGGCATCCCGATCGCGGTGACCTACGACCTGCACACCAACCTGACCCAGAAGATGGTCGACAACTGCACCTGCCTGATCGGCTACAAGACCTATCCGCATATCGACATGGTCGAGGTCGGCAGCCAGATTGCCCATGTGCTCATGCGCACCATCGCCGGCGAGGTGAATCCGGTCATGGCCTGGGGCCAGCCCGCCCTGCTCGCCCAGACCCTGCGCATGGGTCATGACGACGAGCCGATGAAGACCCTGCTGGCGCTCGCCCGCGAGGCCGAGGAGGACCCCAAGGTGCTGGCCGCCACCGTGTTCGGCGGCTTCCCCTTGGCCGATTTCCAGGATGCCGGCTCCAGCATCGTCATCGTCACCGACGGCGACCAGGATCTGGCCGACCGATGGCGCGACCGGCTGGTCGAGGAGATGTGGAAGCGGCGCGAGGAATTCGTCTACCAGCACGAACCCCTCGGCGAGGCGGTCGCCCGGGCGAAGGAGATCAACACGCTGACGAGCGACGGTGGGCCGACCCTGCTGCTCGACCACGCCGACAACACCGGCTCAGGCGGCACCCAGGACGTCATGACCGTGATCGAGGAGGTCATCGCCCAGGGCTTGGAGGATGTGGCGGTGGCCGCGGTCTACGACCCGGAGGCGGTGAAGCAAATGCAGAAGGCCGGCATCGGCGCCAAGATCACCCTCAAGCTCGGCGGCAAGACCGACATGCCCTCGATCGACATGAAGGGCCGACCCCTGGAGATCACCGGCACGGTGAAGACCCTGACCGACGGGCGCTGGACGGTGCGCGGGCCGATGTATACCGGCGTGCAGGTCTCCATGGGCCACAGCGCCGTGCTCGACACCGGTAAGGTGGAGATCGTGATCACCTCGAACCACCACGAGCCCTGGGATGTCGGGGTGTTCACCTCGGTCGGCATCCAGCCGCAGCACAAGCGTTACCTGCTGCTGAAATCCCGCATCCACTACCGGGCCGGGTTCGGCGATCTCGGCAAGGCGACGATCACGCTGGACGGCGACGGGGTGACCACGTCGGACAACTCGATCCTGGATTTCAAGAAGGTGCGCCGGCCGATCTACCCGCTGGATCGCGTGAACGAACCCTGAGTTCCGCTCCCGTCGCGGCTCTGCGCCGGGACGGGGCAAGCTCCGAACCGGTTACAGTCATTGCGGATATATTCAACGCACAGTTTGTGTGAAATGCAACGTAGTGCCGGCCCAACCGGTGACACCATCAAAGAGGTTGAGCTCGGCCAGCCAAAAAGACTTTTAAGACAGCTCAAGTGCTCAACCCAGGATGGTTTCGACTGGACAGAGGGGTTAGCGCAATGGCTATCGACCACATCGTCGAATACTTCGAGAAGGAAGGCCGTAAATTCACAAGTACCAAGGCCCGGGATAACGAACTCGGTCCCTTGCAGCTCCTGCACCGGAACTGGAAGACACTCCCGGGTGCCGGATGGAACATGATCGCCCTGCCGTTCGCGGCCGGTGAGTTCAACTACCGAGTCCTGGTCAACCAGTACGACGAGAAGCTTCGCTTCAACCTCGTCGATGCCGGCGTTCCGAACCGCGGCATCAGCGGCGAGACTCAGACCAACCAGTTCGTCGTCACGGTCGACTATCTACAGCAGATCAAGCAGATCTCCGCCGCCGACAATCCGGTGAGCGGTCAGGCCGGGCCGCCGGATCTGCCGATCCATCACGAGCCCGGTCTGTTCCTGCACATGAAAAACGAGACGACCGACGGCCTCAACATCGCGCGGCTCGCCACCATTCCGCACGGTGACTCGGTTCTCGCGCTCGGCCGCAGCTTTCCGGGCCCCTTCCCCGGCGCGCCGCGGATCGACGACATCAGCGGCCTGCCGATCGGCGTCACGCCCGATGTCGACACGAACCCCTATCTGGCACCGTACAAGGCCTTCCACGACGCCCCGTTCAAGGGAGTTGTCACCGCGCCCGGGTTCCCGGGATTCGACCCCGTGCATCCGAACCGGTTGCTGGAACTGCACAACTCCACGGTGGAGATCGAGCAGACGACAGTGCTGCATTTCGATACGACGCTCGGGGCCGACCTCGGTGCGTTCGGCGTCACCGAAGCCGCGTCGGGGATTTTCAACATTCCCTTCGTCATCAAACAGGCGAATGCGACGCAAATGACCTCGACCTTCTGGATCAACGAGCTGAAAGGGGTGACCGGGGAGAAGCGGCTTCAGCTGCAGTACTCCCAGACCGTCATGCTCGACTTCTTCCCGCGGCGTGACGGCGAGGGTCTGATCAAGTGGCCGCATGTCAGTATCGCCACCCTGGTCCCCGACATCCCCGCCAACGAAGTCTACGAGAGCCCGATCGACTGGGCGGAAGACGAACTGGCCGGGCGCTGAGCCTCACCGACCGGTCAGGCGCGCCGGTCCACCACCCGGCGCGCCTTGCCGGCGGAGCGTTCGACCGAGCCCGGATCGCCGACCACGATCTCCGCGCTGACTCCGACCACGCTCTTGATGTGCCCGGCCAGCGCCTCGGCCGAGGCGGCGCGGGCGGCGGCATCGGCCTGGCCCTCCGCCACCTCCACCAGCACCGTCATCGCGTCCAGCCTGCCCTCGCGTCGCAGCTCGATCTGGAAATGCGGAGCGAGCCCGGGGCAACGCATGAGCTGTTCCTCGATCTGGGTCGGGAACACGTTCACCCCGCGCAGGATGATCATGTCGTCCGAACGCCCGGTGATCTTCTCAATCCGCCGCATGGACCGCGCCGTGCCGGGCAGCAGCCGGGTCAGGTCGCGGGTGCGGTAGCGGATGATCGGCATCGCCTCCTTGGTCAGCGAGGTGAACACCAGTTCGCCCCGCTCCCCATCCGGCAGCACGGCCCCGGTCTCCGGGTCGATGATTTCCGGATAGAAATGGTCCTCCCAGACATGCAGCCCGTCCTTGGTCTCCACGCACTCGTTGGCGACCCCCGGCCCGATCACTTCGGACAGGCCGTAGATGTCGACGGCATGCATGTCGAAGGCCTGCTCGATCTCGCGACGCATGGCATTGGTCCAGGGCTCCGCCCCGAAGATACCGACGGCGAGCGCGGTGTCGCGCGGATCGATCCCCTGGGCGCGGAACGCGTCGAGGATCGACAGCAGATATGACGGCGTGACCATGATCACCCGCGGTGCGAAATCGCGGATCAGGGTGACCTGACGCTCGGTCATGCCGCCGGAGACCGGGATCACCGTGCAGCCAAGCTTCTCCGCCCCGTAATGGGCGCCGAGCCCGCCGGTGAACAGGCCGTAGCCATAGGCCACGTGCACGATGTCCCCGGCCCGCGCGCCCGAGGCCCGCATGGAGCGGGCGACGACCGTGGACCAGACGTCTATGTCGTTCTGCGTGTAGCCGACTACGGTCGGCTGGCCGGTGGTGCCGGAGGAAGCGTGGATCCGCACCACCCGCTCGCGCGGCACGGCGAACATGGCGAAGGGGTAGTGATCGCGCAGGTCGGACTTCACCGTGAACGGGAACTTGGCCAGGTCCTCCAGCGAGGTCAGGTCGTCGGGATGCACGCCGGCATCGGCGAACTGCTTGCGGTAGAATGGCGAGTTGGCAAAGGCATGGTCCAGGGTCTGGCGCAGGCGCGCCAACTGCAACGCCGCGATCTCGTCGCGCGAGGCGGTTTCGATCGGCTCCAGGTCGCCGGGCTTCGGGCTCAGATCCTCCATCGCCGGGTCACTCCGCACCGGCATGCCCGGGCAGCAACGTACCCTTGATGGTGCGCGAATGGCCGCGGAACTCGGCGACGGCGCGCCCGGCCTGATCGGTGACCGAAATGTCGTAGATGCCGCTGCGGCCGGTCAGCGAGCGCTCCAGGGCGGTCGCGGTCAGCCGGTCGCCCGCCGATGGAGAGGCGATGAAGGTGATGCTGCAATGCTGGGCGACGGTGCGCTGGTTGCGCGAGTTGCAGGCGAAGGCGAAGGCGGAATCCGCCAGGGTGAAGATGAAGCCGCCATGGGCGGTACCGTGGCCGTTGGTCATGTGCTCGGCGATGGTCATCGACAGCACCGCCTCGCCCGGTCCGATCCCCTCCAGGTGCATGCCGAGATCCCGCGACGCACCATCATCCGCCCACATGGCCTCGGCGCAGGCCTCGGCCAGCGCCTGGGGCGACAGGTCCCCAGGCCCGGTCATCCGCGCCTCCCGGTGAAGGACGGTTTCCGTTTCCCGAGGAAGGCCGACACCCCTTCGGTATAGTCGGGGGTCCGCCCGGCCTCGCGCTGCAGGTCGCGCTCCAGATCGAGTTGGGAGTCCAGACTGTTGGTGGCGGCGGCCTGGAGCGCCCGCTTCGTCAGGCCGAGGCCGACAGTCGGTCCGGCGGCGAGTTCGGCGCTCAGGGTCTCCGCTTCGCCCATCAGCAGACCGTCGGCAACCACGCCCCAGATCATGCCCCATTCCGCCGCCGTCTCGGCCGCCAAGGGCGTGCCGGTCAGCGCCAGACCCTTGGCCCGCGCTTCGCCGACCAGATGCGGCAGGGTCCAGGTGGCGCCGGAATCCGGCACCAGTCCGATCCTGGAGAACGCCTGGATGAACTTGGCGGTACGGGCAGCCAGCACGATGTCGCAGGCCAGCGCCAGGCTGGCCCCGGCGCCCGCCGCCACCCCGTTCACCGCACAGACGATCGGCTTCTCGATCGAGCGGATCAACCGGACCAACGGGTTATAGGTGCTGTCCAGAGTCGCACCGAGATCGGGGGTGGCGCCGGTGATCGAGGGATCTCGGTCGCCCAGATCTTGTCCAGCGCAGAACGCCCTGCCCGCGCCCGTCAGCAGAACCGCGCGCACCGGCTCGCTGTCCGCCGCATGAGTCAGGGCGGCGAACAGGGCTTTGTGCATTTCGGTATTGAACGCGTTGAGCTTGTCGGGCCGGTTCAACGTGATTCGACACACGCCATCGGCATGCTCGACCAATACGGTCTCGCCGTCCGCCATCCTGTCCTCCCTCGGTTATGCTTATTTTTCCGAGATGATGAACGGCGGGCGGGGCGAGTTGAAGCGCGAAGTTTGGAATCGCTATAAGAAGCGGGATCCGAGCCGCTATTCCTGGACGTCGGGGAATCCGTCGATCGGGCCGAGGCCCTTGGTGTCGCGCGCGACGACCGGCGGCGAGGCCATATACACCGCCACCATGCGCGAGACCGCGACCAGGGAGTCGATATGGACCCGCTCCCAGCCGTGGCTGCCGTCGAGACCGAAGGCGATCAGGGCGGTGCGGATATCGTTCCCGGCCTCGATGGCCGAGGCGGCGTCGCAGCGATAATGCTTGAAGACGTCCCGGCTGTGCTCGATCCCGTGGCGCTCGGCGAGGCCGATGAGGCCGTGGGTCAGGTGATAGTCGAACGGCCCGGTCATATCGCCCATGGCGATGGTTACGCCGTACTCGGAGGAGTTCTGTCCCGGTGCCACGGTGGCGTTGTCCACCGACAGCAGCTCCGACACGTCGCCATGCAGGATCGCCGACGCGCCGGACCCGGTCTCCTCGGAGATCGTGAACAGGAAGTGACAATCGACCGGCAGCGGCACTTCTTCCGCCAGCATCGCCTCCAGCGCGGTCAGCATCGCCGCCACACCGGCTTTATCGTCGAGATGACGGCTGTTGATGAAGCCGGCCGGCGTCACCTCGGGCTGCGGATCGACGGCGACGATGTCGCCGACATTGAACCGCGCACCGACCAGATCGCCATAGGTCGACACGCGCTCGTCGATCCGGATCTCAAGATTGTCCCATTCCGACGGCTGGCTATCGATCGCCGTATCGAAGGTATGGCCGGACGCCTTCAGCGGCAGAACGGTGCCCCGGCGGGGGCCCACATCGGTGAAGACCGTCACCCGGGCCCCTTCGGCGAACCGCGCCGCCCAGGTGCCGATGGGACGAACCGACAGCCGTCCGTTCTCCTTCAGCGCCGTGACCTGCGCTCCGAGGGTGTCCAGATGCGACACCACCGCCCGATCCGGGCTGTAGACGTCACCGCGCAGATTCACCCGGATGGCACCGCGCCGGGTGATCTCGTAACTCACCCCCAGGTTCTTCAGCAGGCCGCAGACATGATGGACGATGGTGTCGGTGTAGCCCGTCGGGCTGGGGACGGTCTGAAGGTCAAGCAGCAGCTCGATGATCCGTTCACCGTCGATCCGCCGGAGCACGCGGGAAATCGGGTCGCGCGCGTCGATGGGTCGGAGGTGGCCGTGGTCAGCCGCTGGCATGTCTGGGCTCCTTCATTTCGAGAAAGCGGTCCGTGGTCTGCGGGAACAGCAGATCGACGAACGCCTCGGCCGTCGGCTGCGGCTCGTGATTGGCGAGACCAGGGCGCTCGTTCGCCTCGATGACCACATACTCCTCGCCCGCGACGTCGGGCACAAGGAAGTCGAAGCCGACGACCGGGATATCGAGGATCCGCGCGCCCTCCTCGGCGACCTCGCGCAGATGCGGGTTCAGCCTGTCGGTCACATCATGGATCGTGCCGCCGGTATGCAGGTTCGCGGTCTTTCGCACCGCCAGCGACAGGCCCTTCGGCAGGATCATGTCGAAATCGTATCCGGCCGACCGCACGCAGCGCGCGGTCTCGGAATCGACCGGGATGCGGCTCTCGCCGCCAGTGGCCGAAGCGCGGCGCCGGCTCTGCCGGTCGATCAGGGTTCGCACGTCGCTGATACCGTCGCCGATCACCGTGGCCGGCACCCGCACCGCCGCGGCGATGGCCTTGAAGCCGATGACGATGATGCGCAGATCCGCGCCCTCGCAGAATTCCTCCAGCAGTACCCGGTCGCTGACGATCTCGGCGGCTTCTATCGCACGGACCATGTCGACGGGATCGGAGATGTCGACCGATATGCCGCGCCCCTGCTCGCCGCGTGCCGGTTTGACGACGATGCGGCCGAACTTCTGCAGGAAGGCGCGGGCATCGCCCTCCTCGTCCACCTCATGCTGGGCCGGCACCCGTATGTTGTGGCGCGCCAGAAGCCGGTGGGTCAACGCCTTGTCGTCGCAGCGGCTGAGCGCGACCGCACTGGTCAGTTCCGACAGGGATTCCCGACACGACACTCTACGACCGCCATGGGACAGGTAGAACAGCCCCCCTTCGGCATCCTCGATCTCCACATGCACGCCGCGGCGCCTTGCCTCGTTGATGATGATCCGGGCATAGGGATTGAGCTTCGCCTCGGGCATCGGCGCGCTGTAGAGCTTCTCGTTGATCGGATTCTTGTATTTCAGACTGAACAACGGGATGCGCTGAAAGCCGAGCTTCTCGTAGAGCTTTATGGCCGGCGCGTTGTCATGCATCACCGACAGGTCGATATGCGCCAGGCCCCGTGTCTGGAAGGTCTCCACGAGGTGACGCAGCAGCACCTCGCCGACTCCCAGCAGCGGCGCCTGGGGATCGACCGCGAGGCACCACAGGCTGGAGCCGCCCTCGGGATCGTCATAGACCCGCTCGTGATCGACGCCGGTGATGGTGCCGACCACCTGGTCGGTGGTCTCGTCGACCGCCACCAGATGGACGATACGGCGCGAGCCGCGATGGGCCAGCAGGAAGTCGCGGCCCACCGGCACCATACCGACCTTGGCGTAGATGCGGTTGACCGCTTCGGCGTCGGCGCTGGAGCGCAGGCGCCGGACATAGACGCCGACCAGACGGTCAGAACGCGGCCGGTAATGCTCGAATTCCAGGCGGAATGTGTGCGACGGGTCGAGGAAGAACGCCTCGGGCGCCTGGGCCAGCACGACATGCGGATTGCTGACATTGACGGTGATGTCGCGCTCATCCGGCGCCTCGTGGCGCATGATTTCGGCCAGATCCTCGGCGGTATCGAAGGTTTCGGCGAAGATCAGCCGGCCCCATCCGACATTGACCACCGCGTTCGACTGTCCCCGGTCCTCCGGCCTGCCCTCGCCCGGCTGGCGGGTCCAGGCGCGACGCGAGCGGCCGCGCACCCGGGCGCGGCGCTGCTTGAATTCACGCTGGGCGCGGTCCTTCATCGCAATCCTCCGAGTCCCTACAGGCCGTTCGACTGGAGCCACGCTTCCAGAAGCGTGACCTGCCAAAGCTTGGAGCCGCCGAGCGGAGTGATCTGATCCTCTGGCTTGTCCAGCAGTTGGTCAACGTAGCCGCGCTCGAACAGTTCCCGCTCGCGCGCCTTGCGGCTGTCCATGACGCCGCGCACGTAATCCAAGGTATCGCCTTGAATGTATTTCAGCGCCGGCACCGGAAAGTACCCTTTCGGCCTGTCGATCACATCGGACGGAACGATCTGGCGCGCCGCCTCCTTGAGGACATGCTTGCCCCCGTGTCCGGCCTTCAGTTCCGGCGGGATCTTGGCGGCCAGTTCGACCAGTTCGTGGTCGAGGAACGGGACCCGGGCCTCGAGGCTCCAGGCCATGGTCATGTTGTCGACCCGCTTCACCGGATCGTCGACCAGCATCACGGTGGTGTCCATGCGCAGCGCCTTGTCGATGGCGCGGCTGGCCCCCGGCTGAGCGAACATCTCCTCGATGAACGCGCCGGCGTGATCGCCATTGCGGAACCGGGGATGGACGATGGAGAGGTATTCGTCATGGTCGCGGTCGCGGAACAACCGACCATAGTCGGCCGCACCGGCACCGTCCTCCAGCAGCGGCGGATACCAGTGATAACCGGCGAACACCTCGTCGGCGCCCTGGCCCGACTGCACGACTTTGACGTGCTTCGCCACCTCCTGGGAGAGCAGGTAGAACCCGATGCAATCGTGGCTGACCATCGGCTCGGACATGGCCGCGATGCAGCCCGGCAGGTTCGGCAGCAGACGTTCGCGGCTGTCGACCTGGATCTTATGATGCCGGGTGCTGAACCGATCGGCGATGATGTCGGAATAGCGGAATTCGTCGCCGAGTTCGTTGCCTACACTTTCGAAGCCGACGCTGAAGGTGTCGAGGTCGCCGCCGGTCTGCTCGGCCACCAGGGCGGTAATCATCGAGCTGTCGACGCCGCCGGACAGCAGCACGCCGACCGGAACGTCGGCGACCAGACGGCGCTGCACCGCAACCCGCAGCGCGTCCAGCACCCGGTCGCGCCATTCCTCCTCGGAGACGTTTGCGTCCTCCTTCGGCGTCCCGTAGACCGGCTCCCAGTAGCGCCGCCGGGTCTCCTTGCCGTCGGCGGTGACGGTGAGCGTGGTGGCCGGCGGCAGCTTGCGCACGCCGGCGACGATCGTGTAGGGCGCCGGCACGACCGCGTGGAAGTTCATGTAGTGGTTCAGCGCCACCGGATCGATGTCCGTGTTCACGCCGCCGGCCGCCAGCACCGCCTGCATGGTCGAGGCGAAACGCAGACCGCCTTTCACCGGTGCGAGATAGAGCGGCTTGATGCCGAGCCGATCCCTGGCCAGGGTCAGCGTGCGGTCGCCACGATCCCAGATCGCGAAGGCGAACATGCCGTGGAACCGTTCGACACAGGCCTCGCCCCAGGCGTGGAACGCCTTGAGGATCACCTCGGTGTCACCGTCGCTATAGAACTTGTAGCCCTTGGCCTCGAGCTCCGGGCGCAGTTCCTTGTAGTTATAGATCGCACCGTTGAAGACGATGGTCAGGCCGAGTGCGGGATCGTGCATCGGCTGCTGCGCGCGGTCCGACAGATCGATGATCGACAGCCGCCGATGGGCCAGGCCGACTCCGCTTTGAACATAGGTCCCCTGGGCGTCAGGCCCCCGCGCCGCCATGGCATCGGCCATGGATGACAGACCATCGAACGTAACAAAGCCTCCGTCGAACTTCAGCTCGCCGGCTAAACCGCACATGCGCATCTCCAATGTCGTGTTTGGGACAACATGACGCCTGGAAAATAATTTTCAAGTGTAGGGGCTTTGGGCTGACGGCGCACAAACGGCCCGGCAATCCTCGTCGGATCGACGATTCCGGGTTCAGTGCCCCCGAGGCGCGGGGACGCCGGACAGCACAAATGCGAGGGTGCGCTAAGGCTGGAGCGCGCGTTCGAGCACGGCGACGAAAAAGCCGTCGGTGCCTTCGCGATGCGGGGACAGGGTCAGATAGGGGCCGGTGGTCGGGCATGGCGTATCGCCAATGATCTCCGCCCACACGCCCGCCATCGGCAGGACGGAGAACCGGTCGCTCTCAGCCAGGAACCCCTCGACCACGTCCTCGTTCTCGGCTCGCAGCACGGAGCAGGTGACGTAGATCACCCGCCCGCCCGGCTTCACCAGGCTCGCCGCCCGTTCCAGAATCTCGCGTTGGGTCTTCGTCAACGACTCGAGATCCTCGCCGTCGTAGCGCCATTTCGCATCGGGATTGCGCCGCCAGGTTCCGGTTCCCGAGCACGGTGCGTCCACCAGGACCCGGTCCGCCTTGCCGGCCAGGCGCTTGACCGACTTGTCGCCCTCGGCCAGCACCTTGCGTTCGGCGTTGTGGACCCCGGCCCGGCGCAGGCGCACCGCGGCGCGGTCCAGCCGCCCCTTGGAAACGTCGAACAAGACCAGACGGCCCTTGTTCTGCATCCCCGCCGCCAAGGCGAGTGCCTTGCCGCCGGCGCCGGCGCAGTAGTCGACCGCCAGCATGCCCGGTGTCGCCCCCACCAGCAGCGCGGCAAGCTGCGAGCCCTCGTCCTGGACATCGACGGCGCCGGATTTAAACACCGCCATGCGGTCGACCGGACGCCGCCGGTCGAGATGCAAGCCGAACGGCGACAGCGCGGTCGGCACCGCCGGAATCTCCTCCTCCGCCAAAGAGGCGATCACCGCCTCCCGCGTCATACCGGCGAGCGGATTCACTCTGAGATCGAACGGAGCTTCTTGGCCAAGCGCAGACACGGCAGTGTCGACATCGGTGCCGAAACGCGCCTCCATATGCGGCCAGAGCCAGTTCGGACACTCGGCCCGCACCGCGTCCGGCATCTCGGGGCTGTTCAAGTCGCCGCCGACGATGCGGCGCAGAGCCTCGCTTTCGGCCTTGGCGAGGATGGCCGGCGAATGGCGAGCCCCATCGAACATCTCGGCGATGCCGGCAACATCCTGGTGGTCATGCAGAACGAGGTCGGCAAGCACCCGGCCCCGGCCGGTCCGTCCGATCCCCTTGCCGGCCTTCTTGATCCACCAGTCGAGCCGGGCCCGGCGTCGATAAACGCCCCAGACCCGGGACGCGATCGACGACCGATCGCCACCGCCGATATAGCGCCGGTCGCGGATATAGCGGTCGAGCACGCGGTCCGCCGGGCGGTTGGTCGCGTCGATCGCTTCGAGAATCTCGATTGCCGCCTCCAGGCGGCCCGCGGGTTTCATGCTGCCACTTTCGTTATCGGGCGCCGCCCGGCTTACATGCCGGGCCGGTAATTCGGCGCCTCGCGGGTGATCGTGACGTCATGCACATGGCTTTCACGCAGGCCGGCATTGGAGATTCGCAGGAACTTCGCATTGGCCTGCATATCCTTGATCGACGCGCTGCCGGTATAGCCCATGGCCGCCCGCAGGCCGCCGACGAGCTGGTGAATGACGGCACCGGCCGGACCTTTGTACGGCACCTGGCCTTCGATACCTTCCGGTACCAGCTTGAGGGTGTCGCTGACCTCCTCTTGGAAGTAGCGGTCGGCCGAGCCGCGGGCCATGGCGCCGAGCGAGCCCATGCCGCGATATGCCTTATAGGAACGGCCCTGGTGCAGATAGACCTCGCCCGGGCTCTCATCGGTTCCGGCGAGCAGCGAGCCGATCATCGCGCAGTCGGCACCGGCGGCGATCGCCTTGGCCAGGTCGCCGGAATATTTGATGCCGCCGTCGGCGATGCAGGGTACGCCGGCCTCGCGGCAGACCCTGGCGGCGTCGACGATCGCGGTGAGCTGCGGCACGCCAACGCCCGCCACCATGCGAGTGGTGCAGATCGAGCCCGGTCCGATGCCGATCTTCACCGCGTCCGCGCCGGCGTCGATCAGCGCCTTCGCCCCCTCGGCCGTTGCCACGTTGCCGGCAATGATCTGGGTGTAGTTGGCCCGCTTGCGGATTTCTTCGACCGCGCCCAGCACGCCCTCGCTGTGGCCGTGGGCCGTGTCGATCACGACGATATCGACCTCGGCGTCGATCAAAGCCTCGGCGCGGGCGATGCCCTCGCTGCCCACACCGGTCGCCGCGGCAACGCGCAGGCGCCCCTTGTCGTCCTTGGCGGCGTTCGGGTGATTGTGCGCCTTCTCCATGTCCTTGACGGTGATCAGGCCGATGCAGCGCCGGTCGCCGTCGACCACCAGCAGCTTCTCGATCCGGTGCTTGTGCAGCAGCGCCCGCGCCTCGCCGGGACGGACGTCCTCGCCGACGGTGATGACCCGCTTGGTCATGAGATCCTTGATCGGCTGGCTCTCGTCGGTGGCGAAGCGCACGTCGCGGTGGGTCAGGATGCCGACCAGCTTGCCGGTGCGCTTCTGCACCACGGGCACGCCGTTGATGCCGTAGCGCTGCATCAGCTCCAGCGCATCGGCCAGGGTCGCCTCGGGAGAGATCGTGACCGGATTGATCACCATGCCGGCTTCGAACTTCTTCACCGCCCGGACCTCGTTGGCCTGGCTTTCGATGTCGAAGTTCTTGTGGACGACGCCGATGCCGCCGGCCTGGGCCATGGCGATCGCGAGACGATGTTCGGTCACGGTATCCATCGCGCTGGAAAGCAGCGGGATGCCGAGTTCGATGTTTCGGGTGACCTGGGTTCTTGTGTCGACCTTGGCCGGCAGGACGTTCGAGCGGGCAGGTTCGAGTAGGACGTCGTCGAAAGTCAGCGCGTCACGAATGTCCATGGTGCCTCCGGGGGTCGGTGGCGGCGCAATATACACCGCAGCCGCCACATGCCAAGCGGCATAATCGGCCTGGACGCAACGCGGCCGTCGAATGCCGGAATCGCCCGGTATCACTCCTCTTTGGGAGTCTCCGGCCGGCCGCGGAATCCGGTAGCGATCACATAGGTCTCCGCCGACTCGGAGCGGCTCGACGGCGGCTTGAAATGCCGCACCTGCCGAAACGCCTGGCGCAGCGGGTTCAGCAAGTCGCGCTCGCTGCCGCCGAGAAACACCTTGGCGACGAAGACCCCGTCCGGCGCCAGCACCTCGAAGGCGAAGTCCAGCGCCAGCTCGGCCAGCATCACGATGCGGATATGGTCGGTCTTCTTGTGGCCGGTCGAGGACGCGGCCATGTCGGACAGCACGACGTCGACCGGACCGCCGAGTCTGGCCTTCAACTGCTCCGGCGCCTCGACCTCGGTGAAATCGGCCTGCAACAGGTCGGCACCCGGGATCGGATCGAGCGGCAGAATGTCGAGCCCGACCACCTGGCCCTTATGCGGCGCGCCGACCCGCTGCACCGCGATCTGCGTCCATCCGCCCGGCGCGCAGCCGAGATCGACCACCCGCTGGCCCTTCTTGAGCAGCTTGAAGCGGTCGTCGATCTCGATGATCTTGAACGCCGCCCGCGAGCGGTAGCCGAGCCGCTTCGACTCCGCGACATAGGGGTCGTTCAACTGGCGTTGCAGCCAGCGCTGTGACGAGGCCGTGCGGCCGCGGGCGGTGCGCAGCTTGACCGTCGTCTGGCGGCTGCCGGATCCCCGGCGCTCGCCCCCCGAACCTTTGTTTGCCATGCTCCGTCCACTGCTCCCAGCCGTGCGGCGGGGATCAGGACGCCCCCGCGATCAGTCCGAACAGGATGCCCTCGCGCACCCCGCGATCGGCAACCCGCATCCGCGCGACCGGCCACTGGCGACAGATCGCCTCCAGAATTGCACAGCCGGCCACCACCAAGTCTGCCCGTTCCCGCCCGATGCACGGATGCGCCGCACGGTCGTCGAACCCCTGGCCCGCCAGACGGCGGCCGATCGCCAGCGTGTCTGCCACATCCAGGAACACCCCGTCCACTCGATCGCGGACATAGCGCGGCAGATTGAGGTGCACGCCGGCAAGCGTGGTCACCGTACCGGATGTGCCGATGATCTGCACCCGGCCGCTCGCCACCTCGTCGGCGATCGCGTGCTCGCGCTCATAGGCTCTGATCCAGGCCGCCACGTCTTCGATCATGCGCTCGTAGACGCCGTCATCATAGCGGTCGCCACCATAGGTCTCCGCCAGGGTGACCACGCCGATGGGGATCGAGGTGACGGCCGCCTCATCCCGTCTGCGACCGCCATGGGACCAGGCGAGTTCCGTCGATCCGCCGCCGATATCGAAGACCAGCGCCCCGGGGACCGCGGGGTCGAACAGCGGCTCACAACCGGCGAGCGCCAACCCGGCCTCCTCGGAGGAGGTGATCACCTCCAGGGCGATGCCGGTCTCGCGCTCGACCCGCTTCAGGAAATCCGGGCCGTTGCGGGCCCGTCGACAGGCCTCCGTGGCGACCGCGCGAAACCGGGTGACCTGGCGCCGGCGCATCTTCGAGCCGCAGACCTTCAGCGCCTCGAGCGTGCGATCGATTGCCGCGTCAGTAAGCTGACCCGACGCCCCCACTCCCTCGCCGAGCCGCACGATCCGCGAGAACGCGTCGATCACCTGAAAGCCGCCATCCACGGCCGGTCGGGCCACCAGCAGGCGACAATTGTTGGTGCCGAGATCGAGAGCGGCGAGGACGTCGTCCCCCCGTGCCGCGCCGCCATCCCTCGATACATGCCGGCGCACCGCCGGCCTCATGTTGCCGTCGCCGATCCCGTCCCGCATTGCCGCACTCGGCGTGCGGTCGTTTCTCGACCGTCGCACCGAGTCCTGGGGGCGGGAACGGCCGGCACTTTCCGCACCGGTTGCCATTCCCTTGACGTCCTTCCCTGTTCGTCGCGCCTGTGTTGTCCCGGCGCTTTGATCGGTGCCAGTTTAGCGGGCCCCCGCACGCGCCACCAGCGTCACGGCCGGCGGCCTTTCGCGCGGCGGCGACGGCGGGCATGAAGGCGGGGCGGATCCGGTGACGCAAAGGGTCGCTTCAAGGGTTTGATCCCGGCCACAGGCTGTGTTAGAAGCCCGGCTCACCGCGAGGGGCGGCCTCCAGTGCCATCGGCACCGGCCCGTCCCGATCCTGCTGGGGGATCGTCTAGCGGTAGGACTACGGACTCTGACTCCGTCAACCCTGGTTCGAATCCAGGTCCCCCAGCCATTCTT
>JARGOG010000062.1 GCA_029212785.1 Thalassobaculaceae bacterium
CCGCCGCCGGTCATTGTCGGGTCCACGGCCAGCCGGTCGAGATAGAGGGAGCCATCCGGTTTCGGGTCGGCGCAGACCGCTCCGGCCACCACACCGCCCTCTGTCCGTGCGACGAAGACGGATCCGCCGCGCTCGAACCGGGCGGCCAGGGTCTGCGTCGTTTCCTTCAGCGCGGCCGAAGGCGGGTCGATCATTCCGTCCAGGGTCCGGAACGCCCGGTGGATGACGGCGACCGTCTCGGCGAGGTCCTCGGGCGTGGCCGCGGAGACCCGTAGCGTCACACCGCCCCCCGGAGTCGGTCGCCGAGCTCGCCCATGCGCTCGGCCTCCAGGTTGGCGAAGGCGAGGCGGAGATACGGGTCCTGACCCGGCCCGAAGACGGTGCCGGGCAGGGCCAGCACGCCATGCTCCTGGGCCAGGCGCTTGGCCACCGCATGGGCCGTCTCGCCGTCGAACGGATGGCGGATATAGGCGAAATAGGCGCCGGTGGACACCAGGTCGAACGCCAGATTGCCCGAAGAGAACACGTCCAGCAGGGCCTGGCGGCGCCCGGCCATCATCTCGCGCTTCTCCGCCGCCCAGTCCCACAGGTGCTGCAGGGCGTAGAGCGCGCCGTCCTGACCGATGCGGGCGGCGCAGATCGACAGGGTGTCCATCAGCTTGGCGACCTGCGCGATGAAGGCGGCCCCGGCGACGATCGAGCCGACCCGGTAGCCGGTCAGGCTGAACACCTTGGAGAAGCTATAGAGTTGGATGACCGTGTCGCCCCATGTCGGGTCGCTGAACAGGGTGTGGCGCGGCTCCGTGGGATCGAGGAAATCCTTGTAGGTCTCGTCCAGCACCAGGGCGATGCCGCGCGCGGCGCAGAGGTCGCGGAACTGGGCAATCACCTCGGGTGGGATCACCGCACCGGTCGGGTTGTTCGGGGTGACCAGCAGCAGGGCGCGGGTGCGTTCGGTGATCAGGGTGGCCGCCTCCTGCGGATCCGGAATGCCGCCGCGGTCGGCGCGGAACGGCAGGTGGATTCCGGTGATGCCCAGGGAGTCGAGCCACATCTGGTGGTTAAAGTAATAGGGCAGCGGCAGGATCACCTCGTCGCCGCGCCGGGCCAGCGCCATGATGGCGAGGCAATAGGCCTGATTGCAGCCGGCCGTGATCTGCACGTTCGCGGGCTGGACGGTGCCGCCGTAGAACCCGCTCATATGCTCGGCCAGCGCGGCCTTGAGCGCCGGGGTGCCGGTGATCGGCGCGTATTGCGCCGCCTCGAAGGTCTGGGCGCGCTCGGCCAGATGGGCGCGCAGGGCCGTGTCCGGCGGATAGCTCGGCACCGCCTGGCAGCAGTCGAGCAGCGGCTTGCCCGGGACCGGCGGGCGGCCGTCGACCCAGCCGCGGGCTTCGGCGATCGGCGGCTCGACGACGGCGATGACGTCGGGATTGACGGTGAAGGTCATGGTAAAGGCGTCCAAGAAATCGATCCCGCTCCCTTAGCACGGCGCTTGCGCCAGCCGAAGAGGTCGGTTGAGGCACCGCCGCTACCATTGTCCATAGCAGACTTCCTGGATGGCCGGCCCTTGGCCGACCGATCCAGGATCCAGGTACTTTGCGGCCGATGGGTCCTGGATCGCGCGGTGCGCGTCCAGGAAGTCGGTTGGGACTAGCGGGAACAGCCCGCTACGCCGAGGCGATCGGCTTGCCGCGACAGCAGCAGGCGGCGGTGATCGGGAAATCGGTGCGGGCCTGGGCCAGCGAGAGGCGCTGGCGCAGCAGCGTCGCCTCGTCCCCGCCGCCCCGACGATCGACGCATTCGAGCAGGCCGTGCAGCGCCCAGACGTTATCCGGGTGCCGGCAGGGCCGGGGCACCGACCCGTCGAAGCCGAGATCGGCGCGGTACACCGCCTCGGCCTCATCGTGGTGGCCCTGTTCGGCCAGCAGTGCGCCCAAAGCGTGGCGCGGCGGGTGCATCCAGGCCCAGGGCTCGGTGTAGTTCAGGGCGTCGTTGCGCGCGACCGCGAGGCGCAAAGCGTCGAACGCCTCCTCGAAGGCACCGCGGCGATAGGCGATCTCGCCCGCCAGCATGGCCGCACCGACGCCAAGGGTGTCGTGCACGGTGTTGCTCAGGAAGATCGCGTCTTCGGCAAAGGCGTCACGGGCGGCGCCGAAGGCGTCCGCGGCCCGGTCGGCCGCGGCAAGGTCACCGAGCGCCGCGTGGGCGACGCCCTTGGCATACTGGAACATGGCCGAACGGATCGGCGCCAGATCCGGATCGGTCGGCTGTGCTTCCAGCGTCAGTTCGCGCCACTTGCCGAACCGGACCTGGACGTGGCTGCGCATGCCGGAATAGCCGTCGAGGATCGAGCGCATGAACGGCGCGCTGGCGGCAAGCAGGTCGCGGTGGGCGATTGCCTGGATCCGCTCGGCGGCGAGCAGGGCCGTGCGATACTGGCCGAGCAGCATGGCCGCGTAGATATAGAGATGCAGGTCGTGGCAGCGCGCGGTCGTGTAGAAATTGGTGTCATCGCCGAAGGCCAGATACTTGTCGTCGGCGGCCACCGCCCGCCGGCTCTGCTCAACCGCGTCGCTGTAGCCGCCGCACAGCACATAGATATGGGCCGGCATGTGCTCCAGATGCCCGGCATCGGGTGCCATGCCGCGCAGGGTGTCGGCGCTGGTCAGCGCCCGTTCCGGATCGCTCGACATTTCCAGGGCATGGATATGCATGTGCAGGACACCCGGATGGTCGATGCTGTCGCGAGCGCAGCGGGCGAGCGCGGTTTCCAGCACGTCCAGCGCCTCCACCGTCAGGCTCTGCGGGTTCGGCTTGCCGGTGCGCAGGTCGAACAGCATGCGCGGCGTGCAGGTGACGGCGGACTCGGCGAACAGAGCGGCGATGTCCAAGTCGTCGGGATGGGTTTCGTGGACCGCGCGCATCGCACCGGTGAATTCCCGATGCCAGCGGTTCAGAACTGCCCGGTCCCGCTCGTCGGGGGTCTGGTAGCGCAGGGCCACGGCCGCGATCAGCGCCTTTTCCGCCGGGGTCGCCGGTCCGGCGCGCGATCCGGCCTCCAGAGCGGCGGCGTGACAGACCGGCAGGGTGGCGGCGATCTCGGCATCGGAAAAGCGGATCCAGGCGCGGTTGTAGAACGGCCCGCTGGCATAGGCGATGCCCCACCAGGCCATCGCGCAGGCCGGATCGGCCTCCAGCGCGCGGCGGAAGCAGGCGACCGCCTCCTCGTGGTTATAGGCGAAGAGCCAGTTGAGGCCGCGGTCGAACCAGGTCTGGGCCAGCGCCGACGCCGTGGTGACCGGGCGCCTCCAGGTGCCGAGATCGAACGGATAGGTCTGGTCGATCCCGTCCATCGCCGTCAGAGCCCGTCGTTGAAATCGTCGAGCAGCACCGCGATCCGACCCTCGTCGAGCTGGTCCATGATCGCCCTGGCGCGCTGGGTCGCCGGCGCGAAGGAGAGGCGGCGGATGCGCTGCTTCACCCGGGGCAGGGCGGTGGCCGACATCGACAGCTCCTTGACCCCCAATCCGACCAGAAGGGGCGCGAAGCGCGGATCACCGGCGATCTCGCCGCAGATGCTGACCGGCAGGCCGTGCCGGTTGGCGGCATCCACGGTGAACTGGATCAGCTTGAGGACCGCCGGGTGCAGCGGGTTGTAGAGATCGGCCACCTGCTCGTCGCCGCGGTCGATCGCCAGCGTGTACATGGTCAGGTCGTTGGTGCCCAGCGCCAGGAAATCGCATTCCATCGCCAGCGCATCGGCGGAGAGCGCCGCCGCGGGAACCTCGATCATCGCGCCGAGCGGCGGGAGCGGGTCGGCGATCTTCACCTTTCGGCGTTTGAGGCGGCGCACGACCTTGGCCAGGATCGTGCGCACCGCCCGGACCTGCGATGTCGACGAGATCATCGGCAGCAGAATCCGCACCGGCCCATGGGCGCCGGCCCGCAGGATGGCCGAAAGCTGGGTTTCGAGCAGCTTGGGCTCGCGCAGGGAGAGTCGGATGGCGCGCAGGCCGAGGGCCGGGTTGGCGCTGTCGGCGATCCGGTCGCCGAGCGCCGTCGCCAGCTTCTCGCCGCCGACATCCAGGGTGCGGATGGTGACCGGCTTGCCGGCCATGCCCTCGACCACCTGGCGCAGGGCGGCATACTGCTCGTC
Source organism: Thalassobaculaceae bacterium (assembly GCA_029212785.1). Taxonomy (GTDB): domain Bacteria; phylum Pseudomonadota; class Alphaproteobacteria; order Thalassobaculales; family Thalassobaculaceae; genus Thalassobaculum. The sequence continues at coordinate 4,160 of JARGOG010000062.1, forward strand.
CTCGTCCGGCAAAACGTCGCGGTTCATGAACATGAACTCGGTGCGGAACAGGCCGACACCCTCCGCACCGCGATCGGTGGCGATGTCCAGGTCGCGCGGCAGTTCCAAATTGGCGAGCAACGTGATGGTGACGCCGTCCAGTGTCACCGCCGGCAACGACCGCAGGCGCGCCAGCTCCCGTTCCAGGCGCTCGCGGGCGGCGGCCCGGCGCCGGTATTCGGCCAGGGACTCCGCATCCGGGTCGAGCACGATCCGGCCGGTATCGCCGTCGACGATGATGGTCTCGCCGGAGCGGATGGCCTTGGGCGCGGCGGTGGCGCCCAGCACCGCCGGCAGACCCATGGAGCGCGCCATGATTGCGGTGTGGCTGTCGGTGCCGCCAAGCGCGGTGATGAAGCCGCCGATCCGTGCCGGGTCGAGCAGGGCGGTATCGGCCGGGCTCAGTTCCTCGGCAACAATGATCGCGCCGTCCGGCACATGGGCGAAGGCCTGATAGGGCGTCGCGGTGAGATGGCGCAGGATGCGGTCGCCGACCTCGCGCACGTCCTGGGCGCGGGCGGCCAGATAGGCGTCCTGGACCGAGGAAAGGCCGCGCACCATGTCGCCGACCACGGTCTGCACGGCGGCCTCCGCATTGATCCGCCTGTCGCGGATCGTTCCCGTCACTCCACCGGCGAGGCGGGAGGAGCCGAGCATCGCGGCATGGGCCTCGAGCAGCGGGCCGAGTTCGTCGAGCACACCCGACGGCAGCGCCTCGGCCTTGCGGCGCAGTTTGCGCACTTGTTTGTCGGCGCGGGTCCGGGCCGCTTCGAAGCGGGCGACTTCCGCCTCGATCTGGCCGGCGGCAACGGTGTATTCGGGAACCTGAATGGCGCCGGCGTCGAGCACGTGGGCGGGGCCGATCGCGATCCCGGCGGAGACCCCGATCCCTTCCAGCAGCCCGCGCTTGCCTCCCTTGTCCTGGCGCGCCCGCTTCGCCCGTTCAGTGGTCTTCATCGAACTTGGACTCCACCAGATGGGCGATGGCGTCCATCGCCGCTCCCGCGTCCGAGCCCGAGGTGCGCACCAGGATCGAGCAGCCGGGCGCCGCCGCCAGCATCATCAGCCCCATGATCGAGCGCCCGGATACGGTCTGCCCGTCCTTCTCCACGTCGATCTCGGCGTCGAAATTCCCGGCGCATTTCACGAACTTGGCCGCGGCGCGGGCATGAAGCCCGCGCTTGTTGGTGATGAGCAGTTTGCGTTCCTCGGTCGGCATGACGGGCCCGTTCACGCGCCGGCGGCGCCCAGAACCTCGGACGCGATCGAGATGTATTTTCGTCCGGCATCCCGCGCCGCCACACTCGCCTCGCCGAGCGAGGACTCCGCCCGCACGCTGGCGAGCTTGATGAGCATCGGCAGATTGACGCCGGCAATGACCTCGACGCCGGGCCGGTCGATGATCGAGATCGCCAGGTTGGAGGGCGTGCCGCCGAACATGTCGGTCAGGACGATGACGCCGTCGCCGCCGTCCATCTCCTTCGCCCGATCCATGATCTCGGTGCGCCGCTGCTCCATATCGTCTTCCGGGCCGATGCAGACGGTCGCCATGTCCGTTTGCGGGCCGACGACGTGTTCCAGCACCGATTTGAGTTCGTCCGCGAGGCGACCATGGGTCACCAGAACAATACCAATCACGATGTTTTCCGTGCGTTTTTGCTCATGTTGAAGTCGTGCCAACCGCCTCGCGGGGCAGATCACGATGGCGGAGCGTGACAGGAGTTCCGGCACTCTTCAACCACTCGGCCAGCCGCTCGGCCACGTGGACCGACCGATGCTTGCCCCCGGTGCAGCCGATGGCGACCGTCAGGTAGCTCTTCCCCTCGCTTTCGTAGCGCGGCAGTAGCGGTTCGATCAGTCGGGTCAGCGTCTCGAAGAACGGCGCGAAACCGGGATCCGTCGCGACGAAAGCGCCGACATCGGGATCGCGTCCATCGCGCGGGCGGAGTTCGGGCACGTAGTGCGGATTGGCGAGAAATCGGACGTCGAAGACCAGATCGGCCTCGCGCGGCAACCCGCTGCGAAAGGCGAAGGAGACCACGGTCACCGTCATCGCCCGACCGGCTTCCAGCGCCAGCGAGGAGATCAGGTTCGCGCGGAACTCACCGAGGCTGGAGGAGCTGGTATCGATCACGGCGGTCGCCAGATCGCGCACCGGTGCCAGCATCTCGCGCTCGATGGCGATGCCGTCGGCGATCGGCCGGTCCGTGGCAAGCGGGTGGCGGCGCCGGGTCTCGGTGAAGCGGCGGATCAGCACATCGTCGTCGCAGTCGAGAAAGACCACGCGCAGGTCGATATCGGGGCGCGCCGTCAGCTCGGCGATGATGTCGGCGAGCGGGTCGACGGCGAAGCCACGGGTGCGGGGGTCGATACCGACGGCGATCCGTCCCGCCGTCTCGCGCGGCGCCAGCAGAGCCGGCATCAGGCTGAGCGGCAAATTGTCCACCGCCTCGTAGCCGAGATCCTCTAGCACCTTGAGGGTGGTGGTACGCCCGGCGCCGCTGAGCCCGGTGACCAGGATGATCGACAGAGTCGCGGTCATCCGGTCGATACCTGGCGCACGGCGAGACGCACCTTGGCCGCCGCCGAAGCCTCCAGCGCATGCAGCGCGATCAGCGGCATGGATATGCCGAGATGGGTCCAGCGGCCGGGATCGGGCATGCGCGGCACCTGTTCGGGCGGTACGAGATCGACCACGAGGACGAGGGCGGCGCGCTGGACCGTGGGGACCGACACGATGCCGATGCCGCGGACCTCCATCCTGCCCGACAGGGATTCCGGCGCACGGGCGATCAGACTGTTGCCCTCGCGGGCGAGTTCGACCCGGTCGTCGGCGACCAGGTTGGCGCCGCTGTCGATCAGCCGCAGGGCGAGGTCGGATTTGCCACTGCCGGACGGGCCGCGCAGCAGCACGCCGCGGCCGTCGATCGACAGCACATTGCCCCAGATCGTCTCCATGGCGCGGAGAATGGGTGCGCCGGGACGCGCAGGCAATCCCCGATCATTGCCGATAATCGACCCACCCCGACATCTTCAATCATTTGAATCCCTTTGCGTCGGCGGGTGGCGGCGATATAACGGCGCCAAATAAAGACGGGCGCGAGCCCGCATCGAGCCGACCGGGCCGAGGCGCACCTCGGACGGCCGCGCAGTCGAGAGACTTATTTCAGTCGCGAGACTTCGCCGCCAACTGGCTGCTGCCATCATATCGAGGAGAGACACACATGACTGCGGGCCTGGACAGCTTCAAAACCAAGGCGACCCTGAGCGTCGCCGGCAAGACCTACACCTACTACGACCTTACCAAGCTTGAGGCCGCGCACCCCGAGGTCGCGCGCCTGCCCTATTCGCTGAAGGTCCTGTTGGAGAATCTGCTGCGCTATGAGGACGGCGTGACCGTCAGCGGCGAAGACATCACCGCGATGGCCGACTGGGCGAAGACCCGCAAGTCGGCGCGCGAGATCGCCTATCGTCCGGCCCGTGTGCTGATGCAGGACTTCACCGGCGTGCCGGCCGTGGTCGATCTCGCCGCCATGCGCGACGCGATGGAGAAGCTTGGCGACGACCCGACCAAGATCAATCCGCTTTCGCCGGTCGATCTGGTCATCGACCACTCGGTCATGGTCGATGAATTCGGCGGTCCGGAATCGTTCAAGCACAATGTCGAGGCGGAATTCGAGCGCAACAAGGAGCGCTATGAGTTCCTGAAATGGGGCCAGTCGGCCTTCACCAACTTCCGTGTCGTCCCGCCGGGAACCGGCATCTGCCACCAGGTGAACCTGGAATATCTGGCGCAGACCGTGTGGACCAAGGACGAGGGCGGTGAGACCCTCGCCTATCCGGACACGCTGGTCGGCACAGACAGCCACACCACCATGGTCAACGGCATGGCCGTGCTGGGCTGGGGCGTGGGCGGTATCGAGGCCGAGTCCTCGATGCTGGGTCAGCCGATTTCGATGCTGGTGCCGGAAGTCATCGGTTTCAAGCTGATCGGCAAGATGCCGGAGGGAGCGACCGCGACCGATCTGGTGCTGACGGTTACCCAGATGCTCCGCGCCAAGGGTGTGGTTGGCAAGTTCGTCGAGTTCTTCGGACCCGGCCTCGCCGACCTGCCGTTGGCCGACCGCGCGACGATCGCCAACATGGCGCCGGAATACGGGGCGACTTGCGGCTTCTTCCCGGTCGACGCCGAGACCATCAACTATCTGCGCTTCACCGGTCGCGACGAGGACCGGGTGCAGCTGGTCGAGGCCTATGCCAAGGCCAATGGCATGTGGCGGGACAACGATTCCACCGACCCTGAGTTCACCGACATGCTGCAGCTTGACATGTCGACCGTGGTCCCGTCGCTGGCCGGACCGAAGCGTCCGCAGGATCGCGTTCTGCTGACCGAGGCCGCGGGCAACTTCCAGTCGGCGCTGAAGTCGACACTCGGCGACGGCACCGGCACCAAGCGGTCGGCCAAGGTCGAGGGTGCGAATTACGAACTGAGCGACGGTGACGTCGTGATCGCCGCCATCACCAGCTGCACCAACACCTCGAATCCGAGCGTGATGATCGCCGCCGGCCTGGTCGCCCAGAAGGCGCTCGCCAAGGGCCTGACGGTGAAGCCGTGGGTCAAGACCTCGCTGGCTCCGGGCTCGCAGGTGGTCACCGACTACCTGGAGGCCGCCGACCTGCAGACACCGCTCGACCAGCTTGGTTTCAACTTGGTCGGCTACGGCTGCACCACCTGCATCGGCAACTCCGGCCCGCTGGCCGATCCGATCGCCGCCGCGGTCGAGGCCGGTGATCTGGCGGTTTGCTCGGTGCTGTCGGGCAACCGTAACTTCGAAGGCCGCGTGAACCCGCATGTGAAGGCCAACTATCTGGCCTCGCCGCCGCTGGTTGTCGCCTATGCCATTGCCGGCTCGATGTTCGTCGACATCAACAACGACCCGCTGGGCGAAGATTCCGACGGTAACCCGGTGTACCTGCGCGACATTTGGCCGAGCAACCATGAGATCGCCGCGACGATCCAGGCGAGGCTGACGCCGGAGATGTACCGCTCGCGCTATGCCAACGTGTTCCACGGCGGCAAGGAGTGGCAGGATGTCAAGGTGTCCGGCGGCCTGACCTACGATTGGAACGACGGATCGACCTACGTGCAGAACCCGCCGTACTTCGTCGGCATGCCGAAGGACCCGAGCGAGATCACCGACATCAAGGGCGCGCGGGCGCTGGCGATGCTGGGCGACTCGATCACCACCGACCACATCTCTCCGGCCGGTTCGATCAAGAAGGACGGCCCGGCGGGTGACTACCTGATCGAGCGGCAGATCCGGCCGACCGACTTCAACTCGTTCGGCGCGCGGCGCGGCAATCATGAGATCATGATGCGCGGCACTTTCGCGAATATCCGTCTGCAGAACGAGATGACCCCGGGCGTATCCGGCGGCATGACCAAGCTGGTGACCAACGGCAAGCAGATGCCGATCTATGACGCGGCGATGAAATACGCCGAGGCCGGCACTCCGCTGGTGGTGATCGGCGGCAAGGAATACGGCACCGGCTCGTCCCGTGACTGGGCGGCCAAAGGCACCCGTCTGCTGGGCGTCAAGGCGGTCATCGTCGAGAGCTTCGAGCGTATCCACCGCTCGAACCTGGTCGGCATGGGCGTGCTGCCGCTGCAGTTCCCGGACGGCATGGACCGCAAGTCGCTCGGTCTGACCGGCGAGGAGACCTTCGACATCACCGGCATTTCCGAGGGCATCACCCCGCGCATGCCGGTGCCGATGACCATCACCTATGCCGACGGCACGACCAAGACGATCGAGCTGCTGTGCCGGATCGATACCGCCAACGAGGTCGAGTACTACCAGCATGGCGGCATCCTGCATTACGTCCTGCGCACCCTCAGTCAGGCCGCGTAACTCCTGCGGTCCAGCACCCGGACATAGTGACGGGCGCTCCCTCGGGGGCGCCCGTTCGCTTTTGCCGGCTCGCCTGGCAGGATCCGGTCAGAACGTGTAGGTCAGGAACAATCCGCCGAAGGCTTGGGTCGCGTTGCCGCGTTCCTCCACGATCGGACTGTCGGCGAAATCGCCGACCAGTCGGGACACGCCGGCAATGGCGCCGAGACCGATCTCGCGGGTGATGGCGTAGCGCGCGCTCAGCTTCAGCGCGACGTCGCGCAGGCCGCTACCGGCGGCATATTGCGACAGGCCGCTGGCTGCGGCACCGGCGGTATCCACCGAGAAATAGGTCTGGGCGTAATCCGTGTCCGCATAGGTCGCCGACGTGCCGATCGAGAGCGACAGCCGCTTGGTCGCCTGCAGGCCGTATTCGGCGCCGAGGGTCACGGTGGTGCCGTTGTCGTCGGTCGCGGCCTTCAGCCCCTCGATTTCGACTCCGAGGGAGTCGCGGTCGCCGAAGATCCCTTTTTCGGTGTAGCCGGCGAACAGGCCGAGCCAGACGGCGTCGTCGATTTCCGGCAACCGGTCGACGATGGCGTCCTCGACGTCGGAGCGGCCTTCCCCGTATTTGACGATCGGACCGAACTCGAACAGGCCGTGCGGCATGACATTCGCCTTCAACCCCGGGCCTTCGGTCTTCACATAGAGGGCGCCGCGTTCGATCTTCACCACGGGGAACGGCACCGGTTCGTACTCGTCCGAGCCGAGATAGTCCGGGTGATAGATCGCGCCGGCGCCGAGGGTGACGCGCCACGGGCTCTCCGCCGGGTCCGGCTTCGCCTCTTCGCCCCATGCCGGCATCGGCGCCAGAGCGACCGCGGTGGGGATGCCGGCTGCCGCAATCGTGACGCATGCGGATGCCATGAATCTTGTAAGCATCTCGGAATCTCCAATGGGATATTTACGATGTAAATATCGATCGGTCGTCGGGTCGTCAACGCGAAATTGACAGCGGAAATATCCTGCCGGTACCTTGGGGGATGGCCTATCACCACGGAAACCTGCGGCACGCGCTTGTCCGGGCCGGATTGGAGATTCTGGACGAGCTGGGGCTCGACGCGCTGACCTTGCGGGGATGTGCGTCCCGCGCTGGGGTTTCCCATGCGGCGCCGAAGAATCATTTCGCCAATCTCGACGCGCTGGTCGCGGCCATCGTCGCCGAGGGGTTCCGACGGATGCGCGATTCGATGCGCCAGGCGATGGCGGCGGCGGATTCGGGTCCGCGGGCTCAGCTCGTGGCGGCGGCCGAAGGATATCTGGCCTTCGCGGAGGAGAATCAGGCGCTGTTTCGGTTGGCATTCTCGATCCGCCGCGGCGATTCCGACTCCCAGGAGCTACGGGCGGCGGGCGATGAATCCTACGCGGTCCTGAGCGAGGTCTGCGCGCCACTGGTGCCGCGGATCAACGGCATGCCGGTCACCCGGGCGGCGGTCGAGATCATGGTGTGGAGCTACGTCCACGGGTACGCGTCGCTGGCCGTGAACACCAGGTTTCGCCGGGCGGAACAGGCGATCGGGCGCATTCCGGGGATCGCCGAGGCGATGCCACCCTTCGAGATTGCCGATGACGCCCCGCCGGTTCCGCCGGAGAACCGGCCAGACGGGCATCGAGCCGACTGACGGATGCCCGGTCAACGGATGCCCGGTCAACAGATGTATGCCACCACAGGGCGAGGTGGTAATCTTCCAGGGATCCGATGCGAGGCGGGGCGCGGCGGATTGTGGAGGACACGCAACATGATGCGGACATTGCCGTCATATGTGATCGCAATCGCCATGCTGGCGATGGCTACCGGTTTCGCGATGCCGGCCGAGGCGCAGTGGCGCCTGCAGGATCAGACAGCCACTGTCGAGGCACTTGAGGTTCAGGCGACCGAGGCCCCGTTGGCGGTTCTGCCGTCGCAGCGCGGCGACCTGCCGTCCTGGCAGCGGACCCTGTACAAGACCATCACCTTTCAGGCCATGGCGAACGCGACGGACTTGCTGCTGTTCGATGCACTGATCGGCGGGCACGCGATCGTGGTCGGCGGTTTCGTCGTGGCCAATGCGGCATCGGCGGCCGGGCTGTATTACGGTTTCGAGTACATGTGGCAGCGGGAGGGTCCGACGCTTGCGGAAACCACCGAGACGACGCTGCTGAAGAAATCCCTGCTGTTTCAGGCGGTGAACAGCGGGCGGATCTTCCTGCTCGGCTACACGCTGGGTGCGGGCGCGCCGATCGCCGCGGCGCTGGCGGGCTCGGTTTTCGTGACCGATACGGTCGTTTTCTTCGGCAACGAATATGTCTGGGACATCATGCGGCCGATCGCGTCCGACGAACCGTCAGCCGCGCTCACGCCTTCTTCAATTCAAGTGAGCTACAACTAGGGCGTAGTCTCGGCGCCATGATCACGCGCCGCTCCTTCTCCGCGCTTGCCGCCGCCGGTCTCGGCGTCACCGGCCTGACGCGCCCCGGTCGGGCCGTGGGACTCACCGCCCGACCGGTCGTCGCCGAACTGTTCACCAGCCAGGGCTGCAGCTCCTGCCCCCCGGCCGACGCCTATCTCGGCCGGCTGGCGGCGCGGGACGACGTCGTCGCGCTCGCCTATCACATCGACTACTGGGACTATATCGGTTGGCGTGACCCCTTCGCCGATCCGACCAATACGGCGCGCCAGCGGGCCTATCGGCAGTCTCTCGGCAACCGCACGATCTACACGCCGCAGATGGTGATCGACGGCGAGGTGGATGCGGTCGGCTCGGATCGCCGCGCGGTCGATACCCTGATCGGCGAGCGCCTGACGGCCGATCCGACCGCCCGGCACACGGTCCAAGTCCATGCGGCCCTGGTCGATGGCGCGCTGCGGGCCGAGATCGAGGATGTCGGCATGCCCGGCCCGGCCGACGTGCTGGCCGTCGCCTATGACGCACGGCACGTCACCGAAATCCGCCGCGGCGAGAATTCCGGCCTGCGCCTGGAGGATTTCAACGTGGTCCGCGCGATCCGCAAGATCGGCGAATTCCACGGCCCCGGCGTCACCCTGAGCGTGCCGGCCATGGCCTGGACCGAGGTGGATGGCGGCATCGCGATCCTGGTGCAGAGCGCCGATCACGGTCCGATCTGGGGGGCGACGACGGTCAAGCCGCCCGGCCGCTGATCCTCAACCCGACGCCTGCACGAAGCGCATCCGGTCGTTGCGGATCTGGATCGCGGTCAGCACGCCGGTGAACACCGCACCGGTGTCCAGGTTGATGCGGTGGCGCCGGATCGTCGGTTCTTCGTACGGCTCCTCCGGTGTGTGACCGTGCACCACCACCACGTCGAACGGCCATCCGCCCTCGGGCTCCAGGAAGGCGTCGCGGATCCAGGTGACGACCTCCGTGGGCTGATCATCAAGCGGCCGGCGCGGGTCGAGTCCGGCATGCACGAACACCCAATCCTCGATCCGATGCATGGGCACCATGCGCTCGATCGCCTGCAACACGATCTCCGGCATGTTTCGGCGCAGGGTATCGACGATCCGGTCCGGACGGTCGGAGGCGGCGACGGCGAAGTCGTGCCAGGTCTCGATCGCGCCGTTGGCATACCAGACATGGAGCTCGTCCATATGCAGCCGCTCCTCCAGCGCCGCCTTCAGCCAGGCATCGTGATTGCCGAGAAGCAGGATGTCCTCGACCGGAACCCGGCCGTCGCAGAACATGGCCAGCCCGCCGGCGGCGAGGCCGAGCGTGTCCTTCACTGCGGGACCGCGATCGATCAGGTCGCCGAGAAAGATATTGGTCACGCGCTCGACCCCCGGTCCGGACGTGTCCTCGGCCAATGTCTCCAGAAGCGGTTCCAGCAGGTCGGCGCGGCCGTGCACGTCGCCGATGGCGCAGATCAGATGATCGGCGGCGGCTGGCTTCGGCGCCTCGAACCAGTCGCCATGGGTGATCGAAATCATCGCGCTAGCTGAGCACGGCGGCGCGGCAAATGTGAAGCTTTCTTGATTTGGATCACGGCGCGGTTGCGCCAACTGCGCTGCACTGCGCAATAAGACACGGCTCACATTGGACGGTTTCGGACCGCTCCGATCACAGACACGGGATCGGCTCATGAGTGTATCGCTTCAGGGAAAGAAGGGGCTCGTCGTCGGCATCGCCAACGACCGGTCGATCGCCTATGGCTGCGCGCGGGCATTCCGTGATGCGGGCGCCGACCTCGCGGTCACCTATCTGAACGACAAGGCGCGGCCCTATACCGAACCGTTGAGCACGGCATTGGAGGCGGCTCTGTTCCTGCCCTGCGACGTGCGCGAGGACGGGCAGGTCGAGGCGCTGTTCAAGGCGGTTCGGGACCGCTGGGGCAAACTCGATTTCCTGCTGCATTCCATCGCCTTCGCCCCGCGTAACGACCTGCACGGCCGGGTCGCTGATTGCTCGCGCGAGGGGTTCGACATGGCGATGAACGTGTCTTGTCACTCCTTCATCCGCATGGCCCGCCGCGCCGAGCCGCTGATGACCGACGGCGGATCGCTGATGACCATGAGCTACTACGGCGCCGAGAAGGTCGTCGACCGCTACAACCTGATGGGGCCGGTCAAGGCGGCGCTGGAGGCGAGCGTGCGCTATCTGGCGGTCGAGTTGGCGCCGAAGAACATCCGGGTCTTTGCGCTGTCGCCCGGCCCGCTGAAGACCCGGGCGGCGTCCGGCATCGACCGGTTCGACGAGTTGATGGATCAGGCGGCGGCGCGGGCGCCGAACCACGCGCTCGTCACCACCGAACAGGTCGGCAATGTGTCGGCGTTCCTGGCCTCGGGCGCCGCCCAGGGCATGACGGGCAACGTGGTCTATGTCGACAACGGCTACAACGTGATGGGCTGACCCTGGGAGCTGGAAGATGGGATACGAGGCCGACCTCGCCGCCAAGACCGTCAATCCACGGGACGCGGCGGACAGCCTGGACGACCGCAGCAACCTGGTGCTGGGCATGGGGGTGGCGATGCCGCCGGCCTTCATGGCGGCCCTGGCCGACCGCGCGCGGGAGCGTCGTGGACTCAGTCGCCTGAACCTCTACTACATGCACGCCAACAAGGCGGCGACCGAGACCATCCTGAAACCCGACCTGATGGATGTGCTCAAGCTCAACGTGCTGTTCATGAGCGGCCACGACCGCGCCTTCGCCGAGGAGGGCCTGAAGCGCGGCGAGACCTGGGTGCATTTCGTACCCTCCATGTTCCACCAGGTCGGCCGGCTGCTGACCGAGCAGATCCGGCCCGACACCTTCGTGACCACGGTCTCGCCGATGGACCGTTCCGGGCATTTCAGCCTCGGCACCAACCCGGACTACGCGGCGGAGCTGGTCCGTTCGGCCCGCCGGGTGATCGTCGAGGTCAACCGCAACATGCCGCGAACCTTCGGCGAGAGCCTGCTGCATGTGAGTCAGGTCGATGCGGTGATCGCGCATGACGCGCCGCTGATGGAGCTGTCGTCCCAGCCGCCGGGGGCCGAGGACCTGGCGATCGGCAAGGCGATCGCGCCGCTGATCCCGAACGAGGCGACCTTGCAGATGGGCATCGGCGGGGTTCCCCTGGCGGTGATGGCCGAACTCCGCGGCCACAAGCGGCTCGGCATCCATTCCGAGCTGCTGTCGCCGCCGATGATCGACCTGATCCGGCGCGGGGCGATCACCGGCGAGGCCAAGACGACCCTGCGCTACAAGCATGTGTTCACCTTGGCGCTCGGCGATGCCGACATGTACGACTTCATGGACGACAACCCATCCATCGTCGGCTACCCGGCGACCTGGGTGAACAACCCCGCGGTGATCCGCAAGAACCGGAACATGATCTCGGTGAACGCCGCCCTGCAGGTCGATCTGACGGGGCAGGTGAACTCCGAGGCGCTGAACGGCCACCAGTTCAGCGGGACCGGCGGTCAGCTCGACTTCGTGCGCGGCGCCTATCTGGCCCCGCACGGCAAATCGTTCATCGCCCTGCATGCCACAGCCAAGGGCGGCGCCGTGAGCCGGATCGTGCCGCAGCTCGCCAATACCGCGGTTACCGATCCGCGGGTCGACACCCATTTCATCGTCACCGAGTTCGGCATGGCCGACATGAAAGGCCGGTCGCTCGGCGAGCGGGCCCAGGCCCTGATCGCCATCGCCCATCCGGATTTCCGCGAGTCCCTGGCGGCGGAGGCGAAGGCGATCGGCCTGACCTGAAGTCGCGTCCGATCACGCTCCCGGCTGTCGCAATCTCCACCATCGCATTCCTCTCCATCGACTTCCTGGACGGCCCGCAGGGACAATCCAGGATCCATGTAGACGCGCGTATGGGGCCTGGATCGCACGCCGCGCGTCCAGGAAGTCGGCGGGGGGGCGGCAGGTCGCGCTACGCGATTCCGTCGCTCAGGCCGCTCAGCAGGGTGAGCATCGTGTTGTTCATCGGCGTGGGGATGCCGTGCTTGGCCCCGGCGCGGACCACCGCACCGGTGAGCGCGCCGGCCTCCAGCCGCCGGCCGGCAAGCGCATCGAAATACATCGACGAACCCGCATCATGCGGGAAGGTGAGCACCAGGCGCTGCGTATCGGCGGCGGCGGTCGGCGGCAGCCCCGCCCCCTCTGCCTGGGCGACGGCGACCGCCTCTTCGAGCAGCGCGGTGGTGAGGACCTGGATGTCCTGGCGTTGCAGCACGCCCTGACGCTGACGGGTCAGCGCCGTCATCGGGTTGACGACGATGTTGATCAGCAGCTTCTGCCAGAGCCGGGCGGTGAAGTCGGCGGCCAGGATCGGCTGGATCGGCGTGCCCGCCAGCAACTCGGCGAAGGCCCGGGCCGCGTCGGTCTCCGGCAGGGCGACATCGGCCTCGCTGATATGGCGCATGCGAACATGATCGTCGGCGATCCGCTCGCCGTTGTAGTAGACGATCACCGGCAGAGCGGCGGCCTCGCCGGCATAAGGGGCGATCCGGTCGGCGTGGTCGATACCGTTCTGCATGACCGCGACCGTGGTCTGCGGTCCGCACAGCGCGCGCAGCCAGTCGCCGGCGCTGCCGGTGTCCTGGGCCTTGGTGGTCAGCAGCACCCAGTCGACCGGCGAGACCTGACCCGGGTCCGTCACCACGGTCAGCGGCACCTCGACACTTTCGTCCGGCAGGTCGACCGTCATGCGCTTCAGCGGCCGGCGGCCGCAGGCGATGACGTCATGGCGCCCGGCATGGGCCAGCGCGCCGGCGGCGACACCGCCGATCCCGCCAAGGCCGATGACAGCGACCCGAAGGCGCCCGCTTTTCGTGGTGTCGGAGGGAGGCATGGAGCAGTCCTGCTGTCCGGTTTCGCACCTGCGAAGTTGACGGCATGCACCCCGGTCGACGCAACCTGCTTTTACCGGCGGTCAACCGAGGGGCTTTCGCCGCCGGTCGCCTGCGCTACTCTCGCGGCGGCACTCGCCAGAACGAGATCCAGGAGGAGACGACCATGCTGTTCGACGTCCGCAAATACACCTGCCGCCCCGGCACCATCGCCAAACATCTCGAGGTCTATGAGCGTCTGGGCAAGACCCCCCAGGCCAAGCACCTGGGCGAGCCGGTCCTGTACGCCAAATGCGAGACCGGTGATCCGAACTGCTACATCCACATCTGGGCCTATGAGAGCGCCGGCGACCGCGAGGCCAAGCGCGCCGCCATGTGGAAGGATCCGGACTGGATCGCCTACACCCAGGAAAGCGCCAAGCTCGGCGCGTTGGAAAAGCAGGAGAATTCCCTGTTCAACGACGTGAGCTTCTACCCCTACAAGCGCTGAGCCGCCCAGCACCTACACCCGTCATCCCGGCGATCTCCGGGCTCGACCTGGAGGTCGGCCGGGACCCTGCCCGAGCGAAAGCGGCTGGGTCCCGGCCCCGTCTTTCGGGCGTCCCGGGATGACGGGAGGAGAGTTAGACCAGCGCCCCGTCCCGCGCCACCGCCCGTCCGCCCTTGACCACCAGCGCCCGCGGCGGGCGGTCGACCACCGCCTCGGCCAGGGTCTCGGCATCGACCGCGATGAAGTCGCCGCGCGCCCCGACTTCGAGTCCGTAGGGGCCGTAGCCGATCGCTTGGGCCGCGGCGCCCGTCGCCAGGTCGAAAGCCAGCGCGATCCCGTCGTCGGTGCGCAGCCCGGCGCGGTAGGCCACCAGCATCGCCCGTTCGAGCATGTCGCCATTGCCGAAGGGCGACCAGGCGTCGCGCACATTGTCGGACCCGGCGAAGACCCGCACCCCCGCCGCGCGCAGCGCCGCCACAGGGATCAGGGCACCCGTGCCCGGCGCGCTGGTCAAGATCGCCACATCGGCGTCCCGCAGCGCGGTCATGGTCAGGTCCAGCGTTCGGTCGTCCACGGTGGCCAGCGCGAAGGCATGGCTGACCGTCACCTTGCCCTGCATCCCCAGCGCCGCCGTCCGGTCGGCGATCGCCCGGAGTTCCTGCGCGCCTTTGTGTCCCGGATCGTGCAGGTGGATGTCGATGCCGACGCCGTGCTTTTCGGCGAGGTCGAAGATCAGGTCGAGATGGCCGTCCAGGTCGCTCTCGATCCCGACCGGGTCGATGCCGCCGATCAGCTCCGCCCCGTCGCTGAGGGCGGCGTCCAGCAGATCCGCCACCCCCGGCGCGATCAGCACGCCGGACTGGGGGAAGGCGACGAGCTGCACATCGATGATGCCGGCGAAAGCATCGCGCGCCGCCATCACCTGGTGCAGATGGTCGAGCCGGCTGTCCGGGTCGATGTCCACATGGCTGCGCAGGGCCACGGTACCGAGGCAGGTTTCGCGAGCGAGGAAGGTCTTCGCCCGCTCCTCGACACTCACCGGCAGGTCGGCCCGGCCGTCCTTTTCCGCGGCGATCCGATGGGGCACGGTTGGTCCGGCCCGGTGCGGTCGCCAAGGCAGGCCGAGGAACGTCTTGTCCAGATGGATATGCCCGTCGATCAGCCCCGGCAGCACCAGCTTGCCGCCGAGATCCTCGCCGTCATGCGTTTGCGCCGGCGCCTCGAAGCCGGCGAACAGCCCGTCGCGGATCACGATGTCGACGGTACGGCCGTCGGTCAGGCGGGCATTGCGGAAGCGAGGCTCGGTCATGCGGCGGGTCCTTCGGCGGCGGTCGGTGCCTTCAGGTAGCGGGTCGGCGGGGCACCGAGGGTGCGGCGGAACATGGCGATGAAGGCGCTGGGGCTGGCATAGCCGAGGTCAAGGGCGACCCCCGTCACCGGATCGCCGGCGGCCAGCCGCTCCAGGGCCGCGAGCAGTCGGCGGCGCTGGCGCCAGCGCCCGAAGGACAGCCCCGTCTCGGCCTGGAAAAGCCGGGCCAATGTGCGCCCGCTGGCACCGACATCGCGGCCCCAGTCGGCGAGTTCCCGCCCGTCGGCCGGATCGGCGATCAACTGCTCGGCCACGGCGAGCGCCCGGCGGTCGCGCGGCAGCGGCAGGTCGAGCGGCGCCGATGGCAGCTCTGCCAACTCATCGGCCAGCACGGCGACCAGCCGCGCCTCCGGTCCCGCCTCCGGATACTCGCGGGGCAGGGTGACGACCTTGGCGATCAGCTCGCGTACCAGGGATGGAACGCCGACGACCCGGCACCGTGCGCCGACCGGCACGCCGGCATCGCGACGCAGATAGAGCGTGCGCATGGCGGCGGCGGAGGCGGCGCGGACTTCGTGCACCACGCCGGCGGGGACCCACACGGCATAGCCCGCCGGCACGATCCAGGCGCCGTCATCGGTGCGCACCGCCATCACGCCGCGCTCGCCATGGACCAGTTGGTCGCGGTCGTGGTGATGCCAGCCGGTGGAGTGGCCGCGCTCGTAGTCGACCGCATAGCCGACGATCGCCTTCGGCCAGTGCTGGCGGTCACGGACGTCGGGGCTGCCGCCGCCAAGCATCGCCTTGTCCATCGAAGCTTGTCCTGTTTGCAACATCGATTGACGGTCTATCGAAAGACGGCAAGTCGGGCAAGAGGGAGTATGGTGGCAATCAAGCCTTGGGAGGGCCCTATGCGAGTCGATAGTCGGTTTCTGTTCCTCAATCTCGGCCATGCGGTCGACCATCTGATGATGCTGCTGTTCCCGGCCGTGGCCGTGATCATGGCGGTCGAGATGGACGCGAGCTATGCCGAAATCCTGGTGCTGTCGACCGGCGGTTTCATTGCTTTCGGGGCGTTTTCCCTACCGGCCGGCTGGCTTGCCGACCGCTGGAGCCGCGAGACCATGCTGGCGGTGTTCTTCATCGGCATCGGGGCGATGACGGCCCTGACCGGCTTCGCCCAGGAGCGGTGGCAGATCGCCGTGTGCCTGTTCCTGATCGGCATGTTCGCCGCGATCTACCACCCGGTCGGCATCGCCATGGTGAGCCAAGGGGCGGCGGCGGCCGGCGGCAAGGTCGGCCGGCGCCTCGGCGTCAACGGGGTGTGGGGCAATATGGGCGTCGCCGCGTCGGCCCTGGTGGCGGGCGCGCTCGCCGATCTGGCGGGGTGGCGCATGGCCTTCCTGGTGCCGGGCGTGATCGCCATCGCCATTGGCCTGCTGTGGATTGCCCATTGCCGCTCTTCCGCCGGCCAGGCGGCGACCCAGGCCGGGGCCACCGCGCGCAAGTCGGGGGCCGAGCCCTCGGCCGACTGGAAGATGGTGCTGACGGTGGTGTTCATCGCCACGGCCTTCGGCGGTTTCATCTTCAACGCCACCACGATCTCCCTGCCCAAAGTGTTCGACGACAAGCAGGTCGCCTCGCTGGCGGTGAGCGGGACCGAGGCGGGCTCGCTGATCGCCCTGGTCTATGCGGTGGCCGCCTTCACCCAGATCGCGGTCGGGCACCTGATCGACCGGTATTCGGCCAAGCTGGTGTTCCTGCTGCTGGCGATCGGGGATGTCGCGATCTTCCTGGTGGCGGCCCAGGTGACCGGGTCGGTCATGCTGGCGGTGTCCCTGGCGATGATGATGCTGGTGTTCGGCCAGATCCCGATCACCGACACCCTGGTCGCCCGCAACACGCCGGAGCATTGGCGTGGCCGGGTCTATGCGATCAAGTACGTGCTGTCCTTCGCCATCGCGGCGACGGCGGTGCCGGCGATCTCCGGGCTGCACGCCTATGGCGCCGGGTTCTCGACCCTGTTCCTGATCTGCGCGGCCTGTGCGGCGGTGA
This sequence comes from Thalassobaculaceae bacterium, assembly GCA_029212785.1. Lineage (GTDB taxonomy): Bacteria > Pseudomonadota > Alphaproteobacteria > Thalassobaculales > Thalassobaculaceae > Thalassobaculum. The sequence goes on from JARGOG010000062.1 coordinate 21,275, forward strand.
TTGCCGTGGCGGTCGCCTTCCTGCCCCGCACCCGGCCGCTGGCGGTCCAGGCGGGGGAGTGAGGGGTACTTCCATCCACACGTGTTTTCCCGGCCTCGGCCGGGATCCGGGGGGCCGCTTGCTGGAGCGTTTCGGCTTAGCTTCGACCGCTCCAGCCGCCCCTTTCCTGGGTCCCGGCGCAGGGCCGGGAAGACGGGAGAGACGTCTAACGCCTAGAAGATCTTGCCCGGGTTCATCACGCCGTCCGGATCGATCGCCGCCTTGATGGCCTGCATCAGATCGACCCGGCTCTGCGGGGTGTAGCGGCGGAAGTCGTCGCGCTTCAGGCCGCCGATGCCGTGCTCGGCGGAGAAACTGCCGCCGAACTCGGCGCAGAGCGCGCTGATCTTGTCCGACATGTCGCCCTTGCGCTGCGCCCAGGCCTCCACACTCATCGCGTCCGGCTTGCGGATGCCGTAGTGGATGTTGCCGTCGCCCATATGCCCGAAGGTGTTCAGCACCACCCCCTCCAGCTCGCGCTCGCACATCTCCTTGGCGCGGGCCAGGAACTCGGCGACCCGGCTAACCGGCACCGAGACATCGCAGGAGATCGCGCTGCCGGCGCGCCGGCCGGCCTCGGCCTGCTCCTCGCGGATCCGCCAGATCTGGGCGCGCTGGGTCTCGCTCTCGGCGATCACCCCGTCGGTCACCAGCTCGCGTTCCATCGCCTCGCCGAAGATCGCCTCCAGCTTGGCGCGCAGGTCGTCGATCTCCGACGAGGTCGCCATCTCCATCAGCACGTACCAGGGCGACGGCGTGGCGATCGGATCCACGATCCCCTCGATGTATTCCATCGCCAGATCGATGCAGCGCCGCGGCATCAGCTCGAAGGCGATGACCGTGTCGCCGGACAGCTCCCGCGCGCGCGACAGCAGCACCTGGGCGGCTTCCGGGTTCGGCACCGACAGCATCGCGGTCTCGCGCTTCTTCGGCCCCGGCATCAGGCGCATGGCGGCGGCGGTGATAATCCCGAGCGTGCCTTCCGCCCCGATGAACAGGTGCTTCAGGTCATAGCCGGTGTTGTTCTTGCGCAGGGTGTTCAGGCCATCGAACACGGTGCCGTCGGGCAGGACGACCTCCAGGCCCAGCACCTGCTCGCGGGCGTTGCCGAACTTGATCGTGTTGTTGCCGCCGGCATTGGTCGACAGGGTTCCGCCGACCGTGGACGACCCTTCGGACGCGAGCGACAGCGGATAGAGCCGGCCGACCTCGGCCGCCGCCTGCTGCAGGGTCTGGATGACACATCCGGCCTCCGCGACCAGGGCGAAATTGTCGGCATCCAGCGAGCGGATCCGGGTCATGCGCTCCAGGGAGACGACGACGGAAGGCACCGGCTCCGTCGGGATCGAGCCGAGTACCAGGCCCGTATTGCCGCCCTGGGCGGTGACGGCGATCCCAGCGCCGTGGCAGATCCGCACGACGTCCGAGACCTGGGCGGTGCTGTCGGGACGGGCGACCAGAAGTGCTTCGCCGACCGACCCGCCACGCCAGTCGGTGCGGTACTTCAGGGTGTCAGTCGGCTCCTCGAGCCAGCCCTTGTCGCCGAGAACCTGTTTGAGCGCGGCGATCGCGTCGCGGATCGCCGACGCCGGAACGGACGACGGAGCGTCGACGTTCATGTGTTTCCTCCGGATATCGTTCTTGTTTGTTGATCGTCGATTGTTTCGCAGATCATGCGGCGGCTGGGCCGGCGGAACAAGACCGGGACCGACGGCGGGCCCGGACGGCAGGCGCTACGTCGCGCCGTGGCAGTGCTTGTAGCGTTTGCCGGAGCCGCAGGGGCAGGGAGCGTTCCGGGCCGGCTCCTCCCGCACGGAAAGGTCGGCATACTCGATCCGCTCCTCGGTCCGCATTTCGGCGATATCCGGGTACGGGGTCGGACCGACACTCTGCGCCGGCCCGGCGACCCGTGCCTCGAGTGCCCTCAGCGCACTGCCGATCGCGGCGCTGAAGGCGGTGTCGGGGCTGGGTGGGATGCCCGCCATCGGGCCGCGCTCGCCTTCGATCAGTCCGTGGCAGAGCGCGAACAGCGCGTAGGTATCCGTCGATGCCGTGCCGTCGCCGATCAGGGCGGCGACGGGTTCGCGCAACAGGGTGAATATGTCTCGGGCGCGTTGTTCCGCCGCCGCGTTCCGGATGTACCCTTCCGGCGGCGTGCCGAACATGACCCGGTAGTGGCTGGGATAGGTGGCGGCGAAGTTGCGCACTGTCCGGCAGACGGACGCGATGCTGGCGGCCGGCGTTGGCGATGATGCCAGCGCCTGCTTGAGGGCGTCGCTCAGGACGAGGAAACCCTCGCGGTTGATCGCGTCGAGCACTCCGTCCTTGCCGCCCAGGCGGCTGTAGATCGCCATCGTCGTGGTGTTCGCCTGTTTGGCGATGGCCCGCACGGTCAGGCCCTCGATCCCGTCGCGCTTGAGAACGGCCCCAGCAGCGGCGAGCAGGGCGTTGGCGTCGGGCGTGGGCCTGTTGGTAACGGTCATGAAGACGTCCTCGTCAGGCGGAACAATCAAGTATAACTATGTTATACTTATGTTCAAGCTAACTGGACAAGCGGCCCCCGGTACGTCTGTCAACCGAGCGCGCCGTGGCAGTGTTTATATTTCTTGCCGGAGCCGCAGGGGCAGGGCGCGTTGCGTTGGATCTTGCCCCAGGTGGACGGGTCGTTCGGATCCGTGCTCGCCGCGGTGACGCGGCCGGTGGCCGGGCGCTGGGGGGCGGTCATGCCGTCGGTGCCGGTCGCCCGAATTTCCCGGTCGTCTTCCACGGTGCCGATGACGTCGCTGGCAAGGGCGGGATCCGCCCGGGTCTCGTGCACCTCGTGGGCCAGACGCTCGGCCGCCACGCGGGCTTCGATCTCCTCCGGCGACTGGGTCCGGATCTCGAGATGGGACAGCACGGCCGTCACCTGCTGGCGCAGATCGGCCAGCATCGCCTCGAACAGCGAGAACGCCTCGCGCTTGTACTCGTTCAGCGGATCCTTCTGGGCATAGGCCCGCAGATTGATGCCCTGACGCAGGTGGTCGAGCGACAGCAGGTGGTCCTTCCACTGCTGGTCCAGCAGCTGCAGCAGGAGCTGCTTCTCGGCCATGCGCATCAGGTCGCGGCCGAAATTGACCGTCTTTTCGGCCATCCGCCGGTTCGAGGCGTCGCGGATCCGCTCCAGGATCTCGCGCTCGGCGATGCCCTCTTCCCTACCCCAGTCCTTGATCGGCAGGTCGAGACCGAGCAGGCGCAGCACCTCGGCATGCAGCCCGTCGAGGTCCCACTGCTCGACATAGGCGCCCTCCGGCACCGTCCGGGAGACCACGTCCTCGATCACCTCGTGGCGCATGTCCGTGACCATCTCGTGGACATCCGGCTGGCGCATGATCTCGCGGCGCTGCTCGTAGACGACCTTGCGCTGGTCGTTCATGACGTCGTCGAACTTCAGGAGCTGCTTGCGGATCTCGAAGTTGCGCGCCTCGACCTTCTGCTGCGCCTTCTCCAGCGCCTTGTTGATCCAGGGATGGATGATCGCCTCGCCATCCTGGAGGCCGAGCTTCTTCAGCATGCCGTCCATGCGGTCGGAGCCGAAGATCCGCATCAGGTCGTCTTCCAGCGACAGGAAGAACTTGGAGCGGCCGGGGTCGCCCTGACGGCCGGAGCGGCCACGCAGCTGGTTGTCGATACGCCGGCTCTCGTGACGTTCGGTCGCGATCACGCAGAGGCCACCCTGCTCGAGCGCCTTTGCCTTGCCACTCTCGACATCGGCGGTGATCTCGGTGGTGATCTGCGCGCGTTTCGCCTCATCCTCCACGCCGTCCAGCGCCTGGGACAGACGCATCTCGATGTTGCCGCCGAGCTGGATGTCGGTACCGCGGCCGGCCATGTTGGTGGCGATCGTCACCGATCCCGGCCGACCGGCCTGGGCGATGATCCGCGCTTCCTGTTCGTGGAACCGGGCGTTCAGAACCTCGTGCGGGATCTTGCGCTGCTGGAGCAGGGCGGCGACGGATTCTGACTTCTCGATCGAGACGGTGCCAACCAGGACCGGCTGGCCGCGGGTGCGGCACTCCTCGATCATTTCGATGACCGCGTCGTATTTCTCGCTCGCCGTCCGGTAGACCTCGTCGTCGTCATCGGCTCGGGCGACCGCGACATTGGTCGGAATCTCGACGACCTCGAGTTCATAGATCTCCTGGAACTCGTCCGCCTCGGTCAACGCCGTGCCGGTCATGCCGGCAAGCTTGGGGTAGAGGCGGAAATAGTTCTGGAAGGTGATCGAGGCGAGGGTCTGGTTCTCGTTCTGGACGGTGACCCGTTCCTTGGCTTCAAGCGCCTGGTGCAGGCCATCGGAGTAGCGTCGGCCCTCCATCGCGCGACCGGTGAACTCGTCGATGATGACGACCTTGTCGTCCTTCACGATGTAGTCGGTGTCGCGCGAGAACAGCTTGTGGGCGCGGAGCGCCTGATTGGCGTGATGCACCAGGCTGACGTTGTGCACGTCATAGAGCGCGCCGCTTTCCAGAATGCCGGACTCGTTCAGCAGCCGCTCGACCTCCTCGGCGCCCTCGTCGGTGAGGGCGACGGTGCGCTGCTTTTCGTCCTTCTCGTAATGCGTTTCGTTCAGGCTCGGGATCAGCGCGTCGATCTTGCGGTACAGGTCCGAGCTGTCGTCGGCCGGGCCGGAGATGATCAGCGGCGTGCGCGCCTCGTCGATCAGGATCGAGTCCACCTCATCGACGATGGCGTAATGGAATTCCCGCTGGGCCATGTCCTCCAGGCGGAACTTCATATTGTCGCGCAGATAGTCGAAGCCGAACTCGTTGTTCGTGCCGTAGGTCACGTCGCAGGCATAGGC
>JARGOG010000063.1:0-16231 GCA_029212785.1 Thalassobaculaceae bacterium
CGGGTTCATCACCGGCTCGACGCTCAGCATCAACGGCGGTCAGCACATGTATTGAGGCCCGCCCTCCAGTGTGTCGCCACGGCTCGTTCCCAAAAGGAGCGGGCCGTTCGCGTTTCGACAGGTTACTGGCCGAGATGGCGTCTCAGCACCGCGACCACGTCAGCCGGTTCCTGGCGGATGCGATAGTCCGGCTCGGCGAAGACGTCGAGAATTGTGCCGTCCTGTGCCACCACGAAATTGCCGGGGATCGGCAACTCCCAGCTTGCATCGCCGTTCGAGCGTTCGAGATCCAGGCCGATCTTCGCATAGAACGCCCGGACCCGCTGCGGCAGGGTCCAGACCAGCCCGTATTGCCGCGCAATCGCATTGCCGAGGTCGGACAGCACCTCGAATTTCAGGTCGTGCTTCTCCTGCAGGGTCGCGATCTGGTCCGGCAGCTCCGGCGTGATCGCCACCATGTCGGCACCAAGCGACCGGATCTCGTCCAGCACGCCCATCAGCGCCCGTACTTCAACATTGCAGTACGAGCACCACGCCCCGCGATAGAACTTCACCACCAGCGGCCCCCGCGCCAGCAGGTCGGCGCTCGAGACGGTCCGGCCCAGCGCATTCGGTAGGGCGAAGGCAGGCGCGGCGGCGCCGGGAGTCGGCACCGCATTGCGGATGCCGGTCGTGGCAAGATCGGCGATTGAGCCGTCAATCACGTCCCAGTCGTCCGCCGACAGGATCTTGCGGCGCGCGGCGGTGTTTTCGGCGAGCAATTCCGACAGGGTCGCCATGGTCGCTTCCTCCTGTGTGTTTTGGCCCAGCCTGACCGGACGCGGCGTCGCCGGAAAGGGGCCGGCGCATCACAAAACCGTTCCCGCCCCTGCCGTCCCCCCCAGCGTGTCTTATATTCCCGAGCATGAACGACGACGCCCGCATCGCCACCAAGCGCGCCAAGCTGGTCTCCGAGAAGGAGCGATGGGCGCGCGAACGAAAGGCATTCGGCGCCGCGCAAGCGCCCGCCGGCCGACGCTTGCCCTCGGGCCAGCATCTGGTGCGCGACTGGCCGGTGCTCGATCTCGGAACCCATCCGAACATCCCGGCCAAGGATTGGACACTCTCGGTCGAGGGGTTGGTCGACGTGCCGACCCGCTTCGACTACCGCGAGCTGTCGCTGATCCCGCAATCGGAGCGCGTTGTCGACATCCACTGCGTGACCTCGTGGTCCCGGCTCGGCGACACATTCTCCGGCGTCGCGACCCGCGACCTGATCGCCGAAGTGCGGCCGCGCGAAACGGCGCGATTCGTGCTGATCAAATCCTATGACGGCTACACGACCAACCTGCCGGTCGAGTACCTCTACGAAGATGACAGTCTGATCGCCACCCACTGGAACGGCGCGGCGCTGACCCGCGAGCATGGTGGACCGGTCCGCCTCGTCGTGCCGGCGCTGTATTTCTGGAAGAGCGCCAAATGGATTCGCTCGATTCGCTTCGTCGAACACGACATCAAGGGCTTCTGGGAGTCCCGCGGCTATCACATGCTGGGCGACCCGTGGAAGGAGCAGCGGTATGCTTAAATACCTGATGCGCGCCGTAACCGCGCTGACGATTACCATGGGGGGCGCCCTGATGGGGGACGACATGACCGCCGACGCCGCAGGAACCGGGACCGGACCGGCACATCAGTTCAGCTTCACCTCGATCGACGGCGCGCCGATGTCGATGGCCGATTTCGCCGGCAAGGCCGTGCTGGTCGTGAACACCGCGTCGCGCTGCGGATTCACGCCGCAATACGCCGACCTGCAGAGCGTGTGGGACACCTATCGCGACCGGGGCCTGGTGGTGCTCGGCGTTCCGTCGAACGATTTCGGCGGCCAGGAGCCCGGCAGCGAAGCCGAGATCAAGTCCTTCTGCGAAACCAATTTCTCCGTCGACTTTCCGATGACGGAAAAGCAGGTTGTGGTGGGAGCGGGCGCGCATCCCTTCTACCGCTGGGCGGCCGAGGTCGGCGGCGGCGACAAGGCGCCAAGTTGGAACTTCCACAAATACCTGATCGGCCCCGACGGCCAGTTCGTGGCGGCGATCCCGACCCGCGTCGCGCCGACCGATCCCAAGGCAATCGCGGCCATTGAGAAAGCCCTGCCGCACTGACCACGGTCCGGCGCCAACAGATACAGGTACGACCATGCGTTCCACACTGCTCCGGGCGTCGCTGCTCGCCCTTCTCACCCTCGCCGCCCCGGCGCTGATCGCGCCGGTTTCCGCCATGGCGCCGGCGGCCGGTGACGTGCCGACGATGGTCGAGGATCCCGAGCTTGAGCGCGCCATCGCGTTGATCTGGGCCGAGGAATTCGCCGCGGCCGAGCCGCTGCTGCAGGCCGCCTTAAAGCGCAATCCGAAGAACCCCGATGCGTGGAATTACCTGGGTTTCGCCACCCGGAAACTCGGCAATTTCGAGGACGCGCAGACCTACTATTTCAACGCCCTCCGGCTCGACCCGGAACACCTCAAGGCGATGGAATATCTGGGGGAACTCTACCTCCAGACCGGCGAGCCCGAGCTCGCCAAGGAGCTGCTGGAGCGCATCACGTCGCTGTGCACCGGCGCGTGCGAGGAACGTGACCAGCTCACCACCGCCATCAGCAAACATGGTGCGACGAACTGACGCCTACCCCCGGTGCCGCCCTTCGCGACCGACATAGTCGGCCGGCACGACGGTATCCAGGACCCAGCGGGCGAGCGACGCGCCCTTGAGCCCCTCCGCCCGCGGCGCGATGCCAGGACCGACAATCCCCCGCTCGCTCTCGTGCTGGCGGACCAGGTGCCGATAATAGCTGATGATGAATACTCGGGTCGCCGACGTGAGCCCAACATAGCCGCGACGCAAGTCGATCTGCGTGCAGAGGTTGTTGATCGTCACGCCCTCGGTCCGGGCGATCTTTTCGAGAGACTCCCACATCTGGGGCTCTAATCGCATGCTGGTCCGCTTGTTACCGACCGTCACATTGCGGCTTTCCAGGATCGATTTTTTATCGTTTTCAGATGACAAATTGAACCCTACGCTCGCGTCACGCGCAAAACGGACATACCCCATAGCCATCGATTAGCATTTGCACGGTTCCCGGGGAAGCGCAACCAATAAACGTTATTCTTGTCTATAATCTATTTTCGGTTGTTTAACGTTGCTCTTCCGGCGCCCGCAGAACCAGGGCGAGCGCGTGAACATGGTCCCGCAGCTCCGCCGCTAGAACCTCATGAACCAACCGATGACGCTGCACGCGCCCGAGGCCGCTGAACGCCGACGAGACGAGGGTGACGCGGAAATGGGTTTCCCCTTCCGGCCGGGCGCCTATATGACCGGCGTGCAGGTGGGACTCGTCGACGACCTCCAGCGCCGCCGGTTCGAAAGCGGAGTCGAGTTTTTTTCGCAGAGTGTCGGCGATGGTCATGTATGGACTTTCCTTTCGGGCGCGCTAGGGTCGGTGATCCGGTCTTGATACACGCCTATGGAGCAGATGGGCACACCGATGCCGAAGGCCAATCCAGATTCGTTCCTGGAGAATTTTGCGCCGCGGGAACCGGCCATCCGCGCCTGCGATCATCCGGATTGCAGTTCGGAAGGCACGCATCGTGCGCCCAAAGGCCGGGACCGACTGAACGAGTACTACTGGTTCTGCCTGGACCATGTCCGGAACTACAACAGGTCCTGGAACTATTACGACGGCATGAGCGACAATGAGGTCGAGGAGGACATCCGTCGCTCCACGACTTGGAACCGTCCGTCCTGGCCGTTTGGCACCATGAAGCCCGGCCAGGGCCCGACCCGCCGCGTCAATGATCCGTTCGGCTTCATGGATGACGACGAGGAAGGCGGCGAAACCCGGCGCCGCCAACCGGCCGATACGGCGGAGGGCAAGGCCGCCGCCGTTCTCGGTCTGGAACCGCCCTTCACACTGGAGCGGCTCAAGGCCCGCTACAAGGAATTGGTCAAAAAACACCACCCCGATGCCAATGGCGGCGACAAGGCTGCCGAGGAACGGTTGAAAAGTATCAACGAGGCCTATACGACTTTGCGTCGGTTTCTAAGCTAAGGCTCCTAGAGCTACATTATCCCTTCTGCGGAGCATCGGCTCCCCACTCCCGAGAGACAGGATCTCGTCCATGACGAACGACACCGTCATCGAGCGCAAGCCCGCCCACCACCTCGGCCAGCCGGACATCAAGGTCTCGGCCAAAGAGGTGTTCGGCCTCGATATCAATCTCGAACTGCCAGCCTTCAGTGAGCCTAGCGAGTACGTCCCGGCGAAGGACGACTCCTACCTGTTCGATCACGACACGACGCTGGCCATCCTTGCCGGCTTCGCGCGCAACCGCCGCGTCATGATCCAGGGCTATCACGGCACCGGTAAATCGACTCACATCGAGCAGGTGGCGGCACGCCTCAACTGGCCGTGTATCCGCGTCAACCTCGACAGCCACGTCAGCCGCATCGACCTGATCGGCAAGGACGCCATCGTGGTGCGCGAAGGCAAGCAGGTGACCGAGTTCCGCGAAGGCATCCTGCCCTGGGCGCTGCAGAACCCGGTGGCGCTGGTGTTCGACGAATACGACGCCGGCCGCGCCGACGTGATGTTCGTGATCCAGCGCGTGCTGGAAGTCGACGGCCGCCTCACCCTGCTGGACACCAACAAGGTGATCACGCCGAACCCCTTCTTCCGACTGTTCTCGACCGCCAACACGGTCGGCCTCGGCGATACCACCGGCCTCTATCACGGCACCCAGCAGATCAACCAGGGCCAGATGGACCGCTGGAACATCGTCACGACCCTGAACTATCTGCCGCATGACGCCGAAGTCGGGATCGTGACGGCGAAGAGCCCGCACTACGCGAACGAGGAAGGCAAGCAGCTCATCTCCAAGATGGTCGCTTGTGCCGACCTGACCCGCGCCGGGTTCATTGCCGGGGACATCTCGACGGTGATGTCGCCGCGTACCGTCATCACCTGGGCAGAGAACGCCGATATCTTCGGCGGCGACGTCAACCTCGCCTTCCGCCTGACCTTCCTCAACAAGTGCGATGAGGTCGAGCGGACGATTGTGGCGGAATACTACCAGCGCTGCTTCGGCGACGAGATCACCGAGCTTGGCATCAAGGCTGCCGAGTAACCGCAGCCAGCGAGGATCCCGATGAGGAGCAACCGCGCGCCCGACGATCCGGCGTTCGAGGACTTCAAGCGGTCGACCGCAGCCTGTCTGCGAGCGATTTCCGGAGAGGTCGAACTCGAAGTCACCTATGGCGCCGAACACGCAACGGCGGCGGGCACCCGCGCCCGCCTGCCCTCGCCGCCGAAGGACATGGACCCCGCCGCCCTCGCCCGTCTGCGCGGCGAGGCGGATTCCATGGCTTTGCGCCTCAAGCACCACAACGACGAGGTCCATGCCCGCTATGCCCCCCAGGGCCAGGCGGCGCGCGAGATCTTCGAGGCGATGGAACAGGCGCGCGTCGAGGCGATCGGCGCCCGTCTGATGGATGGCGTCGCGCACAACCTCAGCGCCATGCTCGACGACAACTTCCAGCGCAAGGGCCTGGACCGCGCCGAGAAGGACGATGTTTCCCTGGTCGACGTGATGCGCCTGATGGCGCGCGAGTCGATGACCGGTGAAGCACCGCCGGAATGCGCCCAGCGGGTGATCGACCTCTGGCGCCCCTGGATTCAGACCAAGGCCGGCGCCGACCTCACGGAACTGGTCAAGCATGTCGGCGACCAGAACGCCTTCGCCAAGATCGCCCGCCAGCTCATCACCGACCTCGACCTCGATGTCGGCGAGGAAGGGGCGGCCGATGACGATCCGAGCGAGGCCGAAGGCGAGGACGAAGGCGGCGACGTCGACGAGACCAGCGACGGCGGCACCCGCGGCACAACCGAGGACGGCTCAGAGTCGGAGACCATTCCCTCCGACATGCAGGCCGGCGACGAGAGTGCTGAAGGCGAGGATTCCGAGGAGATGGACCTCGAGCCGGGCTCCGGCGACGAGGAGCCGGCCAATCCCGGCTCGCCCATGCATCCGAACATGGACGGGCGCAACTGGCAGGATCAGGCGTACCGCGCCTACACCACCGAATACGACGAGGTGGTGCAGGCCGACACGCTGTGCGACGCGGACGAGCTGACGCGCCTGCGTGCCCTGCTCGACCAGCAGCTCAGCCATCTGCAGGGCGTGATCGGCAAGCTCGCCAACCGTCTGCAGCGCCGTCTGATGGCGCAGCAGAACCGGTCCTGGGACTTCGATCTGGACGAGGGCGTGCTGGATGCCGGCCGCCTGTCCCGCGTGGTCACCGCGCCGCTCTTCCCGCTGTCCTACAAGATGGAAAAGGACACGGATTTCCGCGACACGGTCGTCACCCTGCTGATCGACAATTCCGGCTCCATGCGCGGCCGGCCGATCACCATCGCCGCGATCGCCGCCGATATCCTGGCGCGGACCCTGGAGCGCTGCGGCGTGAAGGTCGAGATCCTCGGCTTCACCACCCGGGCCTGGAAGGGCGGATCGGCGCGCGAGCGCTGGATCTCCTCGGGCAAGCCGCAGAGCCCGGGCCGGCTGAACGACTTGCGCCACATCATCTACAAATCGGCCGATGCGCCGTGGCGCCGGGCGCGCAAATCGCTCGGCCTGATGTTGCGCGAGGGTATCCTCAAGGAGAACATCGACGGCGAAGCCCTGATGTGGGCGCATAACCGCATCGTCGCCCGGCCGGAGGAGCGCCGCATTCTCATGGTGATCTCCGACGGCGCGCCGGTGGATGACAGCACCCTGTCGGTCAATCCGGGCAACTATCTGGAAAAACACCTGCGCGACGTCATCAAGTACATCGAGTCGCGCTCTCCGGTGGAGCTGGTGGCGATCGGCATCGGGCATGATGTGACCCGCTACTACCGCCGCGCCGTCACCATCGTCGATGCCGAGCAGCTCGGTGGTACGATGATGGAGCAGTTGGCTTCGCTGTTCGACGAGGATGGCAAGGGCGGCACGTCGTCCCGCGGCGGTAAACGGGCCGGATCCCGGCTCTGACGGCGATCTCCGGTTCGGCGCCCGGCGCTGCCTCGGCCTGATAAGGTCTTGGCAACGCCTTTCTTTTGCCACGCCCTTGGGCCACACTCGCGCGACTTTGAGACTGTCGTTTGACAGAGGGACGTGGTGGTTCGCTTCGAAAACGTCTTCATGCGCTATGACGGAGGCCCCGTCATCCTGCGCGACGTGTCGTTCCACCTGGAACCGGGATCCTTCCACTTCCTGACCGGGGCGAGCGGTGCTGGCAAGTCGACCCTGCTGCGGCTGATGTACCTCGCTGCCCGGCCGGTCTCGGGCCATGTGAGTATGTTCGGCCGCGACATCGCCGAGGTCTCGCGCAAGGAACGCCCCGCCTTCCGCCGGCGCGTCGGCGTGGTGTTCCAGGACTTCCGCCTGCTGCCCCATCTCTCTGCCCTCGACAATGTCGCCCTGCCGCTGCGCATCGCCGGCACCAAGGAATCACTGATCCGCGAGCATGTGCCGGAGCTGCTCGCCTGGGTTGGTCTGTCCGGCCAGCTCGATGCGCTTCCCGCCACCCTGTCCGGCGGCCAGCAGCAGCGCATCGCCATCGCCCGCGCGGTGATCGGCCGCCCGGCCCTGCTGCTTGCCGACGAGCCCACCGGCAATGTCGACGACCGCATCGCCGTCCGCCTGCTCTATCTGTTCGAAGAACTGCACAAGATGGGCACCACCGTGGTCATCGCGACCCATAACGAGAGCTTGGTGGACCGTTTCGACCATCCCCGACTACATCTGGAGGATGCCCGGATCACCCATCGGGCGCCGTCAAGCGTGTTGCGGCGACCGCCGCCGAGAGCGGCTACCGGCAGTCCGGGTCAGGCCGCACGCAGCCGCAGCCAGCCGCCGCCGGCGGACGCCCCATGATCGGCCATTCCGATCTTGCCCTCGGCCGGGATTCCTCGACCCGGTTCCTGCCTGGCCTGCTTGCCGTCATGGTGTATCTCGCCGCCCTGTCGACGGTCGGCGCACTGGCCGCCCGCGGCTTCGTCTCCGACTGGGATGCCCGCCTGTCCGGGGCCGCCACCGTGCAGATCCCGCCGGTCGACGGCCTGAGCCAGCAGGAGCGCATGGACTCGGTGCTCCGGCTGCTGGGGGTCACCCCGGGCATCGCCTCGGTTCAGCCAATCTCGCCGAAACAGTCGGCGGCCCTGCTCGCCCCTTGGCTCGGTGCCGAGCTGGCGGATGCCCTGCCATTGCCGCTGCTCATCGACCTGCGCCTGGAACGCGGCCAGACGGTCGATCTCGCCAGCCTGGCAACCCGGATCGACAACGCCGCCCCCGGCTCGACCCTGGACGACCACGGGCGCTGGCTCGCCGAAGCCCGGGCGCTCGGCAATTCCATGGCCATCGCCGGGACCTGCATCCTCGCCGTGGTGCTGCTCGCGGCCGTGCTTGCGGTGATCTTCGCGGTGCGCACCGGATTGTCGGTCCATCGCGACGAAATCGAGGTCCTCAACCTGATCGGCGCTCCCGATCGATACATCGCGCGTCAGTTCCAGTGGCATGCGGGCCGGCTGTCCTTGATCGGCGGCATCATCGGCGCGGTCCTGGCGGTGGCCAGCATTATCGGACTGCAACTCGGGGTGAGCCATTGGTCGACCGGAGCCGTGGAGGTCGGAACCTCGGGGCTGACCTCGTTGGTCCGGATCGGCTGGATCGAGTGGCTGGCGCTCGCGCTCCTGCCGCCGGTCACCGCCCTGATCGCCATGGCGACCGCTCGGGTATCGGTGCAGACCGCCCTCGCCAGGATGGCCTGACATGGCGCGACGCAACCTGTTTCGGCGCTCACGCGCGCACGGGCCGCGGATCGGCGGCCTCGCCTGGGTCGCCCTGCTGGCTTTGGCCGCCATGAGCATCGTGTGGGCGATGGGGCTGGTCCGGTTCGTCGATGCCTTGCCGCACGCGCCCATAGCCACGCAGGAGACGGCCGATGCCGTGGTCGTGCTGACCGGCGGTAGCCGACGGCTCGACGAGGGCGTGGCGCTGCTGGAAGCCAAATCGGCGCCGGTGCTGTTTGTCAGCGGGGTCGACGAGCGGGTCGACGCCAAAGGTCTGCGGGCCCTGCTCGACGCCGGCGACACCCGCCTGCCGGACGCGTTGGTCGAGTGCTGCTTGGTGCTCGGCTACGGCGCCAGCGACACCATCGGCAACGCCCGAGAGACCCAGATCTGGATGCAGGTCGGGGATCGCCGCTCGTTGCTGCTGGTGACCTCGAACTACCACATGCCGCGTGCGCAGCTTGAATTCGCCCATGCGATGCCGGGGATTCGGGTGGTCCCGCACCCGGTCATTCCGCAGGATGTGCGGCTCGACGGCTGGTATCGCTATCCGGGGACGCTGGCGCTGCTGGCCAACGAGTATTCCAAATACCTGTTCGCCAGCGCCCGGGTCGCGGTCGTCGGGTGGTTCATGGCGCTCGCAACCTGATCTGCGCCGCTGGCTGCGTCAGTGTGCGATCGCCGGGAAGGTCGACCGCAACCACCGTCCCGCGCCCCGGATGGGTATGGATCGTCAGACTGCCGCCGTGCAGGTGAAGCAGATGGCGGCAGAGCGGCAGTCCGATGCCGAGCCCCTCGTGGCGGCGGTTCAGCGGCCCCTCGACCTGTTCGAACAGGCGCAGGGACGCGGTGACCTGGGATTCGGTCATGCCCGGCCCGGTATCCCGGAAGGTCAGCCGGACACCGCCGTCCCCGGCGCGGACCTGGGCATCGACATCGACCCGTCCCCGGTCGCCCGCCGCGCGGACCGCGTTCAGCACCAGATTGACGATGATCAGTTCGAGCCGCTCAGCATCGCCCCGCACCATCGGCAGATCGTCCGGGATATGGATGGTGATCTCGGCGGTCGTCTCCTCCATGGGCGGACTGGCCGAGTGAACCGCGCCGCGGATCAGATCGCCGAGGTTGACCGCTTCCTCCTCGAGGGTCAGACCGCCGTTCTCGGCCTGGGCGACCTCCAGCAGCGCATTGACCAGGCGCAGCAGGTGGCGCCCACCGGTCTGCACGAACCGCACGTAGTTCTGCGACTGCGAGGTGGTCTGGATTCTTTCGAGAAGATCGGAGAACCCGATCACCGCATTCAGCGGGGTTCGCAGCTCGTGGCCGATCACTGCGAGGAAATTTGTCTTCGCCCGGTTCCCGTCTTCCGCCGCGTGCAGGGCCTTTCTCAGCTCGATGGTGCGCTCATCGACACGGCGCCGGATCAGTGCATTCTGATAGATCAGCAGGCCGAGCGTCAGGCCGAGGATCAGGCTCAGGACCGATCCTCCGACGCCCAGCAGCCAGGCAGGCATCAGATCGAGCCCTCCCCGGAAGTCCGGCAGAACGCTCCACTGCACGTTCCAACGCGCCTCGCCATGGGTGAACCGGTGGTCCAGCGAGACGAGGGCATCGGCCGGCGGCTCAGCCGTGCCCCGGGCGACCTCGGGTCCGGACTGCTCCTCCCAACTGCTGGGGTACTGCAGCAGCCGCATCGACAGCCCGTCCGGTTTCCATCGGATGGTGCGCTCGAACAGACTGTCGAGGCCGAGAACACCGAGCAGCAACCCGTCCTCATTGCCGTTGGGAGCGGCGATGGCGAAGCCGATGAGCCATTCCCCGTCGATCATGAAGGCACGGCTCATGACCACGGCATTGTGCAGACGGACAGCCGACAGGGCCATGGAGCGCAGCGCCGGGTTGGCGGCAAGATCGGCGCCGCGGTGGAACAGCGAGTTGCGGCGGCTCGCCAGCGTGATCGGGAAATGGCTGAAGGAGCCGGGTGCGAGATGGTCGGGGCGGCCCGGTGGGGAGAGCAGCGTGCCGGTACGCTGCTCATAGGTGTAGCGCTCGGCGCCGGCGACCAGGGTCGCATAGGCGAGACCGGTGAGCGTGACGCTCAGTCCGTCCGACGGCAACTTCGCTTCCGCCTCGGCGAGTTCGCCGATCTCCACCCGGTTCGAGCTGTAGAACAAGATCGCCAGGGCGTGCAGTTGGGCCTCGACCTGGAGCAGCGCGCCGTCGATGGCGGCGGACAGCTCGACCGCCTCGAGGCGCCCGCGGTCGAGCCAAGCAGAGCGGCTGCTCTCGGCGAGCCGCGCCCCCCAGTAGATCGAAGCCGCGATACCCGACACCGTGAGGACGGCGACAAGCAGAACCGCACCGACAGGCGTAAACCTGCCGGCCGGGCGCTCGGCCGTCGTACCGGTCCCGCGTTTGGTATCCGCTGGCATTCCTGAAACCTTTGACACTTGTAGTATCGGGCCGGCGCACCGGCCCTTGTCCTCCCGACACTCCGATCAAACGCCTTTGCTAAGCGGTAATGATTAAGAACGGCATAACATCAGCGGCTTGGGGCGGCCCGGTCCGGCGCGGGATGCCGCGCCGGTTGCCCTGGTCCTTGTGCCCTGAGCGTTGTGCAGATATACTGTTTTCCTCACTCACGACCACTACATGTAGGATTCGATGAACGATCTCGCGCCGATCAGTACGCAGATCTGGGACATGAAGTACCGCTTGAAAAAGGGGGAGTCCGTCGTCGATGTGACGATGGAGGACACCTGGACCCGGGTGGCGACGGCGCTCGCCGAAGCCGAGAAGCCGCGCGAGCGGGCACAGTGGGCCGCTCGGTTCCGCGACGTGCTGGAAGGCTTCCGCTTCCTGCCGGCGGGGCGCATCGTCGCCGGCGCCGGCACCGGCCGGCAGGTGACCCTGTTCAACTGCTTCGTCATGGGCACCGTGCCCGACGACATGGGCGGGATTTTCGACGCGCTGAAGGAAGCCGCCCTGACCATGCAGCAGGGCGGCGGCATCGGGTACGATTTCTCGACCATCCGACCCAAGGGCGCGCCGGTAAAGGGCGTGGGTGCCGACGCGTCGGGGCCATTGTCGTTCATGGATGTGTGGGACGCGATGTGCCGCACCATCATGAGCGCCGGTTCGCGCCGGGGGGCGATGATGGCAACCCTGCGCTGCGATCACCCGGACATCGAGTCCTTCGTCGAGGTGAAGCGCGACCCCGTTCGCCTGCGGAACTTCAATCTCTCCGTCCTGGTCAGCGACGCCTTCATGCAGGCGGTGGAGGCCGACAGCGACTGGGATCTGGTGTTCGACGGCACAGTCTACCGCACGATCCGCGCCCGCGACCTGTGGGACCGGATCATGACCGCCACCTACGACGTGGCGGAGCCGGGGGTGATCTTCATCGACCGGATCAACCAGCGGAACAATCTGCATTACTGCGAGACCATCGCCGCGACCAATCCCTGCGGCGAGCAGCCACTGCCGCCCTACGGCGCGTGCCTGCTCGGCTCGATGAACCTGGCGACCTTCGTACGCCACCCGTTCGAGCCGGACGCCAGCCTGGACGAGGACGCGCTGGCCGAGGCGGTGCCGCTGGCCGTGCGGATGATGGACAACGTCGTCGACGTCTCGCTGTTCCCGCTGGAGCAGCAACGGCGTGAGGCGCTGGCCAAGCGCCGGATCGGCCTCGGGGTCACCGGACTGGCCGACGCGCTGATCATGTGCGGCCTGCGCTACGGCTCGCCGGAAGCGGTCGCCGTCGTCGAGACCTGGATGGATGCCGTGCGGCGCCATGCCTATCAGGCCTCGATCGACCTTGCCGCCGAGAAGGGTGCCTTCCCGCTGTTCGACCGCGACGCCTATCTCGCCGGCGAGAGCATCTCGGAGTTGGACGACGACCTGAAGGCGGGGATCGCCAAGCATGGAATCCGCAACGCGCTGGTCACCTCGATCGCGCCGACCGGCACCATCTCGCTGCTCGCCGACAATGTCTCCAGCGGTCTGGAGCCGGTCTTCAGCTTCACCTACGACCGCACGGTGCTGATGCCCGACGGCTCCAAGAAGGTGGAGGAGGTGAGCGACTTCGCCTACCGCCTCTACTGCCGTCTCAAAGGCGACGCCGCGGAACTGACCGACGCCTTCGTCGACGCCCAGAGTCTCGCCCCGCATGACCATGTGGTGATGCAGGCCGCCGTGCAGAAATACGTCGACAGCTCGATCTCCAAGACCATCAACGTGCCGGAGGACATTGCCTTCGAGACGTTCAAGGACGTCTACCGGGAGGCCTATCGGACCGGTTGCAAGGGCTGCACGACCTACCGGCCGAACCTGGTCACCGGGTCGGTGCTGGCGGCCAAGCGCGAGGAGCCGGAGCAGGCCTCGCCCGCTACCGTTTCAGCGGACAATCCCGAGGTCATCCACCTGATGCAGCCGCTGGACCGGCCGACGACGCTGCCGGGCTCGACCTACAAGATCAAATGGGCCGACAGCGACCACGCGATCTACATCACCGTGAACGACATCGAGCAGGACGGCCGACGGCGCCCCTTCGAGGTGTTCATCAACTCCAAGAACATGGAGCATTTCGCCTGGACCGTGGCGCTGACCCGCATGATCAGCGCGGTGTTCCGTCGTGGCGGCGATGTCAGCTTCGTGGTCGACGAGTTGAAGGCGGTGTTCGATCCGCGCGGCGGCCAGTGGGTCAAAGGCCGGTACGTGCCCTCCCTCCTGGCGGCGATCGGCGACGTGATCGAGGAGCACATGCTGGCCATCGGGTTCCTGAAGTCGACGGATGCGTTCGGTCCCGACGGCAGGGCGCCGGGCGTGGTCAAGCAGGTGGTCAATATCGGTGGCGCGCCCGGGCAGTGCCCGAGCTGCGGATCGGTGGCCCTGGTCAAGCAGGAAGGCTGCGACCTCTGCACCGCCTGCGGCTATTCGAAATGCGGCTGACACGGCCCGTTCGGGCCGCCTGAGCGGCACGCCGGCCGGCGAATGACGGTGGATCGACCAAGCCATACGATCAATCGTCATATTGTCTGATTATTGCAAATCGGATCGGCCAACGCTTGCCGGCCGGCGGGACAAACCGATGCCGCAGCCGGCATTCAGTGGCCACACGTGCGTTTCAACGGCTCTTGGAACCGATGCCGGCGCCTGATGGAACAACGGCAAAATTAATCATATAACTACCCAATTGCTTGACGTCCTCAGACGCTCCCGACAAAGTCGCGGTATGTCGGGTCAGATGGTAATCCGTGTGTTTGGAAAACCATTGCAGGAAACCTGACTGACAAAAATCGCCCCGCTCGAGCAGGGCGGGATCAAAAGCCGGAAGACCGGCAGCCTGTTGGGAGGAAATGATGACGATGATTGGCAAACTGACACCCGTAGTGTCCGCCGCTCTGGTCGCCGCCGGGCTCAGCACCGCGGCGATGGCGGATACCACGTCGCTGCGCATCCAGACGCACTACGCGCCGGAGACCGTGTCCGGCAAGCTCGCCGCGCAGTTCATCGACAACGTGCAGACGATGTCGAACGGCGAAATCCAGATCGAGATGTTCTACTCGTCCTCCGTCGTGAAATCGGTCGAGACCTTCGACGCGGCGGCGACCGGCATCCTCGACTGCGACATGACCGGCGGCGCCTATCAGACCGGCAAGAACGCGGCGTTCCAGTTCGTTGGCGACATCATGGGCGGCTACAGCACCCCGTATCAGCAGCTCTCCTGGCTGTACTACGGCGGCGGCCTCGAAGCGGCCCAGAAGCTGTATAACAAGTTCGACATGCAGTTGGTCGGCTGGTGGGTCTACGGTCAGGAATCCCTGGCCTCGTCCAAGCCGATCCGCAATGCCGAGGACTTCAAGGGCTGGAAATTCCGGTCCCCGCCGGGCATGGAAACCAAGATCTTCGAGAATCTCGGCGCCAAGCCGATCGTGATGGACTTCACAGAAATCTTCACCGCGCTCGAGTCCGGCATCATCGACGGCGCCGACGCGTCCGGTCTGGCGAACAACCAGTCGCTCGGCCTGTATGATCTGGTGAAGCACGCCAACTATCCGGGCTTCCACTCCATGCCGTCCGATCACCTGGCCTGCAACAAGGCGAAGTGGGACGCCATGCCGGAGAGCCATCGCCGGATCATGTCCGTCGCCATGGAGTCCCTGGCTCTGCGCACGGCGCTGACCTTCGAGAAGAAGAACGCCGAAGCCGCCGCCGATCTGAAGTCCAAGGGCGTGACCCTCTATGCTTGGTCGGACGAGGATCTGCAGAAGTTCCGCAATGCCGCCCAGTCCGCCTGGGTCGACTTCGCGACCACGCCGGAAGCCAAGGCTCTGGTCGAGAGCCACATGGCTTATCTGCGTCAGCTCGGCTTGGTTCAGGAGTGATCCTGACGGCCGGACGAGGCCGACGCGAGCCCCCACATCTTGTACCGGTCGCCATCGCGGCGACCGGACTATTTTCGACCGCCGCCCGTGCTCCCAGACTTGCCGGGATCGGCCTTCCCGGTTTCATTGCAGCCGGAGGCCCCTCAACCGGCGCAAATCAACCATACAAAACCCTATGCCTTGACCTACCTCCACGCTCCCGACAAAGTCGGAGAAATGTCGGGTGAGGCGTTATTCTGCACTGGTGAAAAACCATTGCAGGTATCCTTGCCGACAAATTAGATCTGACCTGACAAGGGCAGATCAGAAGCCGGAATACCGGCGCCCATTGGGAGGAATTGATGAGAATAATCGCGAAACTTGCGCCCGCGGTGTCGGCTGCCTTGCTCGCAGCCGGCCTCAGCACCGCGGCGATGGCGGATACCACGTCGCTGCGCATCCAGACGCACTATGCGCCGGAGACCGTGTCCGGCAAGCTCGCCGCTCAGTACATCGACAACGTTCAGACCATGTCGAACGGCGAGATCCAGATCGAGATGTTCTACTCGTCGTCGGTGGTGAAGTCGGTGGAGGCCTTCGACGCGGCGGCCACGGGCATCCTCGACTGTGAGATGACCAGCGGCGCCTATCAGACCGGCAAGAACCCGGCCTTTCAGTTCGTCGGCGATATCATGGGCGGATACTCCACCCCGTATCAGCAGCTCTCCTGGCTGTATTACGGTGGCGGCCTGGAGGCGGCCCAGAAGCTCTACAACCAGTTCGACATGCAGCTCGTCGGCTGGTGGGTCTACGGGCAGGAATCCCTGTCCTCCTCCAAGCCGATCCGCAACGCCGACGACTTCAAGGATTGGAAGTTCCGGTCCCCGCCGGGCATGGAAACCAAGATCTTCGAGAACATGGGCGCCAGCCCGATCGTGATGGACTTCACCGAGGTCTTCACCGCGCTCGAGTCCGGCATCATCGACGGCGCCGACGCGTCCGGTCTGGC
>JARGOG010000063.1:16331-25704 GCA_029212785.1 Thalassobaculaceae bacterium
GACCCTCTATGCTTGGTCGGACGAGGATCTGCAGAAGTTCCGCAATGCCGCCCAGGCCGCTTGGGTGGACTTCGCGACCACGCCGGAAGCCAAGGCTCTGGTCGAGAGCCACATGACCTATCTGCGTCAGTTGGGTCTGGTGCAGAACTGATCCCCAGGGGTCAGAACCATTGTCCGGAGGGCGGCGCTTCGATCGCGTTGCCCTCTGGCACTCTTCCGGCACAATGATCGGAAGACGCCGCCAAAGAACGCGGCCGCATGTTCAAGGGAGTCGGAAATGGTCGAGCACGAGCGGACCGGTCCTCTGGACTGGGTGACCTGGTCGTTCAGCCGGATCGCGATGTGGGCCCCGGCCTTCATCGTCGCGATCATCTTCTATGAAGTGGTGATGCGGTACGTGTTCCTGGCCCCGACGCTCTGGGTCAACGAAATGTCCCTGTGGGTCGGCGGCGGCATCTACCTGACCGCCGGGCTGTACGCGCTGCAGCAGCGCAGCCATATCCGGATCTACATCCTCTACGATCTGGCGCCGAAATGGATGCGGCAGCTCTTCGACACCCTGTCGGTCCTCTGCGTGTGTGTCTTCGCCTTCTCCGTCGTGTGGGGCGGCTATGGCGAGGCCAAGGCGAAGTTCCTGCGCTGGGAAACCTTCGGCACCGCCTTCGATCCGCCGATCCCGGCGACCATCAAGCCGCTGATCCTGATCACCCTCGTCGTGCTCGCGCTGCAGTCGGTCTCCAACCTGATCTACGACTGGAACAAGGACCCGGAGAGCCACGATCCGGCCGACGATATGGACCTGCCGAATATCGGCACCGACCCGTCCGCCAAGCGGACCGACTGAGGAAGCGCCGTCATGGATATCGGGACCATCTCGCTGATCCTGCTGGTCGGCATGCTGGCGCTGCTGGCGATCGGCATGCCGCTCGGCTTCGCCTCCGGCTTCCTCGCCGTCGTGGTGATGGTGCTCAAGTTCGGCCCCGACCTGCTGTTCGGGACCTTCGGCACCGGGCCGATGAACATCCTGGCCCAGCGGCTCTACGGCATCACCACCAACTACGTGCTGGTCTCGGTGCCGCTGTTCATCTTCATGGCGACGCTACTCGAACGCTCCGGCATCGCCCGCGACATGTACTCGACGCTGAACATCTGGCTGTCGCGCACCCGCGGCGGCATCGCCGTGGTGACCGCGTTGATGGCCATCGTCATGGCGGCGATGTCCGGCATCATCGGTGGCGAGGTGGTGCTGCTCGGCCTGATCGCCCTGCCGCAGATGCTGCGCCTCGGCTACGACCAGAACCTGGCGGTCGGCACGATCTGCGCGTCCGGCTCGCTCGGCACCATGATCCCGCCGTCCATCGTGCTGATCTTCTACGGCCTGATCACCGAGACCTCGATCCACGCCCTGTTCCAGGCAGCCTTCCTGCCGGGCTTCATCCTGGCCGGCTGCTACATCGTCTACATCCTGGTGCGCACCCGTATGTATCCGGAGCAGGCGCCCCTGCCCGAGCCGTCTCCCGACGACATGACCTCGTCCCAAAAGGCGACCATGGGCTTCAGCCTGCTGTCGATGATGGTCGGCGGGGCCGCCGCCCTGGTGGTGGCGCGCGGCGGCGTGCTCTACGCGCTGGGATCGATCGACGAAGAGACGACCTTGATCGACGGCCAGTCCCTCGGCACCGCGGCGGTGATCGCGGCTGCCTGTCTGGCCTATCTCTTGCTCATCGTCGGCCGGGCCAAGGCGGCGGATGCCTGGGATAAGGGCAAGGGCCTGGTCGCGCCGCTGCTGATCGTCATCGTGGTGCTCGGCTCGATCTATGGCGGTATCACCGGGATCACCGAGGCGGCGGGCATGGGCTCGATCGCCGTTCTGGTCCTGATCATCCTGCGCGGGGAGTTCTCCTTCCAGCTCCTGCAGGAAGCCTCCATGCGCACCTTCAAGTCGACCGGCACCATCATCTGGGTGACGTTCGGCGCGACCGCGCTGGCCGGCGCCTACACCATCGCCGGCGGGCCGACCTACGTCGCCAACCTGATCCTCGGCTACGACCTGCCGACCATGGGCGTGCTGCTGGTGATGATGGTGATCTTCCTGTTCCTCGGCGCCTTCATGGACTGGACCGGGATCGTGCTGCTGGTCATGCCGGTGTTCCTGCCGATCGTCCTGAAGATGCCGATGGAGGAACTGGGCCTGACCGGCGGGCTCGACAGCCAGTCCATGGTCCGGGTGTGGTTCGGGATATTATTCTGCGTGAACATGCAGGTGAGCTTCCTCTCGCCCCCGTTCGGTCCGGCCGCCTTCTACCTGAAGTCGGTGGCACCACCGCATATCTCGCTGACCGACATCTTCCGGGGCTTCCTGCCGTTCATCTGCATCCAGCTTCTGATCCTGGCGCTGATCCTGCTTGTCCCCGAGATCACGACGGTGTTCCTGTAACGCGGCGAGAAGGGGTCCTGAGGCGGCGGGTTCGCCGCCCCTAACCCTTCTTAATGCATCCTCACTTTTCTTAACCGGGCATTCGGTTTGTCCTCGCGTATCGGTGTGTGCGCGCAAACCGACCGGACCCGTCGATGAAGATCAAACCGCTTTTCCCCTCGCCGCTCGTCATCGACCGACCGTTCGAGAGCGACGCCGAGTCGGGCACCTTGGCCGAGGCGATCCGCCGGCGCGCCGCCGGCACGCCGAGCGAAAGCCACAGCACCCTCGGCGGCTGGCAGTCGGCGCCGGATTTCCTCGACTGGGCCGGTCCCCAGGGGATCGCGCTGCTGCGGCACATCGTTGCGATCTGCGATCGCAACACGCTGAGCTTTGCCGACGGCACACTGACCCGCGAGCCCCACGATTGGGACCTGACGATCTGGGCCAACCTGAACCGGCCGGGCCACGCCAATTCGGTGCATGCCCATCCCGGGGCCTACTGGTCGGGATGCTTTTACGCCGATGACGGCGGCATTGCCGGCAAGCCGGATCTCGGCGGCGCCATCGAATTCGCCGACCCGCGCGGCCCGATGCCGATGATGTACGCGCCCAACGTAAAGATGGGGATCGAGGGCTGCGTGACCGCTGGTCTTGCCGAACGGTTTTTCCCGACCACCGGCGACCTGCTGATCTTCCCGTCCTGGCTACGCCATCAGGTCACGCCCTATCTCGGCGAGCGGGAACGGATCTCCGTCGCGTTCAATCTGGGATTCTGAGACGACCTGGCTGGCATCGGCCGAAATTCGCCCAACAGCATGCGGTCACCGTAGATCAGAAATTGCTGACGTGACCGGTCAGGCAACCACCTTTAAAGTGGTTCGCGCTGTCATTTGCGATATTTTATGGTCGCGGCTACCATCACAATGAAAATTCAGAAACCCATCACCAGGAAAAAATGATGAAATTTCTAATAATATCTTCCATTGCTTTGTTTTCACTTCTCTTGCCAAACTACAGCATGGCGGCCGAAGATTATGATTACGCTCTTAAAAGCTGCAAGAACAATAGCAACCTGAATAATCAATTAAACTGCGAATGCTATGCAAGCCAATTTTCCGAAACTAAACAAAAAATGATAATCGAAAACAAATCAACATCCCACCCATATACTGAACAATACAATGCCGCGATCAAAAACGCCGAAAAAGCCGGCGACTATCAAAAAGCTGAAAAAATGAAAGAGAAATTAGCCGAACTTCAAAGTGAACAAACTACATACACCCCCAACGCTGACGTTGTTTCGATGGAGGTCTTGAATAGCCCCGTTTGCATGGACAAAAAAGTAATTAAATCTTATCAGTACAAGCACTGCAAGTCCTATTCTGGCCTATCTAAAGAGAAACTCGACTCTGAATCGAAAGTTGAAGCATACTGTAAATGTTATGCTGATCATTTCAGCAATCAAGCCATCGCAAAAGGGCAGGTTCTAGGTTCGAAACTGAACATAAAATACGGAGCGGCAGCCGGACTGGCGTGCGACCCGGCGAGCCCCGCTCCGGCCAGCCAGAGCCAGAGCCAGCCAAGTAGTTCGCCGGCGCCGTCGACCGTTCCCGCCAACAGCGCGAGCGAGAGCGCCCCTGCCCAGCTCCCGACATTGCCTGACGGTGAAAAACTTCTGAATGAAGGCAAGAAATTGCTGAAGGGACTGTTCAACTAGGGCTGGCCCGACGGATCCTTCGCCGCGCGCCGCAGGTAGGGGCATCGTCTTACTGATGCTGCAGTGAACGGTGTAACCCCTGCGGGAGAGCCCTGGCCCACTGGAGAAGGAGGCACCTGCAGATGAGCGAGCCGACTCCCGGCGGAGAGGATCCGTGCTTCAGTCACACCCTGGTCGACGGCCATCCAGTCGATTGCGAGACGGCACGCGACGTCGCCCGGTTCCGCCGGGCCGAACGCCAGCGCCTCTACGCGATGCGAAAGGCGATCCCGGTTGCCTCCCGCCGATCCAGCACGCAGATCCTGTCGGCCGGACTGCGGCAGGCGGTGGGCAATTTTGCGGGTCGGAACGTGGCGGTCTACTGGCCCATCCGCGGCGAGCCCGATCTGCGCCAGTGGATGGCCGACGCGCACGAGATGGAGGCGCGGATCCTGCTTCCTGTCGTCGAGGCGAAGGGCCGGCCGCTGGTCTTCCGACGGTGGCAGCCGGGCTGCCGCATGACCCGTGGGATCTGGAATATTCCGGTGCCGAAGAGTACGGAAGCCGACGTGCCGGACGTCGTCGTCGCGCCACTCGTCGGTGTCGACCGTGCCTGCTACCGGCTCGGCAATGGCGGCGGCTACTACGACCGAACCCTGGTCCGGATCGAGCCCCAGCCTCTGATCATCGGTGTCGGCTTCGCCGCCTGCACGATCGAGACGATCTTTCCGATGCCGTGGGACGTGCCGATGGATGTCGTGGTGCTCGATGACGCAAGCGTGCATGACCGCCGATAGAGCCGAATAACGAACGGTCCCGACCCGGCCGCCCCTATCGCGCCGCACGTCCGCGCTTTGCGCCCTGCGGCTTTCGTTTTCCACCCAACCTGCCGCCGGCCTCGCGGTCCATCTCGGCCGGGCGGTGCGGCAGCTTCCAGCCCGCAGGCGCACCCTTGGCCGCCGCCCCCTTACCGGACACGCCGGACCGCCGCCGGCCCTCGCCACCGCTCTTGCCGGTGCCGGCCGGCTGCCAGCGCGGGATCAGGTGGTGCTTGCCGTTGCCGATCAGGTCCTCGCGGCCCATTTCCTTCAGCGCCTCGCGCAGCAGCGGCCAGTTCTCGGCGTCGTGATAGCGCAGGAACGCCTTGTGCAGGCGGCGCTGGCGCAGGCCCTTGGCCGTCTCCACCCGCTCGGTCCCGGCGCGGCGCACCGGCTTCAGCGGATTGCGGCCGGAGTAGTACATCGCCGTCGCCATCGCCATCGGTGTCGGCGTGAAGGTCTGTACCTGATCCGCCCGGTAGCCGTTCTTCTTCAGCCACAGGGCGAGGTTCATCATGTCCTCGTCGGTGCAGCCGGGATGGGCGGCGATGAAGTACGGAATGAGGAAGTACTTCTTGCCGGCCTTGGCCGCCGCCGCGTCGAACATCTCCTTGAACTTGTCGTAGGAGCCGATGCCCGGCTTCATCATGCGGGAGAGCGGGCCGTCCTCGGTGTGCTCCGGCGCGATCTTCAGGTAGCCGCCCACATGGTGGGTCACCAGCTCTTCCACGTATTCCGGGCTCTCGACGGCGAGGTCGTAGCGCAGGCCGGAGCTGATCGAGACTTTCTTTACACCCTCGGTGCCGCGCGCCGCCCGGTACAGGTCGATCAACGGCTTGTGGTCGGTGTTCAGGTTCTTGCAAATCGTCGGATAGACGCAGGACAGGCGTCGGCAGGACGTCTCGATCTCCGGATCCTTGCAGGCCATGCGGTACATGTTGGCGGTCGGCCCGCCGAGGTCGGAGACCTGGCCGGTGAAGCCCGGCACCTTGTCGCGCATGTCCTCGATCTCGCGGACGATCGATTCCTGGCTCCGGCTCTGGATGATCCGGCCCTCGTGCTCGGTGATCGAGCAGAAGGTGCAGCCGCCGAAGCAGCCGCGCATGATGTTCACCGAGAAGCGGATCATCTCCCAGGCCGGGATCCGCGCATCGCCGTAGAACGGATGCGGGGCGCGGGCATAGGGATGGTCGAAGACCCAGTCCATCTCTTTGGTGGTGAGCGGGATCGGTGGCGGCGTCACCCAGACATCGCGGTCGCCGTGGCGCTGAACCAGCGGCCGCGCGTTCCCCGGATTGCTCTCCAGATGCAGGATGCGCGAGGCCTGGGCATAGACCTCCTTGTCGTCGCGCACGGTCTCGTAGGACGGCAGGCGGATCACCTGCTCGGTATCGTCGCGGATCGCGCGCTCGGGCGCGTCGTCGATCGAGGTCATGTCGACCTCGCGATAATCCGGCGCCGCGTCGTTGCGCACCAGCGCCAGACCGCGCAGATCGAACAGGTCGCGCGGATTGTCGCCCTTGGCGATGCGGTGGGTGACGTCGATGATCGCCCGCTCGGCATTGCCGTAGAGCAGCACATCGGCCTTGCTGTCGATCAGGACCGAGCGGCGGACCTTCTCGCTCCAATGATCGAAATGGGCGATCCGGCGCAGCGACGCCTCGATGCCGCCAAGGACGATCGGCGCATCGGGAAACGCCTCGCGGCAGCGCTGGGAATACACCAGTACGGCGCGGTCCGGCCGCTTCCCGGGGGCGGCGTCCGGCGTGTAATTGTCGTCGGTGCGGATGCGCTTGTCGGCGGTGTAGTTGTTGACGAGGCTGTCCATGTTGCCCGCCGTCACCCCGAAATAGAGGTTCGGCTTGCCGAGTTCCTTGAACGCCTCGGCGCTGGTCCAGTCCGGCTGGGCGATGATGCCAACGCGGAAACCATGCGCTTCCAGCGTGCGGCCGATGACCGCCATGCCGAAGCTCGGGTGGTCCACATAGGCGTCGCCGGTGACCAGGATGACGTCGCAACTGTCCCAGCCGAGCAGATCCATCTCCTGCCGGCTCATCGGCAGGAACGGGGCGACGCCGAAGCGCTGCGCCCAGTATTTCTTGTACTTGAAGATCTCCCGCACGCCTTGGCGGGGCCGTCCTGAAGGGACAACAGCGTTCACGGCACAAGCCTCGCGGTGATGGAGTTGGCGCGGGTTGTACCTGCG
Source organism: Thalassobaculaceae bacterium (assembly GCA_029212785.1). Lineage (GTDB taxonomy): Bacteria > Pseudomonadota > Alphaproteobacteria > Thalassobaculales > Thalassobaculaceae > Thalassobaculum. Next base: position 23,471 of record JARGOG010000063.1, read on the forward strand.
CGCGGCGATTATAGCAAATTTCGGTTGCGGACGCGAATGTCGACAACCGCCGGCGCCTTGTGGAGAATCCCGCCGCGGCGACGTCGGAGCGGTTCGCCCGTCGTCGAGGGGGCCGGCGTGGCCTGTCCGTTCTTCGACGACCGTCCCGGTTGGGCGCGGTTCAGAGGTCGACCGGCTCGAAGATCGTCTGGCGGTCGTCGGCGGTCGAGTCGTGCGCCAGGAACTGCGCGCGGGTCATCGGTTCGACCGACCCGTCATCGCGGATCATACCGACCCGCCAGTGCTCGGGAGCGAACAGGTCGAGCATGCCCTGCGCCGTGGTGCCGAAAGATTTGTAGCGGTGCGAATGGAGTTCGACCAGGAACCGGGTCCGCCGCTGGGCGATCAGGTCCTTAGCACCCGCGAGCACCGGCCCTTCGGCGCCTTCGACATCGACCTTGACCCAAGCGGGGATGTCGCCCCGGTCGAAGCAGAAGTCATCGATCCGCAGCCGGGGTACAATGTCGTGATTGAGGCTGGATGTCGGGACCACATCACCGTCCAGGCGTTCCGAGAAGGTCATCAGCCCCGGAGACGCCACCACCCGCATGGACTGGACGAGGCCGACCGTCTCGCCGGCGGCGGCCAGGATCGGATGGATCCGCCAGAGCCCGTTCAGGATGGCGTTCGCCGAAATCACCGGCAGCAGCGTCGGCTGCATCTCCATCGCCAGGACCGTCGCGCCGAAATGGGCCGCGAAGCAGGAGATGTAGCCGATATGGGCGCCGATATCGAGGAACAGCTCCTCCGGCTTCATCCGGGCGGCGAGCAGCCGGATCACGCCGATCTCGTGGATCTTTCCCTCCGGCATCGCCGTGACGAAGAACCGGTTCTCGGGCCCGCGCCCGGCGAGGAAGCGCAGCCGATGACCGTCCACGTCGACGTCGCGCACCGCGTTGGAGCGCGAGGCCACGAACCGCCGCTGGCTGCGCCCCAGAACCATGTGGTCGGCGGTGTGGGACTCCAAACTCTTGCCGCGCTGCAGCCCCCGCAGGACATCCGCCCGGCGCGTCAGACGGGCCAGATCGTCCGGATCGAACAGCGAGAACACGTCGTAGATCCGCTCGAGATATGCGCCGCTGTCCCCGGGCGATCGCAGAACCGCTCGGCGGTGGTCGTTCAAGTTCGGATGATGGGTCATGCGCTACCGTGCCGTCATCGAAAGTCGATAAATACCCCGGCGGCGATCGACACGCGCGGGATGCCACGCATGGATATCGCACACACCATGGCGGGGGAAGGCCTCGGACCATCGGCTGACCGATGGGGTCCGGCGCTGGAATTCGGAGTCATCAAGGCGTGAAGGTCTCCGATTTGGGCGGCGTCCCGTCCACCGGCGTGTAGGTCCTGGTCTGGGTCGGCGGCACGCCGCCCGACGGGTAACCGCGCTCCAGCCAGGAGTGAAAGGTCGCCCCGAGGAGGCGGCCGACACGCCCGGAGGCCGGATCGAGGAACGGCAGGATGATGCGCTCGCCACGGGCCGGATATTCCTCTTCGGAATAGAGCCGGCCGCCCACGTGAACGACCGCCGGCCAGTCCGTCGCGATCGAGAAATACGTCGTCACCCGGTCGATCGCAGCCGGATCGGTGATGCTCTCCAACGTCTGGCCAACAATGTTACGGCCATAGGCGCGGCGCACCTCCTCTCCGACAATCCGATAGCGCCAGCGCCCCCGGGGATCGTCATCCACCACATCGCACATCCAGATATTGGACAGGGCAAAGTGGAACGCGATCGGATCGATCCTGTCGACGGTCGGCACCGACCCGCCAGCCCGCACAGACAGCCAGTACGCCACCATGCGCCGCAGACGCTCGTCTGTGACATGCTTGAAATCGGCGATTGATAAGGGGTTGATGCTCATCCGTTTTGCAAGACCCGCCGTCCCGGCCGTTCTGATGATCAAGGGGATCGGCTCGAGCGCAACAACGCGTCCGCAACCGCCGCCCTGTGCCGCAAGGTCACCCAGGCGATAAGACATCGACAGGCCAAGCCGGCCTGAGCGGGATGACACCGTCATGAAGACCCTAACACGCCCTGGCGATTTCTGCCGGACCGCCGAAAACCAGACACGCCAGGCTGCCCGGCTCCGCTATGAACGGATTTGTACAGGGGTCGGAATGCTCAACAACGAGAGCCTGGCGGAGAGAGAGGGATTCGAACCCTCGGTGAGCTTGCGCCCACAACGGTTTTC
>JARGOG010000064.1 GCA_029212785.1 Thalassobaculaceae bacterium
GAACAGCAGGCGATGCTCGCCGAACCGCACCGGCTGGCGGTACGTGTACTCGGTGCGATGAAGGATGCTCAGGACCTGCATGGCGCCTGCTCACGAACTGGGACGCGGTCAAGCTTACCGGCGAATTGTGAACGAAGTATTGCCGGTTATTCGGCCGCTTCGACAATTCCGAAGAACCGCTTCCCGAGCGCCCCACCTAGGTCGAGCAATTCGTCCTGGATGGCGTCCGCGAACTTGTGCAGCCATTTCGGGTCGATCCGATCGGTCGGTGTCTGGCCGGAGATTTCCATCACCCGTTCAACCCCTTCGCGCACCGTGTCGCCGAGATCCAGCCCGTGCTCGCCCTCGAGGCAGGCCAGATCGTATTTGATGCGGTACAGGCAGAAGCCGATCGACCGCGGGAACTCCGGGTCCGACAGCAGGAACCGGGCGACATCGCTGGTGCTCATGCTGCCCGGACGGGTCCGGCGATAGGCCTGATACCCGGCGGCGGAGCGCAGCAGGGCGTTCCACTGGCTGATGTCGATCGGCGAACCCGGATCCTCTTCGACGCTCTGCAGCTGGCGGTATTTCACATCGAGCAGGCGCGACGTCTGGTCCGCGCGCTCGATATGCCGGCCGATCTGATAGAAGCGATAAGCCTGATCGCGGTACAGGGTGCCCTCGGCGATGCCGGTATGGGTCTGGCAACTGGTCTTGATGAAGGCCGCCACCTTGGCGAGGCGCGCGAGGCCGATATCGCGGCGCTTCAGCTCATGCATCTCGCCGTAGAAGGTGTTCAGGTGGGCCCACAGCTCGGTACTGATCAGGTGACGCACCGTGCGAGCGTTCTCCCGCGCGTAGCCGACCGAATTCAGGATCGAGGTCGGGCTCTTCGGGTCGATCAGATAGAAGTACAGAACCGCCGCCGCCGTCGCTTCCTTGTTGCGGCTGAAGAATTCCTCCTCGTCGGCGTTGATGCGGATCACCGCCTCCCAGTCGCCAGTCGCGCGCGGATCGCGGGCGAAGGAACCGTGGGTATCGAGCAGCCGGGCGAGGTTCTCAGCCCGCTCCACGTAGCGGCCGAGCCAGTACACGTTCTCTGCATAGCGTGACAGCATGGCCCTACTCCAGAACCCAGGTGTCTTTGGATCCGCCGCCCTGGGACGAGTTCACCACGAGCGAGCCTTTCTTCAGCGCGACGCGCGTCAGACCGCCGGGCAGAACCCAGGTCGACTTGCCGGTCACGCAGAACGGCCGCAGATCCACATGGCGCGGCTCGACCCGGCCGCTGATCAGCGTCGGCGAGACCGACAGCTCGACCATCGGCTGCGAGATGTAGTTCGCCGGTTCCTTCTCGATCGCCTTGCGGGTCGCTTCCAACTCACGGGCCGAGGCGCGCGGGCCGATCACCACGCCGTACCCGCCGGCCTCGCCGACAGGCTTGGTCACCAGCTTGTCGAGGTTGTCGAGCGTGTAGGACAGCCCATCCTTCTCCCGGCACAGGTTGGTCGGCACGTTCGGCAGGATCGCGTCCTGGTCGAGGTAGTATTTGATCAGCCGCGGGATATAGGCATAGACGGCCTTGTCGTCCGCAACGCCGGTGCCGACCGCGTTGGCGATCGTCACATTGCCCTTGGCATAGGCGCGCATCAGGCCCGGCGCACCGAGCATGCTGTCCTCGCGGAACACCTCGGGGTCCAGGAAGTCGTCGTTGATGCGGCGGTAGATCACGTGGACGTCCCGCAGGCCGCCCGTGGTCTTCATGGATACTTTGTCGTTCTCGACCACCAGATCCTGACCGGTTACCAGCGGGATTCCCATCTCGCGGGCCAGGAAGACGTGCTCGAAATAGGCCGAATTGAACGGTCCCGGCGACAGCAGCACGACCTGCGGATCGGTGACCCCCGCGGGCGCGGACTCGCACAGCGCCTGATGCAGGCGCAAGCCGTAGTCCAGCACCGGGCGGACGTTCATGCCCTCGAACAGATGCGGCATGGTCCGGCGCATGAGCTGCCGGTTCTCGACCACGTAGGAGACGCCGGACGGGCTGCGGGCGTTATCCTCCAGAACCACGAAACCGCCGTCGCCGCCGCGCACCACATCGACGCCGCAGACATTGACGTAGCTGTTCTCCCGCACCTTCAGGCCGACCATCTCAGGCCGATAGTTCGGATTCTTGAAGACGAGATCCGCCGGCAGGATGCCGTCCTTGATGACCTTCTGCGGCCCGTAGATATCGGCCAGCAACAGATTCAGGGTTTGCACCCGCTGGATCGACCCACTCTCGATCGTTTCCCAATCCGCCGGCGTCAGGACGCGGGGAATGAGGTCGAAAGGCAGCACCCGGTCGACGGACGAGCCTTCATGATAGAGCGTGAATGTGATGCCAAGGTTGTAGAGTTCACGGTCGACGGCTTTGGACAGCCGAGTCAACTCCTTGGGCGCCGTAGCGTTCAGCCTTTTAAGCAGCCCTGCCAGGACCTTCTGGCGACTGACGTCACCCTGATATTCGCAGAAGAACCCATCGGGGTCGTAGTCTTCAAGCAGTCGGTGCCGCGTGCGGATAGCCGCCTCCCGTGCATTCGAGAAAACTCCCTATAAGCTTTATCAATTGCCTAGGTGTAGCGCAACGGGGTGCTATTGCCGCCTCATCCGGGCGCGGCGACATTGATCTTGACCGTCTGCTCGCCGGTCTTGTGGCTGTCGCGTTTGACGACGGCCCGACCCGTCCACTGACCGGTCGGCAGCCCGTCCGGAAAGCGGCTTGTCGAATTGCGGATGCCGAAGGCGCGAAAGACCTCCGCCTGATGGCGGTCGAATGCCACGGTCTCATCGATCACCACCGACCCGTCCGGGGCCGTTATCATCACCTCGCCCGTGTCGCCGGGCGCCACCCCTGCGGCACGGAACCAGACGACCACCGCACCCGCATCGGGTGCGAGCGTGGTGCGGACCGCCTTGCCGGCCGCCGCGAGCTTGTTGTCCGGAACGGCATCGAAGAAGGCCGCGTCGAGCAGGACCGGGGCCTGCAATGCCGTCAGGTCGCGCAGCGTTGCCGCGTCCCAGAGCGGCTGCGTGCCGAGACCGCATGTCTCGCCACCGGCCACGCCACGGAACGGATCGACGACCTCACCGTTATGGACCACCGATAGGTGCACATGCGGGAACTGCGTCATGCCGGACAGGCCAACAGCGCCGAGGGTTTGGCCGACCTCGACCGCCTGGCCCTGGGTCACCAGCACACTATCCTTGCGCATGTGGCAATACTGGGTGGCCCAGCCGTCGCCGTGATCGATCCGCACGCCGTTGCCGCATTCCTTGCCGGCTGCGCGCGCCTGCTCGATACCGCCGGCCCCGGCATCGGGCTCGCCGTCGCGGGTGCCGACGACCGTGCCCGCCGCCGCGGCGAGCACCGGCACCGCCTCGTCGATACGGCTCTCGTTGGCGAGGCCGATATCGGTACCCTTGTGCCCGTCATAGGACATCTGCCCGCACCGGTAGTCCTGGCGGCTGTCGCTCGGATCGACATCGACGTAGTTGACGATCCAGCAGTCGATCCCAGGCTCGCAGGCGATCGGCAGCGACAGGGTGATCGGCGGCGCGGCGGCGGCCGCGGCCGGTCGCGGCGGGGGTGTCTCCGAAACCTTGAGAGGGGTCACCTCGACCCCAGGCGCGGCAGATGCGGCGGCGGACGACGATCCGCCGCTGGATGTTGCCAGGGCCACTGCCTGGACCGGCGTGGCCGCGTCGCGGGCATCGCCATCAGCCTGCCGGTCATGGTCGTCGAGCGGAATATCGACCCGCCAGCTATGCCCTTCCGGCGCCAGGACCAGCCAGAAGCCGTAGCCGAACGACGCGAAGGCCGCAAGGAACGTCAGGACAATGAAGGCTCGAATCAGCACGGCCGGTCTCCTGGTCTCCTTGGCGACGCGTCAATGGCGGGCGCGAACCATGCGCTCCAAATACTCACCGTATCCGGATTTCGCCAGCGGGGCGGCGAGTTTCAAGACCTGCTCTGCGTCGATGTAATCCATGTGGAAGGCGATTTCCTCCACGCAGGCGATCTTCAAGCCCTGGCGTTCCTCGACCGTCCGCACGAACTCGGAGGCCTGCAGCAGGCTCGCGTGGGTGCCGGTGTCGAGCCAGGCATAGCCCCGCCCCATCCGCTCGACCCTGAGCTGGTCGCGCTCGAGATACACCTTGTTCACATCCGTGATCTCAAGCTCGCCGCGCGGCGACGGGGCGATCGACGCGGCAATGTCGAGGACGCTGTTGTCGTAGAAATAGAGACCGGTGACCGCCCAGTTCGACGTCGGGTTCTCGGGTTTCTCGACGATCGAGGTGGCGCGGCCTTCATCGTCGAAATCGACAACGCCGTAGCGCTCGGGATCGCTCACATAATAGCCGAAGACCGTCGCGCCGCCGCCGGCCGAGGTCTGGGTCAGCGCGTTCTGCAGGATCTCGGTCAGGCCGTGGCCGTAAAAGATGTTGTCGCCGAGAACCAGGGCCGCCGGATCGTTGCCGACGAAATCGCGCCCGATGATGAAGGCTTGTGCCAGGCCGTTCGGCTCCGGCTGGACGGCGTAGGTGATGCTGATCCCCCACTTGCTGCCGTCGCCCATCAGATGCTGGAACGCCGCCTGATCCTGCGGGGTGGTGATCACCAGGATGTCGCGGATGCCGGCGAGCATCAGGGTGGTCAGCGGGTAGTAGATCATCGGCTTGTCGTAGACCGGCAACAACTGCTTGCTCGCCACCATGGTCAGCGGATACAGCCGGGTCCCCGACCCGCCCGCCAGAATGATCCCTTTCATCAGGCCGTCTCCTCTGCCGCCATGCGGGCGGCGAAAACTTCGTCCAGCGCCGTCTGCCAGGATCGGTGCGGCAGGGACGGCAGCGCGGCGATCAACGCCGAGGTGTCGAGCACCGAATAGGCCGGTCGCTTCGCCGGGGTCGGATACTCGTCGGTGGTAATGGCATGGACAACCGGACGCCGTCCCCAGACCTTGGCCGCCCGTTCGAAGATCGCCTCCGAAAAGCCGTGCCAGGTGGTCGCGCCGTCGGCCGTGTAGTGGTAGGTACCGGACGCGACGGGCGTGCCGTCGATGCGGGCCCGGATCAGCGCCAGGACCGCGGATGCGATATCGACCGCCGCCGTCGGTGTGCCGTGCTGGTCGGCCACCACCTTGAGTTCGTCGCGATCCTTGCCGACGCGCAGCATGGTGTTCATGAAATTTCCGCCGCGCGCCGCATAGACCCAGGCGGTGCGCAGGATGACGTGATCCTCGAGCGCATGCCGGATCGCCGTCTCTCCTGCTTCCTTCGACGCGCCGTAGGCACCGAGCGGCGCCACCGGATCCTCTGGGCGATAGGGTCGGGTTCCGCTGCCGTCGAACACATAGTCGGTGGACACATGGATCAGGCCGATCTTGCGCTCGGCGCACCCCGCCGCCAGGGCCGATGGCCCGTCGCGGTTGATGGTGAAGGCGAGGTCGCGCTCCTGCTCCGCCTTGTCGACGGCGGTATAGGCGGCAGGGTTGACCACGAGATCCGGCCGCACGGCCTCAAGCGCACCCTCGATCCGTCCCGGCTCGGCCAGATCCAGGCGATCGCGCCCGACCCCGACGATTTCGATGCCTTCGGCCGCCTTGCCGCCGGCCAGGCGGACCAGGGCGCCGCCGACCTGTCCGGTCACTCCGGTGACGAGAACTCGCATGCTCAACCCGTCTTTCCGGTGGTGCCGACGCGAGACAGGCCGGTGCGTGTCGCCAGCGGCCCCCACCAGTCCTCGCGCTCAAGGTACCATTTGACGGTCTTTTCAATGCCGCTCTCGAAGGTCTCGCGCGGCGTCCAGCCGAGCTCTCGCTCGATCTTGGCGGCGTCGATGGCGTACCGGAAATCATGGCCCGGCCGATCGGTCACGAAGGCGATCAGGTCGCGCCGGGACCGGCCGCCGGCCAACGGGGGGGCATGGCGATCCAGGAGGTCGCAGATGGTCTCGACCACGGTGAGGTTGGCCATCTCGTTATGCCCGCCGATATTGTAGCTCTCGCCGGCCACGCCTTGGGACAGCACCGTCCACAGGGCACGCGCGTGATCTTCGACATAGAGCCAATCGCGCACATTCTGTCCGTCGCCATAGACCGGCAGCGGCTCACCCCTGAGCCCCTTGATGATCATCAGCGGGATCAGCTTCTCGGGGAAGTGGAACGGCCCGTAGTTGTTCGAACAGTTCGACACCACGATCGGCAGGCCGAAGGTTTCGCCCCAGGCCCGAACCAGATGGTCCGACGACGCCTTGGAGGCTGAATAGGGCGAACGTGGATCGTAGCCCGTCTCTTCAGTGAACATACCGTCGTCACCGAGCGAGCCGAAAACCTCATCGGTCGAAATGTGATGGAAGCGGAATGCCGCCGCCCGAGCCTTGTCCAGCGTGTCCAGATGCTGGCGGGCCGCCTGCAGCAAACGAAAGGTGCCGACGATGTTGGTCTGGATGAAATCCTCGGGCCCGTCGATCGAGCGGTCAACGTGGGATTCCGCGGCCAGATGCATGACCGCATCGGGATCGTGCGTGCCGAATATCCGATTGAGCGCCGCCGCGTCGGTGATGTCGGCCTGCTCGAAGACATACCGGTTGCTGTCCTCGATATCGCGCAGCGCCGTGCCGCTGGCCGCGTAGGTCAGCTTGTCGACATTGACCACCCGCACGTCGGTCTCGGCCATGAGCAGGCGGATCACGGCGGAGCCGATGAACCCGGCGCCACCCGTGACCAGAACCGTTTTCAGTGTCGACATTAAGCCTCTCCAGCGCCGAGATCAGACCGAGAAATACGCCGGCAGATCGGCCAGCAGAGGATGCTTTGTGTCCTTGTCGGACAGGGTCGGCGACACGCCGTTGAGCGGCCAGTCGACGCCGACCGCCGGATCGTCCCAGGCCAAGCCTTTGTCATGCTCGGGAGCATACGGCGCTGTGACCTTGTAGATCACCTCGGTATCCGGCTCCAGCGTGACGAAACCGTGCGCGAAGCCGACGGGCACCAGAATCTGGTTCCACGCCTCGGCCGAGATTTCGGCCCCAACCCACTGCCCGAAGCTCGGCGACCCATGGCGGATATCCACGGCGACGTCGAAGATCCGGCCCTTGACCACCCGGACCAGCTTGTCCTGGGCGAAAGGTGGAGTCTGGAAATGCAGGCCGCGCAAGACGCCGACCGGCTGAGACATCGAGTGATTGTCCTGAATGAAGTCCAGATCGAGCCCGTTTTCCACGAACTGCGCCTTGTTGTAGGTCTCGGAGAAGAATCCCCGTGCATCCCCGAACCGCTTCGGTGTCAGAATTTTAACGGCCGAAATCGCCAGCGACTCAATCTGCACGTCTGCCTCCGAGGTACAGCGGCCCGCCCCCTTCAGATCAGGGACACTAGCCAAAAACGCGGCGGGTGATAGCATGCCGCAAGTAACGTCCACAACCGTGGTGACGGGCACGTTTCACCGAGGTGCCACAATATGCTAGTGTTATTAGTTGGAGTGCTTTGACATGATTGCATGGTACCAGTACCGGATGCGGAAAGATTCCGAACGACGGTTGTTGGCCAAGGTGACGATCGGGACCAGATGAGCCTCACGATTGATCCTCTTCCTGACCCTTCCGACCGGCGGGTCGTGGCCATGCGCCCGCGACCGGTCGATACCGGGCCAGCAGACGCCACGCCCCGGTCACCGGTCCGCGTGCATGCTTGTACCGTCGTCGTCGTCTCCTATCGCACCGGACCTGTGCTGCTTGAGAGCGTCGGCGCCGCGCTCAAGCATGACGGGGTCAAGCGCGTCGTTCTCATCGACAATGGCAATTCCGCCGAGACGCGAGCGGCGATTGATGCCCTCGCCGAGGCGGATCACCGGCTGATCGTCGTCCGCGGCCAGGGCAATGTTGGCTTCTCCAAAGGCTGCAACCTGGGGGTCCGGCATGCCAAAACCCCCTATGTGCTGTTGCTCAACCCGGACTGCATCCTGCGGCCGGGAGTGGTGAACCGGGTTTTCTCGGCCTTCGACAACACGCCGAATGCGGCCATGGTGACCGTTCGGATCGAGAACCTGGACGGCAGCGAGCAGCGGGGCGGCCGGCGCAACCTGATGACGCCGTGGACCTGCCTTGTGGAGTTGTTTCGGCTCGACAAGCTGATGCCGAACCACCCACATTTCCAGCGCCTGAACCTGAACGAGACCGAACCGCTCGACAGTATCACCGCGGTCCAGTGCATCTCCGGCGCCTTCATGATGATGCCGACCGAGACGTACAACGATCTCGGCGGCATGGACGAGGATTACTTCCTGCACGTCGAGGATGTCGATCTGTGCATGCGGGTCGCCAAGGCAGGCCGGCCGATCCTTTACGTCCCCGACGCCGCCGTCACCCACGTGAAGGGCACGAGCCGCGTCTCGCCGTTCACCGTGGAATGGCACAAGTCGGTCAGCGCGACGAAGTACTTCCGCAAGCATTTCCGGCCGCAGTACCCGGACCTGATCCTGCGGATCATCAGCATGGCGATCTTCGCCCGCCTGGCCTACCGCGCGGTTCCGATCACCCTGGCCTGGATTGCCGAGCGCCTGCGCAGCGGATCCGGCGCCAACCGGCGCCTGCCGGACTGAAGCCGAAGGGCTAATCTCGCCATCCGGCCGCGAACCCTCTGAAAATTGCCGTCAGCTTGGCCCGTTTGTCGGTCTCGTAGACCACCGCTTTCCAGACGTCATAGGCCGCCGCCGCGACATCCCAGACGACCCAGGACGGCATGACCCACAGGTACCGCCGCCACACCCGGACCCGGTTGCGGTGGATCAGCCGGCGGCGCCAGGCGGTGTGGGTGTTGAGCGCCACCCGCTTTCCCAGCACCTCGGTCTCGTGGAACTCGCCGAGACGGTGAGTCAGCACGGCATCGCCGATGCCGACGATCTCGAACCCGGCCCGTCTGAGCCGCAGACAGAACTCGATGTCGACATAGTCGATGAAGAACGGACCGGCCATCGGCCCGACGACGTCCAGCACGTCGCGCCGGATCAGACTGCCAGAAGCGATGGCGAAGACACCGTCGCGCACCACGGCCCCCGGCACCATACGGCCACGGCGCAAATCCCAGCCGGAGGCGCTCGCCAGCAGATAGGGTTTGAGCGCCCCCTCGGCGTCGGTGAGACGCGGCGACAGGAGCCCGACCCGCCGACGGTCCGACACCGCCTGCCAGCCCTCGATTAACCGCAGGACCATTTCCGGCTCCGGCACGCTGTCGTCATCCAGCAGCAGGATCCAGTCCGCCCCGTCGGCGCGCGCCTGTTCCAGCCCCTGGTTCTGGGCCGCCGCCAGCCCGCGGTTGGCGTCGTTCTCGATCAGGCGCAGCGCCGGCGACCGCTCGGCCCGTGCCCTTAACCGCCGGCGCACCTCTTCGGAACTGGCATTGTCGATCAGGACGACGCCGACGCATTGGGCCAGTGCCGCGTCCAGCACGGCATCCAAGCGCTCGTCGGGATCGTGACTGACGATGACGGCGATCACCCGGTAGGCGTCCTGTTCCGGCAGACCGATCCGGTCGACCAAGTCAGTGACCGGGCGCACGTCGACACCGCGCCGGAGATAGCGGAGCGGCGACCAGGTCATCGCGCCGAGGGCGCTATTGCGCGCCGAAGCAGCGATCGAAGCCCGGGCCCGCAGACTGTCAGGCAAGCCGCAGAGCGCCTCCACCAGCGCCCGCGCCCGCGCCCCGGCGCCGCCGCGCAGGACGGCCGCCAGCACGGCGGCAAGCGCCAGCACGGCCATCACCGGAGCGAAGCCCAGGGCCGTCACCGTCGGCATGCCGCGCGCGAAGGTCCAGACCCGGTTCCGGGTGGCATATCGCAGCACGAAGCCGGACGACGCCGAGCCGGACCCCACATGGCGGACCACAGCCCAAGGCGTGATGATGGATCGCCAGCCCACCCGGCGCAGCCGCAGCGCGAGATCGACATCCTCGTAGTAGCAGAAGAACCGCTCGCAGAACCCGCCGACCGCCTCGAACGCGTCGCGTCGATACAGGGCTGCCGCGGCGCAGGGCCCGAAGACCTCGCCTTCGGCGACCGGAACCGCGAGCCCGCCCTTGCCTCCGCGCCACGCCGCCCCCCACGGAGCGTAGGGATCCCCCAGCCCGTCGAGACGGTCCGGGTCGCCGTCAAGCAGTTGGACCGATGCGATGCTGGCCGCTTCCGAATGCCTCTCGGCGGCCGCGATCAGAGCCGCGAGCCAGCCCGGCTCGGCAAAGGCGTCCGGGTTCAAGGTGATCAGGTACCGCCCCCGGGCTGAGCGGGCGGCGAGGTTGTTGGCGGCCGCGAATCCGATGTTGGACGGGCTGCGGATCACCGAGAGCCAATCCCGGGGGGCGAGCGCGTCGACGGCACCGTCGGTCGACGCGTTGTCGACGAGTACGACCTCGAAATCGCGCCGGGTCTGGCGCTCGATCGCAGTCAGGCACCGTGCGAGATCCGGTCCCGACTGATATGCGACGATGAGGATGGAGGCTGTCGGGAGCGTCGCGGGCACGTTCTCAATCGCTGGCTGGATACGCGGAGCGCCACCCTAGCACGCGGCGCACGTCTTGCGCGCGCCGTCGGGCTTGACAGGTCCGGCGTCGAACGGGCCAATGCGGCAGTCTGTTCGAGCCGCCCCGTAGGATGCAATGACCCGTATCGTTTCACGTTTCCCGCTGCCGCCGATGAGTCTCGGCACGGAGCGGCATCTCACGGTTCACACCTACGGCGATCCCGATGCGACGCCAAAAGCCTATCTGCAGGGCGGACTGCACGCGGGCGAGCTCGCCGGATCGCTGGCCCTGCACCATCTGATCCGGCGCCTGGACGCCGGTGAACACGAGATCACCGGTCACGTCATGATCGTACCGATCGCCAACCCGATCGGCCAGTCGCAGGTCATGCGCGGCACGATGTCCGGACGGTTCGCCGAATCCGACGGGTCGAACTTCAATCGCGGCTTTCCGGACATCTCCGACGAGCTGGCGGATGCGGTGCGCGGTCGACTTGGCGCCGGTGCCGGCACCAATCTGGCCCTGGTGCGCGAGATGATCGCCGATATCCTGGCCGACCTGGCGGGCATGGCGGCGAGCGAGATCGACTATCTGCGGATCACCCTGATGCGGCTCGCCTGCGACGCCGATCTGGCGCTCGACCTGCACTGCGAAGAGGAAGGCCTGGTCCACCTCTATATCGACACGGCGCACTGGCCGGCGGCCGAAGATCTGGCGCGCCTGCTCGATAGCCGGATCACCCTGCTCACCGACCCAACGCCGGCGATGTCATTCGACGAAGCACTGTCCGCTCCCTGGCGCCGGCTTACCGAGACCGAAGCGCGGGCGAATGTCCCGCCCGGCTGTCTGTCATCCACCATCGAGCTTCGGGGTGCGGCCGATGTCGGCGACGCCCTGGCCGAGGAGGACGCCGACCGTCTGTACAGCGTGCTTCAGCACTACGGCGTCGTCGCCGGCGGCGACGAGGTCGAGCTGGACAGCGACACGCCGGTCCGCGCCGTGCCCGTGGAAGGGATGGAGCGCATCGTCGCCCCGACCCCCGGGATTATCAGTTTCCGCGTCCCACTCGGCTCGGAGGTGACCGTCGGTCAGCCGATCGCCGATCTGGTGGACCCGACCGCGGACGACCCGGCCGAGGGGCGGATCGAACTCATCGCCAGTTGTGACGGCCTCCTCTACGCCCGCCGGGCACAGCGCTTCGCCCATACCGGCGCGACGGTCGCGAAGGTCGCCAGCAATCGACCGATTTCCGGCCTGACCACGCACCTAACCGACTAGGTCAACCGTACTCTCACCCGAACACAAGAGACGGCAGACGATGCTAATACTTGGAATTCACATGGGGCACGATGCGTCCGTCTGCGTCGTGGATGACGGCAGGATCGTGTCTCTCATCGAGCGGGAACGTCACACCCGCGTCAAGCATGCCGCCATCACTCACGCCGACGACATCGATCTGGCGCTGAAGGACGCCGGCGTCGACCTCAAGGATGTCGACTTCGTTTCGATTACGGCGACCCAGAACTGGCCCTTGGTCTTTTATGACAAAAGCGAATTCCACTTCGAGCTCGATCTCGCGAAGGCGGACGCTGCGCAGTGCGCGCCCGCCTATCGGACTCAGTGCGAAAGCGCCATTCAGCGTTTGTCGAACCACCACGCCAAATCCAAGGACTGGCTCGTTAAAAACTTCAACAACGACCGCGCCAACTACAGGATGCTCTCGGGAAGCCCGGTCGATTTTGATGCGCCGGAAACGGATTTTTTGGTGAACCTCGAGTTCCCGCTATACCCGGCGTACTGGGACTCCAATCACTCCTTCGCCGAATTGCGGGGCCTGGATACCGGGAGCATCCGGACTTATGTCCGTGCAGCGCTTGACCTGCGCATCTTTCATATGCCGCTTAAGGTGACGATAAGAGGGCGGGAACTCCCGGGCGCGCTGCTGCCGCATCATCTGGCGCATGCCGCGAACGCCTACTATCAGTCCGACAAGGACACGGCGATGATCGCCACCTACGATGGCGGCGTACGTAAGGAGATCTTCGGCCACGCGGGCGGACTTTTCTGCGTCGCCGCCGGCAATGCGATCGGGCCGATCCTGCCGAACTACCTCACGTCCTCCAACATGTACTCGCGCATCGGGATGCATCTGTGTCTCGACAACGGTCCCGGTGCGCCAGGCAAGCTGATGGGGCTGGCACCCTATGGACGCCCCCGGTTCTTCCCACCGGAGATGGTTGGAAACCTCTACGACAATCCGGCCGTCATGTCAGTCGAGAAGCATTTTCAGACGAAGCACGCCAGATACCTCATCGAGTACGCGACGCTCGCGGCCCGTGCTTTGGGCTATTCCGACTTCAAGCCTTCGGCAGAGACGATACTCTCGCGATTCTCGACGGATCTTGCGGCCACGACACAGAAGCTGTTCGAGGAACAGATCCTGGCGGCCTCGCTAGTGCTGCAGAGGTTCGCAATCGGTTCCGGACAGCCGACCGAGAACCTGTGTCTGTCGGGCGGCGGTGCATTGAACTGTCCGGCCAATAGCCGATTGTGGCGTGAGGGCCCGTTCGAGAACGTGTTCGTTCCGGCGACCTGCGACGATTCCGGTCTGGCCATTGGTTCGGCGTTGTACGCCACGCATACGTTGTTCGACCGTCCGCGCCAGCCGCAGGGGGCGACGACCTCGACCTCGGCCTATCTCGGCATGCGCCACAGCCAGGAAAGCATCGAGGCCGCCCTGGAGGCCCGGCGCAGCAGCCTACGCATCACCAGGCTCGACGGCGGCGCCCCGGCCGATGCCGCCAAGGCACTCGCCGACGACGAGGTCGTGGCCTGGTTCGAAGGACGCAGCGAGATCGGCCCGCGCGCCCTTGGGCATCGCTCGATTCTGGCCGATCCGCGGGTCGGCGCGAACTGGAAACGGGTGAACCAGATTAAGACCCGCGAGGCGTGGCGGCCGTTCGCCCCCGCCGTGCTGCACGAGAAGGCAGCCGACTGGTTCAACCACGCGCCGCTGCCGTCGCCCTTCATGCTGTTCACCGCCCAGGTTCTCTCCAGGCAGTTGCCGGCGATCACCCATGTGGATGGCAGCGCCCGCATTCAGACAGTGGCCAAGGATTGTGGCGGGTTCCGCGAGGTGCTCGAGGAATTCGACAAGGAGACCGGTGTACCGGTGGTCATGAATACATCGTTCAACGGTCCGGGAGAGCCGATCGTCGAGAGTGCGGACGACGCGCTGCGCTTCTTCGAGACGTCCGATCTCGACCGGCTCTATATCGGTGGCCACCGGGTCGAGCACCCCGGCGCGGCCGAGTCCGGCGGCGGATAACACGAAAAAGCCCGCCCCACGGTCAGTGGAGCGGGCTCGGTTCCATCGCCTTGCCGCCGCGCTACTTCAGCAGTTCAAGAATGAAGCGCGGCAGGGCGAAGCTGCCCTGGTGCACCGCCGGCGTGTAGTAGCGGGTTGCGATATCGGCGTTGTCGAAGCGCGCCTCGAGAACCGACAGGTCGGTCTTGCGCTTGGCCGTGTCGTCGGTCGCCCAGCCGAAGGCCATGAACCCGCCCTGGTAGGTCGGCACCGGGGCGACGAAGAACCAGACATCGGCGAAGCTCTCACCCAGCCGGTTCCAGGAGTTCGTGACCTCGGTCCCCTGCAGGGCCGGCACGCCGTTCTGCGTCACCACGATGCCACCCTCCGTCAGGCAGCGCTTGCAGTTGGCGTAGAATTCAGCGGTGAACAGGACCTCGCCCGGGCCGATCGGGTCGGTGCTGTCGACGATGATCACGTCGAACCGGCCCTCGGTCTCCGCCACATAGGCCGCGCCGTCGGTGATGACCAGATCGAAGCGGGCATCGTCGAAGGCACCGGCGCTGAGCGACGGCAGATGCTCGGCGCTCATATCGACAACCGCACCGTCGATCTCGACCATCGTCAGATGCTCGACCTCGGGGTGCTTCAGCACCTCGCGGGCCATGCCGCCGTCGCCGCCACCGATGATCAGCACACGCTTGGCGTTCCCATGCGCCGTCAACGGCACATGGGTCAGCATCTCGTGATAGACGAACTCGTCGCCTTCGGTCGTCTGCACCACGCCGTCGAGGGTGAGCACCCGACCGAACTTCTCGTTTTCGAAGATGATCAGGTCCTGGTGCTCGGTCTTCTCGCGGTAGAGCACGCGATCCATGCGGAGACCCTGGTTAAGCCAGGGATGCAGGGTCTCCGTGAACCATTCCGTCATACCACCATGCCCCGACGGTGATCGCCGACATTGACGCGCTCGGGCTCGAACGCCGCCTTCAGCACGTCGATCGCCTTATGCGGCTGGGCATCGCCGCACATGAACACGTCGAACGCGGCGTAGTCGCATTCGGGCCAGGTGTGGACAGAGATGTGGGATTCCGCCAACACGGCCACGCCCGACACTCCGCCGTTCGGCGAGAAATGGTGCAGGTGGATGTGCAGCAGGGTTGCCCCCGCCTCGGTCACGCACTGCTTCAACGCGGTCTCGATGTGCTCGATATCGTCGAGCCGGGACGCGCCCCAGAGGTCGATGATGAGGTGGGTGCCGGCGAAGGTCAGGCCATCGCGCTTTACGAAATGGTCGAAACGGTCGTCCGAACTACTAAAACCCGTGGAGGGAAGCCGGATAACATTGTCGTCGCTGTGACGACGGGCGGATTCGTCTTGGAATTCGCTCGGCTGAGTGGCCGAGTCCATCCCCAATTCGGCGGTGAGTTTCATATCTCACTCCTCCTAACCAGAAGATTGACCCAGCTACCCTTAGACCCTCCACCCCCATGGACCACGACGGGCCCTACGGGACGAGCGGAATGGGCAGACAAGAAAACCCACCCCAAGGGGGCGGGCATCACGAGTTTTCGCCGGTTTGGACCCCATCCTCGACCCAGGTGATCCTGGCGAGGACATGGCGATTATCGTGCAGGCAGTGCGTCGAGTTCACCTCCGTAGGGGGACTTACCCCTGACGCCAATTTCCCGGCCCGCGCCCCCCCTTGCGGCGAGGTGTTGGACCAAAAAGAAAGGCCCGGATCCGAGGGGCACTCAACCCCGACGTTTCCCGGCCGTTTCTGAAGCGGAACTTGGCGATGATTTCCCCGCCGGTCAAGGGGATTCATGCGGTTTTTCACGGCATGGCGCCCTTGACCCCACTGCATGGCTCGGGGCTAGCTTTCAGGATGTTTTCCACCCTGGGGACTCCGTTCGATGCCGCTCGAACTATGGCTTGCCTTCGTCACCGCCTCATTGGCCATTCTGCTGCTGCCTGGACCGACCGTCCTGCTGGTTGTCGGCTACGCCATGGGCTCCGGCCGCCGCGCCGCTTTCGGCGCCATGGGCGGCGTGCTGGCGGGCGACCTCGTCGCCCTCATCGTCTCGGCCGCCGGTCTCGGCGCGGTCCTGGCAACGTCGGCCATCGTGTTCACGATCATGAAATTCGCCGGCGCGGCCTACCTGATCTGGCTCGGATTGAAGATGTGGCGCGCGCCGGTCGACCCGCAGGCGGTCGACGCCGCGGAGGCGGAGACGACGTCCGCTCCCGACCGCCGGGCGCGTCGGTCCGACGATGCGGCCCGCCGGGCGGCGCACGGGTTCATCGTCACCGCCCTGAATCCGAAACTGATCGCCTTCTTCGTCGCCTTCCTGCCGCAGTTCATGACCCCGAATGCCCCGGTCCTGGATCAGTTGCTGATTCTGGCCCCGACCTTCCTGGCGGTCTCGGTGATGACCAACGGCTTTTTCGTGATCGCCGCCGGCGCCGTGCGCCATCGTCTGCGCTCGCCCCGGGCTCTCACGGTGATCAACCGGGTCGGCGCCGGCTGCCTGATCGGCGCCGGTCTGATGACGGCGGCTCTGCGGCGGGCATAGAGGCGGGTCGGCTCGGTCGGGGAGATCGGCCGCGCTCACGGACGGTCGGCGTCGGACAGTATGCGGATAGACCTTGCGCGCATCCGTCTTGGCCTTTAGGGCCTGGACCGGAGGGGTGGGCACATTGATCGACGTTGCAGAATGTCGTTGGCGTCGGCGTGATCCCGAAAGAGAGAAAATCTTGGTCAAATTCCTGAAGCGCTTGGTCGTCACCACAGCACTGGTCGCGACGGCCGCCGCCGTCGTGCCTGCCCACGCGGCTCAATGGCAGAAGGTCCAGCGCACGGAGTCGAAGGTCCGGCTCGACCACCCGATCGTCGCCGACACGATGGTCACCTTCACGCGGAAGCAGGAAGACGGCGCCGCCGCGGCCCAGCATGCGGCGATGTACCAGTCGAAGCAGACGAAGCTGGCCAGAGCCCTCATCGTCTTCGAAGAAATCCCGGCCGACCGGACCGGCAGCATACCCGCCGACCCCGAGACCGTCGCTCCGATCATCGGGCAGACACGGGCGACGAAACCGACCTTTGGCGACCGCTTCGAAGTGATCTCCAGGGATCGCCGGTTCTCCATCCGCCGGTTCTCCAGCGCGCCGGATCTGTGTTTCGCCTTCACCCGCTCCTGGTCGCAGGCACAGGGCGGCGCCGACAATCGCGCGGCCTGGGGCTTCGCCTGCGCCAATCCGGAAGACGACGTCGCCGACGCGACGATCGCGGACGTGCTTGACGGCCTGAGCCTCGACGGCGGCTGATCGGCGCGCCGGGCGTGACCACGGAAGGTGTTGCAGGATGGCACCGGGCCCGCCATCTAGCATGACAGAATCAGGATGCGGGGGACGGGAACGACATGCAGTGGCTGCGGATCGCCATCTACGCGCTCGTCGTTGCCTTCGCGATCTTCGCCTTCGCGGCGTCGGAGATCTGGCCGTCGCGGGCCGATCTCTGGCTCAACCTCTTTGCCGAGGCCATCGGCGTCGCCTTCATCGTCGTCGTGGTCGAAAACCTGATCCGCATCTCCGAGCAACGCCGCTCCAGGCCGGCGCGCTATGCCGCGTTCAAGGAAACACTGCTGATCTACAACCGGCTGGTCGGTCTGTGGTTCCAGATGATTCAGTCCGCGTTCCGGCCGGAGATGCACGGGCATCTCCTGGCCGGCGACGCTCTGCGTCTGCTCGATGCCCGGTTCGGCGAGGTCGCCATGCGTCTGTATCTCGACGCCGAAGCGCCGGTGCGCCCGAAGCGCAACTGGCGCTACTTTCTCAGTCATCAGGTCGATGACATCGAGCGGATCATCGATCGCTGCCTGCAGCGCTATTCGGCGTTCATGGAGCCGGAGGTGATCCAATGTCTGCAGGAACTTGAGCGCACGAGCTTCTTCACATACGCCAAGCTGCAGCCCTCGCTGCCGACGATCGCCGAGGAACTGGGGCGAAAGCACAGCCCGTTCTTCGGGTGGGGCGGCAAATCCTCGGCGGCCGACCTGATCGATCCCCTGAACCGCCTCGGCTCGCTGCTCGCCGCGCATCGCATCGCGTTCGAGGGCATGCCCGACATCCCCGAAAAGGTCGAACTTGATCACCCCGCGCGGATCGACACGCTGCGAAAGTCGGCGTCCGACCCCGGAACGTCGCCCCCTGTCGGCGGCGTCTCCGCCGGCGACGTGCCCGCTAGTCAGGCCGTCTGACGACGAAATCGATCTCCACCAGCGCGCCACGGGCGAGACCGGTGACGCCGACGCAGGTGCGCGCGGGACGGCGGTCCGGCGCAAAGTGACGGGCGTAGACCGCGTTCATGGCGGCGTAGTCGCGCTCGAAATCAATGATGAAGACCCGGGCCTGGACCACGTGCTCGAAGCCGAGACCGAGGCCGGCCAGCACCCGCTTCAGATTGTCCATGGTCTTCTCGGTCTGCGCCTCGATGCCGTCCGGCAACGGCACGGCATCGTCCTCCGGGTCGGTGGCGAGCTGGCCGGTGACCAGCACCCAGCCGTCGACCTCGACCGCGTGGCTGTAGGGAGCGACCGGAGCCGGAGCACCCGCCAGCATGTGAAAGATCGGTGCGCTCATCGGGTCGATTCCTTTGTCGGGTGGTATCAGCTCGCGCGCCGGCGGCGGCTCCGGCGGCGATTGCCGTCGTCATCGAGGCTTTCCGGCGTCGAACCGGACAGGCGTCCGGCTTTGGCCCAGGGCGCCCCAAGTTCCTCGGTGATCCTCTCGATGCTCGGCCGGCCGCCCGGGGCATAACCCTTCAACGCCTCGGCGATGGCACGGACATGGTCCGGCTTGGAGCCGCAGCAGCCACCGACGATCCGCGCCCCGGCATCGCGCACGATCCGGGCATAGGCGGCCATCGCCTCGGGCGTGCCGTCATAGACGATGGCGCCGTCGACATATTGCGGAATGCCGCAATTTCCCTTGGCCACGACCACGGCCTCTGGATCGGCTTCGGTCAGCGCGAGTATGGTCTGCGCCAGTTCCGCCGGGCCGACACCGCAATTGGCGCCGATCGCACTTGGCCTCGCCGCAAGCTTCGGTGCCAGAGCGGCGAAATCCGCCGGCGTCAGCCCCATCATCGTCCGAGCATTGGTGTCGAAAGTCATGGTGGCAACGATCGGCAAACCGGTCCGCGCGGCTCCGGCGACGGCCGCCGCCATCTCCTCGACGGCCGAGATCGTCTCGATCCACAGGATATCGGCCCCGCCCTCGGCCAGCCCTTCGGCCTGGGCGGCGAAGGCGGCCTCGCCGGTCTCCGGCGTCAGCGCGCCAAGCGGCTCGAACAGCTCACCGGTCGGCCCCATGGAACCGGCGACCAGACACGTCTTGCCAGTCTCCTGCTTCCAGCGATCGACCGCCTCCCGACAGACCCGGGCGGCGGCGGCGTTGAGCGCGCCCACCCGGTCCTGGGCGCCGTGCAGCTTGAGGCGGTGCGCGGTGCCGCCGAAACTGTTGGTCAGCACGATGTCGGAGCCGGCCTCCAGGAAGCCGCGATGCACCGTGGCCACCTTTTCCGGTGCCTCGACGTTCCAGAGTTCCGGAGAATTGCCGGTCTCCAGCCCCAGCGCGAACAGGTTGGTGCCCATGGCACCGTCGGCGATCAAATGGCCACGCTCGGCCAGCAGGTCCAGCAACGCGTTCGACACAGAGTTCCCCTATTCCGCGGAGCCCGCCAGCCGGCGGCGTTTGGTCACACGCCGACGATTCACGCCGGCCTCGGTCTGGCGCTGACGCAGTGCCTCGATCACGTCGAGGCGCTTGGTGTCGTCGTAGCGCGACCAGTGGGCGATCTCCTCCATCGACCGGAAGCAGCCCAGACAGAACCGGGTCTCGCGGTCGATCGAGCACACGCCGACGCACGGGCTGGCGACGGTAGCGGCTGGACGGGGGGGCTCACTGGTCATGAGGGCACTCTATCGGGTGACGGGTGCGGCGCAAAAACGAAAGCGACGTCGGTGCATCCACCGACGTCGCTTCCAGACGAAAATCTTCAATGCTGGCGAAACCAGCAACCAAGCAGCGCCGGCGGAACCGGCAGCGGCTTAGGCGGCCTTGGCGTCCTCGCCCTCATAGGCGGCGACGACGGCAACAAACGCATCCATCGCGTCGCGCACGCCGTCAACGCCATTAGCGGTGACCAGCGACCCTTCCACGACGAACTTGGTCTCTTCCCAGCTGGCGCCAGCGGCCTCGAGATCGGCCCGGGCGTCCTCGCTGGAGGTCACGGTCCGGCCCTTCACGGTCTCGGTCAGCGCCAGCAGCTTACCCGCATCGCCGACGATGGCGACCGGCATGGAGGCGCGCATGAACGCCTTCAGCACGCGCTGGCTGTGGGGGTCCTCGGCCATCTTCTCGACGGCACGCATGCCGCCAGGAATGACCAGACCGTCATAGTCCACTGCCAGCGTTTCGGCCAGATCGACATCGACGGGGAAGAAGTGACCCCAGGAACCCTCGTACCAGCCGTTGACTAGGCCATTGGCGCGCGACACCACCTTCGTGGTCGCGCCGGCTTCGATCAGCTTCTTCTGGGGTTCGGTGAACTCGATCTCGTCAAATCCGTTGGCGAGCATGATTGCGATGGTACGTCCGGCGAGCGGCTTATCTGCCATGCGGTCCTCCTCTTTGATGAATACGTGTCAGTCCACCCGGCACCGGTGCTTGAAGGCGCTCGGCAGACGAAACGCGCAGGCGCCCGAGGGGTCGGACAGCCGGTCGCGCGTTGACGTTGTGGAAACTTGAACGCGTCACTTAGCGCCCTCCGTCACTTTTTTCAAGGGCGCCGTCCTGCGACATTGTGCAACGCAACAGTAAGAGAACCGTTAACGGGGGGCGGATAACCGCCGCGCGGCCAGGCTCGCCAGCGCAAAAGCCGCGAAAGGCAAGGCAATCTGCAGCAGTCCGTAGGCCGCGATGATCCGCCGATCGCCACCGGCGGCGCGGGCGACAGCCTCGGTCGTCAGGGTCTCGATCCTCCCGGCGCCGGCGAACAGCGTGGGCAGATACAGGGCGACGGAGACCGCGACTCCGACCGCCGCCGCCGTCAGGACCGGGCGCGCCAACATCGGCAGGGTGACCAAGAACAAAATCGCCGTCGGGCTGCGTCCCAGGCTTCGGGCGACGGCGATGTAACGGGTGTCGAACCGGCGCCATGCCCCGGCGAGCGACAGAAAGACATAGGGCAGGACGAACACCAGGTGGCTCCACACCACGGCGAACCAGCCGCCGTCCAGCCGCCCGGCGACCAGCAGGACCTGTAGTCCGAACAGAAAAGCGACCTGGGGGACGATCAGCGGGGTGTAGAGCACCCAGTCCACGCCCCGCCCCGGCCGCCTTGCCGCCCGGGTCTCCCGCTCCAGGCAGGCGACAACCAGAACCACCGCCGCTGCGGTCGCGGCGAGCGCGACCGTGACGGTCGTGAGCGCCGCCGCCCACAGATCCCGGCCGCCCTGTCGCCAGCCATCGAGAGAGAGGTCGCCCGGCAACCCTTCGGGGAAGCGCCAGGCACCGGCGACGGACCAGACAGCCAGAGCAAAAAGCGACAGGATCGCCAGGGCGCAGGCGGCGCCCATCGCGGCGATGGACAGGGTGCGCATCAGACCTTCGCCTCGGCCCCGACCGCCGCCGCGGATCCACCGCCGCCCCAGGAGGATCACCAGCCGTTCGACGGCGACCCACGCGACGATGGCGGCAACCGCGATCCCGGCCTGCACCAGGGCGCCCGCCGAACCCACGAACCGTCGCGAAAGGTCCGGGTCGCCCATCCACTGCACCACGCGCACCGCCAGCGGCGCCGGCGTGGTCGGACCGAGCAGGATCGCCATGTCGACGGTGGAGGTCGCGAAGGCCAGCACCGCGAAGATCGGCAGGCGCAGGCGGGGATAGACCTGCGGCAGCACCGTCTTGAGCCATGCGGTCATCGCCCGATACCCCATGGTCCGAGCGGTCGCCACGATACGCCGGGCCGGCAGCCCGTCGAGGGCCGCCAGCAGCATCAGGAACATGAACGGCGTCTCCTTCAGCACCAGACCCAACGCCATGACGAGGCCGTGCGGATCGTGGACGATCAACAGGTCCGGCGGGCGCTCCCAGCCCGTCGCCCAGGGCGACAGCAGGCGGAACGCCCACCCGCTGGGCGCGATGAGGAAGGCGAGGCCGATCGCCAGCGTCGCATGCGGCACCGACAGGAACGGCGAGATCAGCCGGGTGGTGACGCGGAACAGACGGCTGTCCTGGGCCGCGGCGCAGAACAGGATGGCGAGACAGACCGCGATCAGGGTCGCGCCGAGGCCGGTCGAAAAAGACAACCAGACGCTGGTCGCCAATCCCGGCGCCGACAGCAGGGCCCGAATTGTGGCGAGCGAGATCTCCTCGCCACCGAGCACCGGCAGCCAGCCAAGCGCCGGCAGCACGGTCCCGGCCAGTCCGGCGACAACCGGACCGATCATCACCAGAACCGTGACGAGCGGTGCCAAGCGGATCATCGGGCCCCGCATTCCCGGATCGTCGACGCAGAAGACAGGAGCCGCATGGTGTCGCCGCGGCGCTTAATTGCCGGCGGCGTGGCGGCGCTCCCACTCCGCTTCCAGCCAGCCGACCCAGCTCGGATGCGGTTCCGGCAGAACCGGGCCGAGTTCTTCCGGTGGGAGCGTCGCGATGCCGAGCGGCAGTCCGGAGAAGGCCGCGCGGTCGGTCTCCGCCAGGGCGGCGACGTCGAGCACCGTGAAATCGCCCCAGATCCGGGGATCCTGCTTGCGAACCTGCGCCTCCGGCGACATCAGGAAGTCGGCCACCACCATGGCCGCCTCCTTGCCCGTCGCGTTGTAGGGCACGGCGACGAAATGAGTGTTGCCGATGCTGCCGCCATCGAACACGAAGGTGCGCACGGTGTCCGGCAGCTCGCCCGCGGCGATCGCCACACTGGCCCGCGCCGGGTTGAAGGCGAGCGCGAAGCTCACCTCGCCATCGCCGAGCAGACGGCGCAGCGCGCCGGCATCCGACGGGAAGGTCCGGCCGTCGCGCCACAGATACGGATGGAGCCTCTCCAGATAGGCCCAGAGCGGCGCCGTAACCGACAGGGCGTGTGTTTCGTCCAACGGCGCCGCCGTGGCGACCGGGTCGACGATCGTCATCGCCAGGAGCTGCTTCAGAAACGTGGTACCCAGGAAGTCCGGCGGCTGCGGATAGGTGAAGCGCCCGGGATTGCCCCGCGCCCAGTCGAGCAGCGCCGCAGCATCGCGCGGCGGAGCATCCACATAGGCGGTGTCGTAGATCATGGTGAACTGCGCCATGCCCCAGGGCGCCTCCAGCCCGTCGGTCGGCACCGAGAAGTCGTTGACGACGGTCGGCTTGCCGGCGACATCGACGCCCGCGAAATTCGGCGCTCCGGCGACCCAGGGACCATGCAGCAGGCCGTTCGCCTTCATCGCCGCGAAGTTCTCGCCATTGATCCAGATCAGGTCTATCGACCCGCCCGTGTCCCGACCGGCGGTTTTTTCCGCAAGAACCCGGCTGACCGCATCGGCGGTATCGGACAATTTCACATGCACAAGGTCGATGCCATAGAGCGTCGCGACCCGGGTGGCGACCCAGTCGACATACGCGTTGATCCGGTCGTCGCCGCCCCAGGCGTTGAAATGCACCGTCTGACCGTCGGCGGCCGCGACGATCGTCTCCCATGGTCGCGTCTCCGCGCTCTCGCCCCGGCCCGGCGGCAGTGCCAGTCCGAGCAGGACGAGGATGGGGATGAGGCGCCAGACGGCCATGATCGGCTCCCGTTCGGTCGGTTGGACAGCGCACCTAACCACGGCGATGGGAGCCGCGCAGATCAAATCTGGATCAGCGTTGCATCCCTGCAACACTCGCATTCGGAGAAGTCTGGAAAGGCCCGGTGGGGCATATGGAGCGGGTGATGGGAATCGAACCCACGACATACAGCTTGGGAAGCTGTCGTTCTACCACTGAACTACACCCGCGCCCGGCCGCAGAACATGCGCCAAGACGCGATCCGGTGCAAGCGCCATTGCCGGAACTAGTGACAATGCAAGGCAATTGTGATAAGCGTTTGTTCTGAAAGACTCTTGGCTCGGCAAAACGCCGGAATCTCGTAGAACAGGGAAAGCCATGGCAACGGTAAACACAACCGTGACCAACTTGAGCGGTGTCGCCGACGGCGGCGGATCTGACACGCTCAACATTACGTCCGGAACACTGATCGAGGCCAGCCTCAGCAGCCTTGTCGGTTATTCGACGATCACCGTCACATCCAACGCGGCGCACGTGATCACGCTGCCGTCGACCGTTCTCAGCGACACGACAGCGACGGTGACGCTGGCGGTCACCAGCACGATCGGCGTCACCTTCAGCGCCGCCGACTTCACCGGTACCCAGCTCAAGGCGAACGCCACCCTGTCGGAAGGCAACGACACCGCCACCGGCGGTCCGGACGACGACCTGATCACCGGTGGCGTCGGCGCGGATCTGCTCTACGGCGGCGACGGGAACGGCGACGATATCCTGTTGGGCGGCGACGGCACCGACTCCCTGTTCGGAGCCGACGGCAATGACAGCCTATCCGGCGGCGACGGCCGGGATCTCATCTACGGTAACCTCGGCGACGATCTGATCCTGGCGGGCAGCGGCGCGGACAGCGTGTTCGGCGGACAAGGCGCCGACGTCATCAGCGGCGGCGAGGGGGCGGACAGTCTGGTCGGCAACTCCGACAACGACACCCTCTACGGCGGCGACGGGAACGACTACCTGTACGGCAACACCGGGATCGACCATCTGTTCGGCAATTCCGGCTCGGACACCTTGTTCGGCGGTCAGGGCGGCGACTCGCTCCACGGCGGCGAGGACAGCGATGTCGTCTACGGCAATATCGGCAACGACACGATAAACGGCGGCGTCGGCACCGACACGCTATATGGCGGGCAGGACAACGACACGCTCAGCGGTGCGGCCGGCGACGATGTCATCTACGGCAATCTCGGCGCCGATCTGCTGCGGGGCAACGCCGAAAATGACCACCTCTACGGCGGCCAGGGCAACGACACGCTGTCGGGCGGCGACGGGATCGACTACATCGCCGGAAATCTGGGCAACGACCTGCTTCTCGGCGGCTCGGCCGGAGACACATTCGCCATGTATGCCGGGTCCGGCGCGGACACGATCGGCGACTTCTCCTTCTCCGACGGCGACCGGATGGCGATCTCTTCCTCTATCTCCTACTCGACCGCAGACAGCTCGGCGGGTGCGGTGGTGACGTTCTCGAGCGGCGCCACGGTGACGCTCACCGGCATCTCGGCCTCGGCGATCACCAGCGACTGGTTCTCGATTGGCTGACGGAGAAGGCGGTCCCGGCACACTGGCGCTGGAGCGGGTCTCCCTGTCGATCGCCGACCGACCGCTGTTCGCGCCATTGACCTTCGACGTCGCGCCCGCCGATGCCTGTTCCGCAGGGGCGGGAGGGA
>JARGOG010000065.1 GCA_029212785.1 Thalassobaculaceae bacterium
CCGTGTCGTCATGCCAGCGCAAATGGAAATGGCCGATCTGCCCGTCGGCGGTGGCAATCAGGGCGGACAGGAAGTCGCCCTTCACCCGCAGCATCAGTGCCTGGCATTCCGGATCGCCGAAGCGGACGTTATATTCGATCAGCTTCGGCCCCGCCTCGGTGATCATCAGCCCGGCGAACAGCACGCCGCGGAAGGTCCGACCCTCCGCCGCCATGCCGGCGACGGTCGGGGCGATGATCGTCTCGAGGATGCGCGCGGCCATGGCCTCGTCGACCACCGGGGCGGGGGAATAGGCGCCCATGCCGCCGGTATTCGGGCCGGTATCGCCGTCGCCGACCCGCTTGTGGTCCTGGGCGCCGGCCAGCGGCAGGATCGCGGCGCCGTCGGTCAGCGCGAAGAAGCTCGCCTCCTCGCCGATCATCCATTCCTCGACGACGATCTCGGCCCCGGCGTCGCCAAACGCCCGGTCGGCCATGATCGCGTCGACCGCTTCCAGCGCCTGGTCGAGGGTCTCGGCCATGATCACGCCCTTGCCGGCGGCGAGCCCGTCGGCCTTGATCACGATCGGCGCGCCCTGCTCACGGATATAGGCCTTGGCGGACTCGGCATCGGTGAAGCGGCCATAGGCGGCGGTGGGGATGTTGTGGCGGGCGCAGAAATCCTTGGTGAAGGCCTTGGAGCCTTCCAGGACGGCGGCGGCGGCGGTCGGGCCGAAGGATTTGAGCCCGGCAGCGTCGAGCTTGTCGACCAGGCCGGCGACCAGCGGCCCTTCCGGGCCGACCACGACGAAGTCGACCGCCTTGTCCCGGCAAAAGGCAACCAGCGCGTCATGGTCGTCGACGCCGATCGGCACGCAGGTCGCTTCCCGCGCGATGCCGGCATTGCCCGGCGCGCAGAACAGTTCCGATACAAGGGGCGACGCGGCAATGGCCCAGCACAGGGCATGCTCGCGTCCGCCCGAGCCTACGACCAGAATGCGCATATCAGAGTTCTCCCGTTCCGATCTTCCGGTCCAGCGTCGTCTTCGCGCCGCGGCGGCAGGCGCGGAACATACGCCGAGGCGCTTTGGCGTGCCACCGCTTCATCCCGCTCCAATCATCGACCCGTCAGATCCCGGGGAGTCTCATCCACGCGAGGGCATCGCCAGCAGCATTTCCTGGCGAGTTGCAATCGGCCGCTTGGCCAGCCTGTCCGCCGAGGTGCGCCAGGCTGGCTCCATTACGCAAGCGAACCCGGCGGCCCGAAGCCAGCCGCGAAGCCAGACGAGGGACACCGGCATCGGATTGCGATGGCGGGACGGATCGAATCCCGACTCGTCCTGCGCCAAGGTGGCGTTGAATTCGAACAGGATCGGCACCCGGAGTCGCGTCAAGGCGTGCAGGGATCCGACCAGATCGTTGAAATGATACACAACGCCGAGGGCGCAGATCGCGTCGACCCCGGCAAGATCCGGCCGGACCGCGCGCACCCGCTCCAATATCACCGCCAGCTCATGCGCCGGGCCGAGCTGGACGACGATCCGGTCCTGCAATCCGTTGAGTGCGGCGAGGGTGGCGGTGCGTTGCGCCATCGTCACGGCGATGTCGATGGCAATCACGCGCGCCCCCTCGCGGGCGAGATTGAGGGCGAAGAATCCATCCGCACAACCGATATCGACCACCACCTTGTCCCGGAGTGTGCCGCCGCACGCCCGCGTCAGCAGCGGCCGCAGCAATTCCCATTCGGCCGCGTGATAGGCGCCGCTCGGGTCTGGCGCGTTGCTCCGATTCGCCGCGATCTGGCCGTCGATGCCGGGGACCCGGATCGGGTGGTAGAAGCCGCGATCACTGATCGCGTCGACGATCAGCCGGTCGAATTCCGCCTTGGTCCCGGGCTGGGACGGCGGTGGTCTGGGCTGGGCATTCTCCACCCATCGTCGACAGATCGTTCCGATCGTCGCAAGCACGCTCTGCGCCTCCGTGCGGATCAGCGGCGCCTCGGCATTGACGGCGAGCCAACGCGCGAGCGACAGGAACCCGGCGATCCGTGCGAGCTCCTCATGGACGGCCATCCCTCGCTCCCGGGCGATCGTGCTCGCCGCCTCGAATTCGCCATCCATCACGAGCTTGATTACGATGCTGTTCGGATGATCTGTCATGCTGGCCGGCGGCGCTGCTGCAGAAACAGCTCTGAGTAACATATTGCTCATAATTTCACCATCTATGGCCGTGCCCGGGGATGCAAGGAGACCTATGGAAGACCTAGACGCGGGCGCCACCGGAAACCTGCCCGAGTTCTCCGTCGGCGAGATCAGCCAGGCGGTGAAGCGGACCGTGGAGTCGAATTTCGAGCGCGTGCGCGTGCGCGGCGAAATCTCGCGGCCGATGCGCGCCGGCTCCGGTCACATTTACCTGACCCTCAAGGACGACAGCGCCGTCCTCGACGCCGTGTGCTGGCGCGGAGCGGCGCAACGTCTGTCGATTCAGCCGGAAGAGGGGATGGAGGTCATCGCCACCGGCAAGCTGACCACCTACCCCGGCCGCTCGAAGTACCAGATGGTGATCGAGCAGATGGAGCTCGCCGGCGAGGGCGCGCTGCTCAAGCTGCTGGAGGATCGACGCAAGCGTCTGGCCGCCGAGGGGCTCTTCGATGCCGGGCGCAAGCGCCCAATCCCGTTCCTGCCGGCGGTGATCGGCGTCGTCACCTCGCCGACCGGCGCGGTGATCCGTGACATCCTGCACCGTCTCGCCGACCGCTTTCCGGTCCATGTGATCGTCTGGCCGGTCCTGGTCCAGGGCGACGCGGCCAAGGATCAGGTCGCCCGCGCGATCCGGGGTTTCAACAGCCTGCCGGCGGAGGGCGGCCCGATGCCGCGGCCGGACCTGCTGATCGTTGCTCGCGGTGGTGGCAGCCTGGAGGATCTCTGGGCCTTCAACGAAGAGGAGGTGGTGCGGGCCGCCGCCGCTTCGGACATTCCGCTGATTTCCGCCATCGGCCACGAGACCGACACCACCCTGATCGATTTCGCCAGCGACCGCCGGGCACCGACGCCGACCGCCGCCGCCGAGATGGCGGTCCCGGTGCGAGCCGACCTGATCGCCCGCATCGCCGAGGACACCGCGCGCCTGACCGGGGCCGTCACCCGGCGACTGACCGAGGGCAGGACCGTCGTCTCCGGCCTGGCACGGGGGCTCGGCGATCCGGTTGCCCGCATCGAGCAGGCGCAGCAGCGCCTCGACTATGCCGGCGGTACGGCACAGAGCCGCATCACCGCCCTGCTCGACCGTCTTAAATACGCCGTCGACCGGCCGATCCCGTCGCCGGCCGAGATTCTGGCCCAGACCCGGGGGCGCTTCGACACGGTTGCCCGCGGCCTGCGTCTCGCCCCGATCCAACGGTCGATTGCCGATGGCGACCGCGATCTCACCCGTCTGCTGCGGGGCGCCGGCTCGGCCTATGCCCGCCGACTCAAGACCGAGGAGGACCGGCTCGCCGGGCTGGGCAAGCTGCTCGACGCCAACTCCTTCGAGCGAGTGCTGGAGCGCGGCTTCGCCCTGGTGCGCGACGAGAGCGGCACGCCGGTGAAATCCGCCGCCGAGACCAGCGAGGGCCAGGCAGTGACCCTGCGGTTCCGCGACGGCGACGCGGCGGCGGTGATTGGCGCCACGTCCGCCGGTCCGAGTGGCGGTGGCGGGAAATCCAAACCGCGGGCGAAACCGCCGGCGCAGTCCTCCATTCCCTCTACCCCAGACACCCCGACCCAGGAGACACTGTTCTGATGCGCCGGTTGTTCGCGGTTGTTTTGCTCGTCCTGCTGTCGACGGCGGCTCGAGCCGAGATCACATTCGACGGGGTGTTCACCCAGGGCGGAATCGTCTTCGGCCAGACGGATCCCGGCACGACCCTCGTCCTCGACGACATTCCGGTCGAGGTCGATGGCGACGGGGTCTTCGTCTTCGGTTTCCACCGCGACGCGCCCAAGACATCGACTTTGGTGATCACCCATCCGGATGGCACAACCGAACGTCGGGTCCTCGAGGTCGCGACCCGCGAATTCAACATCCAGCGGATCGACGGACTGCCCGACAACATGGTGTCGCCGCCGCAGGAGGTTATCGCGCGCATTCAGCGCGACGCGGCAGAGGTCGCGGCGGCCCGCGCCGGCATCCGGCCGGACTCCGATTTCCGCTCCGGATTCAAATGGCCGGCGATCGGCCCGATCTCCGGCGTCTACGGCAGCCAGCGGATTCTGAACGGCAAGCCGCGTCAGCCGCATTACGGCGTCGATATCGCCGCACCGAAGGGCACGCCCGTGGTCGCGCCGGCCGATGGGCTGGTGACCCTGGCGGCGACCGACCATTACTACACCGGCGGTACCCTGATCCTCGATCATGGCCACGGCCTGTCGAGCACCTTCATCCATATGGACAGTGTCGCGGTGAAGGTCGGGACCAGGGTTCGTCAGGGCGATGTCATCGGTACGGTCGGCGCCTCCGGTCGGGCCACGGGCCCGCATCTGGACTGGCGCATGAACTGGCACGATCGGCGTCTCGACCCGACCTATGTCGTGCCGCCGATGCCGATCGAATAACTCAGCCGTCGAGTCGATCCAACAGAGCGCCGACCGCCAGCGGATCGCGCCAGGACAACGCCACCTCGACCACCGTGACCATCGAGCGGGCCTCCGCGGGCAGGCGCGTGGCATCCTTCGCCGTGGTCACCGGCATCGCGTCCTGCGCCACCGCGCGCTCGACCAGGGCCATGATCTCGAGCGGGGTGTAGGGGTGATGGTCGTCGAACGCCTCGAACCCCACGATCTGCGCGCCAAGTCCGGTCAGTGTCTCGCGGAACTTCTCCGGGCGCCCGATCCCGGCAAACCCGAGAACTCGGCGGCCCCGCAACGCGTGTGCCGAGGGCGCGGGCTCCAGAACAGCGGAAAGGATCGGACGGCGTCCGCCGACCCGTGCGGCGACTCCGGCCCGGTCGGCTCCCACCACGACCACGGCGGCAGCCTTGTCCAGGGCGGCGTCCCAGGGCTCGCGTAGAGGGCCGGCCGGGATCAGCTGCCCGGTGCCGATTCCCGTGCCGCCATCGACCACCAGCAGGGCGAGGTCGGGCGCAAGAGACGGGTTCTGCAGGCCGTCATCCATGACGATGATTTCGACGCCGATCTGCTCCAGCATCCGCGCGCCGGCGGCCCGGTTGCGGGCGATCACCGTCGGTGCGGCGGTCGCAAGCAGCAGGGGCTCGTCGCCGACGTCACCGGCCGTGTGCAGGGTCGGATCGACCCGTACCGGGCCGCTCAGCCGACCGCCATGGCCGCGCGACAGCAGCCCGACCCGCTTGCCGCGTACCGCCAGCTCGGCGGTGATCGCCAGCACCGTCGGGGTCTTGCCGGCGCCGCCGGCGGTGACGTTGCCGACGCAGATCAGTGGAACGCCGGGGCGATACGGGGTCGTCGTCGAGCGCCGCAGGGTCGCGCCCAGGCGCCACAGCCAACTCAGGGGCGTCAGGGCGGTCGCTTGCCAGCCGCCGTTCTCCCAGAAGCCGGGCGCTCTCATCGTGATCCCCCCGGCAGAAGCGGAGCGAGGGCGTCGAGGATGCGGGCGAGGCCGGCCCGCCCATCGGCGGCAACCGTCCTACCCGACGCCGCCATCGCGGATGCCGCGGCGGGGTCGTCGAGCAAAGCGGAGACGGCCTCGGCGAGATCGTCCGCGCCCTCGATCTGTCGGGCGGCGCCGGCGCTAAGCAGGGCGTCGGCCGCATCCCGGTTGTTGGGCACCTGCGGCCCGACCAGTAGGGCGGTGCCGCAATGGGCCGGCTCGATCGGGTTGTGGCCGCCGACCGGTACCAGGGACCCGGCGAGGAAGGTGATCGGGATCGCGGTGTAGAACGCCGCCATCTCGCCCATCGTGTCGGCGAGGTACACCGCGGTCTCCTGCGTCACCGCCTCGCCCGCCGACCGGCGCGCCAGTGTCAGACCGCGCGTGCGGATCAGGGCGGCGATCTCGTCTCCGCGTGTCGCGTGGCGCGGCGCGATCACCGTCAGCAAGTCCGGTCTGGCCGCAGCCAGCCGGAGATGGGCGTCGAGGACGACCGCGTCCTCGCCTGGATGGGTGTTCGCAGCCAGCCAGACGGGCCGGTCGCCGATCGCGACGCGGACGGCCTCCACCAATGCGGCGTCGATTGGCGGCGGGTCGCCGGCGGCCTTCAGGTTTCCGGCATGGCGGACATCGCCGCAGCCGAGAGCGGCGAAGCGCCGGGCCTGATCCTCGCTTGCCGCCAGCACCAGATCGAAGGCGGCGAACAGGGGACGGGCGAGCCACCGCATGCGCCGCCAGCGCTGGAACGCGCCGATCGACAGGCGACCGTCGACGATCGCCATCGGGATGCCACGGGCATCGGCCTCGGTCACCAGGGTCGGCCACAGATCCGACTCCATCCAGAGCCCGACATCGGGGCGCCAGTGATCCAGGAAGCCGCGGACCCACGTCGGGCGGTCGACAGGCACGAACTGGTGGATGACGCCCTGCGGCAGGCGCTTGGCCATCGCGTCGGCCGAGGTCACGGTGCCGGTCGTCATCAGCAGGGTGAGGTCGGGACGGGTCTCGTGCAGCGTCCGGACCAGGGTCAGCAGGCCGACCGCCTCGCCGACACTGGCCGCGTGCAGCCAGACCAGGTGTCCTTCCGGGCGCGGGCGGCTGGCGACGCCGCGGCGTTCAGCCAGACGATCCGGATCTTCCTTGCCGCGCGCGACGCGCTTGTCGAGATAGGCGTCGATCGCCGGACCGAAAGCGGTGGCCAGGCTCTTGTACAGGGAGAGGATCATCGCGACCCTCCCGCCCTGGGGGGCGCCGGGGGGATCGGCGGCAGTCCGAGGGCACTGTCCGCCGCGTCGGTCACCGCG
The DNA here is from genome assembly GCA_029212785.1 of Thalassobaculaceae bacterium. Lineage (GTDB taxonomy): Bacteria > Pseudomonadota > Alphaproteobacteria > Thalassobaculales > Thalassobaculaceae > Thalassobaculum. The sequence continues at coordinate 6,887 of JARGOG010000065.1, forward strand.
TTCAGCGCCGCCTCGATCTGCTGGCGGAACGGCTCGCGGTCCTCGACCTCGCCGGTGACGGCGATCGGCGTGCCGATGACGACGACGCCGCGGGTGAAGGGCAGGGGAATCAGGAAGCGGTCCCAGGATCCCGCCTGGATCCGGGGACGGGAACTGCAGGCGACCGGAATGATCGCGACGCCGCTACGCCGCGCGGCTTCCACCACACCCATCTGGCAGCGCATCCTCGGTCCTCTCGGTCCGTCCGGCGTGAGGGCGACCGGAACGCCGTCTTCCAGCGCCCGCAGCATTCCGCGGAGCGCCCCCATCGGGTTGCGGCGCGTCGACCCCTCGATCGGTCGCGAGATGAAGTCGGACAGGGCGGCGCCGAGCATGCGGCCGTCGCCGTGGGAGGAATGCACCATGCCCATGGGCCGACCCCGGGCCCAGGCGGTGGCGATCAGACCCAGCCGGTTGTGCCAGAACGCGCCGAGGAACGGTTTGCCGCTGTCGATCAGCGCGGCCGCCGCCGGATCGACCCGGCGCTCCAGGCGCAGCGTCGCCAGCAGCAGGCGGAGGTAGCCGCGCAGGATCCAGGTCAGCACGGCCGCGCCCGCGTCGCTCCTGAGGATGGATTTCAACATGGGCTCGGTGTCGGACCTCGGCGTGGCGGCAGACCCGGACGGGAGTCCCCGCCGGACGGTGCTGCCGCCTTTTACCACGCGGTTCCGCCGGCCGCATACGAATGGCGGTGAGCAGGCGGGCAGCTACGGCATGTGGTCAGGCCGGGGCGGCCCGGCTCAGACCCGCTCGCTCAGCCAGATCGCCAAGCGGGAACCGGCGGCGATCGCCGCGCGCATGACCGGATAGCCAATGGTCTCCTCGCCGCCATGCTCTCGCCCGATATGGGCATGCTCGGCCTCCTCGGCCCGGAACTCCTCGATCGTCGCCTTCAGCTCCGCTTCGTCGTCGCCGAGGGACTCGTGCTGGCGGCGATAGTGGTCGTCGATCACCTCTTCCACGGCGATGGTGCAGGCCATGGCGGCCCGCTCGCCCATCAGTGCCGTGCCGGCGCCGAGCGCGAAACCGGCGACATGCCAGAACGGATGCAGGATGGTCGGCCGGGCCCGACGCTCGACGATCAGCTTCTCGAAGGCGGCGAGGTGACGCTCCTCCTGCTCCTTCATGTGGCGGATGGTCTTGCCGCAGGGGCGTCGCCCCAGGATCGCGAGCTGGCCCTCGTAGATGCGCTGCGCCCCGAATTCGCCGGCATGGTCGACCCGCACGATCCGGTCGATCTGCTCGTGTTTCGACAGGTCGCCGGGCCGACGGCGGGAGGCCAGGCGGCGGGAGGAGCGGCTGGGCTTGGCATCGGCGGTCGCGGTCTCGGTCATTCTCAGGCTCCGGAACGGACGAATATCTGCTTCAGCATGGCGCGGATCGCGACGAGGGCAACCCCCAAGGCGAAGAGAACGTTCCATCCGGCCATGGAGATTCCGAACAGGGAGAACGCCACCTCGTCGCAGCGCACGATTGGCGCGTTCATGATCTGGGCGCGCAGGGCGGCAAGGTCGTCGGTGCTGGAGGTCGAGCCGCAGCCGGAGGTGCCGTCCCACCAGCCCTGCTCGACCCCGACATGGAAGGCGCCGATGCCGCCGGAGACGAGGACCGCCAGGACCGCCAGCGCGGTCAGGGCGATCGATACCGTCGCGTTGCGCCGCAGGACGACAGCGGTGAGGGCGAGCACGATCGCCGCCACATAGGGCCAGCGCTGCCAGATGCAGAGCACGCAGGGCTGCAGGTCGAAGCCGAACTGCGAGATCAGGGCAGCGGCCAGGGCGGAGACCGCGGCGGCGGCGATGAAGAGAGGGGTCACAACAGCCATTTGATCGCCACGAATCCTCCCACCAGGAGCGCGAAGAACACGATGGTGATCAACCCGAAATGCTTCTCCAGCAGGCGCCGGATCGGTGGTCCGAAATACCAGAGAAGCCCGGCCACGACGAAAAACCGGATGCCGCGGGCCAGCACCGAGGCCAGCATGAAGACGAACAGGTCCAGCCGGGTTACGCCGCTGGCGATGGTGATCACCTTGTAGGGGAAGGGGGTGACCCCCGCGCCGAACACGATCCATGCCCCCCACTCGTTATAGCGGTCGGCGAAGCTCGCGAACTTGTCGCCATAGCCGTACAGGTCGAGGATCGGTTGGCCGACCGCCTCGAAGAACAGGCTGCCGATGGCATAGCCGAGCAGGCCGCCGAGCACCGAGGACACGGTCGCGATCAGGGCGACCCGCCAGGCACGCGACCGGTCGGCGAGCACCATCGGCACCATCATCACGTCCGGGGGGATCGGGAAGACCGAGCTTTCGATGAAGGACACCGCCGCCAGCCAGCGTTCGGCATGGCGGTGACCGGAGACGCGCAGGGTCCAGTCGTAGAACGGGCGGAGCATGTCGGGGCCTCGGCGCGGTCGCTGGTCGGCTTGGGTGGCGTTGCGATACCAGCCCCGTACACCGACCACAAGGGCGGGCGACGGGGCGGCAGGTGTGGACGGTCTAGCCGACTCCGCTTGGCGGCAGGGCGGTGCCGGCGAGATCCGCCTGCAGCGCCGCCTCCGTGCGCCGGACCAGATCAAGCTCCTCGTCGGTCAGTTGCTCCGGCGCGACATAGGTGGCGGGATCGTCCGACTTGCGGGTGTTGACCTTGCTCCGGAGCACCTCCGGGGTGAGCCCCTCAAGCTCCAGGAACGCGCTCAACTGCTCGACGACCCACTCCGGACGCTGGTCGAGATCGGCGTAGTTCAGGGTGAAATGCTGCTCGGTGCGGATCTGCTTGGCCCAGGCGCCGGTTCGCGCCGCCCATTGCCGGCAGATTTCCACCGGCTGGTACTCGCCCCGCGGGACATAGAAACTTTTGCCCGAGCGCAGCACACCCTCCAGCTCGCGGATCTGGTAGATGACGCGGGCATTGCGCAGCAGCACGCTGAGACCGGAAACCTGGTGGGCTCCGACATTCGGCTTCTTCATGCCCCAGCGCGATTTCCCGAACTGCCTTGCGTCCTCCCGGAACGGCCGGGCGGCCAGATAGAACATCAAGAAGGCGTTCTGCATCAGCACATCGGGCTGTGGCAGGAAGACGTCGAGCCACTCGTCGCCCCCCTGTTGCCGGGCGTTGCGGCGCAGGGTCTCGTACTGCTCGCGCCCCTGCACGAACCGGATGACGCGGCTGGCGCAGATATGGGCCATGTCGAACATGATCGGATCTTCGCCGTGCAGCATGACGTCCGGGTGGGCGTTCAGCAGCCGGTGCAGGGCGGTGGTGCCGCTTCGGGCGGCGGCGGCGGCGATGAAGATCGGCCGGTCGCGCTCCCGCATCTCGTGCGCCCAGTCGGGCAGGCCCTGTTCCGTCATCGTGATGTCTGCATTCCTGATCAGTATTGCCTTGGCACGGGGCGTGACGGTAACAGATGAGGCTCAGGCTGTCTCCGGCACGACCATGCCGGAAGCGCGACCGGATTGACCCTCAGTCCACCCGTCGCCATAGTGCGGCCAGCCCGGCGCCCCCGTGGCGGAATTGGTAGACGCGACAGACTCAAAATCTGTTTCCCGCAAGGGAGTGTCCGTTCGAGTCGGACCGGGGGCACCACGGACCAGTCCGGTGCCGCGCGAGCGCCCGGCTGCCCGTCACTCTCTCAAAATTGCGATCAGAAGTCCGAAGGGCTACGCTGGCATAGGTTGCCGGCAGGCTCACCCTATGTGTGTCTGGGAAGAGTCGGCAGCTCGGAGACCTTAAGTTACTATAAAACAATAATAATCAAGGGAGGGAGTGACCGATGCATACAATTGCACAGTACTGCCTGGCCGGCGCCATGGGCGGAGCGATCATCCTGGCGGCCGGCGGCGCGTTTGCCGCATGCGACGCCAATGACTATAGCGGCTGCGAAGGCAAGCCCTGGGTGATCGGCAAGGCCGAGACGCCGATCGGCGAGAAATGGTGGCCGAACAAGCTGTGGGGCGCGGATGACGAAGCCGGTTCCACCAACTGGTACACCAAGTCCGACGTCGTGGCCCGCGCGGTCGCCGAGGCGGACAAGGGCAAGGTGTACTCGCTCGGCCGTCCGTACACCGCCGACATGCCGCTGTTCGGCACGCGGCAGTTCGTCCTGCGCATTCCGGGCGCGCCGACCGGCGGTCCGTTCGGCGCCAACAACGTGATCTGGCACGACGAGTTCCTGGCGACCGAAGTCGGCCAGGTCGGAACCCAATTCGACGGCCTCGGCCATATCGGTGTCGTCATCGGAGGTACCGGCGACAAGGACAACATGCGCTTCTACAACGGCTTCACCGAGACCGAGATCGCCTCCTCGAACGGGTTGCTGAAGCTCGGCACCGAGAAGCTGCATCCGATCGTCGCCCGCGGCATCCTGATCGACGTGGCCGGCTACAAGGGCGTCGAGGCGATGGAGGCGGGCCAGGAGATCACGCTGGACGACGTGAAGGGCGCGCTCAAGAAGCAGGGCATGGAAGGTTTCGAGTTCCTGCCGGGTGACGCGGTTCTGTTCCGCACCGGGTGGAGCAAGTACTGGATCACCGACAACGCCAAGTACAATAGCGGCGAGCCCGGCATTGGCGGCGAAGTCGCGCGCTGGCTGTCCGATGACGTCCAGGCCGGCGTGTGGGGAGGCGATACCTGGGCCACCGAGGTGGTCCCCAATCCGGATCCGGCCTGTGCCTTCTGCGTCCACCAGCACATGCTGGCGCGCCACGGGATCGTCAATCAGGAGAACATGCTTCTGGACGGGCTGGCGACCGATCAGGTCTACCGCTTCATGTACATGTACACCCCGGCCCCGATCGCCGGCGCCACCGGCTCGATGGGATCGCCGATCGCGGTCGATTGATCGGGTTGGGAAGACGCCAAGGGCGGCCGCTTGAGCGGCCGCCCTTTTTCTATCGGTCGATATCGTGACAGATGCCCGGTGACGGATCCGAAAGCCGGATTACAGCCGGTTGCACGCGCTCACCACCGCCTTGACCGGGGCCATGGTGATGTCGGTATCGATGCCCACGCCGAAGATGCTGGTGCCGGCCTCGTCCGGCGCCTTCAGCTCGATATAGGCGGCCGCTTCGGCGTCGGACCCGACCGAACGGGTGTGCTCGACATAATCCTTGAGCTTGAACTTCAGCCCGAACTCCTTGCGCATCATGTGCGAGAAGGCGTTGACCGGGCCGTTGCCCTGGCCGATCAGCGTTTTCTCGACGCCGTTGTCGGAGACCACCGCATTGACCTCGACGATCTGGTTCGAGCCGGGGACGCGCCGGGATTCGAAGGAGACGAGGGTGAACCGGCCCTCGGGCTGGGAGACGTATTCCGTCTCGAAGGCGTTCCAGATCTCCTGGCTGGAGATTTCTTGGCTGCTCGCATCGGTCAGCCGCTGAATGACCTGGCTGAACTGGGCCTGCCATTCCTTGGGAAGCCGAATGTGGTGGTCGTTCTCCAGCACATAGGCGATGCCGCCTTTGCCGGACTGCGAGTTGACGCGGATCACCGCCTCGTAGTCGCGGCCGATATCATGCGGGTCGATCGGCAGGTAGGGAACCTCCCACACGCCGCTGTTCGCCGCCTTGATCGCCTTCATGCCCTTGTTGATCGCGTCCTGGTGCGAGCCCGAGAACGCCGTGTGGACCAACTCGCCGGCATAGGGATGGCGCGGGTGGATCGGCAACTGGTTGCAGTATTCCGCCGTCTCCATCAGGCCATTGATGTCGGAGAAGTCCAGCTTCGGATCCACGCCCTGGGTGAACAGGTTCAGGCCGAGGGTGACGATGTCGACATTGCCGGTGCGTTCGCCATTGCCGAACAGGGTGCCCTCGACCCGGTCGGCACCGGCCATCACCGCCAGCTCCGCTGCCGCCACGCCGGTACCCCGGTCGTTATGCGGATGCACCGAGAGGCAGATCCGATCGCGCCGGCTGAAATTGTTGTGCATCCACTCGATCTGGTCGGCATAGATGTTCGGCGTCGACATCTCCACCGTGGACGGCAGATTGAGGATGATCTGGTTGTCGACCACCGGCGCCCAGACGTCCATCACCGCCTCGCAGACCTCCAGCGCATAGTCCAGCTCGGTGCCGGTGAAGCTTTCCGGCGAGTACTGCAACTGGACGTTCTGGCCGGCCAGCATGGGCAGGCGGTCGCGGACCATGGCGGCACCGTCGGTGGCCATTTTCTTCACGCCGGCCTGATCCTCCTGGAACACCACCCGGCGCTGCAATTCGGAGGTCGAGTTGTACAGGTGGATGATGACGTTCTTGGCGCCGATCACGCTCTCGAAGGTGCGCTGGACCAGATGCTCGCGCGCCTGGGTCAGGACCTGGATCGTGACGTCATCGGGGATCAGGTTCTCTTCGATGAGCTCGCGCACGAAGTTGAAGTCGGTATCCGAGGCGGACGGAAAGCCGACCTCGACCTGTTTGAAGCCCATCTTGATCAGGGCATCCCACATCCGCCGCTTGCGCGGCCCATCCATCGGATCGACCAGGGCCTGGTTGCCGTCGCGCAGGTCGACGGAGCACCAGATCGGCGCGGTGTCGATGACCTTGTCGGGCCAGGTGCGACCGGACAGGTCAACCTGGGTGTAGGCGCGGTATTTGTCGATCGGCATGCGGTTCAACATTGTCTTTCCTCCTGGCTGGCGCGCCGCCGGTCCGGTCCATGTCTCGATCGGGGACCAGGGGTCAGGGGCGGGCGCCGAACTATCGTCGCCAATTGCTTGGGCGCTGGTTTCTACGGGTGGGTGCCGCCGCCACGCCACAGGCACGCGCAATGCCGAACGCGGATCCGGCGCTCGGAAAAGTCGGTGTCTGTCGGGTATCAGTGCCGAACATCTGTCGGCCTCATGGAACCTTGGGGTGGACGCGTGGGGCGAACGAATCTGTCCCGGTCTCTCCTAGAGAGCCGGGCAAATAAGTCGCAGGCCGAGCGTCGCGGTTCCGAACATCATGGAGCCAGTTGAGCCACAAGCGTGTCTTGCGGTCAAGTCCGGACTGGCGCGCTGCTTCGCCGCAACGTATGACTCGGGTCATGCGCTCAGTCATCTATGCCCTGCTGCTTTCGCTTCCCGCCCTGCCGGCCTTTGCCGAGGGGGCGTCGTCGGACGAGGTGGACGAGGACGAGTCGGTCCTGAGCTTCACCCTGGAAAACGACCTTCCGGCGAACACGGATCAGTACTACACGAACGGGTTCCGCCTTACCTGGACCAGCGAGGTGAACGACGTTCCCTATGCGGTGCGCCAGGGGGCGGAACCGCTGCTCAACACCGGTGGAAAGCTGCGCTGGCAGGCGACTTTCGGCCAGAACCTCTACACCCCCCAGGACATCAAACTGGAGGATCCGCCCGAGGATGATCAGCCCTATGCGGCTTGGCTGTACGGGTCGGTCGGCGTGATTTCCGATGAGCCCGCCGAGGGCGACCGGTTCTCCGGCATGCAGACCAGCGCGCTGCTGTCGCTCGGCGTCGTCGGCCCCGCCGCGCTTGGCGAGCCGGTCCAGGATTTCGTCCATGACCTGATCGGCTCCCCGGATCCCCAGGGCTGGGACCATCAGCTTCACAACGAGCCGGCGGTGCTGCTGATGTTGCAGCGGCGATGGGTCTTCGGCGCGCCGCTGGCGAATTACGGCGGCCTGCGGGTCGATGCGGCGCCGCACGGCACCATCGCGCTCGGCAATGTGTTCACCCATGGCGCTGCCGGCCTGACCTTCCGCTTCGGCGATCCGCCGGAGGGCGATTACGGTCCGCCCCGGATCCAGCCGGCGAGCCCGGGCTCGGGTTATTTCGGTCCCGTGGTCGGCGGCGACACGCTCGGGTGGTACGTCTTCGCCGGCGCCGAGGGTCGGGCGGTCGCCCGCAACATCTTCCTCGACGGCAACACGTTCGAGGATTCCCCCAGTGTCGACAAGAAGATCTTCGTCGGCGACCTCTCGGCCGGTTTCGTCGTGACCTATGACGATTTCCGCATCGCTTATACCCACGTGCTGCGCACGCCGGAATTCGAGGGTCAGTCCGGCCCGAGCGTGTTCGGCGGCATCACGGTGGGCTGGCGATTCTAGCGCCGGCGCCGGCGCTTTCTCCCCGTCTCCCCGGCGCGAGGCCCAGAAGACGAGGGAGGGTTTCCCTATCCCCCCGCCAGTCGCTGAAATTGTCCGGGCGTGACCTGGAACGCCTTGTGGAAGGCGGCGACGAAGGCGCTTGAGGTGGCATAGCCCGCCTCGAAGGCCACGTCGGTCACCCGCGCTCCGGTCAGAAGTTTCTCGGCCGCCGCGGTCAGCGCCAGGTAGCGGCGCCAGTCGCGATAGGTCATTCCCGTTTCCGCCTGCACCCGCCGCCGCAGCGTGCGTGGGCTGACGGCGAGAATATCGCCCCATTCCTCCAGCGAGCGTTCGTCCGAGGGATCGGCGAAGACCGCGTCGGCGATATGCGCCACCGCCGGGTCCGTGGGTCGGGGCAGGCGCACGCTCACCCCCGGCGCCGGCCGCACCAGCGCCAGGGCGGCGCCCGCAACCGTGGTCCAGGCCCGGTCGAGGCGTTCGCGGTCATAGGTCTCGGCGAGCCACGTCACCATGTCGGCGAGCGGCGTGCCCTGTTCCACCGCGCTCGGGCTGTCGGGCAGGGCGCCGGTCCCGTCGGCGCGCACGAACAGGCTGCGCATGGAGCGCTCCTCCGGTGCGAGCGAGCGGTGCGGCGTGCCGGCCGGCAGCCAGAGCACGCTGCCGCGCGGCACCAGCCAGACCCGCTGCGGTGTTTCCACTCGCATCACCCGGGCGAGTGTCAGGGCGAGCTGTCCCCGATCATGGGTATGCCACGGCACGCTGGCACCCGGTGCGAAGGACGCGGCATGGCCGATCACAGGCGTGTCGGTCTCCTCGTGACCGCTCACTGGATCCTTGCCTGATCCTCTATCCTGTCCGCTCGGCGACATCCGTTGTCCGCTCACCTTGTATTCCTGGCTTCATCCTGGGGGTAAATTGCGCTGTGGGGAAACGCAAACGGGCAACGTCCCGAGGGTAGAAGCAATGGCGGATGCAGCGACGCGGATCGGCGACTCCGCCCTGGCCGAGCGCCTTGGGCGCGAGATAGAGGGCGAGGTGAAGTTCGACGCCTTCACCCGCGGGCGCTACGCCACCGACGCCTCGATCTACCAGGTCGAGCCGATCGGCGTGGTCATCCCGAAGACCGAGAACGACCTGCGCGCCGCCATCCACATCGCCGAGATGGAGGGCGTCCCCCTGCTGCCGCGGGGCGGCGGGACCTCGCAATGCGGCCAGACGGTGAACACCGCTCTGGTGCTCGACTGCACGAAGTACCTGCGCGAGATCACCGACTATGACGATGAGACCCACGAGGTCACGGTGCAGCCGGGCATCGTGCTCGACCATCTGAACGCCTGGCTGAAGCCGAAGGGGCGGATCTATCCGGTCGACATCTCAACCTCATCGCGGGCGACCATCGGTGGCATGGCGGCCAACAATTCCTGCGGCGGACGCTCGATCCATTACGGCATCATGGTCGACAACGTGGCGGCAATCGACGCCATCCTGATGGACGGCACGGAGGCTTGCTTCGACCGGGTGCCGGGCAATCTGGGCGCGCTGTCGGGCCCGGCGCGCTACCGCGACCTGGTGCAGCAGGTGCGCGCCATCGCCGAGCGCGAACAGGCGGAGATCGACGCCAACATCCCCAAGCTGATGCGCAAGGTCGGCGGCTATAACCTGGACCGGGTGGTGGCGCGGGACGAAGCCGGCGGCCACAACATGGCCTCCCTGCTGATCGGCTCGGAAGGCACGCTGGCGCTGTCGCGGCGGATCCGGCTGAGGACCCACGCGATCCCCAAACACCGGGTGGTCGGTGTCTGCCACTTCCCGACCTTCCACGCCGCCATGGAGAACACCCGGCATCTGGTCACCCTGAAGCCGTTCGGGGTCGAGCTGATCGACCGCACCATGATCGAACTGGCCCGCGAGATCCCGATGTTCCAGGCGTCCCTGCGGGAGTTCGTGCAGGGCGAGCCGGGAGCGCTGCTGCTGGTCGAATTCGCCGGCGACGAGAAGGCGCCGCTGCTGGCGAAGCTCGTCGATCTGGAAACCATGATGGCCGATCTCGGATTCCCGGACGCGGTGGTGCGGGCGGAGGATCCGGGTCTCCAGGGGCGGATCACCGAGGTCCGGCAGTCCGGCCTGAACATCATGATGTCGATGAAAAGCGAGGGAAAGCCGGTCTCCTTCATCGAGGACTGTGCCGTACCGCTGGAGCATCTGGCGGACTACACGTCGCGGCTGACCGACGTGTTCACCAAGCACGGCACCAAGGGCACCTGGTACGCCCATGCCTCGGTCGGCACCCTGCATGTGCGGCCGATCCTGAACATGAAGGACGGCGGCGACGTGAAGAAGATGCGCGCCATCGCCGAAGAAGCCTTCGAGATGGTGCGCGAGTACAAGGGCTCCCATTCCGGCGAGCATGGCGACGGCATCGTGCGCTCCGAGTTCCACCGCTCCATGTATGGCGACCGGGTGGTCGACGCCTTCGCCGAGGTGAAGCAGGCCTTCGATCCCAAGGGGCTGATGAACCCCGGCCGGATCGTCGATCCGCCGAAGATGGACGACCGTTCCCTGTTCCGCTTCAAGCCGGGCTACACCGCAGTGAACCCGGACACCCGTTTCGACTGGTCCGCCTGGGGCGGGCTCTCCGGGGCGGTGGAGATGTGCAACAACAACGGCGCCTGCCGCAAGCGCGATCCCGGCGTCATGTGCCCGAGCTTCCGCGCCACCGGCGACGAGCAGCATCTGGTGCGCGGCCGGGCGAACACCCTGCGCCTCGCCCTGTCCGGTCAGCTCGGCCCGCAGGCGTTGAGCGATCCCGCGCTCAAGGAGACCCTGGATCTCTGCGTCGGCTGCAAGGGATGCAAGCGGGAATGCCCGACCGGCGTCGACATGGCGAAGATGAAGACCGAGGTGCTGGGCCAGTACGTCAAGCGCCACGGCCTGACCGCGAAGGACCGGCTGATCGCCGAGATGCCGCGCTATGCCGAGGCGGCGAGCCGGTTCTCCTACCTCGCCAATCTGCGCGACACGGTGCCGGGGGCGGCGTGGCTCAGCGAGAAGCTGCTGGGGTTTGCCAAGCAACGCACCCTCCCGCACTGGACCTCCACGCCGTTCCGGGGTGCCGAAGTGGCCGACCGCGAGGTGGTCGACGGCCGCGAGGTCGTGCTGTTCACCGACACGTTCAACACCTATTTCGAGCCGGAGAACCTGCGCGCCGCCGTCGCGGTGCTGGAGGCAGCCGGCTACACGATCCATGTGATCGACCCGGTTCCGGCGGGCGGGCGGCATCTGTGCTGCGGGCGCACCTATCTCGCCTCCGGCCTGATCGAGAAGGCGGAAGCAGAGATGGCCCGTCTGGTCGCATCCTTCGCCGCCTTCGCCGAGCGCGGCGTGCCGATCGTCGGACTGGAGCCGTCCTGTCTGTTCACCCTGAAGGACGAGTTGCCTTCGCTGCTGGGTGAGCGCGCCGGCAAGGTGCCGGAGATGGCCATGCTGTTCGAGGAGTTCATCGCCCGCGAAGCGACGGCCGGGCGGCTGGACGCGCTCAAGCTCAAGCCGATCGGCACCAAGGCCCTGGTCCATGGCCATTGCCACCAGAAGGCCTTCGCCGCCATGGGACCGGTTCAGACCGCCCTCAAGCTGATCCCGGATCTCGACGTCTCGATCATCGAGTCGAGTTGCTGCGGCATGGCCGGCGCCTTCGGGTACGAGGCCGAACACCACGAGGTCTCGATGAAGATGGCCGAACTCAGCCTGCTGCCGGCGGTCCGGGCGGCCGATCCGGACACCATTCTCGTCGCCGACGGCACTTCGTGTCGCCACCAGATTCACGACGGCGCGCAGCGCGAGGCGGTTCACGTCGCCCGCGTCCTGGAACGCGCGCTCGCCTGACAAAGACAGAACCCTTAGGAGGAACACCCCATGGCCCATCGCGCCGGTCCCCATTTTCTGCAGATCCCCGGTCCCTCCAACGTGCCGGGCCGCATCCTGCGCGCCATCGAGAAGCCGACCATCGACCACCGCGGGCCTGAGTTCCAGGATCTCGCCAAGGAGGTGCTGGAGAAGATCAAGCCGATCTTCAAGACCAAGAACCCGGTGATCATCTTCCCGGCGTCCGGCACCGGCGCCTGGGAGGCCGCCCTGGTCAACACGCTGTCGCCGGGCGACCGGGTGCTGATGGTCGAGACCGGCCAGTTCTCGACCCTTTGGGTCGAGCTCGCCACCCGCATCGGACTGAAGCCCGAGGTGATCGAGGGCGACTGGCGCCGCGGCGTGGATCCGGCCGTGGTCGAAGAGCGCCTGTCCAGGGACAAGGGCCACGAGATCAAGGCGGTGTGCTGCGTCCATAACGAGACCTCCACCGGCGTGACCTCCCGCATCCCCGAGGTGCGCAAGGCGATCGACGCCGCCGGCCACCCGGCCCTGTTCCTGGTCGACACGATCTCCGGCCTGGCCTCGGCCGATTTGCGCCATGACGAGTGGGGCATCGACGTCACCATCTCCGGCAGCCAGAAGGGCCTGATGCTGCCGCCGGGCATCAGCTTCAACGCGGTCAGCGACAAGGCGCTGGAAGCGTCGAAGGCCTCGAAGATGACCAAGTCCTACTGGGAGTGGTCGTCGCAGATCGGCCAGAACCCGACCGGCAACTTCCCCTATACCCCGAACACCAACCTGCTTTACGGCCTCAAGGAGGCCTGCGACATGCTGATGGACGAGGGGCTGGAGAACGTCTTCGCCCGCCATGAGCGTCACGCCGAGGCGACCCGCCGCGCGGTGCGCCAGTGGGGCCTGGAGATCCAGTGCGAGGACACCCGCGAGTATTCGCCGGTGCTGACCGGCGTGGTCATGCCGGACGGCCACGACGCCGACGCGGTGCGCAAGGTGATCCTCGACAAGTTCGACATGTCGCTGGGTGCCGGTCTCGGCAAGGTGAAGGGCCGGATGTTCCGCATCGGCCATCTGGGCGATTTCAACGACCTGATGCTGTGCGGCACCCTGTCCGGCTGCGAGATGGGCCTGCGGATGGCCGGCGTGCCGATCCAGACGGGCGGTGTGCAGGCGGCACTGGATTATCTGAGCGGGAACGCGTGACATTCTGACAACCGTCATCCTGAACTTGATTCAGGATGACGGTTTCGGTCTTCAGGAGTGCGCTCACAGTTTGGCGCGCTGGTCGTCCAACTCCTTGAGAGTGGCCGGCCAGGCGCCTTCGACCCGCTCCGGCGCGTCGATCAGCGCCTCGATATGGGCGCGCAGCCGGCCGGCCAAGTCCTGATATCCGCGGGAGTCGGCGGATAACCAGAGCAATGCCAGGCCGGAAACCCGGTCCCCGTAGCGCTGCGGCACGGAGAAGGGCCCCTCCATGACCTCCGCCAGCCCCCGTTCGTAGACGGCCCCCGCCCGCTCCCGGTCGCCCAGGTCGTCGATCCCGTCGGCGAGCGTCGCGATGAAGGACGCCCGGTCCCATCCGGTCATCCGTTCCGGCCAGAAGATGTTGCCGGGAACGAGATACCGCGTGGCGTCCAGGTCGCCGAGCGCCTCCTGTTGGTTGGCGATGCTGACTTTCGCCAGGGCGTTCTCGACCCAGTTCGTTGAGCGGAAGACCTCGGATTGGGCCTGCCTGAGAAGTTCAAGCGCGGCGTCGCGATATCCGTCTCGATCCATCGCCCGAGCGATCATGCGGACACCGGCGGCGGCGACTGTAGCAGTCGCGTGCGCTGTATAGACGGTTGCCAGATCTTTGAGCTCCTCAAGAGACCCATGCTTGCTCAGCCTGTTGAGGGCAAGGACGTCCGGAGCTTCGCAAGGGATCAGATCCCCAGCCTCGCAAAAATCGGCGGTGGCCGGGCCGCCGACAGCGGCGAGAAAGGCAACAGCCGGGAGCCATGTCAGAACAAGAGCACGCGTCATGAGTGCAATTATCCTGGACTAAGGCTTGCTTTTCAATTCAAAATAGGATAAGAAAAAACCGATTATATAGCAATCATGGAGAGGGAGACGCCTTCTCGCCGAGTTGGGGCGCGGTACGACTCTGCTATCGAGCCCATGGTTCAGCAGGGAACATCAAGATTCGCTAGATGTGGAACTGAGCTAGGACCGCCTCTGATCCCGCCGTCACCCCAGCGCGCCCGCGGCCAGCGCAAAGCTGAGCGTGCCGCTGGCCACGCCGATCAGCAGGTTACGGCGCGAGAGATAGAAGGCCGCCACCCCGATCACGGCGGCACCCAGCCGGACCTCGAGCCCCACCGTCGCCAACTCGCCCGACGGCAGGATCAGCAGCCGCGCCAGCAGCCCCGCCAGGACGGCGAAGGAGGCGAAGGAGAACCAGCGGAACACGGCACCTTTGGTGTCCAGCCGCTGGGCCAGGAACACGCCGAGACCGCGCCAGAACGCCGTGGCGGCGATCGCCGCTGCCACCACCAGGGCTGCCGATTCCGGTCCGAACACGCTCATGACGCCTGCTTTCGCGATGTGCCGTCCGCCAGAAAGCCGGCCGTACCGCCGACCAGGCCGGTAATGATCAGGCCGGTATCGGGAAAGTACATGTTGATCGGGATCCCGGCGACGACCCCGGTGATCACGGCGACCGCCGCCCCGCGCCCCCGGGTGTCGAGCAGCAGAAGCAGCAGGAAACAGGCATTGATGAACAGCAGCGCCAGGCCCAGCGGCTTGGGCAGCCCCGCGGCGCCGAGATAACCGATCAAGGTCGCCGTCGCCGCCACCGATACGCACACGCAGGTGAAGCCGGTGTGGTAGCCCAGCCGCGCTTCCGGCGTCTCCGGTGCCGACGCGCGCATCACATAGGCCCAGGACGTCGCCGACATGAGCTGGGCCTGCGCGAACCGGACGAGCACGTTGCGGCCGGCCAGCGTCGGCATCAACGATACCGCCATCGGAAAGAACCGCATGTTCGCCATGCCGACGGCGACCGCGATCGCCAGCACATCGGCACCGGCGGCGTACATTTCCGACATGACGATCTGGCCCGGCAGGCCCCAGACCAGAATGGTCGACAACACGGCGAGACCGGCGCCGAACCCGGTATCGTGGGTCAGCGCGCCGTAGCCGGTCAGGCTGCCCAGGAGGACCACCGTCGGCAGCCCGAGGGCGGCCCGCATGCCGGCGCGCAGGCCGCCTTTGAAATCTACCGGTTTCATCACCCCATCGTAGCGGGGATAATTGACGGAAGAACCGGAAAACATCTGCAAATCCGTCGCCGGCTCAGCTAATGTATGCAATCTCGCCCCCGCCGAAGAGGGGCACAGGGACGGTTTTGTCTTTTTTGGGAGTCTAGGGGATGGATGCCAATCGGCTCATCGAGGTCAATGATCTGAAGGTCCACTTTCCGCTCGAGGATCGGACGGTCAAGGCGGTGGACGGTGTGTCGTGGCACATCGACAAAGGTGAGACGCTGGCCGTGGTGGGCGAGTCCGGGTCGGGCAAGTCGGTCACCGCGATGTCGATCATGCGCCTGACGGACAATGCCGGCGGCAAGATCCCGTCGGGCGAGATCCTGTTCCGCAAGCCGACCGGCGACGTGGTGGACATCGCCAAGCAGACGCCCGATCAGATGCGCTCGATCCGCGGCAACGATATCTCCATGATCTTCCAGGAGCCGATGACGTCGCTGAACCCGGTGTTCACCGTCGGCTTCCAGATCGCCGAGGCGATCATGCTGCACCAGGGCAAGACCGAGGAGCAGGCGCTGAACCAGGCGCTGGAGATGCTCAAGCTGGTCCGCATCCCGGAACCGGAAAAGCAGCTCACCCAGTATCCGCACCAATTGTCCGGCGGCATGCGCCAGCGTGTGATGATCGCCATGGCACTGTCGTGCCGACCGAGCCTGCTGATCGCCGACGAGCCGACGACGGCGCTCGACGTCACGATCCAGGCGCAGATCCTCGACCTGATCAAGCAGCTGCAGAACGACATCGGCATGTCGGTGATGTTCATCACCCATGACATGGGTGTGGTCGCCGAGGTGGCGGACCGGGTCGTGGTGATGCTGCGCGGCAAGAAGGTCGAGGAGGGGCCGGCCCAGCAGATCTTCGAGAGTCCGGTGCACCCCTATACCAAGGCGCTGCTGGCGGCGGTGCCGCGCCTTGGGTCGATGAAAGGCCACAAGCGGCCGATGAAATTCGCCAATGTCGACGTCAAGCGCGCCGAGGGCGACGTGGTGACGGAACAGACCCAGGTGTCGGAGGCCGAGCTTCAGATTCGCGATACGGTGCAGGTCGATGCCGAGCCGCTCCTCCAGGTTGAAGGCCTGACCACCCGCTTCGATATCGGCAGCAGCGGTTTCTTCGGCAAAGCGGGCGGGCGGGTGCACGCGGTCGAGAACGTGTCCTTTTCACTGCAGCCCGGTGAGACCTTGGCCGTGGTCGGCGAGTCCGGCTGCGGCAAGTCGACCACCGGTCGCAGCATCATCCGCCTGGTCGAGCCGACCCGTGGCTCGGTGCTGTTCGAAGGTCAGGAACTCGTCGGTCTGTCGGCCGCTGAGATGCGCCCGTTCCGCCGCGACATGCAGATGATCTTCCAGGATCCGTTTGCGTCCCTGAACCCGCGCATGACGGCGGGAGACGCGATTGCGGAGCCGATGATCGTGCACGGTCTGGCCCGGGGCAAGGAAGCGGAGCGTCGGGTCATCGACCTGCTGCGCCGCGTCGGTCTCGATGCCGAGCATGCCGGGCGCTATCCGCACGAATTCTCCGGCGGCCAGCGCCAGCGCCTGTGCATCGCCCGCGCGCTCGGTCTGTCGCCGAAGCTGATCATCGCCGACGAGGCGGTCTCCGCCCTCGACGTGTCGATCCAGGCCCAGGTTGTGAACCTGATGATGGACCTGCAGGAAGAGATGGGCCTCGCCTATCTCTTCATCAGCCACGACATGGCCGTGGTCGAGCGCATCAGTCACCGGGTCGCGGTGATGTATCTCGGCGAGATCGTCGAGATCGGCCCGCGTCAGGCCGTGTTCGAGAATCCGCAGCATCCCTACACCAAGAAGCTGATGGCCGCCGTGCCGATCGCCGATCCGTCCAAGCGCAAGACTGAGCTGCGGTTGATGACCGACGAGATCCCGAGCCCGGTCAAGCCGGTCGGCTACGAGCCCCCGCAGCGTTTCTACGACGAGGTCTCTCCGGGGCATTTCGTGCAGCGTGTCGATCCGGCGGTATCCGCCGCCGCCTAGACAGGCACCCGGCCTCGCGCTGGGCGACAGGGCTGGACCCAGAACGGGTGGACAGGTACCCGCAAAGGGCGGGGCGGGCTTGATTGCCGGCTCCGCCCTTTCCATTTGCAGCACGACGTGCCAAGACAGCTCATGCCGATCCGCTTGGACAGTATCGCGAAATTGGTGCGATAACGGTCGACGGACCAGCGGTGGGTGCGTGTCTGCGGGTGCTAGTAGAGGTTGACGTGAATCAGGCCCTGGGCTT
>JARGOG010000066.1:0-5488 GCA_029212785.1 Thalassobaculaceae bacterium
CTGCGGGGATACTGTCCGGCCGTCTTCAGAGCGGGCGCCTTCGCACCCGGCCCACTGACCGGCGGACCCTGGAATGATCTCGACCCTTGCCCTTGCGTTTGGCGTTTCGGCGGACGCGTTCACCGTCGCGATCGGCAGCGGCGCGCGGCGGGACAAGCACCGCGCCGTCGACGTGCTGTTGATCGCCTTCGTCTTCGCCGCGGCGGAGATGCTGGCGCTGGTGCTCGGCTGGTCCCTCGGTCACGCGGCCAATTCTTATGTGGCCGCGGTCGATCACTGGTTGGCCTTCGGGGTCCTGGGCGGCATTGGCCTGAAGATGATCTGGGAGAGCCTGTTCGCCGCACCGGCCGATGACGGCAAGCCAGCGGTGATCTGGCCGACGCTGGCGCTGACCGCATTTGGGACCAGCGTCGATACCTTTGCCGTCGGCGCCGTGCTCGCGCTGATGGAGGACAATCTGCTGCCGACGGCGATCGCGATCGGCGCCGTCACCTTCCTGATGGCCTGCCTCGGAATGCTGCTGGGACGGGCGGTGGGCAATGCGCTCGGCCGGCCCGCCGGTGTCGTCGGTGGCGGCGTTCTGATCGCCATCGGCGGCGCGATCCTGGCCCAGCATTTGGGGGTGTGGGCATAATTTGCGTTCTCGGCTAGGGTCTGCGCGACCACCGGAGAGCGCCGATGACCGCCATTGCCACGACCAATGTCTACGAGACCGACCTGGACAAGAACGCGGCCAATTATGTGCCGCTGTCGCCGCTGAGTTTCCTTGTCCGCACCGCCGCCACCTTCCCGGACCGGCTGGCCGTCGCCCATGGCAAGCGCCGTTACACCTGGGGTCAGACGGCGGAACGTTGCCGGCGGCTCGGTTCGGCCCTGGCGGCCCGTGGCGTCGGCAAGAACGACACGGTCGCCGCCATGCTGACCAACACGCCGGAAGGTGTCGAAGCGGCCCATGGCGTGCCGATGACCGGCGGCGTGCTGAACATGCTGAACACCCGTCTGGACGCGGCGACCCTCGCCTTCATCCTCGACCACGGCGAGGCCAAGGTACTGCTGACCGACACCGAGTTCGCGCCGGTGATCAAGGAGGCGCTGACACTGGTCAAGGCCAAGCCGCTGGTCATCGATGTCGATGACAGCGAAGGGCCGGGCGGCGAAAAGCTTGGCGAGACCGACTACGAGGCGTTTCTTGCGGCCGGCGATCCGGCCTATGCGGGGGTGCGGCCGGGTGACGAATGGGATGCGATCGCGCTGAACTACACCTCCGGCACCACCGGCGACCCCAAGGGCGTGGTCTACCACCACCGCGGCGCCTATCTGAACGCGCTCGGCAATATCATGGTCTGGGGCATGAAGATGCACCCCGTCTATCTGTGGACCCTGCCGATGTTCCACTGCAACGGCTGGTGCTTCCCGTGGACCGTCACCGTGCAGGCCGGGACCCATGTCTGCCTGCGCAAGGTCGAGGCGTCCGCCATCTACAAGGCCTTTGCCGAGGAAGGGGTGACCCATCTCTGCGGCGCGCCGATCGTCATGTCGATGCTGTTGAACGCCGATGACGAGACCAAGCAGTCGTTTCCGCAGAGCGTGCAGATGATGACCGCCGCCTCGCCGCCGCCGGCGCCCGTGCTGGCGGGGATGGAGCGGCTCGGCATCAACGTCACCCATGTCTACGGTCTGACCGAGGTCTACGGACCCGCCGTGGTCTGCGCCTGGCATGAGGAGTGGTCGATCAAGCCGATCGATGAGCAGGCGGCGCTGAAGTCGCGCCAGGGCGTGCGCTATCCGTCGCTGGAAGGGCTCTACGTCGCCGACCCCGAGACCATGCAGCCCGTGCCCGCCGATGGGGAGACCATGGGCGAGGTGATGATGCGGGGCAACGTGGTGATGAAGGGGTATCTGAAGAACCCGTCGGCCAGCGACAAGGCGTTCAAGGACGGCTGGTTCCACACCGGCGACCTCGGCGTCATGCACGAGGACGGCTATATCGAGCTGAAGGACCGCTCCAAGGACATCATCATCTCCGGCGGCGAGAACATCTCGACCATCGAGGTCGAGGGCGTGCTGTACAAGCACCCGGCGGTGATGGACGTGGCCGTGGTCGCGCGGCCCGACGAGAAATGGGGCGAGACGCCCTGCGCCTTCGTCACCCTGCGACCTGGCGTCGATGCCACGGAAGCGGAAATCATCGCCTTCGCCCGCGAGAACATGGCGCATTTCAAGGCACCGAAGACGGTGGTGTTCGGAGAACTGCCGAAGACCTCCACCGGCAAGGTGCAGAAATTCGTGCTCCGGGAGACGGCGCGGAATCTCTGACCGCTCAGGTGAGCTGCTCGGCGAGCAGGTCGCGGACTTCGCCGACCAGCGCGGATTCGCCGCGGCGCGGCGGCAGCAGGCTGAACTCCACGTCCGGCAACGGCGGCAGGCTCTGGGCCAATCGCCACGCGCCGACGCCGTCCGGTACGGCGGATAGGTTCAGGCACGATATCCCCAGACCGGCCACCAGGGCCGATTGCAGGCCGGCGACGCCCGAGGCCGAATGGGCGATCACATAGGGTTCGTGGTGGGTGTCCAGGGTCTGGCGCACGAAGCTCTGAAGCTGGCAGCCGTCCGGCAGCAGCACCAGCGGCAGCGGGCCGTCGTTGTCGATCTCCACCGACGGGGCCGCGACCCAGCGCAACGCCTCGCGGCGCAGCGGGATGCCTTCGGGCGTGGCCCGGCCGTCCAGAATCCGCATGGACAGGCCGATATCGAAGCTGTCGCCGCCGGCCTCCGCCTCGATCTGCAGGCTCTTGCGGACTTCCACATGAAGCCGCAGCCGCGGATAGCCGATGCGCAGCCGCTTCAGCATCTCGGCGATGGCGCCGGGCCGGTAATAGTCCGTGATCGCCAGTCGCAACTCGCCCTCCAGGGAGATACCGCGCACCTCTTCCAGCGCGCGGGCGCTCAGGCTCAGCAGGGTTCTGGCGTGGGCCAGCAGGCGGTGACCGCCCGGCGTCAGGGTGACGCCCTTCTTGCCGCGGTCCAGCAGGGTGACGCCGGTGAACGCCTCCAGCTTGCGGACCTGCTCGCTGACGGCGGATTGGGAGCGGAAGACCCGGGGCGCACCGGCGGACAGGCTGCCGGCTTCCACCACGGCGACGAAGGAGCGGAGCTGGTCGAGATCGAGAGGGCGCATGATGATCTGCCGGAAAAATCGATGGATTAGATCGTATCTTCCCGTTTTTCAGGCGTCAATTTTTCTCCCATGATCCGCGCATCGACCAGCAACCGCGCCCGATCCAGCGGGCCAAGGAGACGAAAGATGCCGGGAATTACGCTCACACTGTCGGGTGAGGAGGACCGGGTTCTGGCCCGGAGTCTGGCTGGCGAGATCACCACCCTGACCTGCGACGTGCTGGAAAAGCTGCCGTCGAACACCATGGTGATGGTCAAGTTCTTGCCTGACGATCTGTGGTTCATCGACAGTCGAAGCTTGGCCGACTATGGCCGCAAGTCCTTCCGGCTGGAGGTGACAATCACCGACGAGACGACGACCAAGGATCAGAAAGCGCGCTACCAGCGGGCGGCCTTCGACCTGCTGTCGGAAAAGATCGGCAACGTGCATCCGCACTCGAACGTGCACGTGATCGACTGCCGCGCCGATGCCTACAGCTACGGCGGGGTGACCCAGGAGTACAGGTATCACCACGGGTGAGGCAGGTGGCTCGGGGCGGTGGGAGGGACAGTTTAGGGCAGCAACCGGCTACTTCCTCATCACCTCGGTGGCGAGCGCCCTGATCTCCGCCGCCGCGGTGCCGCGTCTCTGATACTCGGTGACGCCCTTGCCTTCCAGCAGGGAGGCGGCGAGCGCCACCCGGTTGCCGATCGACGCCTTTGCGACCTTGGCCCCCATCTCCCGGATCTTCGCGGTCATCGCCTCGGTCAGCGAGGCGCGGGACGGCACCCGGTTCAGCACCAGCAGGGCCGGGGTCTTCTCCGACTTCGCCAGGTCGAGCGTCGCCTGGGTCGCCCAGAAATCCATCGGGCTCGGCTGCAGCGGCACCAGCACGAGGTCGGCAATCCGCACCGCGATCTTTGCCTCGGTCTCGGCATGGGGCGGGCTGTCGACCACGACGACGTCATGGTCGCGCGCCAGCTTCTCCACCTCGTTGGCTGTGCGCCATCCGGTGATGCGGTGCACGGTCAGGCCGCCCTTGCCCTTGGCGTCGGTCGGCGCGGGCAGACCAAGGTCGCCGCGCATGTCCCACCAAGAGGAGAGCGAAGCCTGGGGATCGATGTCGACCACGGCGACGGTCTTGCCGGTCTCGGCGATGGCGACGGCGAGATGCGCCGCCAACGTCGTCTTGCCGGCACCACCCTTCTGCTGGGCGACGGTGAGGATGCGCGCCATTGCGGCCCTCCCTCCTCTGAAAAGTTGTGCGGTATTGTAACGGTTTAAACGCTATGCTGCACTGCAAAATACAGAGTGTATGACCGGTGCTGCTTGACCTTGCGCCCGTCCTGAGGCACCCAGCGCCGCCATGTCCGAGCCGACGCACCCGCCGATCCGGCCCCTATCCGACTCCGACGCCCGCCAGGCGGCGGCGGCGATCCTGCGCGCCGGCGGCCTTGTGGCCTTCGCCACGGAGACGGTTTACGGCCTCGGCGCCGACGCGACCGACGAGACGGCCGCCGCCCGGATCTTCGAGGCCAAGGGCCGGCCCCGGTTCAACCCGCTGATCAGCCATGTCGCGGATGTGGAGGCGGCTTTCGCGCTCGGGGCGGCGACGCTGGCGGCACGGGCAGTGGCCGAAGCGTTCTGGCCGGGACCGCTGACCCTGGTGCTGCGTCGGGCGGCGGGATGTCCGATCGCCTGGCTGACCTCTGCGGGCTTGGAAACCGTGGCGATCCGCGTCCCCGGCAGCGCCGATGCCCGGGCGTTGCTGGCGGAGGTCGGCCGACCGGTCGCCGCGCCGAGCGCCAACCGATCCGGCCGGGTCAGCCCGACCACGGCGGGCCATGTGGCGGCGGAAGACTTCGAGCATCTGGAGCTGATCCTCGACGGCGGCGCCTGCGCCGTCGGGCTGGAGAGCACGGTGCTTGACGTCTCCGGTGCCCGGCCCCGGTTGCTGCGGCCGGGCTCCGTCACCCGGGAACAGATCGAGGCGGTGGTCGGTGCGATCGACATTGTCGGTCACGACGCGGCGATCACCGCCCCCGGCATGCTTGCCAGCCATTATGCGCCGGCCGCACCCGTGCGCCTCGCCGCAACGACGATCCGCACCGGCGAGGTCGGGCTCGATTTCGCCGGACAGATCGGGGGTGAAATTGATCTCAGCCCGTCCGGCGATCTGGTCGAGGCCGCCGCCCGGCTGTTCTCCGGCCTGCGGGCGCTCGACCGACCGGGGGGCGCGACCATCGCCGTGGCACCGGTTCCGGAGGTGGGATTGGGGGCGGC
Organism: Thalassobaculaceae bacterium; assembly: GCA_029212785.1. GTDB lineage: Bacteria > Pseudomonadota > Alphaproteobacteria > Thalassobaculales > Thalassobaculaceae > Thalassobaculum. The sequence continues at coordinate 5,441 of JARGOG010000066.1, forward strand.
GATCAACGACCGCCTGCGCCGGGCGGCCGCCCCGCGCGGCTGAGGCGC
>JARGOG010000066.1:5588-24235 GCA_029212785.1 Thalassobaculaceae bacterium
GTCGATAGAGGAAAGGGAAGTAGAAATAGTCGTGCCGGTCGTAGCCGAACCGACCATCCCACCCCGCCCGCTTAGGCCAAATTTCCGCCCCGGTGAATGGACCAATCGCGGACGCATCTTGTCGTGCGGGGATGGAGCCTTATGATCGGGATATTCACTCACGCCATAGCCTCACTCTGGGGAGACTGCCCATGGCCGCGCCTGCCGCCGCCACCCGCAACGACGCCGACCAGGCGCTCGATCGCATCAAGACCATCGTCGGGCCGAAGGGCTGGACCAGCGATGCCGACGCCATGGCGCCGCATCTGGCCGACTGGCGGGGTCTCTACGGCGGATCGGCGCGCATGGTGGTGAAGCCGGCGACGACCGAGGAGGTCGCGGAGGTCGTGGCGGCCTGCGCCGAGGCCGGCATTCCGATCGTGCCCCAGGGCGGCAACACCTCGCTCTGCGGCGGCTCGACCCCGAGCGAAAGCGGCGAGGAGGTGATCCTGTCCTTGGCGCGCATGAACCGGGTCCGCGCCGTCGATCCGGACAACTACACAATGACCGTCGAGGCCGGCTGCATCCTGGAGAGCCTGCAGAAGATCGCGTCGGACGCCGACCGCTACTTCCCGCTGTCGCTCGCGGCCGAGGGCAGCGCGATGATCGGCGGCAACCTGTCGACCAATGCCGGCGGCACCAATGTGCTGAAATACGGCAACGCCCGCGAGTTGGTGCTGGGCCTGGAAGTCGTGCTGCCGGACGGCCGGATCTGGAACGGGCTGCGCGGGTTGCGCAAGGACAATACCGGCTACGACCTGAAGCAGCTGTTTCTCGGGGCGGAAGGCACGCTCGGCATCATCACCGCCGCCGTGCTCAAGCTGTTCCCGAAGCCGACCGACGTGCGCAGCGCGTTCTGCGCGGTGCCGGACGTCGCCTCGGCGGTGACCCTGCTCGGCCGCGCCCGGGCCGAGAGCGGCGACGCTGTGGAAACCTTCGAGCTCATGCCGCGCCTGGTCATGGACCTGGTGCTCAAGCACATGCCGGACTGCGAGGACCCGCTGGCCGAGCGTTACGAATTCTACGTGCTGCTGGAGCTGGTCTCCACCGCCACCGGCGAGACCGGCCTGTCCGAGCGCCTGGAGGCGATTCTGGAGGGGGCGTTCGAGGCCGGGCTGGTGCTGGACGCCGCCATCGCCCAGAACGAGGCTCAACGCCAGGAGTTCTGGAAGCTGCGCGAGAACGCCTCGGAGAGTCAGAAGATCGAGGGCGCGTCGATCAAGCACGACGTCTCGGTGCCGGTGTCTCGGATCGCCGAATTCTATGACGCCGCTTGGGTCAAAGTGGCGGCGATCGATCCGACCGTGCGTCTGGTCGGATTCGGCCATGTCGGCGACGGTAACCTGCACTACAACCTGCAGGTCCCGGAAGGCGGCGACGGCAAGGCGTTCCTGGCACGCTGGGACGAGTTCAACCGCGCGGTCCACGACACCGTCGTCGAGATGGGCGGTTCGATCAGCGCCGAGCACGGAATCGGTCGCCTCAAGCGCGGCGAGTTGGCGCACTACAAGGACGCAGTCTCTCTCGACGTGATGCGCGCGATCAAGGCGACCCTCGACCCGTCCGGCATCTTCAACCCGGGTAAGGTGATCTGACGGACCCAAGAGTCTCCACAGAGAGGGGCGGGCGACGCCTTACCGCCTAAGATTCTCCGTAGGCGACAGTTTTGTCGCGCGCAGGTTTGGCGTCGGACGATACCGACGATATAAGGGCGCCCAGTTTCCCGATGGTCGCGACCGGCCTGTGTTGAAAACGGCCGGCGTGGGAGGAAGAGGACGCGAGCGATGAGCCCCTATGCTGCCCCCCTGCGCGACATGCGCTTCGTGCTGAACGATGTGGTCGGTCTTGGCCGGATCGCTGCCCTGCCCGGGCTCGAGAACGCCGATCCCGAACTGATCGCGCAGGTCCTGGAGGAGGGCGGCAAGCTCGCCGGCGACGTGCTCGCCCCGCTGAACGCGGTTGGCGACAAACAGCACCCCTGGCTCGAGAACGGCGTGGTGCGCACCCCGGATGGCTTCGCCGAGGCTTATCGCCAATTCGCCGAGGGGGGCTGGAACGGCGCGCCGTTCGAGGAGGAATACGGTGGCATGGGCCTGCCCTGGCTGGTCTCCACCGCGCTGCAGGAGATGTGGCAGGGCGCCAACCTCGCCTTTGGACTCTGCCCGCTGCTCACCCAGGCGGCGATCGACGCGCTGCGCGAGGTCGGCACCGACGCGCAGAAGGCGCTCTATCTGCCGAAGTTGGTTTCCGGCGAATGGACCGGGACGATGAATCTGACCGAGCCCCAGGCCGGCACCGATCTCGGCGCCATCCGCACCAAGGCGGAGAAGTGCTCCGACGGCAGCTATCGCCTGAAGGGCCAGAAGATCTTCATCACCTGGGGCGATCACGACTGCACCGACAACATCGTCCATCTGGTGCTGGCGCGCTCGCCCGACGGCATTGCGGGCACCAAGGGGCTGTCGCTCTACATCGTGCCGAAATTCATTCCCGATGCCGACGGCAATCCGGGGGTGCGCAACGACGTGCGGCCGGTCGGCCTGGAGCACAAGCTCGGCATCCATGCGAGCCCGACCTGCGTGATGGCCTATGGCGAGGAAGAGGGCGCGGTCGGCTGGCTGGTCGGCGAGGAGAATCGCGGCATCGAGTACATGTTCATCATGATGAACAACGCCCGGCTCGCCGTCGGCCTGCAGGGCGTGGCGATCGCCGAGCGCGCCTATCAGCAGGCGGTGGATTATGCCCGCAACCGGGTACAGGGCCGGGCCATCTCCGGCTCGAGCGGCGGCGTGGCGATCATCAACCACCCCGATGTGCGCCGCATGCTGATGACCATGAAGGCGCAGATCGAGGCGATGCGTGGGCTGGTCTATGACACCGCCGCCGCCATCGACACCGCCGATCGGCATGCCGACAAGGACGTGGCCGCCGCCGCCCGCCGCCGGGTCGACCTGCTGATCCCGGTGGCCAAGGCGTGGTGCACCGACACGGCGGTGGAGATCTGCTCGACCAATATCCAGGTCCATGGAGGCATGGGCTTCATTGAGGAGACCGGTGCGGCCCAGCATCACCGCGACGCCCGCATCCTGCCGATCTACGAGGGGGCCAACGGCGTCCAGGCGCTCGATCTCGTCGGCCGAAAGGTCGCCCGTGACGGTGGGGCGGCGATGGGCGAGTTGATCTCCGACATTCACGCCACGCTGGCCGATCTGAGTGCGGAAACGGCGAGTGATATCAGATTGAACGCCATCCACCGCCATCTCTCCGCCGGCGTGACGGCGTTGTCCTCGGCGACCGAATGGGTGGTGACGACCATGCCATCGGATCCGGCTTCGGCGGCATCGCAATCGGCGGTGTTTCTGCGGATGTTCGGGCTGGTCGTCGGTGGTTGGATCATGGCGCGTTCGGCGCTGGCGGCCCGCGCCCTTCTCAAGGCCGGGGCGGAGGGCGACGAGCGATACCTGGAGGCCAAGCTGGTGACGGTGCATCACTATGCCGATCATGTGCTCGCACAGGCGCCGAGCCTGCTGGGAACGATCACCGCCGGCGGCCAGACCGTCATGGCGCTGGCCGAGGATCAGTTCTGAGGCCAGACGGCGGAGCCGACTCCCGACCGGGGATTTCCGACGCCGGCCGGTCGCCTCAGTTCACCACCCCTTGCAGCGGGTTGAGTCGGAAGCCGAATGTCTCGGGGTTGCCGGAGAAGGTCCCGAGGATCGGCGGCTCGCCGCGGCCGCGCTCGCGGTCGTCGATCGCGAACATCTCGCGGATCCCGGTGCGAGTCATGGTGCGGAGCTCCGGATCGGACAGCGACGTCAGCTTCGGACCGCTGACCTTGGTGCCGGCGAGCGCCTCGCCCTGGGTACAGAAGGCCAGGAACAGGTTGGTGCGGTCGGCATAATGCGCCGCCGGAACGTCGGCGGCCGTGGCTTCGGAGTCACAGAGGGCCTGGGTCGAGAGGGATTCCACCGGATCGAACAGCGCGACGATGCGGAAATTCGGATGGGCGGCCGCGCCGATATCCGGGGTGAAGGTGGTGGGCATGGCGAAGACCGCGCCGCTGGCGGCATCGGCCATCACCGCGGCGACGGCATCGTGATCGCCGAACTCGGCTGGCGGATTGGCGGCCCGCAAATAGACCGGGCTGTCCGCGCCGGCATAGCGCAGATAGGCGCGCCGTCCTTCGGAATCCGTGGGTTGGATGGTGTTCTGTGCGGTCACGCAACCGGCGAGCGCCAGCAGACAGAGTCCAAAAGCGATTCTTCGCATCGCGCGTTCCTCCTTATGCTCCGTCGGTATGTGCGCATGGACTCCAACGTCGACAAGAGCACCTTCCGTCGCATCCGCACGGACGATGCATGCGCTTCACCCGTCACGACAGCTCGGCTAAGGTCGCGCCGGGAGGAAACCAATGAGCGATAACGCCCCCACCCTATCCGCCGAGGCGGTGCTCGACTTCTGGTTCACCGAGTGCTCGGAGCAGGACTGGTTCCAGAAGAGCGACGCCTTCGACGCGACGCTGCGGGATCGGTTCGCCGCGGCCCATGCCGCCGCCTGCTCAGGCGCGCTGGACGGCTGGGCCGAGACCCGTACCGGCCGTCTCGCCCTGCTCCTCCTGCTTGACCAGATGTCGCGCAACCTGCACCGCGGCGATGCGCGTGCCTTCGCCCAGGACGACAAGGCGCTGGCCGTCGCCCGCCGGGCGCTGGCCGAGGGCGACCACGTGGAGGCGACGCGGGACCAGCGCCTGTTCCTCTATCTGCCCTTCGAGCATAGCGAAAACCCGGCGGACCAGGATCTCTGCATGGCCCTGTTCTCCGCCCTTGGCGACGAGCGGCTCACCGAGTTCGCCGCGCGTCACAAGGTGATCATCGACCGCTTCGGACGCTTTCCCCATCGCAATGCGGCGCTGGGGCGCGAGAGCACGCCGGTAGAGGTCGTCTTCCTCGCCCAGCCTAATTCATCATTCTAGCCGCATCATTGCCACGCCCCGAGAAGAAGGACGCCGCCCCGTGAGCACCAAACCCGACCTCCTCGTCGTCTCGCCCTGGTACCACGTCGCCATGAAGGAGCTGGAGGACCATTTCACCGTCCACAAGCTCTGGAAGACCGACGACAAGGCCGGGATGCTGGCCGCCATCGCCGACAGCTGCGAGGCGATCGCCGGTGCCTCGATCTGCGGCGCCGACATCATGGACGCGCTTCCCAAGGTCAAGGTGATCGCCCATCACGGGGTCGGCTATGACGGCGTCGATGTGGCGACGGCGACCGCGCGCGGGATCAAGGTCTCGAACACCCCGGACGTCCTCAGCGACGAGGTCGCCGACTTCGCCCTCGGGTTGCTGCTGGCGACCTGCCGCAAGATCCCCCACGCCGACCGTTACGTGCGCGCCGGCAAATGGGAGAGCGAGGGCAACATGGCCTTCACCACCCGGGTGCATGGCCGCAAGGTCGGCATCCTCGGGCTGGGGCGCATCGGCATCGAGATCGCCCGGCGCTGCGAGGCGTTCAAGATGGACGTCGCCTATCACACCCGCAGCAAGCGTGATGTGCCCTATACGTATTACGACGACCTGGCCGCCATGGCGCGGGATGTCGATTTCCTGATCGCCATCGTGCCGGGCGGGGACTCGACCAAGCACATGGTGAACCGCGTGGTGCTCGACGCGCTCGGGCCGGACGGCGTGCTGATCAACGTCGCCCGCGGCTCGGTGGTCGACGAACAGGCGCTGATCGAGGCCCTGCGCGACGGCCGCCTCGGTGCTGCCGGCCTCGACGTGTTCGACCAGGAGCCGAAGGTGCCCCAGGCGCTGAAGGACATGACGGAAAACGTCGTCCTGCAGCCGCATCAGGCCAGCGCCACCCACGAAACCCGCCTGGCCATGGGCCGTCTGGTGATGGAGAACGCGCTGGCCGGTCTCGCCGGCAAACCGCTGATCACGCCGGTGAACTGAAGGGGCGCTCCGGCAATGCACTCGCGCGCCGGAAACCGCGCCGGTTTATCGCATACGCCGCGGGCCGATTTCCCAGGACACGACCCCGGACATTGTGTGTGAATGCCGTCTGGCAATCTGCTAAGCCTCAGTGCTTAGCGGAAGAATCATGATGTGACCCATCGGCGATGAAGTTCAAATACAAGATCATGGGTGCGTTGCTGACGGCGGGTATCCTGCCCATGATCGTCAGCTCCGTTTTGGACATCTCCCGCATGTACACCATGGCCGAAGACGCGGCCCGCGCGGAGATCGCCTCGGTCATCGACCTGAAAAAAGAGATGGTCGAGACCTATTTCGGGACGCTTCTCAGCACCGCCCGCACGCTGGCGATCAATCCGGTGGTCAAGGAGGCGACGCGGGAGTTCACCGCCGCTGTCGACGAACTGGACGTATCCGACGCCGCCGCCGGCACCGAGGCTCTGAGGGAGCGCTACGTCTATCAGCAGGAGAACACGACGGGAGCGACGCCGGCCGATCTGGACCGCTGGCTGACCATCGATCCGGTCTCGGAGAAGATGCAGCAGCTCTATATCTCCGACAATCCGCAGAAGATCGGCGAGAAGCATCTGCTGATGTCGGCCGATGACGGCAGCCGATACTCCAACCTGCACGAGATCTATCACCCGTATTTCAAGGCCTATCTGGAAGAGTTCGCGTTCTACGACATCTTCCTGTTCGAGCCGAAACAGGGCCGCATCGTCTATTCCGTCTTCAAGGAGCTCGACTACAGCACCTCCTTCGTCGACGGCCCCTACAGCGGCTCGGCGTTCGGGCGCGCGGTCCAGCAGATCATCGCCGACCGGTCTGACGACCTCGTCTTTGTCGATTTCGAGCCTTACGAGCCGTCCTACAACCAGGATGCCTCGTTCCTGCTGGCGCCCCTGAAGGATGGGGGTGAACTGATCGGCATCATCGCCTTCCAGATGCCGGTCGACCGGATCAACGCGATCGTCAACAAGGAGATCGCCGGCTTCGACACCGCGGAAACCTTCCTGATCGGCTCGAACGGGCAGCTTCGGTCCGTCCCGGAGACCGCAGACAATCTTGCCATCGGCTCGGCCCTGTCCAGCGAGGTCATCGCCAGCGCACTCGCGGACGCCAGAGGGCTTATCACCGCGACCGATCATAAGGACGTGCCGGTCATCGCCGGGTTCGAGCGCGTGAGCCTGCCGGGGCTGGACTGGAAGATCATCCTGTCGGTCTCCCGGGACGAGGCGATGGCGGATGCCAATGCCTCGATCCGTGCCGCCATGATCAGCCTTGGGGTTTTCGCCCTGGTCATCCTGGCCTGTGGCTACTTGCTGGGGGTGGTTCTTCTGCGTCCGATCCAGGCGCTGGGCCGGGATTTTCATGAAAGCGTCGTCGGCGCGATGACCGCCCTGCATAAGGCGTCGAAAAAATCCAAGACTGCCGCGGAATCGATGGTGACGACCGCGGAATCGACCAGCCGGCAAGGGTCCGTCGTCAAGGAGAACTCGGTGGCTGCTGCCGAGAACGTCTCCATCGTCGCCGTCGCGATCGATCAGATGGCGTCCTCCATTCGCGAGGTCGTCAAAGGGGTCACCAAGACCTCCAGTCTCACCGACGACGCGTCCGACCGGGCGGACGTGGCCACGGCCTCGCTGCAGAACCTGGAAACCGCGACGAAGCGGATCACCGGCGTGGTCTCCCTGATCCGGGAGATCGCCAACAAGACCAACCTGCTCGCCCTGAACGCCTCCATCGAGGCGGCAAGGGCGGGAGATGCCGGGCGCGGGTTCGCGGTCGTCGCCGAGGAGGTCAGGAAGCTCGCCTCCCAGACTACCGCATCCACCGAGGAGATCGGCGCGGAAGTGGACAGCGTGACCCAGGCCGTGCGCGAGAACGTCGCCGCCATCCGGTCGATCACCGAGGCCATCGAGCTTGTCCGCGAACAGGCCACGGCCATGTCCACCGCCGCCGAGGAGCAGGGGACGGTGACGACGGACATCACCGGCAACATGGCCGACACGGCGCACCGCGTCTCCGCCGTCGACCAGAACATCGGCGGCGTCGAAACAGCCTCCGCCGAGGCGGCAGTGGCGGCGAGAGACGTGATGCAGCAGATGCAGAGGGTCGACGCGGCCGAGAAGAAGGTGATCCAGGCCGTCGATGCCTTCCTGAAGAAGTTCGAGAAGATCTAGCTTCCCTTGAGCGATCTGAGGGGCTGTTTCCTGCCTGCCGGACCGGGTGGTCGGCGGACATTCCACTTGACGGTGTCTGTGGAGAGAGACAGTGTCCCTGACAATGCTCAGGAGTCAGATCCTTCGTGACCGACGCCGACGCCGCTTGATGCAAGCGGTGGCTCCTTGGGCTGCGCGCCGATCCGCGTCCTTCCGCGTGGTGTCTGCCTCCCTGTAGGCCTCCACCCGCCGACGCGGCCTCGGCCCGCTTTCCAGAACCTCCGCAGCCCTCGGCTCCGGGGGTTTTCTTTTGCCCGAACTCCGGAAGGACACCCCCCATGAGCATTCATGTTGGTATCGTTGGAATCAGCGGGTTTGGTGGCGGCGAGGCGCTACGTCTGGTCGCGGGCCACCCCGCTTTCGAGTTGGTCTACGCAGCCGGCGAGGGCAGCGCCGGAAGCCGTCTGGTGGACCGCTTCCCCGGCGTGCCGGCCGGATTGGCCGAGCTGGTGATCGAGAAGTGGGATCCCGCGACCCTGCCGAAGCTCGATGTTCTGTTCGCGTCGCTGCCCACAGGCGCCTCGGCCGAGGCGCTGGCGCGGGTCCCCGGGGACGTGAAGATCGTCGATATCGGTGGCGACCACCGCTACGTCGAGGGTTGGACGTACGGCTTGGCCGATGTCTGGCCGTCCGAGATCGAGGGGCGGAGCCGGGTCGCCAATCCCGGCTGCTTCCCGGCGGCGACGCTGACCGCCCTCGCGCCGCTGCTGGCGGACAACCTGATTGAGGCTGAGAACATCGTGATCGATGCCAAGACCGGCATTTCAGGCGCCGGCCGGGGCGGCGGCGACAGCAAGTTCGGATATGCCGAGAGCAACGAGAATCTGGTGCCCTATGGTCTGCTCAAGCATGTCCACATGCCGGAGATGGCCAGGACCATCGAGAGGTTGAGCGGCGGCAGTGCCGCCGGACTTGTCTTCACGCCTCACCTGGTGCCGATGACCCGGGGCGTCCTTGTCACCATGTACTGCCGCGGCAGGGCTTCCACGGCCGAGTGCCTGGCAGCTGCCCGGCGCTTCTACGCCGGGCGGGCGTTCGTCCGCGTTACCGACATGCCGCCCCAGACGAAATGGGCGACCGGTTCGAACCTCGCGTTTGTCAGCTATGCGGCCGATCCGGAGCGGGACCTGGTGATCGCGATGGGCGTGGTCGACAATCTCGGCAAAGGAGCCGCCGGCCAGGCCGTACAGAACGCGAACCTTATGTGCGGTCTGCCGGAAACCACGGGGCTGGACGGCGCTCCTGTTTGGCCGTGAGCAAGGCGGGCGCGGTCCCTCAGTAACCGGTCGATGCCTTCGCCGGTCCACCGTCCAAAGTCGCCAGCAGCGCGTCCAGCAGCCCGCTGGCGCCGAAGCGGAAGTTGGTCGGACCCGCCCGTCCGTTGATCGAATCCGCCAGCCGCAGATAGGCGGCGGCCTGCTCGGTCGTGCGCACGCCGCCCGCCACCTTGACGCCGACCGGCCGCGGGGCGGCGGCGGCGGTGTCGAGCAGGATACGGGTCGCCTCCAGGGTCGCCGAGACCGCGACCTTGCCGGTGGAGGTCTTCAGGAAATCGGCACCCGCCTCGACCGCCATTTCCGCCGCCTCGCGGATCGCGGATTGGGTCAGCAGGCGACCGGTCTCCAGGATCACCTTGAGAGTGCCCTCCCCGGTCATCAGCCGGGCCATGTCGAGCACCGCGCGGGCGGCGTCGCGGCGACCGTTGAGCAGGGCGGTGTAGGGCAGTACCACATCGATCTCGTCGGCGCCGTCGGCGATGGCCGGCAGGATCTCGTCGCGCACCGCCTCCACGCTCTCGAAGCCGTGCGGGAAGTTGACGACCGTGCAGACCTTCACGCCGGTGCCCTGCAGCCGGGCGCGGCAGAGCGGCACGAAGCGCGCCCACACGCAGACGGCGGCAACGGGGCCGGCGGGTGTGATCGCCCGGCGGCAGAGCGTTTCGATGACCGCGTCGTCGTCGGTATCGTTCAGGGAGGTGAGATCGAGGCAGGCGATCGCGCGGCGGGCGATCCCGATCAGGTCATCAGAGGACATCGGCGGCCTCCCGCGCGAAGGCGGAGAGCAGGCGGGCGAGGTGGTCGGCCATGGCGGCGCCGGTCGCCATGACCTCGTCATGGTCGAGGGCCGAGCCGTCGCCGAGCCCCGCCGCCAGGTTGGTGATGGTCGAGATCCCGGCCACCCTCACGCCCATATGCCGGAGCGCGATGCATTCCGGCACCGTGGACATGCCGACCGCGTCGGCGCCGAGGCTGCGGAAGGCGCGGATTTCGGCCGGCGTCTCGAAGTTCGGGCCCGGATACCAGAAATACACACCTTCGGCGAGATCGAGGCCGATCCGTCCGGCAGCACTGCAGAGATGGTCGCGCAGGGTCGGATCGTAGGCGGCGGTCATGTCGATGAACCGAGCGCCGAGCGCGTCCAGGTTCGGTCCGGTCAGCGGGTTGAGGCCGGACCAGTTGATGTGGTCGGTGATCATCATCAGCCGCCCCGGACCGACCGTCTCGCGCAGCGATCCGGCGGCATTGGTCAGCACGACCGAGGTGCAGCCGAGCCGGGCCAGGGTGCGCACCGGGCGCACCACGTCGAGCATGTGGTGGCCCTCATAGGCATGGGCGCGGCCCCGCAGCATCGCCACCGGCACGTCGCCCAGCGTTCCGAGCCGGAGCTGGCCGGCATGGCTGTCCACTGCCGGACGGGGAAAGCCCGGAATGTCCGCATAGGAGACGTCGACGGCATTGGTCAGAGCATCGGCGCAGGCGTCGAGCCCCGAGCCCAGCACGATGCCGAGGCGCGGGCGGAGGCCGGCGGCGGCGGCGTCGATGGCGTCTACGGCGGCGTCGATGCGGGCGATCTCGGTCATGACGTGGGCACTCGAAAGAGGATACCGGGATAGGGCGGACCGGACGGACGCTGGATCGTCTCGCTGCCGTAGGCGACACCGCCCAGGCTCTCCGGAATGCGGCGGCTGCGGACATTCTCCTCGGCGACTGAGTATTGCACGGCGGCTTCGCCAAGCACGGTTCCCGCGAAATTGATCAGAGCGACGACCGCTTCCCGGCCGTAGCCGTGGCCATGGGCGTCGGCGCGGATCCAGATGCCGAGGCCTGGCTTCGGATCCCGGCGATAATGGATGCCGCACATGCCCAGGAACCGGTTGCCGTCGCGTTGCCGGATCGTCGCCGAGACCTCTCGACCCGCCGCCGCATCGTCCATCCATTTTGCCCCGACCATGCGGATCTCGTCCACGGACTGCGCCGGGTCGAAGGTCATGTAGGTGGCGATCTCCGGCGTGATGGCCTTGAAGATCTCTGGGGCGTCACTCTCCCGATAGGCGCGCAGCCGCAGTCTTTCGGTCTCGATGTCCAGGCTCGACAGATCCATGGCACGCCTCAGCGTTCCTTGACATAGGGGATGCCGATCGCCTTGGGAGCGATCGCCTTGCCGATGAAGCCCGCCAGCAGGATCACCGTCAAGGCGTAGGGCAGGGCCTGGATCAGCGAGACCGGCGCCTGGCCGATGCCGGGGATCTCCACCCCCTGCAGACGCGTCGCCACCGCATCGAGGAAGCCGAACAGCAGACAGGCGAGGAAGGCGGGCATCGGTCGCCACTTGCCGAAGATCAGGGCGGCGAGCGCGATGTAGCCCTTGCCCGCGGTCATGTCGCGCACGAAGGCCGCCGACTGGGCGGTCGAGAGATAGGCGCCGGCAATGCCGCAGAACGCGCCGGTGAACAGCAAGGCGCGGTAGCGCAGGAAGGTCACCGAGATCCCGGCGGTATCGACCGCGCTCGGGTTCTCGCCGACGGCGCGCAGGCGCAGGCCGAAGCGGGTGCGGTACACCACCCACCAGGTGAACGGGACCGAGGCCAGCGCCACATAGACCAGGATGTTGTGGCCGCTGACGATCTCGGCATAGAGCGTGCCGAGGATCGGTACCGCACGCAGCGTATCGGCGAACGGCCAGACGATCGACTGGAACCGCGCCGCCGCCGGCAGGGACGGTGTCTGACCGCCCTGGGAGAACCAGGCGATGCCGAGCACGATGGTCAGCCCGGCCACCAGCACGTTGATCGCCACGCCGCTGACCACCTGGTCGCCGCGATGGGTGATGCAGGCGAAGCCGTGCAGCATGGCGAGCGCCGTCGACACCGCCATCGCCGCCAGCAGGCCGATCCAGGCGCTGCCGGTGACATAGGCGACGGCGCCGGCGGCGAAGGCGCCGGCCAGCATCTTGCCCTCCAGCCCGATATCGACGGTACCGGAGCGCTCGCTGAACAGGCCCGCCATGGCGCAGAGGACGAGCGGGGCGGCGACCCGAATAGTGGCGTCGAGGGTCAGGACGAAAAGCAGCCAGGTATCGGCAAGGTCGGACATCAGACGGTACCCCGCCCGGCCCGTCTGGCTGTCCATCCGCGCCACAGTCTTAGGGCGGTCGGGTGCAGCATGAAGGCAAGCGCGCCGGAGAACAGGATCACCAGACCCTGGATCACCACGACGAGATCGCGGGTGATGGTCTGGAACTCGAAATCGAGCTCCGTCCCGCCCTGGTACAATGCGCCGAACAGCAGGCTCGCCAGCACGATGCCGGCCGGATGGTTGCGCCCCATCAGGGCGACGGCGATGCCGGTGAAGCCATAGCCGGCGGTGAAGTTCAGCAGGAGGCGGTGCTGCACGCCGAGGATTTCATTGAGGCCGACGAAACCGGCCAGCGCGCCCGAGATCACCATGGCGACGACGACCACCCGTTTCGGATCGATCCCGGCATAGACCGCCGCCCGCTCGTTCTTGCCGACCGTGCGGATGGCGTAGCCCCAGCGGGTACGCCAGATCAGCAGCCACACGAAGATGCAGGCGATCCCGGCCCAGACGATCGACAGATTCAGCGGTGACGGCGTGACCTCGATGCCGAGGCCGCCCAGAATCTCGTGCGCGAATGGCAACCAACTGCTCTCCAGCAGTTCGCGGCTCTGCGGCGACATCTGGCCCGGCTCGATGACCACGTTGACCATCAGGTGCACCATCAGCGCGGCGGCCAGGAAGTTGAACATGATGGTGGTGATGACGATGTGGCTGCCGCGATGGGCCTGCAGCCAGGCCGGGATGAAGGCCCAGGCGGCGCCGAACACGCCGCCGGCCAGACCGGCGATCGGGATCACCGCCCAGCCTGGCAGCACGGTGTCGAGCGACAGTGCGGCGAAGCCGACCCCGAGGCCGCCGATATAGGCCTGACCCTCGCCGCCGATGTTGAACAGCCCGGCATGGAAGGCGACGGCGACCGCGAGGCCCGTGAAGATCAGGTTGGTGGTGTAATACAGGGTGTAGCCGAGCGACCCCGGATAGCCGAACGCCCCGGCGACCAGCACGTCCAACGCCTCGAGCGGGTTCTCGCCGACCATCAGCACGATCAGGCCGGCGACCAGGAAGGCCATCAGAATGTTCAGCGCCGGCAGAATGCCGATATCGATCCAGGCGGGCAGCTCCCGGCTCATGTCACGCTCCTAGCCGCCGCATCCAAATGCCGGCTTCCTGGACGCCCGACCTTCGGGTCGGGCGATCCAGGACCCAGCGGGTGTTCGTGCCGATGGATCCTGAATCATGCTGCGCGTATCCAGGATGTCGGATGAGGGCAATTGTCATCGGATCGCCACCCTGTCTAGAGCTCGTCCGTTGTCGTCCCGAAGCCGGGTACGAACATGCGGCGATACAGGCGTTCGGCATAGGTGTCGGTCATCCCGGCGATGTAGTCGCAGACCTGACGCTGGATCGGGTCGTCGGCCAGCAGATCGTCGCGTGCGCTTTCCGGGATCATGGTGGCGTCGTGCACCAGTTCGTCGAACAGGCTGCTGACCACGAGATTACCCTTGCGGCGCAGCTGACGCACCGAGGCGCTGTTGATCACCGTCTGGGAGACGAAGGCCTTCAGGAACCGGACCAGGTCCTTGACCGGGCCGGCGAAGTCGACGGTGTGGCGCAGCAGCGGGTGTTCGAACTCCGGTCGCTCGCAGACCGTCACATGGGTCACCAGCACGTTGACCAGGGCGGAGATCGCCTGCTTGCGCTTGTAGCTGGAGCGCGAGAACAGGGCGTCGGCCAGGGCGTCGCGATCAAGGCCGAGCCCTTGGGCCTTCAGCCCCTCGAAATCCGGCAGGTCGCTCGACGCGGCGACATGCGCCTCGAAGGTGTCGCGGCGGATCAGGCCGCGGGCGATGGCATCCTCCAGGTCGTGGACGCCGTAGGCGATGTCGTCGGCGCATTCCATCAACGCGCAGTCGATGGTGCGGTAGATCGGCCGGCCCGTAGGGTCGAGCGCCGGCAGGGCATCACGGTCGCTGTTGGAAAACGGGGCGAGGGCCCAGTCGACGATGTCCTGCTCACTGTCGAGATAGCATTTCGGCGGCCGTTCGTCGGCGTCCAGGCCCAGCGCGGCGAAGGCGGCGGCACAGACGGAGAATGACGCGGGGTATTTCAGCACCGCCAGGTTCAGGCGCCGGGTCGGGTTCAAGCCAATGCCGGGGCTGCGATACTTCTCCAGCCGGTTCAGCACGCGCAGGGTCTGGCCGTTGCCCTCGAAACCGCCGCTTCCGGCCATGCAGGCGTTCAGCGTCTCTTCGCCGCTATGGCCATAGGGCGGATGGCCGAGGTCGTGGGCATGGCACGAGGCGATCATCAGCGAGGAAGACGGCAGCCAGGCCTTCACCGCCTCCGACACCGATGCATCGGCGTGGATCTTCAGCAGCAGGCCCTCGCCGATCTGGCCGCATTCGATGCTGTGGGTCAGCCGGGTACGGTGGAAATCGCCTTCGCCGGTGGCCATGACCTGGGTCTTGCCCTGCAGGCGGCGGAAGGCGGCGGAGTGGATCACCCGACCCTTGTCGTGGTCGTAGGCGTTGCGCACATCGCCGGCGCGCGGAGCTTCGGCATGCCGACGCTCGGTGAAGACCTCGGGGCCGGCGTTCATCGTGTCGCTCCCTGGCGCCGGATCTCGTCCAGCGGCACATTCGCCATCATCATGCCCAGCGTTCGCTCGTCGGCCTCCGCCGCCGGCAGTTCGCCGACCAGCGCGCCACCGCACATCACCAGGATGCGGTCGCTCAGCCCCATGATCTCGTCGAGTTCGACCGAGACCAGCAGGATCGCCGCCCCGGCGTCGCGCATGGCGACGAGCTGGCGGTGGATGAACTCGATGGCACCGATATCGACGCCACGGGTGGGTTGGCCGACCAGCAGGATCTTCGGCGCCCCGTCCAGCTCGCGGGCCAGCACGAGTTTCTGCTGGTTGCCGCCGGAGAACAGGGCGGATCTCAGCGATGGGTCCGGCGGGCGCACGTCGAAACCCTCCATCTTCGTTCGACAGGCCTGTTCGATCGCACTCGGGTCGGTCAACGGGCCGGAATTGTAGCGCGCCTCGGTGTGGTGGCCGAGGATCGCGCTCTCCTTGGCGTCGAAATCCATCACCATGCCCATGACCTGCCGGTCTTCCGGCACATGGCCGACGCCGGCGGCCCGCACTGTCGCGCCGTCGCTGGGGCGCCCTGGCGTGATCTCCAGCGCACCGAGCCGCACGCTGCCGGAAGATGGTGCGCGCAACCCCGCCAAAACCTCCAGCAGCTCGCTCTGCCCATTGCCGGACACCCCCGCCAGACCGACGATCTCGCCGGCCCGAACGTCGAAGGACACATCGTGCAGCCGACTCACGCCGGCGCTGTCGACCACGCCGAGCCCGTCGACCGACAGCAGCGGCGCGCCGGGGCTGGCCGGCCCCTTCTCGACCCGGAACAACACCTTGCGGCCGACCATCAGTTCGGCCAGTTCCTCGCGCGAGGTCTCGGAGGTCGGACGGTCGGCGACCATCTCGCCGCGGCGCATCACCGAGACGGTATCGGTCACCGCCAGGATCTCGCGCAGCTTGTGGGTGATCAGGATGACGGTCACGCCCTCGCGCTTGAGCTCGCGCAGGATCTCGAACAACTGGTCGGTCTCCTGCGGCGTCAGCACGCCGGTAGGCTCGTCGAGAATGAGAATGCGGGCGCCACGGTACAGCGCCTTGAGGATTTCTACACGTTGCTGCAGGCCGACCGGCAGCGCGCCGACGATGGCGTCGGGGTCGATCTCCAGCCCGTATTCGGCGCCGAGCCGCAGCAGCTCGGCGCGGGCGGTGCCGATGCCGGCGGCGAGCAGCGGCGCCCCTTCGGCACCGAGCATGACGTTCTCCAGCACCGTGAAGGGCGGGACCAGCATGAAGTGCTGGTGGACCATGCCGATGCCGGCTTCGATCGCGTCCCGCGCCCCCTTGATCGAGACCGCGCGGCCATCGATCCGGATCTCCCCCGCATCGGCCTCGTAGAAGCCGTACAGGATGCTCATCAGGGTGGATTTTCCGGCGCCGTTCTCGCCGACGATCCCGTGGATCGAGCCCGGAGCGACGGCGAGCGACACGTCGTGGTTGGCACGGACCGGCCCGAACCGCTTCTCGATGCCGATCAGCTCGATGGCGGGGGCGGCGGAGCCGGCAGACGGAACGGAGGTGCTGTCGACCGTGTGCTCGGCGATGCTCACCCCGTCCCCTCCTCGATGCGTGCGGTGCGCCGGCTCAGAGCGGGCAGGAATTGTCGGCCATGTAGTCGTGCACGGTGACCGTGCCGGCGACGATATCGGCCTTTGCCTTTTCGACCGCGGCCTTCATGTCCGCGGTGATCAGATCCTTGTTGTTGTCGTCCAGAGCCCAGTCCACGCCGCCCTCGGCCAGACCCAGGACCTGGACGCCGGTGGTGAAGGTGTCGTTCGCCGCGTCGGTGAAGGTCTTATAGGCGGCAACGTCCACGCGCTTCAGCATGGAGGTCAGCATGGTGCCCGGATGCAGGTGGTTCTGATTGCTGTCCACACCGATCGCCAGCTTGCCGCTGTCGGCGGCGGCCTGATAGACGCCGATGCCGGTACCGCCGGCAGCCGCGAAGACCACGTCGGCGCCCCGGTCGAACTGCGACTTGGCGAGTTCGCCGCCCTTGGTCGGGTCGTTCCAGGCCGACGGCGTGGTGCCGGTCATGTTCTGGAACACCTCGACATCCGGATTGGCGTGCTTGGCGCCTTGCACGTAACCGCAGGCGAAGCGGCGGATCAGCGGGATGTCCATGCCGCCGACGAAGCCGACCTTGCCGGTCTCGGAGGCCAGCGCCGCGAGCATGCCGACCAGGAACGAACCCTCCTGCTCCTTGAAGACGATGGAGCGGACATTCGGCAGGTCGACCACGCTGTCGATGATCGCGAACTTGGTGTCGGGATTGGCCTTGGCGACCTTCTCCATGGCCGGGGCCTGGGCGAAGCCGACACCGAGAACCGGGTTGGCGCCGCGCTGGGCCATACGGGCGAGCGCCTGCTCGCGCTGGGTCTCGTTGGTGACTTCGAACTCGCGGTAGTCGATGCCGGTCTCCGATTTGAACTTCTCGACGCCGTTGAAGACGCCTTCGTTGAAGCTTTTGTCGAATTTTCCGCCCATATCGAAGACGACGGCGGGCGCGATATCGGCGGCCACGACCGGGCCGGCCAGCAGGGTCAGCGCGACAGCGGCGCCGAAAAGGCAGGATGGGCCAAGAAGACGAACATGCATGGGTGAGCTCCCCTGTTTGGGTCCGCCATATCGACGGTTGAAGTGTAATCTATGCGAAATGATAAGGCGTTCCCAGCGTCTCGGACGTCCGAAAACAACGATGAGGGTGATGTGACCGAAGCACGGCTGAAGGCGGGGATCATCGTGCAAGCGGCGATCCGGCGAGCAACCATCCGCGGCACACCGGCGACGGTGGTGCGCCATGGCGACGACGACGCCGGTCAGGTCTTCGTGGTGGTCAACCGCGGACGCGACATCGGCTGCGTCCTGCTGGCGCCAAGCCGCGACTACGACACCGGCAAGACCGTGTGGCGCACACCGCTCGGCGAGGATCCGGTCCCGGAACGCGATGCCGACGCCTATCTGGAGCGCGAGCGCGGCGTCGACCCGGATCTGTGGGTGCTGGAGATCGAGGACCGGGACGGATGGCATCCCTTCGACGACCTGTTTTAGGCTTGATCCTCGTCGCCGCCCTTCTGGCCGGACCGGCGGCGGCGTTCGAGGTGATCAAGGAGGGCGGGCCGAAGGCGCGGCTGCTGTTTCTCGGGCTGGGATCGTCCGAACGCGCCTGCGGCTCGATCGACCTGCCGGAAGGGGCAGTCTCCGTCGTCTACGATCCCCGGACCTTCGAGTGCGGTGCCTATGAGCAGCTTGTGGTGATCGTGCGCGCGCCGTTCGGCCGGGGCATGGCTTTCATCGGCGAGCTGTGCGCGGCGATCCTGACCAGGGGTAGCCGGCTGACCTTGCGGGCGACCGGTGCCACCGGGCATGGCGCGCCGGAGATCGTCTGCTCGCTCCAGGGGCCGCC
>JARGOG010000067.1 GCA_029212785.1 Thalassobaculaceae bacterium
TCGAACATGTCGACGCCGTCGCGCACCAGCTGCATCAGGTCCTTGTCGGAGGACACGACGGTGACCCGCCAGCCTTGCTCCACCGCCTGACGGGCGTAGGTGGCGATGATGTCGTCGGCCTCGAAGCCGTCCATCTCGATGCAGGGCGCGTTGAAGGCGCGGGTCGCCTCGCGGATCAGCGGGAACTGCGGGACGAGATCCTCCGGCGCGTCCGGGCGCTGGGCCTTGTAGTCCGGGTAGATGTCGTTGCGGAAGCTGACACGGGCGGCGTCGAAGATGACCGCCATGTGGTCGGCCTCCAGGTCGTCGATCAGCCGCACCAGCATGTTGGAGAAGCCGAACACGGCGTTCACCGGCGTGCCGTCCGGCCGGCTCATCGGTGGCAGCGCGTGATAGGCCCGGAAGATGTAGCCGGACCCGTCGACCAGGAAGAGATGGCTCTGTCCGGGCTCGGCGGGGGTCGGGATGTCCGTGTCGGGCGTGGCGGTGTCGGCCATGGGGCGTCCGGATCTGGTGGGGCTGGCGGCGACTCTAGCGGACCGGGGCGAATGGGCAACCGGGGAAGCGGTCGGTGGCGGCTGTAGGGGGTTAATATATAGGAAATAAATAATAGGAAATTGACTATTGAAATAGGAGTGTTCAGATTTGGCGCCCCACAGAGATGGAGAGCGCCATGGCCGATCGGATCGACTATGTGAAAATGCGAGACTTCGAGGGGTTCAATCTGCAAGGCCACCGACCCAACACGAGCCAGTCAGGTGTCACAGTCGGCATGGGAATCGATCTCGGCCAGCGCAATGACCATGATCTGCGCCGCGCCGGACTGAGTCGGGAGGAGTATGAGCGGCTGTCGCCTTTCCTGGGGCTCAAAGGAACGGCCGCCGATGATGCACTCGCAGCCTACAAGAAACTTTATGGGGAGGCGTTCGCGATCAGCGAGGCGACATGGGAGAAACTGAAAGCCGATTACATCAGGCTCAAGATTGAGCCGATGATCAGCCTGTACAATCGTTCCTTGGCCCGGGACCGGCTATCGTTCGATCGGTTGCCGGTTGAGGTTCAGACGGTTATCGCGTCGGTTACCTGGCAGTACGGGACGCCGCTGCTGAAGACGCCGACCTTCTGGGCCCATGCCGTCGACCAGGACTGGAGCGCCGCGCTTGCGGAGCTTCGGAACTTCAAGGACAACCACCAGACCCGCCATACCAAGGAGGCTGACTACATGGAGCCGGCGGTCATCCGGCTGCGGTCGAGCAACTAGTACCGCTGTGCCGTGCCGTCCCACGGCTTGAACCGGGCGGCGACCTCGGGGGCTGTACGGAAATCGGGGGCGGTCCGGGCGATGATGGTACCCCGGTCCACCCAGTATCCGGAGGCCGCCACACGTTGGGTCACGGCCGCGAAGCGGGCGACGCAGGTATTGATCAAAGGTTCCGTCACGGCGGTGGGGGCCGGCAGGTAGACCTCCGCCCGGATGCGGGTGACGGGGCGGTCGACGGCGCCGGCACTGCTCTCGCTCCCGTCCCGGCGGGTGTCGGGCGGGTCCGGGGCGTCGTGATAAATCACCGCACACAGGTCGCCGGTCTCGGTATCGGCGACCACCAGCCCCTTTGAGGGCGAGCATTCGCCGATCCGGCAGCCCTGAGCGACGAGGAACCGGCGATTCCCTACCAACTGGAGATCATGCCCGGAAAGCCCCAGCACCAGAACGACCGAATCCCGTACCGTCGCGTTCCGGTACAGATCGTCCGAACCCACGGTGGCGGGCAGGAACCGATCCAAGGCGTAGGTGAAGACCGGCGCCCGCAGCAGATCGAACAGCGACTGTCCGGCCAGGGCACGCAGGTCGTGGAACACCGGCGGTTTCGCACGAACCGATGCTGTGTCAGCACCCGCCGAGCGCGGAGCGGCTGTCAGCGCGAGTACAGCCATCGCGGTGGCGATCAGGCGGTGTGGTTTCGACAGCATGGATCTCCCCCACCCTCTAGCGGTTCGGGCCTTTTGAGGTTCGGCCCATTAGAGATTTGGGTCGCGGCCGTCCCAAAGGCCGGCTTCGGCCGACAGGCCCGGGTCCGGGCGGAAATAGGGTCCCCGGCGCAGAGTCACGACGCCTCGGGCGAGCCAGTAGCCCTGCGGCCGTGCGCGCTGGCTCGCATGGACGAGTTCGCGTCGGCAGGTCTCCCGGACGCGGCCGCCATCCGGCCCCTCGGCCGGCGCGAAGATGTCGGCGTGAAAGGTCGCGGTGGCTTGGATGGTCCGATCCGGCACCAGGGTCGCCGGATCCGCCGGATCGAGGACCGTGTGATGCAGGATCACGCAGGCGATATTGTGACGCAGACTGAGCACGACCGCCGCCTTCAGCCGGCAGTCGGGTTGCGAGCATCCCCAGAACGCCATGATGTTCCGGTCGTCGACATACTGCGGCGGCAGCGGCGCCGGGTCGGCGAGCGCCGCCAGCACCGTCTCTACCGTTCGCCCGCCGGGCACCATCAGGTCGTCGCGAGCATCGCCGAGAAACCGCTCCAGCACCTGACGCAGCACCGGATCGTGCTCAATGCCGCTGTCCTCCAGGCCGATATGGCGGATCAGCGGCAAAGCCTCCGGCGCCTGGGTCACGTCCGGCGGCCCGCCGGCTGTCGCGGGGCCCGGGACCAGCAACCCAATGATCGACGCCCAAAGGGTGATAAACCGTCTCATATCCCCACTATGGCGGGCTCAGGGCCGGAAATGAACCACCCCATCTCGCCGCCCGTCCCTGCGGTGCCTCACTGCTGCCTCACGGGCGATTTACCGCAGGGTCGCGTGGGCGTGATGACGGGTTGGTCCCGACCTCCCATATGCTCAGGCATTAACCAAGCCATCGGAACCACGACATCGGAACAGGGTCATGTCGTTCACCACGAGCTCCCGGGCGATCGCCCGCATCGTCGCCGTCCTCGCGCTGACCGGCCTGGTGGCGCTGGTCGCCCCCCGGATCACCCATGCCGGTCAGGACCCGGTCTATACCGAGTTCCTGTCCGACAAGGCGGTCGACGGTTACGATCCCGTCGCCTATTTCACCGATGGCAAACCGGTGGAAGGGTCGTCGAAATTCGAGGCCGAATACAAAGGGGTCACCTGGCGCTTCGTGTCGGCCGAGCACCGCGACGCCTTTGTCGCCAATCCTGCGAAATACGCGCCGCAATATGGCGGCTACTGCGCTTGGGCGGTGGCCCAGGGCTACACTGCCAAGGGCGATCCGCAGAACTGGCGTATCGTCGACGGCAAGCTGTACCTGAACTACAACGCGAGCGTTCAGAAGAAATGGATGACGGACATCCCCGGCAACATCAAGGCCGGCGACGCCAACTGGCCGAAAGTGCTGGAATAGCGCCCGGGTCGGCTCAGGCGGCGTGCTCGTCCTCGCCGCCCGGGACCATCACATAGGTCTTCGAGCAGTACGGACAGACCACCTTGTGCTCGTCCTCGGGGATCTCCAGGAACACTCGGGGATGACCGAGCGGTCCGTCGCCGCCGTCGCAGGCAACCCGGTGCCCCGTCACTTCAATGGTCTCGAACGCGTCCGTGCTCGCCGTCGCCATGGCCCGTCCCTCCGCGCTGCCGCGCTTGTTCACGTGATCGCCGGATGATACCCACGACCGCGTCTCCCGCAAGGATTTGATCATTCCGGATAGGCTCATGATCGCGGCTCGCCGCCCGTTTGCCCTGCTCTGCATCCTACTGCTGGCCGCCTGCGCGCCGCAGATCGCCCGTCCGGGTGACGTGCGGGTCGAGCCGCGCCTGGATCTGCGGCCGTTCGCGGTGATGGATGACGGGATCCGCCTGCCGATGACGGTCTGGCGCCCGGACGGCAAACCGGAGGCGGCGGTGGTCGCTCTGCACGGCTTCGGCGACTATTCCAACGCCTTCGCCCAGCTCGGCGCCGAACTGGCCGGCAAAGGGGTGACCGTCTACGCCGCCGACCAGCGCGGCTTCGGCGAGGCGCCGGGCTACGGCCTGTGGCACGGGGGTGGGCGCATGGCCCGCGATGCCGAGACCCTGGTCCGGCTGGCGAAGCGCGACACGCCGGGCGTGCCGGTCTATCTGCTCGGCGAGAGCATGGGGGCGGCGGTGGCGATGCTGGCGCTGGCCGATCCGGACACGGCGGCCGAGGGGGCGGTGCTGTCGGCGCCGGCGGTCTGGGGCCGCGACTGGATGCCGCTGGTGCAGACACTCAGCCTCGATATCCTGGCCCATACCGTCCCTTGGCTGCCGCTGGAGCCGCGCGGCATCCGGATCATTCCGAGCGACAATTTCCCCATGCTGCGCGCCCTGGCCCGCGACCCGCTGTTCCTCAAGCGACCCCGGGTCGACATGGTCCACGGGCTGGTGGCGCTGATGGACGCGGCCCAGGCGTCGGCCCCGGCGCTGCACGGCGCGATCCTGGTGCTCTACGGTCACAGGGACCAACTGGTGCCGCGCCGGCCGACCTGCGCCATGTTGAGGGCCCTGCCGAACGGTCACCGTGTCGCCCTGTACGAGGAGGGCTATCACATGCTGTTCCGCGACCTGGACCGCGCCCAGGTCATCGCCGACATCGCCGCCTGGACCCGCGACCCGGCCGCCCCGCTGCCGTCGGGCGAGGAGGCGAGCGACGCAACCCTGACCCGGTTCTGCGGCCCGGGCCGCTGACCCGACCCGGTCAGGCAACGATCACGTCGGGTCCCGGCGGTTCCGCAAACAGCCGGTCGACCTGATCGGCCCGACGCTCCAGGATGCGACGCTGATTGAGATATCCCTTGTCGGTGATCTCGCCGCTATCCACATACGGGGGCGTGTCCAGCACCAGGGCCCTGGCCACCCGCGTGCTGGAGGCGGGGTTCGCCGCATTATGCCGCGTCAGACCCTCGCGGATCGCCGCTGCCCGCGCCTCAGGCTTGGTGAAGATCAGGACCCCGATCCCGTCGCGGTCGTGGCCGGCGATCACCACGTCGCTGACCGCGGCGCCGCAGGCGGCGATCACCGCCACCCGCAAGGCGCCGACGCTGACCCAGGTGCCGGTCGACAGCTTGAAGTCCTCGGCGATCCTACCGTCGAAGATGATTCCGGCATTGGGATCCACCGGATCGGCCAGCCGCACCGCGTCGCCGCTCAGGAAATAGCCGTCTTCGTCGAACGCCAGTGCCGTCAGGTCGTCGCGTCCGGCATAGCCCGGGGTGATGTTCGGACCGCGCAGGGCGATCTGC
The DNA here is from genome assembly GCA_029212785.1 of Thalassobaculaceae bacterium. Taxonomy (GTDB): domain Bacteria; phylum Pseudomonadota; class Alphaproteobacteria; order Thalassobaculales; family Thalassobaculaceae; genus Thalassobaculum. Next base: position 5,226 of record JARGOG010000067.1, read on the forward strand.
AGCTTGTCGCCGGTCGGCACCAGCTTGGCCTCGACCCCTGGCACCGGCACTCCGACCACGCCGGTCCCCTCCAGCACCAGATGGGCGGCCAGCGCAAGCGGGGCCGTCTCCGTCGTGCCGTAGCAGGTGGTCAGCACCGGCAGCGCGCCGGTCGCGGCCAGCCCCAAGGCCTCGACCCGCCGCCACAGGGACAGCGGCAGGGTGGCACCGGCATAGAAGACGAACTCCAGGTTTTCGAAGAACCGGTCGCGCAGGACGGTATCCGCCTCCAGATGGGGCAGCAGCATGTCCAGCCCGCGCGGCACGTTGAAATGCAGGGTCGGATCGACCAGCCGCAGGTTCTCCACCGTGCGGCCGATCCGCGCCGGCGTCGGCCGCCCGTCGTCGATATACAGCGTGCCGCCATGGCTGACGGCGAGGCCCAGATTCTGGTTGCCGCCGAAGGTATGACTCCAGGGCAGCCAATCGAGCATGACCGGCGGTCGCTCCGCCAGACAGGTCCAGACCTGGCCCAAGGCCGCCTGGTTGGAGGCCAGCATGCGGTGGGTGTTGATCACCCCCTTCGGCGACCCGGTCGAGCCGGAGGTGAACAGGATTTTTGCCACCATGTCGCCAGTGACCTCGGGCAGCGCGCCCGGTTCCGTCTCGGCCAGCGCCGAAACGTCGCCGACGAATTCGGCAGCGCCGAGGTCGACTCCGGTCCGCGCCCGCTCGAACGGCGCCAGTCCTTCGGCCAGGACCAGCCCGGGGCGGACGATCGCCACGATCTGCTTCAGCTTGGCGAAATCGCGGGACAGCAGCGAATAGGCGGGGGAGACCGGACAGAACGGCACCCCGGCCCGGAAGGCGCCGAGCATCAGCAGCGCCTGGTCGACGGAGTTCTCCGACAGGACCATGACAGAGCCGATGTCACGGGCGCGCAGGGCAGTGGCGATGCCCCGGCTGGCGCGGGCCGCTTCGGCGAAACTCACCGCGCGCCAGCCGACTCCCTGGCGCTCGGCCACCAGAATGCGGTCCGGCGTCGCGACCGCCCAGCGGTCGAGATGGTTGATCAGGGTCTCTGGATGTGCGGCGGGCGGTGTGCGGGAGCGGAGATGAATGGTGCCGTCGGGATCCCGCCGGATCGCGATATCAGGCAGCGCGAATGGCGCCTGCTTTCGCGCCGGCTTCATGCAGGCGCGCCCTCGGCGTCGCGGATGACTGCCAGGAAACGCTCCCCGAACTTCTCCAACTTGGCCTGACCGACGCCATGGATGCCGGCAAAGGCCTCCAGCGAGTTCGGCCGACGCTCGGCCAGTTCGATCAGCGAGCGATCATGCAGCACGGTATAGGCCGGCAGCGACAATTCGCGGGCGATGTCGCGCCGCTTTTCCTTCAGGGCGCGCAACAGGTCGGTGTTCTCCGGCGACACGGTGGCGACCGCCTGCTCCCGGTCGCGGCCGCCTTTGGCGCGTTTGGCGGTATCGCGGCGCAGGGTGACCCCGGCCTCGCCCTTGAGCACCGCCCGACCCGCCTCGCCGACGGTCAATCCGCCGAAGCCGGCGGTATCGATGGCGACGATGCCGCAGGCGACGAGTTGGCGGATCACCGAGCGCCAGCCGTTGCGGTCGAACTCGGTGCCGACACCGAAGGTCGGCAGGGCGTCGTGGCCGTGGCGCTGCACCGGCTCAGTCTTGCCACCGAGCAGCACGTCGACGATATGGCCGGCGCCGAAGCGCTGGCCGGTGCGCAGGATGGCGGAGAGCACCTTCTGCGCCGGGACCAGCCCGTCCAGGGTTTCCGGCGGCTCGCGACAGGTGTCGCAATTGCCGCACGGTGTGGCCATCGGCTCGCCCAGGGCGGCCAGCAGGGCCTGACGCCGGCATCCCGCGGTCTCGCAGATGCCGAGCAGGGTGTTGAGGCGTCGGTGCTCGATCCGGCGCTGGTCCTCGCTCGCTCCGCTCTCGTCGACGAAGCGGCGGCGCTGGGCGATGTCGGCCAGGCCGTAGAGCATCTGCACCGTCGCCGGCAGACCGTCGCGCCCGGCGCGGCCGATCTCCTGGTAATAGGCCTCCACCGACCCCGGCACGTCGGTGTGGAAGACGAAGCGCACATCCGGCTTGTCAATGCCCATGCCAAAGGCGATGGTCGCGCAGACCACGATGCCGTCCTCGGTCACGAACCGGTCCTGATTGGCCGAGCGGACTTCCGGGTCAAGCCCGGCATGGTAGGGAACCGCGGTGATGCCCTGACGGTTCAGGCTGGCTGCCGTCTCTTCCACCGCCCGGCGGGACAGGCAATAGACGATGCCGCTCTCGCCCTTGTGGTCCTGCAGGAAGGCCAGGAGCTGTTTCGCCGGCGATCGCTTCTCGGCGATGCGCAGGTCCAGGTTCGGGCGGTCGAAGCCGAAGACGAAGACATTTGCCTCGCCGCCGCTCAGCCGGTCGACGATGTCGCGCCGGGTGGCGGCATCGGCGGTGGCGGTGAAGGCAGCGGTCGGCACGCCAAGGCGATCCCGCACCCGCGCCAAGGTCAGATAGTCCGGGCGGAAAGCGTGGCCCCACTGGCTGATGCAATGGGCCTCGTCCACCACCAGCCGGGTGACGCCGATATCGGACAGGTCGTCGAGAATGCCGTCCAACGCCAGACGTTCCGGCGCGATGTAGAGCAGGCGCAGCTCGCCGGATCGGGCGAGGCGCCAGATATCGGCGTTGGTGCCGGGCGGATTGCCGGAATGCATGGCGCCGGCGGACACGCCCTGCAGGCGCAGCGAGCGGACCTGATCCTCCATCAGCGCGATCAGCGGCGAGACCACCACGGTGAGCCCGCCATCCATGACCGCCGGAAGCTGGAAGCACAGCGACTTGCCCGCGCCGGTCGGCATGACGGCCAGGGTGTCGCGGCCGGCCAGGATGCTGTCGATCACATCACGCTGGCCGGGCCGGAACTCGGCGAATCCGAACACCTCGTGCAGCGCCGTCTCCGGGCAGCGCCCTGGGGCGGCGCCGGGAGGGGATCCAGCGGCGGGAAGCGGGTCGGCGGGGATGTCCTGATCGGCGAGAGCCATGGCCCCAGGGGTAGCACTGTCCGGCGCGCGGGTCATGGGGCGAGTCCTATTCGGGCGGATCTCGGGCCCTGCGGGGACGGGGTTATGGGACGGACAGGGCGCGAATCGCCATGAATCGTTTGGGCCGTCATCCCGAACTCGATTCGGGATGACGATTGTTTGCTGGAGGGCTTACCCCCGGCCGACGAACGGCATCTTCGTCGCCATCACCGTCAGGGTCTGGATGTTCGCGTCGAGCGGCAGGCTCGCCATGTGGACGATGGCATTGGCCACGTGGTCCACGTCCATCATCGCCTCCGGCTTGATCTCGCCATTGGCCTGCTTGACCCCGGTCTTCATCCGCGCGGCGAGCTCGGTGAAGGCGTTGCCGACATCGATCTGGCCGACCGCGATGTCGTATTTGCGTCCGTCCAGCGCCGCCGTCTTGGTCAGGCCGGAGACCGCATGCTTGGTGGCGGTGTAGGGGATGCTGTCCGGGCGCGGCGCATGGGCGGAGATCGAGCCGTTGTTGACGATGCGTCCGCCCATGGGGCTCTGCGCCTTCATCACCCGGAACGCCTCGCGGATCACCCAGAAGCAGCCGGTCAGGTTGACGTCGACCACCGAGCGCCACTGGTCGTCGGAGAGCTCCTCCAGCGGGATGCCCGGCGCGTTCATGCCGGCATTGTTGAAGATGAAATCGACCCGTCCGAAGGTCTCGACCGTCTTGTCGAACAGCGCCTTCACGGCCGCCGGATCGGTGACGTCGGTCGGCACGGGCAAGGCGCGCGCGCCGTCGGCACCGGCCTCCTTCTTGGTTTCCTCGAGTGCGTCGGCGCGGCGTCCGGCCAAGGCCACGCTCCAGCCGTCCTTGAGCAGGGCCAGCGCGCTGCGCTTGCCGATGCCGGAGCCGGCACCCGTGACGATCGCGGATTTGATGGTGGTCATTTGTTTTCCCTCCCGGATTGGATGTTTGGCCGGACGGTAGCATCGGGCCCCGCCGGGGCACAGACGGCAATATCCAGCCCTATCACGGTCGCGTTGGCCCGCTGGGCGCGGAGAGATATACTCCACGTTCAACCCGGATCCTGAGGACCCGAATGCTCGTCACCTGTCCGAAATGTGAGCAGAAGTTCAAGGTGCCCGACAAGGCGCTCGGCACCAAGGGCCGTAAGCTCAAGTGCAGCGGCTGCGAGCACAAGTGGCACCAGATGCCCAAGGCCAAGGCCAAAGCCAAGGCGAAGAAGGCGGCGCCGGCCGGCGACGACCTGTCGGTCGACCCGGGGGAGGCGCTGGACGAGCCGCTTGATGAGGCGCTTGACCGGGATGACATGGGCGAGGAGATGGATCCGCCGCCGCTCGGCGATGTCTCCCGGTTTCGTCCCATGCGTGGCGGCGACACCGGAAAGAAAACCAGGCCCTATGTCCTGTACACCCTGCTGGCGTTGGCCGTGGCGATCCCGGCCGGTCTGTTCGTTGCCCGCACCACTCTGGTCCACGCCTGGCCGGCCAGCGCCCTGCTCTACGAGAAAGTCGGTATGCCGGTCCCGGTCCCGGGCGAGGATCTGGTGCTGCAGAATGTCTATGTGGAGCGCCGCCAGGAGGGCACCGTCGAGGTGCTGATCGTGCACGGGGAGATCCGCAATCCGGGCGAGCTGATGATCAGCCTGCCGTCGCTACGGGCGACGGTGATCGACGAGGGCGGACAGACCCTGGCAAGCTGGCTTTTCACCACGGAGTCGTTCCAGCTCCTGCCGGGCGAGAAGACCGCCTTCACCTCTGAATTCGCCAATACCTCCCACGGGGCGGCCAAGGTCAACGTCACCTTCACCGACGAACGACCGGAGGTCGGGCTCGGATATTGAGCGGCGCGGCACATGGGCCTCCGCTGTTGGGGCCCTACCCGTTCCGACCTTGAGCGTGTCTCGGTCCGGCGTCAGTACAGCTTGTTCTTCTCCGAGTCGGCGATGCGCCTGTCGGCCTCGGCGACATCGATCTCCTCGCTTTCGACCTGATCGGCGATCATCTGGCCGAGCGAGGGGAGCACCTTGCGCTCCACCTTGAAATCGTCTTCCCACAGCTTGGAGCGGACCAGCGCCTTGGCGCAGTGCAGATACATCTCCTCGACCTCGACCAGGATGCCGGTCTTCGGCAGCCGGTCGCGCACCGCGAACTGGGTCAGCATGGTGGTGTCGGCGATCACCCGGGCGCGGCCGTTGATCCGCAGGGTCTCGTTGACGCCGGGGATCATGAACAGGATGCCGACCCCGGTGTTCTCGGTCAGGTTGCTCAGCGTGTCGATCCGGTTGTTGCCCGGACGGTCGGGGATCAGAATCGTGCGGTCATCGAGGACGGCGACGAAGCCCGGCGCGTCACCCTTCGGCGAGACGTCGCCGAGGCCGTCGGCCCCCTGGGTCGAGATCACCAGGAACGGCGACAATTCCATGAACCGCTTGGCATGCTTGTCGAGATAGGTGAGTTGCTTCTTTGCCGCCAGCGGGTTGGGTGTACCGTAAACCTCGCGCAGGGCGGATTCGGTCTCCAGGACGTCCATCGTGGCAGGTGCCGTGGCTGTATCCATGGTAGGAACTCCGGGTTCGCGCCGGGTTTGCGCCGGCTTCGCGTTGGCCGGCGACTCGGCTAGACTCATTTCGCTGGCTCGGACGCTAGCAGACCTGAATTCACGGGACCATGGGCCATATGGCAACAGAATTGACCCAGACGCGCCGACTTACCCGGGTCATGGAAGGGGTGCTCGCCAGCTTTGACTATGAAGGGTTGCTCACCCTCGTGGTGGAACCGGACGAGGACAACCGGGCGCTTCTGGTGCGCGCATTGCTGGAACTCGGGTTCCCGATGCCGCTGGACGCCCATAATGCCGCGACAGCGCTCTATGCCGCCGAAGAGATCACGCCGGATCTGCTGATTCTGGACGCGCAGCTCGAGGGCCCGGACGGGACCGACGGGTTCGAATTGCTGCAGCGGGTCCGCGAGGACTCGACGACCCTGCCGGAGGATATTCCGGTGGTGCTGTTGGCCGGCACCGTGAACGACTTCGCCGTCCAGGAGGCGAAGCGCCTCGACGTCGACCTGCTGCTGACCAAGCCGGTGCCGGCGAAGCGGTTGCAGAACCGGGTCAACACGCTGTTGATGAAGCGTTTCGCGGATCGGGTCACATGGGGGAAGTGATATCCGGGACACCGGCGGCCGACGGTTACCGGATGCCGGGGGAGTTCGAGTCCCATGCCGGGACCTGGATGCTCTGGCCGGAGCGTGGCGACACCTGGCGCGAGGGCGCTGGCCCGGCCGAGGAAGCCTTCGCCGCGGTGGCCGCTGCCATCGTCGAGGTGGAGCCGCTGACGGTCGGTGTTTCGCCGCGGCGGGCCGACCGGGCGCGGGCCTGCCTGCCGGCCGCCGTGAGGCTCGTCGAGCTGGACAGCAACGACGCCTGGATGCGCGATGTCGGTCCGACCGTGGTGGTCGACGGCGCGGGTGGACGGCGGGCGGTGGACTGGACGTTCAATGCCTGGGGCGGCGATGTGCACGGTCTGTATCCGGACTGGCAGGCCGACGATGCGGTCGCTGCCGCCGTCGCCGACCGGGAGGGTATGCAGCGGTACCGGTCGCCGCTGATCCAGGAAGGCGGCGGGGTGCATTGCGACGGCAGCGGCACGGTCTTCGTCACCGAGGAATGCGTGCTCAGCGCCGGGCGCAACGCCGCGCTCGGCCGCGCCCGGTGTGAAGAGCTGCTGAAGGCCTATACCGGGGCCGAACAGCTGATCTGGCTGCCGCGCGGGGTATTCGAGGACGAGACCACGGGCCATGTGGACAACCTGCTGCATGTACCGGCCCCGGACCTGGTCCTGCTGAACTGGCCCGACGATCCCTGGGACCCTCAGCATGTGCGCTCGGCCGAGGCGCTGGCGGTTCTGGAGGCGGCCCGCGACACTGATGGAAACCCGTTCCGGGTGGTCAAGCTGCCGATGCCGGGACCGCTGCACATGACCGAGACGGAAGCCGAGGGCCTGGTGCCGGCGCCGGGCGGCAAACCGCGTGCCGCCGGTGACCGCCTGGCGGGCTCCTACGCCAATTTCTACCTGGTGGAAGGCCGCGTTCTGGTGCCGATGCTTGACCCCCGCACCGACGAGGAGGCGTGCCGCATCATCGCCGAGGCGTTGCCCGATCGGGACGTTGTCGGCATCCCCGCGCGCGAGATCCTGCTTGGCGGCGGCAATATCCACTGCATCACCCAGCAGATTCCGGCGGGAAACCCGCAATAAAGTCGTGAGCGCGCCACGAACTTGCACTATCTTCCGCGCCACCGATTATCCCAATCCATCGATCCAGATCGACGATCCGCTGCCAGGAGCCCCCCGCATGGCCCCCGATTCCGTGACCAGCCGTCCCAACGTCCTCATCAAGCGTGGCCGCAAGTTCCTGAACACGCCCGGCCCGACCAACGTGCCCCAGCGTGTGCAGAACGCCATGCACCGCGATACGATGGACCTGAACGATCCGGAATTCGTCGAGGCCGCCGTCGAATCCTTCGAGGGTCTGCGCAAGGTTTTCAAGACCGAGGGCGAGCTCTTCACCTACATCGCCAATGGGCATGGTGCCTGGGAAGCGGCCCTGGTCAACACGCTGAGCCCGGGCGATGTCGCTCTGGTGCCGGAGACCGGACATTTCTCCGGCAGTTGGACCGACATGGCCGAGGCTCTCGGCATCGTCATCCAGACCGTGCCGGGCAGTTGGCGCGAGGCGCTCGATCCCGCCGGTGTCGCCAAGGCTTTGTCGGAAGACAAGGAAGGTCGGATCAAGGCAGTCCTGGTCGTCCATACAGATACCGCGACCTCGATCACCAGCGATATCTCGGCGGTCCGCAAGGCGATGAACGAGACCGGGCACGGCGCCCTGCTCATGGTCGACACCATCGCCTCGCTCGGCACCACCGACTTCCAGATGGACAACTGGGGCGCTGACGTCGCCATCGCCGCTTCCCAGAAGGGTCTGATGATGCCGCCGGGCCTCGGCTTCTGCGCGGCCAACGAGAAGGCGATCGCGGCCCATAAGAAGGTCAACACGCCGCGGCGCTACTGGGACTGGACGCCGCGCATGGCGGGACCCGGTTACCGCACCTTCTGCGGCACGTCTCCGCAGTTGCAGATCTTCGGGCTGCGCGAGGGGTTGCGCACCCTGTTCGAGGAAGGCCTGGAGCGTTGCTTCGAGCGCCATCGGGTGCTGTCGCAGGCGACTCACAAGGCGGTCGAGACCTGGGGTCAGGCCGGCGCGCTCGAACTGAATGCCACGGTCCCGTCCCAGCGCTCGGTCGGTGTCACCGCCATCCGCACGGCGGACGGGATCGACGCCAACAGGTTCCGCGAGGTCTGCCGCGACGAGATGATGGTCGGTATCGGCGGCGGCCTCGGCGATCTCGGCGGCAAGGCGTTCCGTATCGGCCATATGGGCGACATGAATGCGCCGATGCTCTATGCCGCCATCGCGGCGGTCGAGTCGACGCTCGGCTATCTCGACGTGCCCTACACGCCTGGCGGCGTGACGGCAGCGATCGAGCATGTCACCGCCTACAAGAAGGCGAACGGCCCGACCACGTTCTGATCGCCCGCCTCATGTCGATTTCCTGGACGGCCTATCGGGTCGATCCAGGACCCATGTAAGGCACTGAACACCAGCGATGGGCCCTGGATCGCGCTGCGCGTCCAGGCAGTCGTCAAAGGCTGAGCCGCGTGCGCTAGACGCCCGCCACCCGCGCCTTTTCGCCGATCAGGGCGGAGACCACGTCGAGGGTCGGCGTGGCGATATCGGCCGCGCGGGCGAAGTCCTGGATGATCCGGACGATCCCGTCGATCTCCATCGGCCGCCCGAGATCCCAGTCCTGCAGCATCGACGGGCGGTGCAGCGAGCGTTTCGCCGGATCGCCGTGGTCGTCCGCGTCGAACGTGATCTCGATTCCGTGGGAGCCGGCGACCGCCTGAACTTCACGCATGATGGCGAAGGTCAGCGCCAGGGTCTCCTTGTTCACCGCCAGATCGTACTCGTTCGCGCCGGTCAGCACGCCCAACGGCGAGCGCGAGGCGTTCAGCATCAGCTTGGCCCAGATGGGGCGGCGCATGTCGGTGGTCACCGGCGCCTTCATCCCAGCGGCCTCGAGCACCGCGGCGATGGCCCGCACCCGTGCGCTGTCCGAATTGTCCGGCTCGCCGAGGGTGAAGATGCCCGGGCGCGACGCCACATGGCGCACGAAGCCCGGCTCCGGCACGGCCGCGGGGCAGTCGATCATGCAGCCGATGGCCCGTTCCGGTCCGATCGCCGTCCACACCGCCGCACCGGGGTCGAGGCGCTCGACCGGCGCGTCGGTGCCGCCGGGGCGCTTGTACTCGTACCACCAGGGAATGCCGTTCATGGCGCAGACCACCGGCGTGTCGGCGCCGAGCATCGGCTGGATCGCCTCGGCGATCACGGGCAGGGCCGGACCCTTGGCGGTGATGACAATGGCGTCGACCTGCCCGAGTTCGGCAGCCTTGTCGCTGGCGGTAACGTTCGAGGTCCAGGTCTCGCCGCGGGTCTCCACGGTCAGTCCCTTCTCGCGGATCGCCGCCAGATGCGGGCCGCGGGCCAGCACCGCCACATCCGTTCCGGCCCGCGCCAGATGTCCGGCCATGAAACCGCCCACGGCTCCCGCTCCGATCACGCCGATACGCATACGTCTGCTCTCCCGATGGATTGTTCAGTCTATCCCGCCGGTATAGCGTTTCGGCTTCCCCGTGTCGCGACCCCAACGGAGTGCCGACGTGACCTTCTCCCTGATCGCCCGCTGCGAGGTTACCGGCGCGTTCGGTGTCGTCGTCAGTTCCTCCTCGACTGCCGTGGCTGCCCGCTGCGCCTTCACCCGCTCAAGGGTGGGAGCGGTGGCGACCCAGAACATCACGGACCCCCGGATCGGCCCGCGCGCCCTCGACCTGCTGGAGGCCGGTCTTCCGGCGCGGGTGGTGATGCAGCGGATCATCGAAACGACCGAGCATATCGACTATCGCCAGGTCGCCATCGTCGACGCCCAAGGCGGCACGGCGGCGTTCAGTGGTCCGAACACGCTCGGCACTTATGCGACGGCAGAGGGGAAGAACTGCGTTTCCGCCGGAAACTTGCTGGCCGACGCGAACGTGGTCGCGGCCATGGTGTCGGCGTTCGAGCTGCGGGCCGCCGGTTCCGGCTCCTTCGGCAAGCGCCTGATCCGGGCGCTCCAGGGCGGTCTCGCGGCGGGCGGAGAGGCCGGAGCGGTACATTCGGCCGGCCTGCTGATCCAGGCCGATGTCTCCTGGCCGGTGGCGGATCTGCGGGTCGATTACGCCGAGGATCCGATCGGCGACCTGACGGCCCTATGGGAACTGTGGAAGCCGGATATGAACAGCTATGTCACCCGCGCCCTCGACCCGTCCCAGGCGCCGAGTTATGGCGTTCCGGGCGATCCGTGAGCGGACGAGATTTCACTGGTTTCACGCTATTGACAATCACTCGCAACAACGTCAGCTTACCTCAAAATTGAGGGAACGCTCATGTACGTGTGCATCTGCAACGCTCTGAACACCCGCACTGTGACTCAGGCCATCGACGATGGCGCCGAGACCGTCGGTCAGGTTTACAAGGCGTGTGGTGCCGTTCCCCAATGCGGCAAGTGCAAGTGTACCATCCGTGAGATGCTGGACGAGCATGCGCCTGAACATGCCGCCGGAACGCCCGTCACCGCAGCGATTCCGGGCTTGCCGGCCGATCCGCTTCCGGCCGCGATCCGCGCCGCCTGACCCCCCGGCCGATGGACTCCCTTTCCGGGGGCGTCCGACATTTCCCCAGGCACGACCCAGCCCGATAGGGCGGAGCCTGGAGCCGCTGCATCAATCCGGCGTCGGATTGGCCGCCAGATTACGTGGAGCGGTCCCGATCAGGGGGCGCCGCGGCAGACCCGCATGGGCCGCCGTCATGAAGTCGTGGAAGACCTCCGCCGGCAGGCCGCCGCCAGTCACTTTCTTCATCGCCGTGCCGTCGTCGTTGCCGACCCACACTACGGTCACAAGGTCGGCGGTGTACCCGGCGAACCACGCGTCGCGGTAGTTCTGGCTGGTCCCGGTCTTGCCGGCGACCGGTCGGTCCAGGCCGGCGTTGTGGCCGGTGCCGTGGGCGACCACCTCGGACAGCATGACGGTCAGGGCGGCGGCGGCCTTGGGGGAGACTTGAGGCGGTAGTCCGGAGCTCGAACGGCGGTAGAGCGCCGCTCCGGTGCCGGCGCGGATCTCCTCGATCCCGTGCGGCGTCACCGGATGGCCGCCATTGGCGAAGGTGGCGTAAAGACCGGCGAGGTCGAGCGGGCTCATCTCGTCGACGCCGAGGCCGAGGCTGGGCCCGGTGGTCAGGGTGTCGGTGAAGCCGAGCCGGCGGGCGGTGTCGCGGACCTTGCCGCGGCCGACAAGCTCCTGCAGGCGGATGGCGGCGGTGTTCCGGCTCTTGGCCAGCGCGTCGGTCAGGGTCATCGTGCCGAGATAGCGGCCGTCGAAGTTCCCCGGCGACCATCCGGCGATGGTGACCGGCGTATCGTTGATCAGGTCGTCCGGTTGCCAGCCCCGCTCCAGGGCGGCGAGGAAGACCACGGGCTTGAACACCGAGCCCGGTTGGCGCAACGCCTGAACCGCGCGGTTGAACTGGCTCGCGCGGAAGCTGGCGCCGCCGACCATGGCCCGCACGGCGCCGCTCCGCGGGTCGAGCGCGACCAGGGCCGCCTGTCCGACGCCCAGGGCCCGGCCCCGGCTCAGACCGTCTCTCACCGCCTGTTCCGCCAGGGTTTGAAGGTGCAGGTCCAGCGTGGTGGCGACCGCCATATCGTCGGAACGGGTGCCCACGAAGCTCGGTACCTGATCATAGATCCAGTCGGAGAAGTAGCGGTGTCCGGCGCCCCGGCCGACGGGACCGCGCAGCCGGTACGGGTCGGCGGCGATCCGGCGGGCGGTGTCGCGGTCGATGTAGCCGATATCGGCCATGGCCCCGAGCACGACGGCGGTGCGCCGCTTCGCCCGATCGGCATCGGCCGCCGGGCTGTAGCGCGACGGGCCCTTCAGCATGCCGGCGAGCAGGGCGGCCTCGCCGAGTGACAGGTCGCGGGCGGTCTTGGAGAAGTACTTCCGCGCCGCCGCGTCGACGCCATAGGCGCCGGCGCCGAAATAGACCCGGTTCAGGTAGATCGACAGGATCTCGTCCTTGGTGAAGGACTGCTCCAGCCAGAGAGCGAGCAGCAGTTCCTGAACCTTGCGGGACAGGCTGCGGTCATGGGTCAGGAAGACGTTCTTGGCGAGCTGCTGGGTCAGGGTGCTGCCGCCCTGGACCACGCGTCCGGCGCGCAGGTTGACCCACATCGCCCGCGCGAGGCCGAGCGGGTCGACGCCGAAATGAGTCGGGAAGCGCCGATCCTCGATGGCGATGACGGCGGCCGGCAGATGCGGCGACATTTCAGCGACGGTCACCGGGTCGCCGTGCAGCGGCCCATAGGAGGCGAACAGGGCCCCTTCGGCTGCGGTCATACGCACCGAACCGGGACGGGTGTAGCGGTCGAGGTCGTGGATGTCGGGGAGCTGATAGGCCTGCCAGGCGAGCACGCCGGCAACCAGGATCGCGCCCCAGAAACCCGCGAGGAATCCCCATTTCAGCACGGGCCGGATCAGGCGGCCGAGCAGGGAGCGCGGGCGGGCGGAACCCCGTCGGGAGGATGCCCGTCCCGCAGGCCGCCGGCGCGACCCACCGCTCTTTGCCTTGGCGCGGGTCTTCTTGGGGGGCGGTGCTTTGCGCGGCGGCACCGGAGCGCGATCGTCCGAAGGCTTCGCACCGGACTTAGCCGTGCGTGCGCGCGGCGCTTTCGGGGAGTTGGAAGAGGAACGAGCCATCAGCTTTTCCAGTTGAACTCACTGGTGAAGATAACTGATGAACATACTGGAATATAGAGAAAACTAAGTCAGTCATCTCTGCTGCTTGATGGTGGGAACCGCAGGCTCACCCGGGTTCCGGTACCGACCGTGCTCTCGATCGACAATCGCCCGCCGTGAAGCTGCATCATCCGCGCGACCAGCGGCAGGCCGAGTCCGGCGCCGGCAAGGCGGCGAGTGGCCGGGTCGCCGCCGCGCCCGAAAGGTTCGAGCGCGATGGCGATATCGGCGGCGGGCATGCCGACACCGGTATCCGAGACAATAATCTCCAGCCAGCCATCGGTCCGCTTGTTGGCGTCGATATTAATCTCGCCTCCGGCTTCGGTGTATTTCAACGCATTGGACAGCAGGTTCATCAGCATCTGGCGATACCGCCGGGGGTCGACCTTGAGCATCGGCGTGGCGGCGTCGAGCCGACATTCCAGCGCCAGACGCTGCTTGGTCGCCGGATCCCGCATCATCTCGACGACCGTTCGGGTCGTGGCGACCGTGTCGATCCATTCCGGCGCCACTTCCATTCGGCCGGCTTCGATCCGCGACAGGTCGAGGATGTCGTTCACCAGTGTCAGGAGCTGGGTGCCGCTTTCGTGGATGGAGCCGGCGTAGCTGGAGAGCTGGGCGGCGTTGATCGTGTCTTGACCGCTATCGACCTGGCGCTGGATCAATTCGGAGAAACCCAGGACCGAGTTCAGCGGGGTCCGCAGCTCGTGGCTGACCAGAGCCAGGAATTCGGACTTCGCCCGGGCCGCGCGCTCGGCCTCTTCGAGGGCTGCGGCAACCTGCCGACGCGACTGTTCGACCCGTGCGGTGGCGGCCGATGCCTCCGAGGTGCGGGTCTCGAGCTCGCGCGTGCGGTCGGTCACGCGCGCTTCGAGATCGGCGTTCAGCGTCGACAGCGAGTCCCGACTCTGCCGCAGATGGGCGATCATGTCGTTGAAAGAGGTGCGCAGGCTTTCGATCTCGGTGCCGGCCGCGGCGCGCGCGGTCCGGTCGTCGAATTTGACCGGCTCCATCCTGTCGAAGCCGATCCGGCGCGTCGCTTCGGTCAGTCGGGTGAGGGGGCGTACCAGGATGGACCGGCTCACGCGGTCGAAGATGAACCATAGGACCACGGTCTTCAGCACGGCCGCGATCACCAGCAGAGCGATCCGCCAGCGCACCCGCTCCAGCGCCACGAGCGCGCTCGAATACAGTGTCACGTATCCGACCCGGGTCTGGCCTAGCGCGTGGGTGTGGTGGACCGGAAAGGAGATGGCGATTTCCCCATCGAGCCAGCCGGTCGTCGCTTCTTCCGTCGGGGTGGCGGAATCCGGCGGTCCGTCCGGCACTGCGCCCGCGCGGGTCAACTCCCGGGCCTGATTGTGGTCGAGAACCCGCACGCCGACGACCTCGGGAAGGTCGATCATGGTCGCCGCGATCTTGGTCACCTCGTCCCTGTCCAGCGACCAGAGCGGGCCGGAGAGCGTGCGCTCGAGCGTGCCCCGATAGATCTTCAGCTCCCGCTCGAGATCGGAGCGGGCGGTCAGAAAGGATTCGCCGATGAGGGCGCCAGTGATGAGGATCGCGGCGGCGAGGTACAGCAGGAACGCCGCGCGGAACAGCCGTCCGGTGATCGCCGAGCGCCGGGGTTCGCCGGGAGACGTTCCGGCGACGCCGGTCTCGGACTGACGGTCGGCCGTCACTGGGACTTGGACCCGGCGGCGTAGGCTGCAATGAGTTTCTGGAAGCCGGGATCGGTGTTGATCGCCGCGATCGTGTCGAACACTGCGTCGGCGAGCGCCGGATCGCGGGCGACGAAGGCGTGCGACAGAAGAAGATAATACGGCTTGGACACCAGCGGCGGCTCCAGCTTGACGACGCCGGCATAGGCCGCGGGGTTGGCCGCAATCGCCGCCGCCGCCATGTTCTCGAGCTCGGCATAGGCGGCGATGCGCCCGGCGACGAGCTTGTTCAAGTTGATCTCCTGGATCTTGCCGGTCTCGACCTTGAGGCCCTGCGCCTCCAGATCGCCGACGATCGAGTAGCCGGCGGTCGCGCCGACCGCCCCGTCGCCGAGACCGGAGATCGTCTTGCCGTCCCACGACACTGGCGAGCCCTGCAGGACGTGCAGGGCATAGGACTGGACGAAGATCGCCCGCGTCGGGTCGACCGCGCCCTCGGCGGTCTTCGGATAGACGCCGATCTTCTCCCGCTCGGCCTTGTAGCTGGCGTGAAAGATGCCGTCGACCTCGCCGGTTTCCACCAGATAGAGCCCGCGGTTCCACGGGTAGCGTTCGAACTGGATGTTGATTTTCTGGCGCCGCCCGAGCTCCTTGAGAAGCTCCAGGGTGAGTCCCGGCCGGTCCCAGTTGATCGCCGTGCCCTCGCCGAAATAGCGGGGTGGATTGGCGCGGGTCTCGTACACGAAAGTGAGCGTCGGTCGGTCCGGGAAAGCGGCCGGAGGATCAGACCGGGCCGGAGTCGCGACCGGGAGCGCGAACAGCAGGATTGCGGCAAATATGTAGCGGGTCATGGAGACTCTCCACCGCCGTCGACGGACAGGAACATGCTCATAAGGAGGCTCCACCCTTACCCGATCCGACTGCCGGGGACACCGGATATCTGCACCGGCTATCCGATAATCGAGCCGCGGCGTTCGGCGCGGAGACTTCCGGCGCCGATTGCGCTGGTGGGCGGCGGGATATAATGTCTTTGTCTCGAAGTCATTTGGTCTCCAGACAGGGTTGCGGTCCCGGCTTATGGCAGCTGAAGAACATGCGCTGCGCGAGACGCTGGCGTCCGGGGCCAGCCGCATTTTCAATGTCGCGGAGATCACCTACAAGCTCGAGACCGCGGCCGGTGGCGAGGCCAAGGATTATCTGTTCAAGCATCGCAGCCTGAACGACAGCATCTTCATCAAGCGCCCCAAGGATGTCGCCCCGCCCGCCCGCGACGGCGGCGGGATCACGAGCTCGGCCGAGATCCTGGAGAACGGCGAACTCAAGACCATCACGTTCGATATGACGTCGCGGGTGGAGAAGGGCGATATCGCGACCATTCTCTACGTGCCCTTCGATATCGAGCAGATCGCCGGCGGCGGCAACAGTCTGGATCTCAGCGTCGCCCGCGGTCGGGCCGAATCCCTGTACGAGCTGACTGGATTCCAGGTGAATCAGGAGGGCACGTCCGTTGCCCATGATCGTCGGCTGATCGAGCTGATCGAGGAACTGCCTTCGCTCGACCCGTTCCTGCTGCGTGATCGGCTGGAGACCGACGGAATCGACGCCCCGGACGCTTTTTTCGAGATCTCCGAGACCGAGTTTCAGGAGATCAAGAAGTACATCCTGACCAAGTTCAAGCCGATCACCACCCGCGTCGTCGATCCGAACTCGTCGAAGGCGTCGGAGATCACCGAACAGTTCATCATGAAACTCTGGGAGGGTAAGGACCTCGCCTACCTGTCGCCGATCACCCAGGTGTTCCGCATCGATCCGGACCAGGCCAGCGAGATCTACTACTCCTGGAAGGGCGTGACTTATTACGAATTCCAGTACAAGCGCGGCCAGCGCACCCTGCTCGGCTTCGCCGACTGGCTGCACACCAAGGGCGCTGTCCCGTCGCACTATGTCAAAGGCGCGGTGCGCGAGGAGTTGGAGGCCAAGGTCCGTAAGGTCACGACCGCCTTCGCCCGGCACCTCAAGAACAGTTCCGAGATTCTGCGGATCTATAACCAGGCGTACGAGGACCTGTTCGTGCGCGGCGGCGATGCCAAACCGTTCATCGAATTCCTGAAGGATTCCAGCTCCCTGTTCTGGGACATCGCCGCTTCGATCTCGGCGATGAACCATGGGGTCGCGGTCTGGCGCCAGCACACCGCCAAGAGCGCGGACGGCAAGCTCACCGCCGACGACCTGACCAAGCTGCTGAGCCTGCTCGACCGGGTGATCGTGTAGGGCCCCGACGCCACCGCCGGAGCTACCCCCGCTCCGCCAGCAGGTTGCCGACCATGTAGCCGAAGGTCATCGCCGGGCCGAGCGTGATGCCGCCGCCCGGATAGTTGCCGCCCATGATCGAGGCGTTGTCGTTGCCGACGGCGTAGAGGCCCGGGATCGGCTCGCCGTCCGGCCCGATCGCTTGGGCGTTGGCATCGGTCCTGATGCCGGCGAAGGTGCCGAGATCGCCGACCACCACCTCCACCGCGTAGTAGGGCGGTGTGTTCAGCGGATGGACGCAGGGGTTCGGCTTGATCTCAGGGTCGCCCTGGAACCGGTTATAGGCCGTCGACCCCTTATTGAAGTCCGGATCCTCGCCGGCGGCGGCGGGGCCGTTGAACCGCGCCACGGTTTCCTCGAACGCCACCGGGTCCACCCCGATCTCCCGCGCCAGGTCCGCCGGCGTGCCGCCGCGCTTGAGATAGCCGGAATGCAGATACGGCGCGATCGGCAGCGGGAAGGGCTTGGCGAAGCCGAGGCCGTATTTGCGCACCGCCCGATGATCGATGATCAGCCAACCGCGAGCCTCCCCCGGCTCCCCTTCGCAGGCCTTCACCAGGGCCTGGACGAAGTCGTGATAGGAGTTGCCCTCGTTGACGAAGCGTCTGCCGTTCGGCGCGACGGCGATGACGCCGGGCTTGGCCCGATCGATGAAGTGCGGGAACACGCCGACCGATCCGTCCGGCCAGGGCACCTTGGAGACCGGAACCCAGGCGGCGGCGTTCGGCAGGCTTTCGTCGAGCGCCGCCCCTGCGCTCTCCGCCAGCCGCAGACCGTCGCCGGTATTGCCCGGCGGTGCCGGGGAGTGATGCTCGGCGCCGGTCGGCGCGTGCGGAAACAGGCGTTTGCGCCGGTCGAGGTCCTGCGGAAACCCGCCGGACGCCATGACCACTCCGCGTCGCGCGGTAACTGTGACGGGGTGTCCGTCCCGGTCGATCACGGCGCCGGTGACCACTCCTTCCGGACTCACCACCAGGTCGACCGCCGGAGCCGAGGTCCAGATCTTGACGCCGCGGTCGAAGGCGGATTTCGCCAGGCTTCCGGCAAGCGCATTGCCGTTGGTCAGCCGCATCGACCGGCCCTTGGTCGCCACGTCGTAGACGTGGCTGATCAGACGCTTGGCGACGAACGCGGCCGAGGTCAGCGACTTGGTGACATTGAAGAAGTGCAGCAGCTCCTTGCCCGAGCCGATCATCATGCCGAGAACGGTGATCTCCTTCAGCGGCGGGCGCAGGCGCTTGACCTCATCGCCGAGCTTTCGGCCGTCGAACGGGGCGGCGCAGATCGACCGACCGCCCTCCATGCCGCCGGGGACCGTCGGGTGATAGTCGGAGAAGGCGGTGCCGGTGACGAAGGCGACCTCGGTCTCGGCCTCGAAGAAGTCGACCATCTTCGGCCCGTTCTCCAGAAACGCGTCAACCCGGGCCGGATCGAAATGGTTGCCGGCCTCGTGCTGGAGATAGGTGCGCGCCGCCTTGATGCTGTCCTGGATGCCCTCGCGCGCCGACGGCCCGTTGCAGGGGATCCACAGCCAGCCGCCGGAGCGCGCCGTCGTCCCGCCATAGACCGGTTCCTTCTCGACCACCAGCACGTCGAGACCGCGGTGGGCGGCGGTGACGGCGACCGACAACCCGCCGGCGCCGGAACCGACGACCAGGACATCGACGGTTTCGGTTTCGCGGGTCTGGATCGTGGCGGGTTCTACCGTATCGGCGGTTGCCACGGGCACACGGGCGGCTGCGGGCCCTGCGGAGGACTCGGAACTCATTGCGGCGTTTCCCTGCTCATTAGACTGGCGTTTTTTATTAAGGCAAAGAGTGCGACAGCCGCCCGGCCGCGACAACCCGTCAACGCCGGCCATGTGGTCGGGTGCGAGGCCATGCGCTAGGGCTGGGGCATGAGCGGCGGGCGTCACGCGGCACTTGCCTAAGCGCGCGGGTGCCAGTAGGTTCCGGCCGAGTTGCACCCGTAGCTCAGCTGGATAGAGCGCTGCCCTCCGAAGGCAGAGGTCACAGGT
>JARGOG010000148.1 GCA_029212785.1 Thalassobaculaceae bacterium
CCACCTTCGGGCGCAGGCTGGCCATCAGGGCCTCGGCCGCTTCCTGACCGACCGGCACGGCGACGGAGATCGCCATGCAGCGTTCACCGGCGGAGCCGTAGGCGGAACCGATCAGCGCGTCGGACGCCTGATCCATGTCCGCGTCGGGCATGACGATCATGTGGTTCTTGGCACCACCCATCGCCTGGCAGCGCTTACCGGCCTCGGCAGCCTTCTGGTATACATAATGGGCAATCGGCGTGGAGCCGACGAAGCTGACGGCCTGGATGCGCGGATCTTCCATGATCGCATCGACCGATTCCTTGTCGCCGTTGACGACGTTCAGCACACCCGGAGGGGCACCGGCCTCCAGCATCAGTTCGGCCAGGCGCATGGGGACGCTCGGGTCCTTCTCCGACGGCTTCAGGATGAAGGTATTGCCGCAGGCGATAGCGACCGCGAACATCCACATCGGCACCATGGCCGGAAAATTGAACGGCGTGATGCCGGAGACGACACCCAGCGGCTGGCGCATGGAATAGAGGTCGATGCCGGTGGCGACGCTGTCGGAATATTCGCCCTTGAGCAGATGCGGAATGCCGCAGGCGAACTCGACGACTTCGAGCCCGCGCTGCACGGAGCCCTTGGCGTCAGGGACAGTCTTGCCATGCTCGGACGCCAGCAGTTCGCCCAGCTCCTGCATGTTCTGCTCGATCAGTTCCTTGTACTTGAACATCACGCGTGCGCGGTGGATCGGCGACTTGCTGGCCCATTCCGGAAAGGCCGCCTGCGCATTGCTGATTGCCGCATCCATCTCGGCGCGGCTCGCCAGCGCCACCTCCTTCGACTGCTCACCCAGCGTGGGGTTGAAGACCGGATGGAACCGACCCGAAGTTCCGGCGACATGCTTGCCGCCAATGAAATGTCCAACCCTGTCCATCTGATCCTCCCCGGATACGCGATATGTTCTCGAATACGTGGGGCAATCTATGCCGACCCAACTACCACGGGCAAGGTTGATCGCCTTGACATTCAGGCATATAGCTACGCGGGTTTGCTCATCGGTATGAGCACTCGCTCAGAATGCTAGCGCGCGCTGTATCGGCAGCAATCAATTCCTTGAGATTTTAACGAGCCAATGTCAAATATTGCAAACGATACGAACATCAGGCGAAGTGATGGAGCACGAAAAACTGGCCAAATTTTTCAATTATTGGTA
Source organism: Thalassobaculaceae bacterium (assembly GCA_029212785.1). Lineage (GTDB taxonomy): Bacteria > Pseudomonadota > Alphaproteobacteria > Thalassobaculales > Thalassobaculaceae > Thalassobaculum. Next base: position 1,199 of record JARGOG010000148.1, read on the forward strand.
GGTTTTTCCACTTCATTTATCTTGGCAGCTTCTGGCGTCGAAATATTGCCGTCGATTGGTTTGGGTTTATTTGTCTATTCGACATTGTGGTTTGTGGATACGACTGGCAATGAGATAGCTATCGCGCCGGTTGTGTCAATGATCGCGACCGCTCAGTGGGCGGTTGGACCATATTTAGCGTATTATCACGATGCAGTTACACTCAAGTATCGTATGTATGTTCCAGAAGATGTATATTTCGAATTTGTTGTCCCGGCGTTGCTGGCAATGGTTTTCGCGATGCGTATATTTTCTCCAAAGATAAATATTGATCGTGTGCGCGATGCCATTTTTTCGAGTCATAACATTAGCAGGAGAAGTATTTACTATCTATTTATTGTGGGAGCGGTGGCGGATTTTAGTATTTTCAGTGTTCCAAATTCGCTGAAATTTGTAACTTTTATAGGCTCGCAGTTTGTATTCATTGCGTCAATATATATGATTGTGCTTCGTATGAAGTATCGTTGGGTATTTTTGGCGGTCGCATTTACAATGGCAGCTTCCAGTTCGATAGAATTTAGTCTTTTTCATATTCTATTACTTTGGTCTACGTTAATTGCTTCGTATATATGTGCCGAATTACGGTTGCGATTTACGGTAAAATTGGCAATTTTTGTAGGGTTGTTACTGCTCGTTATTCAATTGCAGGCAGCAAAAGCTGAGTATCGCCTGCAAATTCATGCCAATCCGGAAAGTGCGGGCATTGGAAGTCTGATAGATTCGATGGTTGAAAATGCTCTTTTTCAGTCTTCGAAATTTTCTTCGACCGTTGACGGTACAGGCATCTTGAACGCTCGACTGAATCAAGGATGGATCATCAGTGCGATCATGAATTACATGCCGGCAGTGCGTGAATTCGAGAATGGGGGCACAATTCTCGACGCGATAGAGGAGAGCATGCTTCCTAGGTTTTTAGTAGATAAAAAAGATGTAAATATTTCAAGTTCATTCATGGAATACACCGGTCTGTTGGTGTCGCGAGATACATCATTTGGAATCAGTGTTCTGGGAGAATCTTGGGTTAATTTTGGTGAGTATGGTATTATCTTTATGGGGCTTTTCGGTATTTTCTACGCCAATGTGCTTCGTGCGATAGTTTTTCTATCGCGAAATTACCCAACTGTATTGTTCTGGATTCCGTTGATATTTCTCCAGGGCGCAAAGGCCGAAACAGAGTTGGTGATTGTGTTGAATCACATCATTAAATCTGGGCTGCTTGTCGCCGGTCTTTATTTTTTCTGCTACAAAGTCTTAGGTTGGCGAATATAGTTTAAATTGCGAAGGTTGGAATTGACACAAGTCGATACGATGCAAATGTGTGCCGATTTTCGATGGATATTTCATTCGTAGGACTTCTATCGTCGTCGGACAACCGGGTCCAGAACCTCGTCACGCTCAGGTCTCGACCGGGGTCGGTCCGCCGCCGTCGAGGATTTCCTTCAGCGGGATATCGAAGGTCTGGCGTTCACTGGCGATGGAGGAATCGACCACATCCTCCAACCCTGCGACAGCGCTGCCGGCCACCAGCGGCTGGCTGGTCTGGACCTTGAGCGCCAGCATCAGGTCGTAAAGCGTCAGACCGTCCAGTTCCCGCGCCAGCACCCATCGCCCACGCCGCGTTTCGGCGACATAGCCGGTCTTCTCCAGACGCGACAGCATCGTTTCCATCAGGTTCGGCGCCGCCCGGATGCGGCGGATGAATGCCTGGGTGCGCACGCTCTCGCCAGACGGATGCGCCTTGCGCAGCAGACGCAGGATCTCCACCGCCATGGCCAGCCGCCCGACACGTGGCGCCCGGTCGAGATCGACGCTGCCACGGCCCTGCCATTCCGGCATCGCAGCCGTGATCGAGGCTCCGGCCAGGGTCACGATCCAGACCAGCCATATCCACAGCAAAAGGATCGGCAGCACCGAGATCGCGCCATAGATTGCCTGATAGGTCGGAAACGCCGTGATGTAGAGGCCGAAACCCGCCTTCAGCGATTCGAACAGCACCGCCGAGAAGATTGCCCCGACCGCCGCATCCCGCAGCAGGACGTGGCGGTTGGGCAGGACCACGAACAGGGTCAGGTAACCACCGAAGGCCAGGACAAGCGGCACCAGCCGGGCAAGCCGGTTGACGACGAAGCTGATTTCCTGCGCACCGGTGCTGTTCGCCATCGCGAACAGCGCGCTGGTCAGGGTCAGGCTGAGAAGGAACAGGATCGGGCCGACGGTCAGCAGTGCCCAGAAGGACAGCAGCCGTGTAACGATTCCCCGGCGCCGCACCACCCGGAAGATCCGGTTGAAGGTACCTTCGATCGTCACCAGCAGCATGACCGCGGTAACGATCAGGCCGACGATGGCGACAGCGGACAGCTTGCCGACGTTCTGGCGAAAGG
>JARGOG010000149.1 GCA_029212785.1 Thalassobaculaceae bacterium
GCGTGCTGCTGGTGGGCCTGTTCTACGCGCTCTACGGCCTCGCCAACGAGATGCTGGGTACCGACAGCATTCTCTGGTTCGAGAAGTGGGCCTATCTCGACGCCCTGACCTCCACCTTCGTCAATCGCAACAGCTTCGCCACCTTCGCAGGCCTGTCGATGGTGACAGGGCTGGGCATGGCCCTGCGTGTCCTTCGCCGGGACGAGGTGGAGCCGATCATCCGCACGCGCCGTACCGACCTGTCGCGTGTCGGCGCCGGTCTGATCCTGGTCGCGGTCGCCATCATCGGCGTCGCCCTGATCCTGACCCATTCCCGGGCCGGACTGCTTTCGACGGGCGTGGGCATGGCCACCCTGGTGGTGGCGCACCTGTGGCGCTGGCGGCGCATTCCGGGCTGGGGAATGATCGCAGGCGGTGCCGTCCTCGCCGCCTCGGTCCTGCTGTTCGCTGCCGGGACCGGCACCTTCGAACGCAAGGTCGACAAGGCGGAGGCAGGCGAACTCGGCGGTCGCACCTGGCTGTTCCAGCGCACCATCAGCGCCATCGCCGACGAGCCGCTGACCGGGCATGGCGCAGGCGCCTTCGAAAGCTACTTCCAGCGCTACAAGAACGCGGACTTCGGCGGTGTCTATTCCATCTCCAAGGCCCACAACAGCTATCTGGAGTTCGCCGCCGATGCGGGCATTCCGGCCCTGATCCTGGTTGTCGTCGTGATCGGCGGCATCGCCCTGTCGAGCCTGATGGGCATGCGAAGACGCAAGCAGGATGCGTCCTATCCGGCGATAGGCTTCGCCGCCACCGCCCTCGTCGCACTGCACTCCCTCGTCGATTTCAGCCTGCAGATCCCGGCAGTGGCGATCATGTACGCCACCATCCTCGGCATCGGCTACGCCCAGGCCTTCCCCACCGGCGGCGGACGGCACAACAGGTTGTAGGTGCGGTTCATCCGTTCGGGCGTCCCGCTGTTTGCGAATCGCGGCCCGGTTCACACAAGACGTGATGTTCCGATTGCGTTCAGTGACAACAAAGCATCCGGAGATTGCATTTATTGCTGGCTGTCCCGGCTCTGTGGGGCGGTCATACCTCAAGGTGCCACTGATTGACGTGCACGATAGCCGTGGCCCTGTCGCTGCGATACTCTCCCGCACGTTTCCCGAACGTGTAGCGTCTGAGTCCAACCACGAGTCCGGTTCCTGGGAGGGGCGCAACATGGAGGCGGTACACACAAGGGTTCTGGGCAAGCGGATCCGCGTCAGTCTCGGCATCCTCATGCTCGGGATGTTTCTGGTCTTCACGATCCTGCCGATGCTGGGTGTTCTGGTGTACGGCTACAGCCGCAACGAGGCTTCAGCGCTTGCGAACCTGGAGCGCCAGGTAACCCGCAACATGAGCCAGACGGTCCTGGCCTCCGCAGAGATGATCGAGACGGTTGGCCATGTCATCGCCGTCGTGGCGGATTCGGCGGCCATGAGCCCGGTCTATTTCAAGTCCAGCCGCGGCAGTCAGGTGCTCTGGCGCAGCCTGAAGGCCGCCAACCAGATCGATGCCATCTATGTCAGTCTGGAAAACGGCTTTCACCGGGTGGTATCGCGCATCGACGCGGACCGCCGCAAATCCGATGACCGGATACCCGATACCGCCAACTGGCACTCGAGCTACATTGACGAATTCTCGGCAGGCGACGACAGGGCGCGCCATCGGGAGTTCTTCGAGACCTGGGGCGGCGAGAGCCTCGCGACCTATTCCGTCCCGACCGATCTCGACATCCGGAAACTGCCCCACTACATCGAAGCCCGGGACACGGGAAGGCTGGCGATCGGCGAACCCAGCATCAATCCCGACACGGGTTTCCGGGTGATCTCGCTCGGCTTCCCTATCGTTCGCGGCGGCAAGTTCATCGGCTTTGTCGGCGCCAACATGACCTTGTCGAACATCTCCGACTATCTCGACAACAACCGGATCAGCGAGAACAGCACCACGATCATCTATGACGGTCAGGGCAATCTGATCGCCAGTTCCGATCTCGGGCTCCTCAACACCGGCCGAAAGGGTGCCATCACATCCGGTGTCGCCAGCATCGACGATGTCTCCATCCGCGAGTCATATGATCTGCGGCATCTGGCAAGAACCTCGTCCTATGTCTACGAGGATTCGCAAGGTCGCCAACTCAGCATCAGGGAGATGCCGTTCCCTGACCGGTTCCGGAAGGACTGGCGTGTCCTTTCGGTCGCGTCGACCGACGACTTCGTGGGCGAACTGATCCGCACCAATCAGGAGATGGCGGCAATAACTGGCATTCTGGTGGTGATTCTGAGTGCAATCATCCTGCTTCTGGCAAACCGTGTCCGGCGCGCAGTCAATCATCTGGTGGTGGAGTTCAACAATATCGGTCAGTTCAGCCTGACCGACACACACATGCTCGACTCGATCGTTCAGGAGCTCGATACCCTCGATCACTCGAAGGAGAAGATGAAGCTCAGCCTTCGGTCGTTCGGGCGGTATGTGCCCACGGACCTGGTCCGCAAGCTCATCATCTCCGGCGAGGAGGCAAAACTGGGCGGGGAGCGCCGCCGGATGACGATCTATTTCTCCGATATCGCCAATTTCACGGCCATTTCCGAGAAGCTGACGCCGGAAGAGATCGTCGACGAGATGGGCGACTATTTCACCCTGATGCGCGACTCCCTGTCCGAGAACCAGGGCACGGTCGACAAGTATATCGGCGACGGCATCCTGGCCCTTTTCAACGCCCCGATAGAAACACCCGATCACGAGGTCGCGGCCTGCCTGGCCGCAATCGAGGGGCAGAAGCTGCTGGTGGAGGACCGCATCAAGCGGGAGGCCGCAGGCAGACCGCTGTTCCATGCCCGGATCGGACTGGATGTCGGCGAGGTTCTGGTCGGCAACATCGGCACCGCTGACCGGTTCTCCTACACGGTGATCGGCGACACCGTGAATCTTGCCAGTAGGCTGGAAGGCCTCTGCAAGTTCTACGGCACCAGCATCATGGGCAGCGAGGCACTGCGCGATGCAACCGGCGACCGCTTCGAATGGCGTTTCCTGGACCGGGCTTCGGTGGTCGGCCGCACCAGCAGCACCCGCATCTTCGAACTGATGGGGGAAAAGGGACAGGTCGACCCGGAACGGCTTGCGGACCGGGACGCCTACGAGGCGGCGATCAGACATTACATGGACGGCGCGTTCGACGAGGCGTCCCGCCGGTTCATGGATCTGTCGCAGAGGAATCCGGCCAACCTCGCCGCCGGCATCATGGCGCGTCGCGCCCGCAAGCTGCATCGCACCCCGCCTGAGGAGGACTGGACCGGCGTCTACGTGCACACCAAGAAATAGGGAGAAGCACGCTCGACGGTCCGGAGGGTGAGACTCAATGCTTGTCTGAAAATTTCCGGAGAAAAATGGCGGAATTAGACGATGTATCTTTGAACACCCTTTTTCAGACTCTGGCTGATTGGGAAAGCCAGTTGCAAGACCTTCCAGCAGATGTGACGTGACCCCCAACTTTCTACCAGCCGGGATTAGAGCCCAGCGGTTTTTGCGCTGAGCCCATTGTTTGGACCGCCGGACGTTAGATTTTTCCGGCT
>JARGOG010000068.1 GCA_029212785.1 Thalassobaculaceae bacterium
CGCGCCGATTTGAGCCTCCAGCTTGCGGGCGCGTTACAAATGCAGCTAAAGCGGCGGTCGTAACGGACCCGCTGGCTCGCTTGGCGGGTTTTTCCTTTTCCGCCCAAGCGAACCGGCCAGTCCGGCACCTCCGTCCCGGCTGCATTTGGTCCCTTTGACCAAGGCGGGCTGCTGCCTGCCGACTGCTAAACGGAGACCATCGATGGCCCTCAATTCGACCAATCCCGAGACCCTGGCCCTGCATGCCGGATACCGCGCCGACCCGACGACCGGGGCCGTGGCGGTGCCGATCTATCAGACCACCTCCTACCAGTTCCGCGATACCGAACACGCTTCGAACCTGTTCGCGCTGAAGGAGCTCGGCAACATCTACACCCGCATCATGAACCCGACCTGCGACGTGCTGGAGCAGCGGGTGGCGGCCCTGGAAGGCGGCGTGGCGGCCCTGGCGGTGGCCTCAGGCCAGGCGGCCAGCGCCTTCGCCATCCAGAACCTGGCCAAGGCCGGCGACAACATCGTCAGCTCGACCGACCTCTATGGCGGGACCTGGAACCTGTTCGCCAACACCCTGAAGGATCAGGGCATCGAGGTGCGCTTCGTCGACCCGTCGGACCCGGAGAACTTTGCCCGCGCCACCGACAAGCGGACCCGCGCCTATTACGCCGAGACCCTGCCGAACCCGAAGTTGCAGGTCTTCCCGATCAAGGAGGTCGCCGATATCGGCCGCGGCTTCGGCATTCCGCTGATCGTCGACAACACCGCGGCCCCGATCCTGTGCCGGCCGTTCGACCACGGGGCGGCGATCATCGTCTATTCGACGACGAAGTATATCGGCGGCCACGGGACTTCGATCGGCGGACTGATCGTCGATGGCGGCAACTTCCCCTGGGCCGATCACAAGGAGCGTCAGCCGGCCCTCAACACGCCGGATCCGAGCTATCACGGCGCGGTATGGACCGAGGCGACGGCGCCGCTCGGTCCGGTCGCCTACATCATCAAGGCGCGCACCACCCTGCTGCGCGATCTCGGCGCCGCACTCAGCCCGTTCAATGCCTTCCAGATCATCCAGGGTCTGGAGACCTTGCCGTTGCGCATGCGCGCGCATGTCGAGAATGCGGCCAAGGTGGCGGACTTCCTGAAGGGTCACGCGGAGGTCGAGACCGTGATCCATCCGAGCCAGCAGACCGGCGCGGCCAAGACGCGGGCCGACACGTATCTCAAGGGTGGTTACGGCGGGTTGGTCGGTTTCGAAATCAAGGGCGGCAAGGATGCCGGCCGAGCCTTCATCGATCGGCTCAAGCTGTTCTATCACGTGGCCAATATCGGCGACGCCCGGTCGCTGGCCATCCATCCGGCGACCACCACCCACAGCCAGCTCACGCCGGAGGACCAACTCGCCACGGGGGTGAGCGACGGCTATGTCCGCCTGTCCGTCGGCATCGAGCATATCGACGACATCCTCGCCGATCTCGGTCAGGCCCTCGACGCGGTCGGCGGCACGGAGGCCGCCGCGGCGGAGTAAGGTGGAAGGTAACGGATGGGGAAGGGGGCTTTCGGGCCCCCTTTTCTTCAGATGGGACGCTCGATCCTGACGCAGGCCTGGATCACCGTCCGGCCAGCGTGACGCGCTGCTCCGCGCCCTCGCGCTTACCGTCCACGTGTTCCTCCAGTGTCACCGGCGCCGGCGCCTGCACCGAGGCCTTGGCGGCCGGTTTCTTACCCAGTTTGGCTTCGCGCAGGGCGATATACAGCGTGCTGGCGACGATCAGCACCGCCCCGGCAAGCGTGTTCAGCGTCGGGATGTTGCCGAACAGCAGGTAGCCGAAGGTCCCGGCGAACAGAAGCTGGGAGTATTCGAACGGCACCACCGCCGTCGCCTCGCCGACGCGGAAGCCGCGGATCATGCAGAACTGGCCCGACGCACCGAGCGAGCCGATCAGCACCATCAGCGCCACCTCGGTCCAGGTCGGAGTTTGCCACACCAGGGCCGCCGGTATCGCCGAAGCGATGGTGGAGACCACGCCGAAGGTGAACAGGATGGTCAGCGGCGCCTCGGTCGCCGACAGCCGCTTCACCAGCACCACGACCACCGCGACGCAGAGCGTGCCGGCCAGCGCCGCCGCCATCGCCGGGTCCAGCCCGTTCTCGCCCGGATTGATCATGATGAGCACGCCGAGGAAGCCGATGATCGTCGCCGACCAGCGGCGCCAGCGCACCACCTCGCCCAGGAACAGCACCGCCAGCACGATCATGAACAGCGGTTTGGCGAAGGTGATCGCCGTCGCGTCGGCCAGGGGGAGGTGGGTGATCGCGTAGAAGCCGCAGAACATCGCCATCAGCCCAGTCAGCGAGCGCACGATGTGGAGCACCGGCCGGCGGGTTTTGAACACGTGCGGGCCGATCCGGGCCATGAAGGGCAGGATCACCAGCAGTCCGACCAAACAGCGGAAGAACGCGATCTGGAAGACGTCGAGCCGCACGCCCACCGTCTTCACCGCCGCCGACATGATCGAGAACAGGATGGAGGCGCCGAGGATCCAGAACGCGCCGCGCACGTTCCCCGGCAGGGCGCGCCACCGCCTGGCCCAGGGGCCGTCGGCCTCCGTCTTCCGGGTGGGGGCGGGGCGGGCTGCTTGAACTGGGGCGGGGTCTGGCATGGCTGCGCCACAATAGTCTGCTGCACTGCGATAACAAGCGATCGCGATCAGGGCAGCGTTGCGCCTGTCCGGTGCTGGCGATACGAATGTCACAGACATCCCGGCGGGGACGGCCGGGCGACCCAATACCGGAGGACATGATGACCGACGCGGTCACCAAGCTGTGGGAACCTTCGCCTGAGCGCGCCGCCGCGGCGCAGATCACCGCCTTCATGGCCAAAGTGAATGCCGAAAGCGGCGCCGGAGCCGGCGACTACGACAGCCTGTGGCAATGGTCGGTCGACAACCCGGAAGCGTTCTGGTTGGCGCTGTGGGATTTCTCCGGCGTGATCGGCGAAAAGGGCGCCACCGTGCTGGCGAATCCGACGGCGATGCCGGGCGCGAAATTCTTCCCCGAAGGTAAAGTGAACTTCGCCGAGAACCTGCTGCGGTGTGCCGGCGATGGCGACGCCATGGTGTTCTGGGGCGAGGACAAGGTGAAGCTGCGCTACTCCTGGGACGCGGTCCGGAACCAGGTGGCGAAGCTGGCGGCGGCGCTGAAGGCCGACGGCATCGGGCCGGGCGACCGGGTCGCCGCCTATGTGCCGAACATGCCGCAGACGATCATCGCCATGCTGGCGGTCACCTCGCTCGGCGGGGTGTGGTCGTCCTGTTCGCCCGATTTCGGCATCCAGGGCGTGCTCGACCGGTTCGGCCAGATCGAGCCGACCGTGCTGATCGCCGTCGAGGGCTATTACTACGCCACCAAGACCCATGACATCCGCGACAAGGTCGCCGCCGTAGCCGCCCAGCTACCGACGTGCAAACGCGTGGTCATCATCCCCTATACCGATGCCGACCCGGACATCTCCGACATCCGCAACGGAGTTCTCTGGGACGCCTATCTTGGGGACGGTGACGCACCGGCCCTGAGCTTCACGCCGATGCCGTTCAACGATCCGCTCTACATCATGTTCTCGTCGGGCACGACCGGTGTGCCGAAATGCATCGTCCACGGAATCGGGGGTACGCTGCTGCAGCACCTCAAGGAGCACAAGCTGCAGACCGACGTGAGGCCGGGCGACAGGGTCTTCTACTTCACGACCTGCGGCTGGATGATGTGGAACTGGCTGGTCTCCGGGCTGGCGGCGGAGGCGACGCTGCTGCTCTATGACGGCTCGCCGTTCCATCCGCACCCGGACATCCTGTTCGACTACGCCGATGCCGAGGGCATGACCCTGTTCGGCACCTCGGCCAAGTACATCGACCATCTGAAGAAGATCGAGCGCAGCCCGCGCACCACCCACAAGCTGGACACGGTGCGGGCGATGACCTCCACCGGCTCGCCGCTGGTGCCCGAGGGTTTCGACTACGTCTATGCCGAGATCAAAGAGGACATCCAGCTCGCCTCAATCTCCGGCGGCACCGACATCGTGTCCTGCTTCGTGCTCGGCAGCCCGATCAGCCCGGTCTGGCGCGGCGAGATCCAGAAGCGCGGCCTCGGCATGGCAGTCGAGGTCTGGAACGACGACGGCAAGCCCGTGGTCGGCGAGAAGGGCGAGCTGATCTGCACCAAGCCGTTCCCGTGCATGCCGATCTATTTCTGGAACGACCCACAGGGCGAGAAGTTCAAGGCCGCCTATTTCGAGACCTGGCCGGGCGTATGGTGCCATGGCGACTATGTCGAGCTCAGCGCGCACGGCGGCATGATCATCTACGGCCGATCGGACGCGGTGCTGAACCCGGGCGGTGTGCGCATCGGCACGGCGGAGATCTACCGTCAGGTCGAACAGATGCCCGAGGTGATGGAGGCGCTGGTCATCGGCCAGGATTGGGAGGATGACGTCCGCGTCGTGCTGTTCGTTCGTCTCGCCGAGGGCGTGTCGCTGGACGACGCTCTGATCAAGGCGATCCGCACGAAGGTCCGAACCGGCTGCACCCCGCGACACGTCCCGGCCAAGGTGCTTGCGGTTTCCGACATCCCCCGTACCAAATCAGGCAAGATCGTTGAGCTGGCGGTCCGCAATGTCGTCCATGGCCGTCCGGTCAAGAATGTCGAGGCGTTGGCCAATCCGGAGGCGTTGGAAGAGTACCGCAACCGCGCCGAGCTTGCGGAGTAGGGACGCGCACCATCATGGTCATCCCCGACGCCGCCTCGCATCGCAGTCGCCACGAGGCGATCGTCAATGCGATCGAGCGGGCCCTGTACGGGATCGACGACCGGTTGGTGCGGTTCCACCGGTCGGCGGTCTCCAAGGTCCGGCCGGATGATGATCTGATCCATCTCGGATCGCATGGCGGCTCGGAATTCGGTGCCTGGTACGAGGAGCGCAAGGAGAATCCGCCGCTCGACCAGCCGGCCTTCGAGACCCTGGTCGCGCTGCACGAGGCGCTGTTGAACCACCTCGCCTTGCTGGCTGAGCGGGCCTGGAAGTCGGAAAAGGTCCCGATCGAGGAATACGACGCCCTGCTTGAGAAGGTGAAAGCCTTCCAAGAGCAGGCGCACCGCATGGCCAAGGCGTTTCAGGCGGCAATCAGTGACATTGACCCCCTGACCGGCGCCCAGACCCGGCAGGTCATGCAGCGCGACCTCAAACGCGAGGTGGTCCGGGGCCGGCGATCGGGGTCGCCGGCATGTATCGCGCTGGCCGATATCGATCATTTCAAGGCGATCAACGACACCTTCGGGCATGGCGTCGGCGACCAGGTTCTGGCTGCCGTATCGACTGAGCTGATCGACAACCTTCGGCCCTATGACAGCGTGTACCGCTACGGCGGCGAGGAATTTCTGATCTGTCTGCCCGATACCGGCCCGGAAGAGGCGCGCCGGGTGCTCGACCGGGTCCGGGCTCGGATCGCCAAGGAGACCTTCACCTCCGATGACGGCAGGGAGGTGAAGCTGACCGTGTCCTTCGGCTTGACGCTGCTCAATCCGCGCCGTCCGATCCCTGAAATCATCGAGCGCGCGGACAAGGCGCTCTATGTTGCAAAGGAGGCGGGACGGAACCGGGTCGAGGTCTGGCGAGCGGAAAAATCGGCGGGGGGCGGCTGATCAGCGTCACGGATATCCGCTTTGATTCGTCTCGGATTGTGTCTAAATCACAGCCGGGGAGACTAACGGGGCGCGCGCCCCTCAGCATTGGAGTTGCGTTGTGACGGTTGACGCGATGCGCATGAAGGAACTCGACGGCATGGTCCGTCGGATGGGGGCAATCGTCTCGGTCTTCGAGGTACGGTCCGGAACGGTTGGCAATCACGCCTTCGAAGCCTTCCGCGAGGTCATGGATGTCTATGTCGATGCCTGCGGTCGAAACCTGCGGCAGGGTGGCGACTTCATCGAAAGCGGCGTAAAGCTCAACAGTGACGACGTGCTGCGCCTGAATCAGGCTTTTACCAAGGTCTTCGGCGCCGAGCCCGCCGCGCTCACCGCGGCCGAGTGAGATCGCCTGTCAAACCGCCTCGGGCTGTTCTTCCGGTATCGCCCGGCGGCTGCGCGCGGCCTCGTCGTGCAGCCAGTCGCTGAACGCCTTGATTTTCGGGCGGTCTCCGGCGTTCTCCGAGTACACGACGTAGTAGGCCGACTGGGTCGGCAGTTGCAGATCGAATGGCTTCACCAGGCGACCGGCGGCCAGATCGTCGGCCACGAGCGCGCTGCGCCCCAGCGCCACGCCAAGCCCTTCCACCGCCGCCTGCAGCACCATTTCCGAGTGATTGAACACCAGGTCGCCACGGGCGCGGACCTTCACCGTATCGTCGACGCCGGCGGCATCCAGCCACGTACTCCAGTCCTCCGGCAGATCGTCATGCAGCAGGGTGTGATGACGCAGATCCTGCGGTTCGCGCAACGGATGATCGCCCTCCAGCAGTTTCGGGCTGCACACCACGAAGACCTCTTCGGTCATCAGCAGGTCGATGTGCACGCCGCGCCAGTCGCCGCGCCCGTAGCGGACGCCGACATCCACCTCGTCGCTGGTGAAATCGACCAGCGTGTCGTTGATCCCGAGCCGAATCTCGATGTCCGGATGGCCCGAGGTGAAGCGCCCGAGCCGCGGCATCAGCCATTTGGCCGCGAAACTGGTGAAGGTGGAGACGTTCAGCGCACCGCTGCGATCGCGTTGGTGCAGCCGGGCCGTCGCCTGCTGCATGAGATCGAAGGCCTCGCGCATCGCCGGTAGATAGGACTGACCGGCATCGGTCAGCAGCAGGGCCCGGTTCTGGCGTTTGAACAGCGGCATGCCGAGCCAATCCTCCAACGCGCGGATCTGATGGCTGATCGCGGCCTGAGTCACGTTGAGCTCTCCTGCCGCCTTGGTGAAGCTCAGGTGACGGGCTGCGGCCTCGAAGGCGCGAAGGGCGTTTAGCGGCGGAAGGCGGCGCATTAACATCCCCTTAAAGGATGAGATTTTCTAATAGATTTGATGAGAAAGTATCGTTTGTAAGCGCTCAGTTCAATCCGTAAATATACTCCCAGACAACGAGTTAAGAGGGCTCGCGGCTCTCGATCGTTACCCGGAACATTAACAATTTGTGAAGGAGGTTCCTATGAGCCGGACCCTGACCCAGACCGCTCGCCCGTTTTTCGGGGCCTCCGCCGAGCGCGGAGCCCAGACCCCGATGGCGGATCGAGTTTTCGCCACCGTTTTCGGCACGCTCGCCGTCTGGAGCGCGCGTCTCAAGGACCGTGAGACCCTGGCCGACATGGATCCGCGCCTGCTCGCCGATATCGGTGTGAGCGCGCATGAGGCCGCCAGTGAGGCGAACAAGCCGTTCTGGGCCGCCTAAGGGCGACCCGACCGGGACCGGAGGACCCACCCAGGCTCCGGTTTCTCTCCCTGTCCGACGCTCCGTGCTCCCCCCATGGAGCGATCGTGGCAAGTCAACGGCCTGACGTCAGTCAGGCCGTTTGCTTTTGCGGTGCGGCGATCGGCACAGCGGCGACCGACTCAGGCCGGTTCCGGTCGTCGGATCTTGCGTCCATGGCGGGCGAGGAAGGCTCGTCCGGCCGCCGTCGCGTGGATGACGGCACCCGCGGGCCCGCCGGTGACCCGGCGCACATAACTGCGATCCACCGCCTCCTCCCAAACCGGCAGGCGCGGGCAGGAGGTGCGCCAGGCATCCAGTACATCGCCATAGGCCCGCGGTTGCTCGGCGATCCAGGCGACGAGATCGAGCAGCAGGCGCTCGACGGTGAACTCGGTCTGCTCGGAGGTCTGTTGTGTCATGGTTTCGTCCTCCCTCAGACACTGGTCGAAAACAGCGGTTCCGCCAGCAGGTAGCCGCCATAGGCGACATAATACACCGAGATGCCGAGGATGATGCGGTTCGCCCAGGTTCGGTACTGGGTGTCGCTCATCGCCTCGAGTACTTTCTTCGACAATCCGGTGCCGATCATCGCCGCGGTGATCGCGATGATCGCCAGCATCGGGTCGACCGATGCCGCGTTGTCGATCAGGGCGCCGAAGTAGAGAAGTTTCAGGGTATGGCCGAATAGCTGGCAGATCCCTTTGGTGGCGATGATTTGGCGCCGGTCCAGGGTGCCTCCGAGGAAGAACTGGTCGAGCTGTGGTCCCGCCACGCCGGTCAGCAGCATCAGCATCATCGACACCGTCCCCTGGACGACGCCGTGGCCGAAATGCTCCGGTCGGGCGCGCAGATGGGCCGGCATGAACCAGGTGACCAGGGGCAGGGCGCCGAGGCCGATCAGGGCCAACGCCTTGGTCGGCACGTAGAGCCAGAGACTCCACGCCGCCACCGCGATCACGCAGCCGACCACATAGGCCCCGACGATCCGCCAGCGTACATGCCGGCGCCAGATCAGGGCGCGCCAGGCGTTGGAGGCCATCTGGGTGATGGCGTGCAGGGCCATGGCGGTTGGGAGCGGCAGGATCGCCAGCAATACCCCGACCAGCACCATTCCGCCCGCCATGCCGAAGATCCCTGACAGGAACGAGGTGGCAACCATCACGAGGGCGACGAAGGCGATCAGTAGCGGGGTCATGGACGAACTCTCATCAAAGTCCGACCTGTGTGCGCTTCTTGCACCCGCCGGGCAAACGGCGTTATCTTAGGCTAGCGATAGATTTTTTGAGGCTAATTTGCGTCAATTACCTTCATTAAACGGCGTTAAGGCATTTGAATCCGCCGCAAGATTCGAAAGCTTCGCCAACGCGGCCGAAGAATTGAATGTCACGCCGGCGGCCATCAGCCGTCTTGTGCGGTTGCTGGAACAGAGCCTCGGCACCACCCTGTTCGAGCGCACGCCGAACCGCCTGATCCTGACGGCGGCCGGCCGGCGTTATCGCGATGGCCTCACCCCGGCGCTCGACCAGATCGCGGCAGTGACCGAGCAGGTGGCGGCGGCTGCGGGTCCCAGGGTGCTGACCGTCGGGGTCGGCCCGACCTTCGCGATCCGCTGGCTGATCCCGCGCCTGCCGGAATTCGCGTCGATCGCGCCGGACGTGGAGGTGCGGCTGACCACGGGTGGAGCGACCGCCAGTTTCGGGGCGGATTGGAGCTGCGGTATCTCGCTCGGCGACGGCCGCTGGGGCGATCTGAAGGCGGAAGAGATGATCCGCGCCGAACTGACCCCGGTCTGCGCCCCGCAGCTTGCCCGTAATCTGCTGCATCCCCGTGACCTCGCCGGTGTGCGGCTGCTCCATGTCGGTCATGCATCGGATGATTGGACGCGCTGGCTCGCGGCGGTCGGCATGGCCGCCCCGCCGGCAAGTGGGTTGACCGTCGCCTATTATGGACAGGCGCTGCAGGCGGCGGCCGACGGCACCGGCGTGGCGATGGGGATCCGGCCCTATATCGACGACGACCTCACCGCCGGCCGGTTGGTGGCGCCGTTCAAGCAGTCCGTGCCTAAAGGCCATAGCTGGTACCTGATCGTGCGCCCCGACCGCGCCACCGATCCGTCGTTTCAGGCGTTCCGTAGTTGGATCATGCGGGCGGTGGCCCTCAGATAGGGCGTCGCTCTCTGCAACGCTTTCGCTCATGGCAAAAGGTCGGGCGCTGGAAGTCGCTAAATGGCGCCGAATGAACTCTCCCTCTTCACACGCCCCCGTGGCTGCGCTCGAATGCGCCCATGGGAGAAACACAAACCAACGATGCGGCGGATTACGTCGTCGTGGGCGCGGGGTCGGCCGGATGTGTCGTCGCCGCCCGATTGAGCGAGACCGGGGCCCGTGTGGTCCTGCTTGAGGCGGGGCCGAAGGACTGGAACCCGTTCATCCACATACCGGCCGGCGTGCTCTACATCATGCGGCACGGGTGGGTGAACTGGGGTTACCAGAGCGAGGGAGAGACCGGGACGGCCGGACGCCAGATCAACTGGCCGCGCGGCAAGGTTCTCGGCGGCACGTCCTCGATCAACGGCATGCTCTATGTCCGTGGCCAGCCAGCCGATTTCGACGGTTGGGCCCAGCGCGGCTGCCGCGGCTGGTCGTTCTCCGAAGTGCTGCCGTATTTCAAGGGATCTGAGACCTACGCCAATGGTGGCGATCCGGAACTCCGGGGCGGCGACGGGCCGCTGCAGGTCCGCGACTACGACACCGTCCTGCCGCTGACTCACCGCTTCGTGAAGGCCGCCCAGGAGGCGGGTCACCCCTATAGCCCCGACCTCAACGGCGCCAAGCAGGAGGGTGTCGGCTATTCGCAAATGACCCGGATCGGCCGGCGCCGCGGCTCGACAGCCCAGACCTATCTGGCCGGGGCCCGCGATCGCAAGAACCTGCAGGTCGAGACCGATGCCACCGCCACGGGCCTGGTGCTCGACGGCAAGCGCTGCACCGGCGTGCGATTCCGCCAGCGTGGCGTCGACCGCACCGTAACGGCCCGGCGCGAGGTGATCGTATGCGGCGGGGCCGTGAACTCGCCCCACCTCCTGCAGATTTCCGGTATCGGCAACCCGGACCACCTGAAATCCATCGGCGTCGAGGTGGCGCATGAGCTGCCCGGTGTCGGCCGCAACCTGCACGACCATTATGTGGTCCGCGTCGCCCACCGGATCAGGAACGAATCCTCGATCAACGAGTTGGCGCGCGGCTGGCGGTTGGCCCGCGAAATGCTGCGCTACGCGACAACCGGCGACGGGGCGCTGACCTTCGGGATCACCAGCGCCCAGGTCTTCAGCCACAGCCGCGACGGGCTGTCCGCGCCGGATATCCAACTGCTGTTCACGCCGGCGAGCTATTCCATCGACAAGGTCGGCTTCCTCGACAAGGAGCCGGGCATGGCGGTCGCCGTCTGCCCGGTGCGGCCGCGCAGCCGCGGCACGATCCTGGCCGCATCCCCCGATCCCTTCGCCAAGCCGTTGATCCGGCCGAACTACCTTGAGGATGACGACGACGTGCGCGTGCTCGAGGCCGGTATCCGCCAGGCCCGGGCGATCTACGCCTCGCCGTCGCTCGCGGAAATCAGTATTGGCGAGAAGGTTCCGGGTGACGGCGGCGCGCAGGATCGCGATGCCGTGCGCGAGTTCGCCCGCAACAAGGGGACCACCATCTACCACCCGGTCGGTACCTGCCGTATGGGCGAGGACCCGGGGGCGGTGGTCGACAGCCGGCTGCGGGTGCACGGGATGGAGGGGCTGCGGGTGATCGATGCCTCGGTGATGCCGGAGATCACCAGCGGCAACACCAATGCGCCGACGATCATGATCGCAGAGAAGGGTGCCGCCATGATCCGAGAGGATGCCGCGTAGACGTCGGCCCCCTGAGTCGGTGCCGCCACAAGATCTAGGAGGGACCATGCTGCCCGACGACATCTCCTTCGTGACCGACGAGGCCGCGCTGCGGGCGATGCATCACAAGATGATGAGCCGTTCCAGCGACAAGGTGATCCGGCGCCTCGACAAGCATTGTCGGGACATTCTGGCACTCGCCCCGTTCTGCGTGATCGCGACCCAGGGACCGAGCGGTGCCGACGCCTCGCCGCGCGGCGATCCGCCCGGTTTCCTGCGGGTGCTCGACGACACTCACATCCTGCTGCCCGACCGGGTCGGCAACAACCGGCTCGACAATTACGTCAACCTGCTGGCCAACCCGCGCATCGCCATGCTGGTTCTGGTGCCGGGGATGGGCGAAACCCTGCGGATCAACGGCACCGCGAAGATCACCGACGACGCGCGGCTGCTGGAGCCCTGCGCTATCCGCGAGCGCGCTCCGAAGATCGGCGTGCTGATCACGGTCGAGGAGGCGTTCGTCCACTGCTCCAAGGCGCTGGTCCGCTCCAATCTCTGGGACCCGGACAAGCAGATCGACCGCAAGCGGCTCGCCAGCTACTCGCAGATGCTGATCGACCATGTGGAGGGGCTGACGGAGCAGGAGTCCGAGCGCCAGGGTAAGGTGATGGCCGAACGCGGGCTGTACTGACCGTGGCGGCAGACGCGACCCGCTTTGCCATTCTGGCCTATGACGGAATCGAGCCGATCGACATCGGGGCGACCTATGGCGTGCTGTCGATGGCGAAGCGGATCGTGCCGACGCTGTCCTTCTTCGTCGTGTCGAAATCGGGCGGCGAGTTGGTCATGGCCAACGGGTTGCGACTGCTCGCCGACCATGGTTTCGACGGCGCGCCTGCGGCCGACATCCTGATGGTTCTCGGCGGACCGGGCTGGGGCGCGGCTTGCGAAGATCGGGCGGTGCTGGATTACATCCGCGATTTCCATGCCGGTGGCGGTACCGTCGCGGCGGTCTGCACCGGCGGCATGATCGTCGGGGCGGCCGGTCTGCTCGACGGCAGGCGGGCGACCACCAAGCGCGAGATCGTCCCCGGCGAGGCTCGACCGCTCGACCTGCTGGCCGAACGCTATGCGATGGCCGACGTGGTCGAGGCGCGGCTGGTCGACGAGGGGGACGTGCTGACCGGCGGCGGCGTGTCGCTCGGTATCGACATGACCCTGCACCTGATCGAGAAGACCTGCGGTGTGCGGGCGGCGGCCGAGACCGCCCGTATTCTCGAATACGCCACTGCATGGGACGCCAACAGGCGCACGTTCAGGGCACTGTAGTGGAGGATCGGATGGAGGTGACGTTCGTCGGCTGCGGCGATGCCTTCGGCAGCGGCGGCCGCTATCAGACCTGCTTCCATGTCGCCGCCGCGCGGACGCGCTTCCTGATCGACTGCGGCGCGTCGTCTCTGGCGGCGCTGAAGCGGCTGGGGATCGACCGCAATGCCATCGAGACGATCCTGGTCACCCATTTCCACGCCGACCATTTCGGCGGCATTCCGTTCTTCATGCTGGATGCCCAGTTCTTCGCCAGGCGTCGGGCGCCGCTGACCATCGCCGGCCCGCCCGGTCTCGGGGAGTGGGTCACCCGCGCGATGGAGACGGCGTTTCCCGGATCCTCGCGCACGGTGCCGAAGTTCGAGTTGACCCTGGTTGAGCTGGAACCGGACAGGGCGACGGAGATCGGCGGGGTGTCGGTGACGCCCACCCTGGTCGTGCACGGCCCGCCGGGGGAACCGTTCTTCGCCTATCGCGTCACCGTCGACGGCAAGGTGCTAGCCTATACCGGCGACACCGAATGGGTGGAGGGGTTGGTGGAGGTCGGCCGCGACGCCGACCTGTTCATCGCCGAGGCCTATTTCTTCGACAAGACCGTGCCCTATCACCTCGACCTGAAGACTCTGGTAGCGAATCTGGACCGCATCCGGCCCCGTCGCCTGATCCTCACCCATATGAACGAGGACATGCTGGCCCGGGTGGCGGCCGGCGAGGTCGTCCATGAGGTGGCGGAGGACGGGAAGACGATAACGGTCTAGGGACAATTCCGTCTCCCTTCGACTTCCTGGACACCCTGCCTGTGGCCGAGCGCCCAGGAAGTCGGGGAGGCAGAGAGGATCTCAGCGGATCTCGCGCACCAGCATCCGGTTGATGGCGTGGAAGGCCGCGAAGGTCGCGCGGACATGCTCGGCGAAGCGGGCCGGGTCGCCGGGTTTCAGCGCGGCGCGGATGTCGGCGACCGTGCGGGTGCCGTCGAGCCGGGCGATGATCGCGGATGCGACGGCCGGCAGAGGCGCCTGCCAGGGCGCCCCGCCGAGATCGGCCTTCAGCACCCCGCCGGAGAGACCCTTCGATACCGTTGACGGGTCGAGGTCGCGCAGCACCAGAACGGCGCCGTCGGCGGTGGGATCGGGCGGTTGCAGGTCGACGCGGTCGGCGGGCAGGGCATAGACGATGTGCTTGGCCATGGCGCCAGACAGCCGCTCGGCCAAGGCCGCGCGCTCCAGCGGGGGAAGGCCGGCGGCCGCTTTCCGAAGCATGGGATCGCTCAGGTAGGTGTCCGGATCGTACCGCGCCGGCTCGATCCAAGCGCGGACCACGAGTCCGGCCGCGGCGACGAGAGTGGCGAACTCCGCCACCCGGTAGGCCCGGTCGCGCGGGTGCAGCAGCAGGTCGTAGAGCCCGGCATCGCCGCCGGTCATATGGTCGCCGACGAAGGGATTGCGCTTGAGCCAGTGGGCCTTCGGCAATCCGGCGACCAGACGCTTGGCCAGCCCCACCTTCTCCGCTTCGCCGCGGCCGCCGGCGAGCTGGGCCAGGGCTTCCTGTACCGGGTAGACGCCGGTGCGCCCAAGCGTGCCGTAGACCATCAGGCCCATGCCGCCCGCGGGCTTCAGCACGCCGACAAGCGCCGTCAGGCCGGCCTCCGGGCTGTCGAGATGGTGCAGCACGCCGCAGCAGTCGATGTAGTCGTAAGCGCCGGGTGCGACCTCGGCCACCCGCTCGATCGGCCCGTCGGCGAAGCGGATGTTTGTCAGACCACGCGCCTCCGCCCGCTTCATGGCGATGGCGCGTGAGGCCGAGGAGATGTCGAGATGGGTGACCTCGGCATCGGCCGCGCCCGCATCCGCGAGCTGCTGCGCCAACATGATCGCCGCGTCGCCCGTCCCGCCGCCAGCGACCAGTGCCCGAAACGGCCGGCCAAGGTCGAGACGGCCGGCGAAGACGTAATGCCGGATCTCGTCCAGATGGCTCGGCGAGCCGGTGATCAGGCGTTTCGCCTCATCACGCGGGTCGCGGGCCGGGTAGGGATAGGCCTCGTACTGGGCGCGGACCTTGCGGTCGGCCTCGCCGGGATCGGTATCGCTCACCCGCCGCCTCAGAACGCCAGGTCGGGGGCCGGGCGGACATGGCCGACGAGACGGCCTTCCCAGTTGTGGATCGGCGTCACCAGCGTGTCAGCGAGCCGGGCGGCCTTGGCGTCGTCGATCACGCCGAGATGGCGCAGGATCGCGCCCATGGCGACACTGGCGGCGCGGCCGTTGCCGTCATCGGTCTTCAGGCAGATGCCCACGCCCTTGCCCGGCACGGCACCGGCGAAGACGCCTTCCGCCCCGCTCTTGAGCAGACAGGTCTCGCCGGTCTCGGCCAGAATCTTGCTGTTGAAGCGGCCGGTGCCGCCGATCAGCAGCGGATGCTTGGCGCAGGCGGCGACGATCCGGCGGGTGGCGTCGGCGCGGACGGACGGCAGGCGCGACGGGTCGGCGAATTGCGCCATCGCCGTCGCCATGCCCTTCAGCGGCACGCCGAAAACCGGAATGCCGCAACCGTCATAGCCGGTCGGCACGCCGGAGAGATCGCAGCCGCTCATCTCTTCCATGGCCGCGCGCAGGCGCTTCTGCACCGGGTGTTCCTCGCGGATATAGCCCTTGGTCGGCTCGCCCAGATGCACCGCCGTCGTCAGCATGCCGGAATGCTTGCCTGAGCAATTGTTATGCGCGCGGGTCGGCTTCTCGCCGGCGCGGATCATCGCGTGGGCCGAGGGTTCGTGGGTCGGGATCTGCGGGCCGCATTCCAGGTCGTCGGGCGAGAGACCGAGCCGGTCGAGCCAGGCGGTGACCCGGTCCACATGCATCGGCTCGCCGGAATGGCTGGCGCAGCACAGCGTGACCTCGTCCTCGCCGAGCTTGTAGGCATCGGCGGCGCCGCTCTCCAGCACCGGCAGCGCCTGGATCGGCTTGATCGCCGACCGGCCGTAGACCAGCCGGTCGGTATCACCCCAGGACAGTACCGGCTTGCCGGCAGCATCGGTGACGGCGGCAATCACCCGGTGCACGCTTTCCACCATGCCGCCGCGGGTGACCTCCACGACGATCGGGGCGGATTCGTGGCCGGTATGGACCCGCAGAATACGGTCATCACCGGTCGAGGTCGCTGGGGCGATGGGGGTGGCGTCGTTCATCTCTCGTCTCCGGGTGAGGGGCGACGCAGCTTGCCTCCACCCCCGCCCTGGGGCAAGTTCCGCCGCCAAAACTGGGTTCCCGAGGCGAAGGACGGGTATGCGAGGATATTTCGGGATTGGTGCCGACCGCATCAACAAGGCGCAGAATGTCGGCGCGCTCATGCGCACGGCCCATGCCTTCGGGGCGAGCTTCGTGTTCACGGTCGGCGAGACCTACAACAGGCACGAACTGAAACAGGCGGACACCTCCGGCGCCACGGGCAACCTGCCCTACTACCGCTTCGGTACGCCGGACGAGATGCTGCTGCCCCAGGGCTGCGCGCTTGTCGGGGTGGAGATCACCGACGATGCGATCGAACTGCCGAGCTTCCATCACCCGAAGAACGCGGCCTACATCATGGGGCCGGAGCGCGGGTCGCTGAATCCGGAGCTGGTCGAGCGTTGCGACCATGTGGTCAAGATCCCGACCCGGTTCTCGCTGAATGTCAGCCTGGCCGGTGGATTGGTGATGTATGACCGGATGCTGTGTCTCGGCCTGTTCGCGCCGCGCCCCTACCGTCCCGGCGCACCGACGGAGCCGGCCCCGGTGCCGCAGTTCGGCGCGCCGCTATGGGTCCGAAAACAACGTCGCCGCGATCGCAAGGCGGCCGAAGCGGCGCAAAGGGACGGTGAGTAGGGACGCCGGATAAGTCCGAAACGAACGGTGGGCGTCAAAACCGCATCAGCGGATTGAGCAGCCGCGTGAGGCGGCCGGTGAACCGCAGATTACCCTCGACAATGATCAGACAGATGCATTCTTCGTCCGCCTCGGCGGTCGGCGTGTGATCGAGCTCCGAGGTGGCCGTGGCGACGTCGCCGCGGGCGTAACGCCCGGTCACGTCGTTGAAGGCGCCTTTCAGCACCATGGTGGTCTCGATCGCGTCATGGGTATGCGACAGGATCTTGACCCCCGGCGCGATGCGGACCAGCGAGGTGCGCACGGACGGGTCACCGAAATCGAGCACCGCCTCGCGCACGCCGATGCCGCGAATCTTCCAGGCCAGGCTGTCGATCCCGGTGCCGAGATAGGCGCGCAGCGGCTGCGGGATCAGTCGGATGGTTTCAGCGTCCGCGGTTTCGCCCTGTGGCTGATCCTCCTCGTCGTCCCCCGCGTCGAGCCGGGCAAGCACCGCGGCCAGGGCGCCGTTGGCCAGGACCGCCGGCGGCTCCGCGTCGACCAGGGCGCCGCCAAGCGCCTCGAACCGACGCACATCGGCGCGACAGGCCGGGCACAGGGCCAGATGTGTGGCGACGAGTACGGACGTGGCCTGCGCCGCCTTTCCGGTGGCGTAGTCGAGGAGAGCGGCCGCTTCCGGATGGTGGTTGGGGCAGATGTCAGCCAAGATCTTCAACCTCTCGCCGCATGCGTCCAAGCGCCAGGCGAATTCGTGATTTAACGGTGCCGAGGGGAAGGTCCTTCTCCGCCGCGATTTCCGCATGGGTTTTCTCGTCGAAATACGCCAGGCGGATCAATTCGGATTGCTCTGCCGGTAATATTTCGATCGCAGACAGGATCCTGCTGCGTGACTGGAGGTCCTCGACCGCCCTGTCGGCCGGGCGTTCCGGATCGGGAACGAGGGCCGGGTCGTGCGGGTCGAGCTCCGGGCGGCGCTCGCGGCGCAGGCGATCGATCCGTTTGTTCCGGGCAATGGTGAAGATCCAAGTGCTGGCGCTGGCTTGGCGTCGGTCGAAGCTCCCCGCCTTGCGCCAGACCATCACCATGGCTTCCTGAACGACCTCTTCCGCCGTTGAGTCGTCGGTTCCAAGACGCATCAGATAGGATTTGAGACGCGGAGCGAAATGCCCGAACAAGTCGGCAAAGGCCTCCCGGCTGCGGTCTCTGGCGACCGCCTCGATAAGGGTATCGAAGGACGCCGGAGCGGCGGCGGGGGCGGGGGTGGACGTCATGCCGTCATGTAAAGGGAGCTTCCGGCCGGACGCAACCGCAGCGGCGGGAAAGGCCCCCGCCGCTTGCGTCGATTCGCCGTCAAACCAGATTCGTGCCTCCATGCCCCGTTTACGCGACGGCGCGGCCGCCGGATCACAGGAGCCGTCGACACCGCCATTTCTCTGCCACATCCGTCGGCTTGGATGGGAATTGACGCTCGGCAATTGAAATCGCCGGGCGGGGATGGCATCGAAGGCTAGCCGTGCTCCGATCGGATTGGCCGATGGCGACGGATCGGGAGCGGGCGCGGAGGGATGAGAGCAATGAGCTGGAAGACCCGAACCACGAAGATGGCCCTGGCGGTCCTCGGAGTGCTGACAATGGCGATGCTGGGCGTCACGCCGGCGTCGGCGGCCGAGCCGGAACGGATCGGCCGCAACGGCGACTGGACGGCGTTCAGCCTGCAGCGCGGCGGCGCCAAGGTCTGCTACATGGCGTCATCGCCGAAGAAGGCCGAGGGTGACTACAGCGCCCGCGGCGAGGTTTTCGCGCTCGTCACCAACGACCCCAAATCGGGAATCGCCGGTGAGGTGAGCATCGTGATCGGCTACACGTTCCGCCAGGACAGCCAGGTCACCGTGCAGATCGGCGGCGCCACCTTCGATATGTTCACCAGCGGCGATCGCGCGTGGACGCGCGGCCCCGAAGAGGACGGCCCGCTGGTCCAGGCGATGGTGCGGGGCTCGGATATGGTGGTGAAGGGCGTGTCTTCGCGCGGGACGCTGACCACCGATACCTATTCGCTGAGCGGCTTCACCGCCACGAAGGGCCTGATCGACAAATCCTGCCCCTGAAGCTCCGGCCCCTGACCACCAAGCGTCCCCTTGAGCCCGCCTCCCGGAATGGTCCAGGGAACTCTCCGAGTGGGGTCCGCTTACACGAGACTTGCGCTCTGCGGGTGTCGGCGCCATTTTGCGCCCCATGACGCAAGCTGACATCACGACCGTCTCGGCCGAGCAGGCCGCCGCGGACCTGCGTGCCTTCGCCGCGCGCGGGCCGATGCCGGCTGAGTCGCGCATCGACCTGGTCGGCGTGGAACGCGAGGCCATGGTCGCGCTGTTTGCCGAGGCCGGCCTGCCGAAGTTCCGTGCCAATCAGGTCTGGCAGTGGATCTACCATAAGGGCGCGATCGGCTTCGACGGCATGACCAACCTGGCCAAGCCGCTTCGCCAGCAGCTTGCCGAGCGGTTCCGGATTTCGCGGCCGGCGATCGCCACCCGACAGGACAGCATCGACGGTACCATCAAGTGGCTGCTGCGCTTCGCCGACGGCAACGAGGCGGAGATGGTGTTCATCCCGGAGGAGGATCGCGGCACGCTCTGCATCTCCTCGCAGGTTGGCTGCACGCTGACCTGTTCGTTCTGCCATACCGGGACCCAGCGCCTGGTGCGCAACCTGACGACGGCGGAGATCGTCGGCCAGGTGATGCTGGCGCTCGACGAACTTGGCGGCTTTCCGACCGGCGGGTTCAACCGGCGGCTCACCAACATCGTGCTGATGGGCATGGGCGAGCCGCTGTACAATTTCGAGAATGTGGCCTCGGCCCTGCGCATTGTCATGGACAACGAGGGTGTGGCCCTGTCGCGCCGACGGATTACCCTGTCGACCTCCGGTGTGGTGCCGATGATGGAGCGCTGCGGTGAGGAGATCGGGGTCAATCTGGCGATCTCCCTGCACGCGACCACCGACGACACCCGCGACATCCTGGTGCCGATCAACAAGAAGTGGCCGATTCAGACGCTGCTGGACGCCTGCCGGGCCTATCCGGGGGTGAACAACGCCCGGCGCATCACCTTCGAGTACGTGATGCTTGAGGGCATCAACGACAGTCTCGAGGACGCCAAGCGGCTGGTGTCGCTGATCCGTGGCATTCCGGCGAAGATCAACCTGATCCCGTTCAATCCCTGGCCCGGCTCGAACTATGTGTGCTCGAATGACGAGCATATCGAGCGGTTCGCCCAGGTGGTCCTGAAGGCCGGTTACGCCTCGCCGGTACGCCGGCCGCGGGGCCGCGATATTTTCGCCGCCTGCGGCCAGCTCAAGAGCGAGAGCCGCCGGCAGACCCGCCGCGAACTGCGTGCCGAGGCGGCTGAATAACGATTTCGTGATCTAGCGTTCGGCGGGCTCAGCCGATGCCTTCTCGTTGCCGACCGTGCGGAGCCAGAATCCCGGGCCGTGATCGCTGGTGATCGGCTTCATCGCGTCGATGATGCCGCCGCGTCGGGCGTCGAGAAGCTGGCGGCCGACCGGCTGGAACAGGTTGCCCTTGCCGTATGGATCCGGCTCGCCGAGGGTCACCAGGATGGTCCGCGGGGCGCGGAACCGGTTGCGCTCCAGCATCAGGCGGATCGATTCCGTTGCATGCGGCACGTCGAGCCCGAACAGGTCCAGGTGGTAGTCGGCGTCATCGGGCCCGGAAACCAGCCCGTCGAGCAGGCGTTCTTCTTCCATAGGTGCGGTTTCTCTCAGCGGGTGACGGTTGTCTGGCGATATAGGCTCATCTGGGCCAATACAACCCGCTTACGGGTTTCGGCCGGGTTCCGCGAAAAAGCGCAAGACATCGGGAAATTCGAATCCGGTTCCTGTTGAAGGAAACCGCCACCGTCCCTACCTTATGACTGTATGCCGGCAGGGGGTCGGCGCAGATGAAGAGGTTCACGATGGATTACGATCGTCAGACGATGTCGCGGTCACAAGCCGATGTCGCCCATTACGACGTCGGTCTGCGCCAGTACATGCTCGGCGTCTACAATCACATGGTTGCCGCGCTCGCCTTCACCGGTCTGATCGCGTTCGGCAGCACCCTGCTCGCGGTCCAGGACGGCGCGCTCACATCCTTCGGCCAGGCGATCTACATGTCGCCGCTGCGCTGGGTCGTCATGCTGGCGCCGATCGGCATGGTCTTTCTGATTTCCGCCCGGGTCTCGAGCATGTCGCTCTCGACTGCGCGGATCTCGTTCTACGTTTTCGCCGCCCTGATGGGCCTGTCGCTGTCCTCGGTCTTCCTCGTCTATACGGGCGAGAGCATCGCGCGGGTGTTCTTCATCACCTCGGCCGCCTTCGCCGGTCTCAGCCTCTACGGCTACACCACGAAGAAGGACCTCTCGGGTCTTGGCACTTTCGCGGTCATGGGCCTGTTCGGCGTGCTGATCGCCAGCGTCGTCAACATCTTCCTGGCCTCGACGGCGCTGCAGTTCATGATCTCCGTCGGCGGCGTGCTGGTCTTCTCGATCCTGACCGCCTACGACACCCAGCGGATCAAGGAGATGTACAATGCGGTCGACGGCTCCGAGATCGCCGGCAAGAAGGCGATCATGGGCGCGCTGACCCTGTATCTCGACTTCATCAACCTGTTCCTGTTCCTGCTGCAGCTGTTCGGCAATCGCGAATAGCCGCCACGGCGGATAACGGATCACGGCCCCGCCAGCTTGGCGGGGCCGTTTCGTTTTGTCTGGTAAGGGAAAGTAAATTATACAGCATTCGGCTGACTTCGCCGGTGCCATCGCTTAAGCTCCGGCGGTCTCGGCCGCACCTGCCGCGAGGGGAGCAATGGCGCAATCTCTGTTTGAGGTCCATACGCTGAAAGGCGGTCAGTGGGTCATCGATTCGACCTATCCTGACAAGGACACCGCGATCGAGGTCGCCAAGCAACTGCACGGCGAGAAGCGGTTCGAAGGCATCAAGGTCATCAAGGATACCTTCGATCCGAAGACCGGTCAGGGCAAGGAACTGGTCGTCTTCGACACCTCGAAGGCGCCGAAGGATCGGCCGCCGCCGCCGCCGCCCGCCGCCGGCAAGGCCGGCGATGTCGCGGCCGCCGCACCGGCTGCAACCGCAGCCCGGCCCAAGAAGAAAGCGAAGAACAAGGATATCTCGGTCGCGCTGAAGGCGACGGGATGGCTGCTTGTGATCATCATCGGCGGATTGGGTGTGCTGTTCCTGATCAACAAGGCCGGCGTCATGTTCTCCAAAGGCTTCTGATCGCTCGCCGGACGCCGCTCAGGGCCAGGGCACTTGGTCCGAACGGACCATGCCGCTTTCCTTGAAGTACGAATCATAGTCCGTCGGCGGTCCGGCCAGGGAATGCACGAGCCGGATCAGGCTGAACTGCGCCGTCGGCACGCTGATCGGTGGCTCCCAAACCTTCGGCATGGGCAGCAGGCAACGCTGGCGGTCGACGCTGAGCACGGTTTCCCGGTGAACGATCCGTCCTTCGTGGAAAATATCGAGAAACAGGGTGCGGGCATTCTCCTGGGCGAACGGTTGACCCGCCGGCAGCTCGTAGGCGGCCTGTTCAACCAGCCCATACGCCATGGTGATGGCGATGTCGGGACGGTAGGCGAAGGACACTAGGTGTTCGTCGACGAGCAGCTGCTCGCGTTCGCCCGCGTCGTTTTGGATCTCGGTGAAACGGTGACGCAGGGTCGGTCGGAAGATGATCTCCCAGTCGCCCACTTTGCTGGACGCCACGGTCGCCAGAAGCTCGCGGAGTTGCATGTACGGACCCGATGCTGCGTTAAGTGGACTCGAGCCGGGTGTCGTGCGGATCCCGCTTCGGCCATTCCGGCAGTTTCCGCCCGGTGACCTCCTCAAGCGCGCTGCGGGCGTTCTCGATGATCATCCGCGACTTGGCGGAGATCCGGTCGCAGTTCTGGATCGCTTCGACGATCTCCGGCTGGCAGATGATCAGCATGAGTTCGTCCATGCTCTCGCTGAGATCGGCGGCACCGGCGATGATCCGGGCATTGCCATCGCGCTCCTCCGACTTGCCGGTCCAGTACATGGTTCCGATCTGCGACGGGTTTCCGCCGCGCTGATAGGACCAGAGCTCTCCGTTGGGGCGCATTTTCCACGGGCCGGGCGTGTAGCGTGGCACGGTCGTATCCTCCCTCGCTGATCGGCAATGATCGTAGTCCGGAGGCCCCGCGGGCTCAATCGCCCAGCCTGAGACGGTAGCGGATCCGCACTATCGGCGGCGCGTGAACTTCCTGCCGTCGACATGGACGGCATCGACCTCGGATGAGGCG
>JARGOG010000069.1 GCA_029212785.1 Thalassobaculaceae bacterium
GGGCGAGTGCCTGCCGATTTGAATTTCCGGACCGGGTCTGTCAGCCTGCCGGCAGGTGTCGACGAGAGCCGAAACCATGGACCGAACCGCAGCGTAAGCTCGATGCCTGGTCCGAACCCCCGACTGGAAGGGGTAATTCCATATGAAGTTGACCACAGACCAGACGGCTGCCGTCCAGCGGCAGACCGGGGCCGACCCGTTGCCTGACGATAATCCGACGATGGGCCAGCTCCAGGAGATCTTCGGCGAGCACACGTTCTATGTCGCCGAACAAGGCCTGGTGGTTCCGGAACCCGCCGCCGAAGAAGAGGTCGAGGAGACCGTCGAGGACGGCTCAGTGGAGTTCCTGCTGGTGGCGATCTGGGCCGGCGAGGACAAACAGTCGCTGCAGCCGATCGAGCCGCAGCGCACCGGCATCAAGCTGGAATTGGCGACCGCCCACTAAGCGGACCGTTCATCCGGGACGACCGGCGGTGAGGCTGTAGAGGCTTGCCGACTGGTGGCGTGTGTCCGAGCGCTTGCAACGCTTAGGGACACGCGGCGCATTCGTGCGCGCGTCCGGGTGAGGGGGAGCGGGTCCCGGGACAAGGTCGGAGAGCGTCGACAGGAAGAAGCGGGAGAAATCGCTCCTGTTCACGTCCCGCAGAACGTCGCCTTGACCTCTTCCTCGGGCTTCGGCGGCAGTTCGTAGCGCTCCTGCCCCGGCTGGGTGGTGAACGGGGTCTGCAGCACGGCGCGCAGATCGTGCAGAGGCTCCAGACTTCCCGCCTCGACAGCGGCGTCCAGGGCCGCTTCGACCTGATGGTTGCGCGGAATGTAAGCCGGATTGATCGCGCGCATGGCGTCCTGGCGGGCCTTGTCGTCCCTCGCCTCGCTGTCCAGCCGTGCACGCCAGCGCTCGGCCCAGGCGCCAAATCCCGCCGGATCCGTGAACAGGTCCAGAACCGGACCATCCTCGCCGCCATCGCGCGCGAGGTCCGACAGCCGGCGAAAGGTCAGCGTGAAGTCCGCTGCCCCGTCTTCCATCGCTTTGAGCAGACCGTCGACCAGATCGTCGTCGCCGTCCCGTACCTGCTCCAGGCCGAGTTTGGCGACGAAGTTCCTTGTATGGGCGGCACGGTAGCGGTCGGGGAAGGCGTTGATCGCCTCTTGGGCGATATCCATCGCCCGGTCCTCGCTCCCGTCGATCAGCGGCAGCAGGCATTGGGCGAGACAGGCGAGGTTCCAGTGGGCGATCCCCGGCTGGTTGCCGTAGGCGTAGCGTCCGCCATGGTCGATCGAGCTGTACACCGTGCCGGGATGATAGGTGTCCATGAAAGCGCAGGGACCATAGTCGATCGTGTCTCCGGCGATCGACATGTTGTCGGTGTTCATCACCCCGTGGATGAAGCCGATACCCATCCAGGACGCGATCAGTTCGGCCTGCACGGCGACGATTTGGTCGAGCAGGGCGCGGTAAGGATTGTCGCTGTCGCGGGCGTCGGGATAGTGGCGGTCGATCACATGGTCGGCCAGCAGCTTCAGCCCTTCGGCATCGCGGCGGGCGGCGAAGAACTGGAAGGTGCCGACGCGGATATGGCTGCGCGCGACCCGGGTCAGGATGCCACCGGGCAGGACGCGCTCGCGGAACACGGCCTCGCCGGTGGTGACCACCGCCAGCGATCGGGTGGTGGCGATGCCCATCGCCGCCATCGCCTCGCTGACGATGTATTCGCGCAGCACCGGGCCGAGCGCGGCGCGGCCGTCGCCCATGCGCGAGAACGGCGTGGGACCGGAGCCCTTGAGCTGGATGTCGCGGCGCATGCCGTGGCGGTCCACCACTTCGCCGAGCAGGATCGCCCGTCCGTCGCCAAGCTGCGGCACCCATCCGCCGAACTGATGACCGGCATAGGCCATGGCCAGAGGTTCCGCCCCGTCCGGAATCCGGTTGCCGCTCAGTATCTGTGCGCCCTCGTTGGTGCCGAGCAGAAGCGGGTCGAGGTTCAGGTCGCGCGCCAGTCCCTCGTTCAGCAACAGCAGGCGTGGGGCCTCAACCGGGGTCGGCGCCAGTTTGGCGAAGAACCGGTCGGGCAGACGGGCATAGGTGTTCTCGAAGGCGAAAAGGGCCGCCTCGGCCATCAGGGACTCCTCAGGTTCGGTACCGAACGATACTTGGGGCCCGGGCGATGTAACGCAAGTCCGTGGCTTCCGCCGATCTTTTGCGCGCCCTAGACTTCCGGAAACCTAGGAGGTCGGTCATGAAGATGAACAGCGCTGAACTGGAAGCCCGCATAGACGTTGCCGCCGCCCATCGCCTCGCCGTTCTGCATGGCCTGAACGAAGGGGTGTGGAACCATATCAGCGTGATTTCGCCGGACGACCCCGACGCCATGCTGATCTCGCCCGGCCACATGCACTGGTCCCAGGTGACCGCCAGCAATCTCGCGCTGATGAACGGCAAGGGCGAGCTCATGTCCGGCGGTCCGGCGCCGATCCGGGCCGGCTGGATCATCCACTACCCGGTGCACAAGGCACGGCCCGACGCCAAATGCGTGATCCATGTCCACGCTCCCTACATCACCGCCATGTCGATCCGCCAGGACATGCGCTTCGAGCCGCGCAGCTCGCAGCAGGCGGCGCGCTTCCACGACGATTTCGTCTACTACGAAGTCTATGACGGCGTGCTGGCCAGCGAGGACGAGGGCAAGCATATGGCCGAAGTGCTCGGCGACAAGCGCTTGCTGATGTTGCGCAACCACGGCGCGCTGATCGCCACCGACAGCATCGCGAAGGCCTATCTCGATGTCTATCAGCTCGAGCGCGCCTGCATGTACCAGCTCCTGGCGACGGCGGGCGGCGGCGAGATGGCGCTGATCCCGGAGGATGTCTGCGCCGAGATGGGCAACCTCGCCCGCAAGGGTCAGGGCCTCGGCCATTGGGGCGGGTTCAAGCGCTGGGTCGATGCGGAGCAGCCTGACTACGCGCACTGACCGATCCATCCGTTCGGGTGACGTGGAAGGAGAGGGGCATGCATGCTCGCGTCGTGAGCGGAGCGCCGCTAGTCTGACGTCTCTGACCGACAAACCCCAAGAGGCTCTAAATGCCCAAGGAAACGCCCTATACCGGCATCTTCCCGATCGTCCCCACGCCCTTCCACGAGGACGGCGCGCTCGACCTGGAGGGGCAGAAGCGGGTGCTGGACTGCATGATCGACCAGGGTGTGGACGGGCTGTGCATTCTGGCGAACTATTCCGAGCAGTTCCTGCTCTCCGACGCCGAGCGCGAGATCCTGCAGACGCTCTGCATGGAGCATGTGGCGGGGCGCGTGCCGGTGATCGCCACCTGCAGTCATTTCTCGACTCAGGTCGCGGTCGAACGCTGTCGGCGGGCGGAGGCGCAGGGGGCGGCGATGGTCATGATGATGCCGCCCTATCATGGCGCCCTGCTGAAGGCCGGAGACCAGGGCGTGTTCGAGCATTTCGCCGCCCTGTCCCAGGCGATCGGTATTCCGATCATGATCCAGGACGCGCCGCTCAGCGGCGTGGCCCTGTCGCTGCCGCTGCTGGCGCGGATCGCCCGGGAGCTCGACAGCGTCACCTACTTCAAGATCGAGATGCCCGGCACCGCCGGAAAGCTGCGGGCGCTGATCGAGGCGGCGGGCGAGCATATTGACGGCCCGTTCGACGGCGAGGAGGGCATCACCCTGCTGGCCGATCTCGACGCGGGCGCCACCGGGACGATGACCAGCGGCCTTGCCTGCGAGCAGATCCGGCCGATCGTGGTGGACTTCCTGGCCGGCGATCGGGCGAAGGCGGAGGCGCAGTACAATCGCCTGTTGCCGCTGATCAATTTCGAGAACCGCCAATGCGGCCTGCGGGCCTGCAAGACGGTGATGCAGGCCGGCGGAGTGATCAAATCCGACCATGTCCGCCACCCGCTGGAGCCACTGCATCCGCAGACCCGCGACACGCTGCTGACCATGGCGAAGGACCTGGACCTGCTGGCGGCGCGTTGGGGGAAGTGACGTAGCAGTGTCTTCCCACCGTCATTCCGAACTTGTTTCGGGATCTTTATGCAGGCGCCGGAGCCCAGGGGGACGCTTTCTGGAGCGGTTGAGAACAATCTCCGAGGGCTCCAGCGACCCCATTCCTCGATCCCGGCGCAAGGCCCGGAAGACGAAAGAGGACGAAACTACCCCACCAGTCCCAGCTCCCGGGCCTGGATCTGCAGGGCCAGGTATTTTGAGTAGATCCGGCACTGGGAGAAGGCGCCGCCGGTGAACCACAGCCCCGGATGACCGGTGGCCATCCACATGTTGCGCAGTTCCTGGGTGTTCGGATTGAAGTTCCAGACCGGCCCGGCCTGCTCCGCCACCGCTTCGCCGAACAGCAGCCGCACCATGTGGTCCTGGTTCTTGTAGCCGGTGGCCAGCACGACCAGCTCCGCCGGGCGTTCCTCCCCCGTCTTCATCGCCACGCCGGCGGCGGTGAAGCGGTCGATCTCGCCATACTGGATCAGATCGATCTTCCCATCCGCGATCAGCTCCGAGCAGCCGACGTTGAAATAATAGCCGCCTCCGCGGGTGCGATATTTGAGGGGCCAGCCGGTGCCGTCCTCGCCGAAATCGAGCCGGAACCCGGCCTTCTCCAGTCCGTCCAGCAGCGGCTTGTCGATCTGCTTCACCCGGTCGGTAATCTCCTTGTGGGCGACCTTCATCAGCGCCAGGGGGACCGAGAGAGTGATCAGGTCGCGGTCGTCGCGCGCCGGACCGGGCCCGAGATAGACGCCGTCATAGAGTTGCGCGCTCGGCTCGATGTTCACCACCAGAGTCGGGCTGCGCTGCACCATGGTGACCCGCGCACCGTTGCCCTGAAGATCTTGGGCGATGTCATGGGCGCTGGTGCCGGTGCCGAAGACCATGACCGGCCGGTCGCGCCATTGGGCGCCGTCGCCGAACTGGCTCGAATGCTGGACCGTGCCCTCGAAGGCCTCCAGCGTCGGGATCTCGGGAATGCTCGGCGTGCCGCTGACGCTGGTCGCCATGACGATATGGCGCGGGCGCATCTCGCGGGTGCTGCCGTCGGCCAGCGTCAGCCGCGCGATCCAGCAACGCGCCGCGGCGTCCCACTGGGCTCCGTCGAAACTGGTGCGGGTCCAGAAGTTGATCGCCATGACGTCGACATAGAATTCGAGCCAGTTCGCGATCAGATCCTTGGGGATGTAGGACGGGAAGGTCTCGGGGAACGGCAGGTAGGGCAGGTGGTTGCTGTGCAGCGTGTTGTGCAGCTTCAGCCCGTGATAGCGCAGGCGCCAGTTGTCGCCGATCCGGGCCATCCTGTCGACCACCAGGGTGTCGATGCCGAGCTGGCCGAGCCGTGCCGCCGCGGTGATGCCGCCATGGCCGCCGCCGACCACAAGCACCGTTGGGTCGCGATCGGCATAGGCGGCGGTGCCCCGGCGCTTGTCGAGCCAGTTCGGGCCGTGGAAGGCGCGGGCGACCGCCGGTTCGTCGCGCCCGGCCCGCAAGACTTCTTCCTCGTGACCTCGGATCGCCTCCAAGGCGGTCAGCAGGGTCCAGGCCCGCTCGGAGCCGACCTTCATCCGCAGCAGTCCGGAACAGCGCCCGATATCGGTCTCGAAGGTGAGGATCGCCTCGACCACCTCCGACCCGGCGCGGCGGACGGTGCGGGGTGGGCAGCGGTCGCTGTCGATGGCGATGTCGCGCATGCCCCGCTCCCCGGCCAGCGCCGCGAGGTCGGTGGCGATCCGGTCGCGCCCGCTGGTCGTCTTCAGCGTCCAGCTCAGCGCCACCGTGTCCCGCCAGTGGCTGTCGGCCTCGAGCAAGTCGGCGACCATGGCGGATGTGCCGTTCTGGAGGGCGCTATTGAAGGCAACGATCCATCGGGCGGCCGCCCGTTCCGGTGTGCGGTAGACGGCGGCGTCCATGTCAGCCGAGCTCCCCGATGGCGGGTTGTCGAGAAATCTGTTCGACGGTCGGGTCGCCGGTGCGGCCATAGGCCCACCACACCCCGAAGCCGAGCAGGGCGCGAACTTGCTCCGATGCCGCGTCATACATCTCGTCGGAAAGTCCGACCGTGTAGTTCTCCTGCGGCCGGAACTGCGGTCCGCAGAAGGTGACCAGCAGGCCCCAGCGGTCGGTGTTACCCCTATTCGCACCGGTGCCATGCCAGATCCGGCCGTCGGTGATGACGGCGGTGCCGGCGGGCCCCTCGGCGGCGATCGTCTCGATGTCGCCGTCCAGGTTCGGGTCCGGATGGCGGCCCCAGAGGTGGCTGCCCGGCACGATCCTGGTGCCGCCATTGGCGTCGGTGAAGTCGTTCAGCATGACGATCACCTGGGCGCAGGCGGCGGGCGCAATCATCGCCGGCACGTCCATCGGCGCAAGGCCGGGGTCGCGGTCGAATGTGGTGCGGTTCGTCGAGCCGATCGGCAGCGGGCGGTGCTCCGGGCGGTGCGGTATCGGCGCCCACCACTGATCGGTGTGCAGGTTCATCGGCACGCTGCCGGGCCGGGCGATATTGGCGTTGAAGGCGGAAAGCTGGAAGGCGTCGCCGAGCACATGGCCGACCAGGTCGAGGATCGGTTCGCGTTCCAGCACTTCGTGATAGACCCGTCCCTTGTTCGCCAGCATCCAGACCCGCTGGTTGACGCCGCCGCTGCGGGCCTTGAAGGCGTCGGCGCGGATCCGGCCCGCCTCGTCGCGGAAGGCGCCCCATTGCTGATTGGCACCACCATCCTCGAAGGCGTGGTCCAGGCGTTTCTCGGCATCGGCCTGCGCCTGCGTCCGCGCGCGGACCTCCGACAGCAGCGGCTCCGGCACCGCGTCCCGCAGCAGGCAGTATCCGTAACGATCGATATCGGCGCGGGCCCTTGCCAGGTCGCGTGTCGGCCGCGGCAGATCGCGGCGGTCGACGGATTTCGTAATCGCAACGCTCACGGCATCCTCCCTCTTTCAGCGCCGGTCTTGTGGCCAAAAAGGGTTGGCGACCGGTCGTCATGCTTTATGGTCACTCAAGCGTAGGGGGCACGCGAACCCGGCGGCAAGATCCCTAATTCATGGTTGTTGCCCATCGGCACAGTTGTCGGCGCGAGCCCCAGGGGCTATGGATTTCGCCCCGCGAGACGGGATAGTGACATGAGGACCGGACGATGACGGGCGACGGCTATGCCGGCGACGTGACCAGCGTCGAGGCTATGAATATTCTCCAGGACGATGAACGGGCGGTGCTGCTGGACGTGCGGACCGATGCGGAATGGACCTTTGTGGGCCGTCCGGATCTGAGCAGCCTCGACCGGGAGCCGGTCCTGATCTCCTGGCAGACTTTTCCCGGCATGGCGCCCAATGGCGGGTTCGTCGAGGCGGTCCGCCGGATGGTTCCGGAGAAGGACGTGCCGGTCCTGGTCCTGTGCCGCTCGGGGCAGCGCTCCAAGAACGCCGCCATCGCCCTGACCGAGGCAGGGTTCGGCGATTGCCGTAACATCTCCGACGGCTTCGAGGGGCCGAAGGACGGCACCGGTCATCGCAATACGGTCTCCGGCTGGCGCGCCAGCGGCTTGCCCTGGCAGCAGGGTTGAGGGGAACGCCATGACTGATCGCAAGCTTTATCGACTGCTTACCGGGGCGGACGACGCCGCGTTCTGCGTGCGTGTCGGCGATGCGCTCAAGGAGGGCTATGTCCTCTACGGATCCCCCGGAATTACCCACGGTCCGGACGGTGTGATCGTCTCCCAGGCGGTCGTGCTGCCGGAGTTCCTGCCGCCCCAAGCGAAGGAGACGTCCGCTTGACCTCCGCCAAGACTGGCCTGCGCCGCGCGACCCGGATGGTCCGCGCCGGCCTCCACCGCAGCCCGAACAACGAGACCGCCGAGGCGCTCTATCTGAATTCCGGCTTCGTCTTCAATTCGGCCGCCGAGGCCGAGGCGGCGTTCAAGGGCGAGAACGACGTCTATATGTACGCGCGCTACGGCAACCCGACGGTCACCACCTTCGAGGAGCGTCTGGCGGCCCTGGAAGGGGCGCAGATGTGCCGGGCGACGGCGACCGGCATGGCGGCGATCTTCGCGTCGCTGGCCTGTCAGCTGAAGAGCGGCGACCGGGTCGTCGCGGCGCGAGAGCTGTTCGGCTCCTGCCATCACATCGTCTCCAAGATCCTGCCGAAATGGGGGGTCGAGACCGTGTTCGTGAAGGGCACGGATCTGGCCGCCTGGGAAGCGGCCCTGTCCAAGCCGGCCAAGGCGGTCCTGCTGGAGAGCCCGTCGAACCCGATGCTCGACCTGGTGGATGTCGCCGCCGTTGCCGAGATGGCCC
Organism: Thalassobaculaceae bacterium; assembly: GCA_029212785.1. Classification (GTDB taxonomy): domain Bacteria; phylum Pseudomonadota; class Alphaproteobacteria; order Thalassobaculales; family Thalassobaculaceae; genus Thalassobaculum. The sequence goes on from JARGOG010000069.1 coordinate 8,309, forward strand.
ACGCGGCCGGCGCCACGGTTATCGTCGACAATGTCTTCGCGACCCCGCTGTACCAGAGCCCGCTGGCGCTCGGCGCGGATGTGGTCGTCTATTCGGCGACCAAGCACATCGATGGCCACGGCCGCTGCCTCGGCGGCGCGGTGCTGGGGTCGACGGACTGGATGAACGAGCATTTCATCCCGTTTTACCGCAACACCGGCCCGTCCATGAGCCCGTTCAACGCCTGGGTCATGGCGAAATCGCTGGAGACCCTGGAACTGCGGGTCGACCGCATGAGTGCGACGGCGGCCACGGTCGCCGACTGGCTGGCCGAGCACGACGGGATCGCCCAGGTTCGCTATCCGGGCCGGGCCGACCATCCGCAGCACGCGCTCGCCAAGCGCCAGATGACCGGTTTCGGCAGTCTGGTGACCCTGGAGGTCAAGGGCGGCAAGGAGAGTGCGTTCAAGGTGCTCGACTCCTTCGGCGTGATCGATCTGTCGAACAATCTCGGCGATGCCAAGTCGTTGGCCTGCCATCCGGCGACCACGACCCATTCCAAGCTGCCGGTCGAGGAGCGGCTGGACTGCGGCATCACCGATGGGGTGATCCGCATTTCTGTCGGTCTTGAACACCCCGACGACCTGACCGAGGATCTGGCTCAAGCCCTGGCGGCCGCGTCCTGACCTTCCGTCGGGTGTCCGGCCGGATCACACTGACCGGGCATCAGCAGAGAGGGAACGGCCATGATCGACCTGAAGAACCATGCCTTCGACAGATTGCGGGCGGGAGACCTGGCGCTTGGCGTCGGCTTGCGCCAGGCCCGCACCGTCGATATCGGCAAGGCGATGAAATCGGCCGGGTTCGACTGGCTGTTCATCGACATGGAGCACAATTCCATGGACGTGGACATGGCGGTCCAGATCTGTGTCGCCGCCCAGGATGCCGGCATCACGCCAATCGTGCGGGTCCCGGGCTTCCAGCATTTCCACGCCACCCGCGTGCTCGACGGCGGGGCCCAGGGCATCGTCGTGCCGCATGTGGACGATGCCGCGACGGCGGCGCAGATGGTCTCGAATGTGCGATATCCGCCGCTCGGCCACCGGTCGGTCACCGGCGCCCTGCCGCAGCTCGATTTCCAAACCCATCCGGTCGCCGAGACCGCCGAGACGGTCAACCGGGAAACCCTGCTCGTGGTGATGCTGGAAACGCCGACCGCGATCGCCAACGCCCATGAGATCGCCGCAGTGCCGGGGGTCGACGCGTTGCTGATCGGCACCAGCGACCTGACCATGGAGATGGGTATTCCCGGCCAGCCGGAGCACCCGGATGTGATCAAGGCCTACGAGACGATGCTCGACGCCTGCCGGACCCATGGCAAGCACCCGGGCATGGGCGGGATCTACGACCCGAAGATCATCCGGCGCTATGTCTCGATGGGGGTGCGCATGGTCCTGGCCGGAAGCGACATGGCGTTCCTGATGGCCGGCGCACGCAGCCGGGCGGCGGAAGTGCGCGCCCTGCTCTGAAGGCGGGAGGTGAGGCGGCCGATCGCAACCGGCCGCCCCGTGTTTCCTTGGCTTAGAATTCCAGCGTGATGCCGGTGACGAGGGCCCAACCTTCGTTATCGGCACCGCTGTCGGCTTCGAACTCGCTGCGGAACAGCGAGCCGAGGGCGGTGATGCCCGGGCCGATCTCGTAGGCACCGGAGAGCATGATGGTCGAGTGGTCGCTGTCGCCGGCGATGGCGACGCTGTCCTCGACCGAGCCCTTGTAATAGGAGAGCGACACCGAGGCATCGCCGAAGGCGTAGGCGACGCCGATGTCGAAGCCGTCGCCGTCGAACGAGGTCGCCGTGTCGGTACCGCCGCTCGGGTTACCCTGGGTATTGGCGTAGGAGCCGCCGACGGTGAAGCCGGCATAGGTCAGGTTGGCGCCGAAGCTATAGCCCTCGGCGTCGCTGCCGGCCGAGCCCACGCCGTCCGGCTTGTCGGCGAACAGGTACCCGGCGGCGATCGCCACCTCGGCCTCGCCGAATTCCTGGACGAAATTGGCACCGAGCGCGATGCTGTCGCGATAGATGTCGCCGGACGGCTGGACGTTGCTGTCACGCTCGAACTCGGGGATGTAGGAGACGCCGAACTGGAAGCCGGAGAAGCGGGGCGTGAAGTAGTTGATCTTCGTCGCCTGGTCTTCGCCGAGGTACAGATAGGTCGACTGGAACGCCGAATCGGCGTCGGCACCCGACAGGTTGAGGACCCAGTCGGAGATGTCGCTGTCGTTCACGCCGAAGCCGACATCCGGTGCGGAGTAGTGCATGAGAGCGGCGACGCTGTCGGTCTGGCCCATCTCCAGCCGCCCGGCGGAACTCTCGACATAGAGCATCGAGCCGTCGATCTGGTCGGATCCGGCGGACTCGGTCTTCAGGCCGACCTCGACACCGAAGGAGATACCGTTGTCGAGCGTGGTCTCGCCGCCGAATGTCAGCACGCCATCGGCCTTGGCGTCGAATCCGGTGAAATCGCCGGTATTCGTATCATTGTCGGCATAGCCGAAATACTGCGTGTACTCGCCGCCGACGCCGATCGCGAGCTTCTCCGCAGCGTATGCCGGCCCGGCCATCGTCAACGCAGCCACGATCGAAGCTGCCGCGCCCAATGGCGCTCTCCACTTCAACCCTTGTGGATCGGTCATGTTCTCCACCCCTTCCAAGAGGACCCTCGTTAATGCGAATGATTCGCAAGATTGGTGTTGCAATTGCGAATGGTTTGCAATACCAAGCTACCGGGACGTCCGCAGATGTCCACTAGAAATATACACGAACGCGATGCACGGGGACGGAGAGGAAATCTCGATGAGACGATTGATGATGGCGGGCCTGCTGGCCCTCGGCTTAACGCCGGCGACGGCTCAGGCCGCGACACCGTCGGCGGAGGAGGTTCTGAAGACCTATGCCGACATCGCCCATGCCGCCTATTCCGATTCGCTGATCACGGCGATGCGGCTCCAGGGCGCCGTCGATGCCCTGATCGCGGGCCCGTCCGCCGGCACGCACACCGCCGCGAAGCTGGCCTGGAAGACGGCGCGCATTCCGTATCAGCAGACCGAGGCTTTCCGCTTCGGCAATCCGATCGTCGACGAATGGGAAGGCAAGGTGAATGCCTGGCCGCTCGACGAGGGGCTGATCGACTATGTCGACACCGGTCGCTACGGCGAGGCCAGCGACGAGAACCCGTATTACACCGCCAACGTCATCGCGAATCCGACCCTGAAGCTTGGCGGGCGCACGCTTGAGACACCGACGATCACCATGGCGGTGATCCAGGAACTGCACGAACTCGACGCGGTCGAGGCGAACGTCACCACCGGCTACCACGCCATCGAGTTCCTTCTGTGGGGGCAGGACCTGAACGGCACCGGTCCCGGCGCCGGCAATCGTCCCTACACCGATTTCGATACGGCGAACTGCACCAACGGCAACTGCGAGCGCCGAGCCGCCTACCTGAAGGTCGCCGCCGATCTGCTGGTTGCCGATCTGGAGGAGATGGTCGCCAACTGGGCCGATGACGGTGCCGCCCGGGCTCAGGTCATGGAGGCCGGCGACAAGGGCGGTCTCGCCATGATCCTCACCGGCATGGGCAGTCTGTCCTACGGCGAACTGGCCGGTGAGCGCATGAAGCTCGGCCTGCTGCTGCACGACCCGGAGGAGGAGCATGACTGCTTCGCCGACAACACCCACTGGTCCCACTATTACGACGCTCTGGGCGTGAAGAACGTCTACGAGGGCCATTACGTGCGGATCGACGGTGCGGTGGTCTCGGGACCCAGCGTCTCCGATCTGGTCGCCGCCACCGATGCGGAGCTCGACAAGTCGATCTCCGGCGCCCTCGCCAGCACGATGGCGAAGATGACCGACATGGTGCTCGCCGCCGAAGCAGGCGAGGCCTACGACCAGCAGATCGCTGAAGGCAACGAGGCCGGCAACGCCCGGGTCGATGCCGCCATCGGCGGGCTGCTGGTTCAGACACGTGAGATCGAGCGCGCGGTCGCGGCGCTCGAGCTGGATGGCCTCTCCATCGAGGGGTCGGACAGTCTGGATAATCCCGCCGCTGTTTTTCAGTGACCGGGATTGACGCGATCACTCTCTAGTCGAAGCATGGCAACTTGGGCGGTCCGGAAACGGACCGCCCCTTTTCCCTGCCACCGACCTGGTGTTTCGAGTGATACAACGCTCCCAGGTGATCCGCGCGGTCACCGTCTTCCTTCTCGTCGGTTTCGCGATATCGGTCGCCCTTGCATGCTCGTTCGCGGGAGCGACGGCCGATCCGGCTGACAGTCTGCCTGCCGGCGACGCCACGTCGCTGCATGCGGCCGACGCCAATGCCTTCTCCCATTCAACGGCGACCCTGCCGTTCGAGAAGGAACTCGATTTCAAGGTCGGCAACGGCATCTTCAAGAAACTCTGGGTCACGGCACCGTCCTCGACCCGATCCTCCGACGGCCTCGGCCCGCTCTACAACGCGCGCGCCTGTCAGCGCTGCCATCTGAAGGATGGACGCGGCCATCCGCCGGCGGCCAATTTCCCCGACGACAACGCCGTCTCCCTGCTGGTGCGTCTCGGCATTCCGCTGGGTTCCCGCGAATCCAAACCGGACCCGGTCTATGGCGGCCAGCTCCAGGATTTCGCCATCGCCGGGGTCGAGATCGAAGGGCGGCCCTACGTGACCTGGTCAGAGGAACTCGTGGCGCTCGGCGACGGGACGACGGCCTCTCTCCGCCGGCCGGACTGGAAGATCGTTGATCTCGGTTACGGCCCGATGGACGCTGGAACACGGATCTCGCCGCGCATTGCTCCGCCGATGATCGGCCTTGGCCTGCTGGAGGCGGTGCCGGCCGAGCAGATCGTGGCCTATGCCGACCCGGACGATGCGGATGGTGACGGCATCTCCGGCCGCGCGCCGACCGTCACCAATGTCGAGACCGCCGAGCATCAGCTTGGCCGGTTCGGGTGGAAGGCCTCGCAGCCGACGCTGCGCCAGCAGGCCTCCGCCGCGTTCCTCGGCGACATGGGGTTGTCGACCAAGGCCTATCGGTTCGGTCACGGGGACTGCACCGAGGCTCAGTCGGTCTGCCGCGCCGCGCCGGATGGCGGCAGCGAGGCGACTGGGCTCGAGGTCAGCGAGACCATGCTGAAACTCGTGGTCTTCTACTCGCGCCATCTGGCGGTGCCGGCGCGCCGCAACGTTACGGATCCCGCCGTCTCCCGCGGCGCCGCGCTGTTCGCCGACGCGGGATGCGGGAGCTGCCACCGGCCGAGCCTGACGACGGCGGCGGATGCCGATGACCCGGCGCTCGCCGGCCACACGATCCACGCCTTCACCGACATGCTGCTGCACGACATGGGGCCGGGTCTGGCGGACGGGTTGCCGGAAGGCGATGCCGAGGCGACGGAATGGCGCACCCCGCCGCTGTGGGGTATCGGGTTGACCGAGACCGTAAATGGGCACACCAACTTCCTGCATGACGGCCGGGCACGGTCGGTGCTGGAGGCGATCCTGTGGCATGGCGGAGAGGCCCAGTCCGCCCGCGACCACGTGGTCGGCCTCGACACCGCCGACCGGGACGCCCTGATCGCTTATATCAACTCGCTCTAGGAGGCCGCTATGCGGATCCTCGTCGCTGTACTGGCATTTCTGGCGTTCGCACCGACGGCCGGGGCTCGCGCCGACGTTTCCAAGGAACTGGTCCAGGGATTGGTCGATGGGAACGTGGTTCCGGCCTATCGCGCCTTCGCGGCGGCGGCCGGGACGCTTTCTGACGCGGTCGACGACGCCTGTGCCGCCGGCGACCTTGCCACTGATGCGGTCAAATCGGCCTTCGCCGATGCCTGGCGTGCCTGGGCCGGTGCACGGCATGTGGTGAAGGGGCCGGTGACCTATTTCGATCGCCAGTTCCGCATCGAGTTCTGGCCCGACACCCGCAACGCCATCACCCGGGGGCTGGCCGATCTGCGCGCCGAAGGGGGAACGCCGGAGATCGCCGCGGCGGTCGTCGCCGTACAGGGTTTCCCGGCGCTGGAGCGTGTGATCTTTTCCGGCGAGGGTGCGAATGACTGTTTCATCGCGACGCCGATCGCCGCCAACCTGCACAACATCGCCGCCGAGATCCTGGTCGACTGGACCGAGGGCGACGCGCCGTTCCGCAGGGCCATGACCGAGCCGGGGTCGGGCGCCGGCGTCTACTTCACCTATTCGGAATCCCTGACCGCGCTGATGACCGGGGCGATCGCCTCGCTGGAGGGGGTGATCCGCCTGCGCCTCAAACGCCCGCTCGGAGAGGATACCGGCAAGCCCCGGCCCAAGCGGGTCGAGGCCTGGCGCAGCGGACTGTCGATGGACCTGATTCGCGCCGACCTGGCGACGGTCGCCGATTTCTACGGCGGTGAAGGCGAGCGTGTCGACGGCGCCCTGCGCCAGAACGGCGAGACCGAGCTGGCCGATCTGATGACCAAGGCTTTCCGGCTGACCCAGGAGACCGCGGCGAAGATCGACACCCCGCTGGTCAAGGCCGTGACCGATCCCGCCGCCCAGCCGGTGCTGGACGAACTGGTCACCCAGGTCTCGGCGCTGAAGGCGCTGATCATCCAGAAGGTCGGCCCCGCCCTCGGGATCTCGGCCGGGTTCAATGCGCTGGACGGCGACTGAGATGTCCCACGCTCCGCTTTCCCGGCGTGCGGTTCTGGCGGCCCTGGCGAGCCTGCCGGCGCTGCGGGCACTGCCAGCCTCGGCCGCTCCACCCGTGGTCGTCACCACCGCCAAGCTGGCCGAAGGCGGGTTCGCCATTGTCGGCATCGACGCCGATGGCGGGACCAGCTTCGTCGAGCCGCTGCCGGATCGCGGCCATGGCGTGGTGCGGCGGCCCGGCGGCGATGATGTCGCGGTCGTGGCCCGGCGGCCGGGCCGGTTCGGCTACGTGGTCGCGGCGGAGACCGGGGCGGTGCGGGCCACGCTCGATCTGCCGGACACCCGACATTATTACGGCCACGCCGCCTACTCCGCCGACGGGCGGCTACTCTACACCACCGAGAATGCGTTCGATGTGGATCGTGGGGTGCTGGGCGTGTGGGACGCGACGGCCGGGTATGCCCGGATTGCAGAGATCGACAGCAGCGGCATCGGCCCGCACGAGGTCCGCCGTGCCGGGGCCGATGGCAGTCTGTGGATCGCCAATGGCGGGATCCTGACCCATCCGGACAGCGGCCGGATCAAGCTGAACCTGCCGACCATGGAGCCGAGCCTGTCGCGGGTGCTGCCCGGCGCAACGGCGTCGCAGCGGGTTCTTGTCCTGCCGCCCGCCCTGCACAAGCTCAGCATGCGCCACGTCGCCATCCATCGCGGCACGGTCGCGGTCGCCATGCAGTATGAGGGGCCGGAGAGCGACATCGTCCCGCTGATCGCCCTGACCGATACGGCCGATGATGCGCCGCGGCTGCTCGACCTGCCGCAGATTCTGGCCATGCGTTCGCGTCAATACACCGGCGACGTGGCCTTCGATCCGTCGGGATCGGTGGTCGGCGCCGGTCTGCCGCGCGGCGGGTTCTTCGCCTTCTGGGCGGTGGAAGGCGGCCGGTTCCTGGGGTCGGTGGAGGCGCCCGACGGCTGCGCCATCGCCAGCGGCCCGGCCACCGGTCGTTTCGTCATCTCGACCGGCACGGGTGGGCGGATCGGCTGGGTCAGCGCCGGACTCGATGGTGTCGCCGTGCGCTGGATCCCGGTGCCGATCGTCGCCGCCTTCGACAATCACCTGATGGCGTGACCGCCGAGACCGGCGCGCCTCACCCCTTCCCGTACAACCGGTCCAGTCGCTCGTAGTAGTTCTCGCGGATCTTGTGGCGGCGGATCTTCAGGGTCGGCGTCATCATCGCGTTCTCGGTGGTGAACGGCTCCGTCGCGATCTGGAAGCGTCGGATCTTCTCGATCTGGGCGAGGTCTTTATTCACCCGGTCGATGGCGGCGGAGACCGCCTTGTGGAAACCCTCGTCCTCGGCCAGGACCGCCAGGTTGGCGGTCTTGCCGTTGGTCGACGCCCATTCCTCGACGAAACTCTCCTCCGGCACCACCAGCGCGACCAGATAGGGGCGCTTGTCGCCGTAGACCATGGCCTGGAGGATCTCCGGTTCCAGGGTCAGCTTGCCCTCCAGGCGGGCGGGCGAGATGTTGTCGCCACCGGAATTGACGATGATGTCCTTCTTGCGGTCGGTGATGACGATATAGCCGTCCTCGTCGATATGGCCGACGTCGCCGGTATGCAGCCAGCCGTCGATGATGGTCGCCGCCGTGGTGTCCTGGTCGTGCCAGTACCCCTTCATCAGTAGGTCGCCGGCGATCAGGATTTCGCCGTCCTCGGCGATCTTCACCTTTACGCCCTTCAGCGGCGGGCCGACGGTGTGGATCTTGATCCGGCCCGGCGGATTGGCCGAGACAACCGGCGACGCCTCGGTCTGGCCATAGCCCTGCAGCAGGTTGACGTGGAGGGCGAGGAAGAACTTCCCGATATCGGGATTGAGCGCGGCACCGCCCGATACGAAGGCCTTGAGGCGACCACCGAAACGCTGGCCGACCTTTTTGCGGACCAGCTTCGAGAGCACCCAGTTGTAGAGCCGCTCGCCGACGGACAGGCTTGCCGGGTCGTTGTAGCGCTTGGTGCCCAGCCGCACCGCGTCGTGGAACAGCTGCGCCTTGCGGCCGCCCTGGCGCTCGACGCCGCGCAGGATCCGGTCGTGCAGCACCTCGTAGAGCCGCGGCACCGCCGTCATGATCGTCGGCCGAACCTCCTGCAGGTTGGCGGCGAGCTGATCCGGTCCTTCGCAGTAGTAGATCTGCGCGCCGATCGAGATCGGGAAGAACAGGCCGCAGGTATGTTCGTAGGAGTGCGAGAGCGGCAGGAGCGACAGGAACACTTCGTCGCCGAGATTGTATTCCTTCAACAGATGATAGGCCCCGTCGCAATTGGCGAAGATCGAGCGGTGGGTCAGCATCACGCCCTTCGGCCTTCCGCCGGTGCCGGAGGTGTAGATGAAGCAGGCGGTCTCGTCCCTGGCGATGCTGGCGGCGAGGGCCGGGATGTCGGTGTCGTCGCCGTCACCGAGCGCCATCACGTCCTCCCAGCCGTGCAGGTCGATGCCCCCGGCGGTGGTATCCGTCGGCGCTTCGATGGTGATCACGGTGCCGCAGCTTTCCGAGCTGCGGGCGGCGGGGATCACCCGACGGGCGAGGCGCGAGGTGCTGACGATCGCCGTCGTCGCGCCGGAATGATCGATGATGTAGAGGTGATCGTCGGTGGTGTTCGTTGTGTAGGCCGGCACGCTGATCGCGCCGATCGCCATCACCGCGAGATCGACCACGGCCCAGTCCGGCCGGTTCTCGGAGACGATGACGACCCGGTCGCCGGCGTTGACTCCGAGCTTCAGCAGGCCACGCGCCAGGCGGATCACCTGGGTGCGGGTCTCCCCGAAGCTGCGGGATTGCCACTGCCCGTCGATCTTGGCCCATAGGAAAGGCTTGGCGCTCATGGCGTCGGCCTTGCCGAAGAACATCGACGGCAGGTTGGCGAAGGCGGCGTAATCCATGCGGTTTCCCCCGTTCGGCGATCCAGCGTGCCAGTCTTTCCCGACGCCTTGGCCGGTGCACGGCTCTTGGTCGAGAAAACGCTCTGTATTTCGGTCGGACGGTTGGCGCCGCCGGTCCGAACCTCTATATCGCGTTACGGGCCGGTGAAGCCAATTCGCCGTTACCGTTAGTGTACCCTTAGTATCGAAAACCCGCCCGAAGGACACGCCCGATGCCGGATGCCTCCACCCTGGGCCCTTTGCCGCAATGGGACCTCGCCGATCTCTATCCGAGCCCGGACGGGCCGGAGATTTCCGGTGACCTCGATCGCTCTGCCGAGAAGGCGGCCGCTTTCCGGGCCGCGCTCGACGGCAAGGTCTCCGGGCTGAGCGGGGCCGATCTCGGCGCCGCCATCGCCGAGTTCGAGGCGATCGAAGAGGTGCTGGGACGAATCATGTCCTATGCCCACCTGCGCTATGCCGGCGACATGTCGGACCCGGAGATCGGCAAGTACTATCAGTCGATGCAGGAGCGGGTGAACGGGATCTCGACCGAACTGCTGTTCTTCACGCTGGAGATCAACCGGATCTCCGAGGAGGATCTCGCCGCCAAGATCGGCGATCCCGCACTGGCCCACTACGCGCCGTGGCTGCGCGAGGTGCGGGCGTTCCGCGACCACCAGCTCTCCGACGAGCTGGAGCAGATGCTGCACGAGAAATACGTCGCCGGCCGGGCCGCCTGGACCCGGCTGTTCGACGAGACCATGGCACGGCTGCGCTTCCCGCTGGACGGCGAGACGCTGACGACGTCCGAGGTACTGGATCGGCTCAGCAACAGCGACGGCGCGATGCGCAAGAAGGCGGCGCAGAGCCTGTCGGGTGTGTTGAACGAGAACGTCTCGCTGTTTTCGCTGGTAACCAACACGCTGGCCAAGGACAAGGCGATCGAGGACAAGTGGCGCCATTATCCGCGGCCGATCTCGGCCCGCAACCTGTCGAATGCGGTCGAGGACGAGGTCGTCTCCGCCCTGGTCGGGGCCGTGCGCGGCGCCTATCCGAAGCTCTCGCACCGCTACTACGCGATCAAGGCCAAATGGTTCGGTCGCGACAAGCTCGACTATTGGGACCGCAACGCGCCGCTGCCGAATGACGACGACGCGTCGATCTCCTGGGACACGGCCCGCGATACGGTGCTCGGCGCCTATGAGGCGTTCTCGCCGGATCTGGCGGCCGTCGGCAAACGGTTCTTCGACAATCCGTGGATCGATGCGCCGGCGCGGCCGGGCAAGGCGTCGGGCGCTTTCGCCCATCCGACGGTACCGGCGGCGCACCCGTATCTGCTGCTGAACTACCAGGGCAAGACCCGGGACGTGATGACGCTCGCCCACGAGCTTGGCCACGGCGTGCATCAGGTGCTGGCCGGCCCGCAGGGGCACCTGATGTCGGACACGCCGCTGACCCTGGCCGAGACCGCCAGCGTATTCGGCGAGATGCTGACCTTCCGTTCGCTGCTCGCCCAGCGCAAGGATCCGGCCCAACGCAAGGTGATGCTGGCCGGCAAGGTCGAGGACATGTTGAACACGGTGGTCCGACAGATCGCCTTCCACACTTTCGAGGAGCGGGTGCACGACGCCCGTGCCGCCGGCGAGCTGACACCGAACCAGCTCGGCGACATCTGGATGGACGTGCAGTACGAGAGCCTGGGTCCGGCGTTCAATTTCGAGGACAGCTACCGGGTATTCTGGGCCTATATCCCGCATTTCATCCACTCGCCGTTCTACGTCTATGCGTATGCCTTCGGCGACTGCCTGGTGAACTCGCTCTACGCGGTCTACCAGGACGCCGAGCAGGGCTTCGCGGAAAAGTATCTCGACATGCTCAAGGCCGGCGGCACCCTGCGCCACAAAGACCTGTTGGCGCCGTTCGGCCTCGACGCCTCCGACCCGGCCTTCTGGGGCAAGGGACTCGAGGTCATCGAAGGCATGATCGACGAGCTGGAGGCGATGGACTAGGCGCTCAGCCCGCCACCACCCGGTCGCCGGCATGCCCGGCGAGGGCGCGGCTCAGGCCACCGGTGATCGCGGCCATGGGATCGGGCGCGTGCCGGTCCACGCCGTACACCCAGCCGGGAAAGTCGAGCGGCCGCTGCCGCGCCCAGATCTCGTCATGCCGGTCGGGCGGCAGGATCTCCGCCGGGTCGCCGACCGCGACCCAGCCGATCGGAACGGTGGAGCCGGCGGCGAGGCGGGTGCGCAGATGTACCGTGGCGTGGATCCGGACCTCGCATCCGGTCTCCAGGTGCGCGCCGTGAAACACCGCCGCTCCGGTGGCGACGAAGACCCGGTCGGCGACTTCCGCCCCCACCACATGGGCGCCGGGACCGATCAGGCAGTGCTCGGCGATGCTGCAGTTGTGGCGGGCGGTGGCGCGGATCACCGCGTTCTCCATGACGATGCAGGTCTCGGCGATCCGGATCCGGCCGCCACCCTCGGCGACAACACGCGCTCCCGGCAGGATTCGCGTTCCGGCGCCTATCTCCACATCGCCGTAGAGTGTGGCATCGGGGGCGACCCAGGCGTCGGGGTGGATGGTCGGCGCCGTTCCGTTATGACTGACCAGCATTGCTTCCTCCTGTTTCTCAGACCAGGTCACGTTGGTCGAGCTCGGTCGCCCGGGTGCCGACCGGACAGGCGCTACCGCTGCAGACTCCGTGGTCGCAATGCCGGCAGGTGGTGCGGGCGAAGGAGCGGGAGGTGGTTGCTTCGGCCAGCAGCGTCTCGGTGGCGGCGATCAGGGTGCGACGGTGGTTCTGCGGCAGCAGATCCAGCAACCGCGCCATCGCCGTCGACTGGGCGGTTGTCAGCGCCTGGACCCGCCGCTTGCCCGCCGCCGTCAGATGCAACGGCGTCTCCCGGCCGACCTTGAGACCCCGTCGTAGGAAGCCCTGGCGTGCCAGTCCGTCCAGCACCCGGCTTGCCGTCGGTTGCGCGATCCCGGCGACGGCCGCCAACTCGCTCGCCGTCGACCCGTCGAAATGCCGTAGGGTCGACAGCAGGGCGGCGGCACTGGGAGACAGGTCGCCATGGGCGTTCCCCAGCGCATCGGACAGGAGGACAGACAGGGCGATCAGGTGGTTCGCATCTAACATATGCATAGGCTATGCATTATATAGATATTCGTCAACGGTTCAGGGCCGGCGCGCCAAGACCCGCGCCAGTCGCATGGCACCGTCCCGCTATTCGCGTTTCACTAAGCGGCTGACCCGGCGCATGTTTCCGGCGTTGTCGCGTCAATCGGTCGCGGCCGAAAGCCGGACAATCCCGATGACGTCACACGCGGCTCCCGAGCCCGGAGCCCCCAGCCCCGTCTCCCTAGACGGTGCCCAGGTGCGCGGCATCGTCATGCAGCTCATCGCCGTCGCCGGGTTCTCGATGATGGGCATGCTGATCAAGCTGCTCGACGGCCGCTATCCGACCTCCGAAGTCATCCTGTTCCGCTGCTGGCCGGCGCTTATACCGCTGCTGTTCTATCTGCCGATGCAGGGCGGGTTGTCGGCGCTGAAGACCCGGCGGCCGTTCTGGCACCTGGTGCGGACCGGGGCCGGGCTCGCCTCCATGTTCGTCGGATTCTACGCGCTGTCGCAGATGGCGATGGCCGATTACGTGGCGATCTCCTTCACCGCGCCGCTGTTCGGCACGCTGCTCTCCATTCCCCTGCTGGGCGAGCGGGTCGGCGTGTGGCGGCTCGGCGCCGTGGCGGTCGGGTTCTCGGGCGCGGTGTTCACTCTCGGCCCGCTTTCCGGCACGCTCGATCCGGTGGCGCTGTTCGCGCTGGGATCGGCGTTCGGCTACGGGATCGCGATGATCGCCATGCGCAAGCTCGGCTCGACCGACAAGTCGGCGGCGACGGTGTTCTATTTCACTGTCGGCGGCGGCGTGGTCAGTCTGTTCTTCATGCCGGGTCAATGGATCACCCCGGATGCCGATGATCTCGTCATCCTGATGGGGATCGGTCTGCTGGGCGGCGTGGCGCAGATCTTCATGACCGAGGCGTTTCGGCTGGCCCCGCCGTCGGTGATCGCGCCGTTCGATTACACCGCGATGATCTGGGCGATGGGGTTCGGCTTCCTTGTGTTCGGCAGCGTGCCCGGATGGAACGTGTTTGTCGGTGCCGGACTCATCGCCACGTCGGGCCTCTACATCATCCACCGCGAGCGCGTGCGCGGCATCAAGCGCGGCCGGATCAAGGGGTCGAGCCTGTAGGGGGCCACCGCCTCACACCAGCGCCGCGATCCGCGCGCGCAGGTCCGGCAGCAGCTCGGCCTCGAACCAGGGGTTCTTGCGGATGATGTTGCCGGATCGCCAGGACGGATGCGGCACCGGGAAGAATCTCGGACCGTAGTCGCGCCAGTGCCGCACCGTTTCCGTCAGGGTACGGTGCCGGTCGGCGCCGAGATACTGGGCCTGGGCGTACTGGCCGGCGAGGATCACCAGCTCGACATTCGGCAGGTGCGCCAGCACCGGCGCGTGCCACATCGGCGCGCATTCCGGCCGCGGTGGTGCGTCGCCGCCGCTGCGCCCGTTCTTCGACGGCAGCACGCCCGGATAGCAGAACCCCATGGGCACGATGGCCACGCGCGCCCGGTCGTAGAACGTATCGCGGTCGACATCCATCCAGCCGCGCAACGTGTCGCCGGAGCGGTCGTTCCAGGGGATGCCGCTCTCATGCACCTTGGTTCCCGGCGCCTGGCCGATGATCAGGATCCGCGCG
>JARGOG010000150.1:0-1985 GCA_029212785.1 Thalassobaculaceae bacterium
CGATCCCGGTCGGCGCCTGGTTGCTGTCCTCCCTCGACGCGGAGACCATGCGGCTGGCCATCGGCGTGATGGTGCTGATCGCCGTGGTGATCATCGCCCGGGGCTATCAGATGACCCGACCTCCGGCGTCGCCCCTGCTGACCGGCACGGGCATGGCGGCGGGGTTCCTGTCCGGCACCATGGGCATGCCCGGCCCGCCGGTGATTCTGCTGTACCTGTCGTCACCGCTGCCGGTGGCGACATTGCGGGCGACCTCGATCGCCTTCTTCCTGTTCACCGACATGATCGCCCTCGTCTCCATGCTCTGGTTTGGCATCATCACCGAGACCGTGGGCTGGCGCGCCCTGGTGCTGGTACCGATCGTCGAAGTCGCGGTGCTGGTCGGCCGTCGGCTCTATGGTATTGCCGACCCGATCTATGTGAAGCGGGCGGCTCTAGGCCTGTTAGTCGCCCTGGCGATCGCGGCGATCGGCAAAGCCGTCCTTCAGCACGCCGTCCACCACTTCTAGAAACCGCTGCACGTCTGCCCTATGCCGGGAGAGCACCGGTTCGTGGGCGACCGCGAGTTCATGAACCGGCCGATCCGCCGGCGGCCTCAGCGGCCGGAACACCACGCCCGGCACCTGAACGGCGGCCATCGGCGTCGACAGCAGCGCCACGCCGAGGCCGCTCGCCACCGCCAGGATCATCGTGGTCGGCTGGGTGACCGTCAGGACGATGCGCGGCTGGATCCCCGCCGCTTCGAACACCTGCTGCAGATTGCCGAAATACCCGGGACCCCGCTCCGCCGGCGGGCAGATGAACCCGTCGTCGCGAAGCGCCGCGAGATCGACCGCCTCCTCGCCCGCCGCCGGATGGTCGGCAGGCAGGGCGATGACACTGTGGTCCCGGTCGATCACGGTCAGACGCAGCCGGTGCGGGCCGAGCAGCGGCGGCCGCAGGAAGCCGATATCAAGCCGGCCGGAGTCCAACGCCTGCATCTGATCGACGGTGGTCAACTCCTCCAGTTCGATGGCCACGCCGGGATGGGCCTCGGCGAACCGGCGCAACAGGCCGGAGACGACCGGCGCCAGCGTGCTCATAAGCACCCCGACCCGCAACCGCCCCACATGCCCGCGGGCCACGTCGCGCACCCGGTTCAGCGCGACCGCGTGCTGGTGGATCAGGCGCTGGGCGAGCGGCAGGAGTTCCCGCCCCGCCTCGGTCAACTCCACGCTCCGGCTGGTCCGCACGAAGAGGGGACAGCCGAGGCCGTCCTCCAGCCGCCGGATCGACTGGCTGAGCGGCGGTTGCGCCATGCCGAGCCCCCGGGCGGCGCGCCCGAACCCGCCTTCCTCTGCGACGGCGACGAAATGCCGGAGATGTCTGATATCCGCATCCATATTCAAACGATATCAAAATCCATCGATACATATATGCACGAAATGCCTACCTCTGGCACCGATCTCGTCCCCTAAATGGAGCATCCATTGTCCCTGATTTCCGCCGCCCCCCAGCAGCACGCGGAGGAAGGTCCCGCGCGCGGCCTATACTCCCTGACGGCGCGGGACGGCCACCGGCAGGGCGCAGCCCTCGCGGTGGTTCGCCAGGGCCGCGTGCTGGTGAACGCCTGGGGCGGCACCGCCCGCCCCCAGGACGGCGCCCGGCCATGGGAGCACGGCACCCTGGTCAACGTTCAGTCGGTGACCAAGAGCGTCGTCGCCGTCTGCGTCGCCATGCTGGTCGACCGCGGCGCCTTCACCTACGACACCCCGGTCGCCGATCTCTGGCCGGACTTCGCGGCCGGCGGCAAGGGCGCGATCACGGTGGGCGACGTCCTGTCCCATCAGGCCGGCCTGAACACCGTGCGGGAACGCCTCGATCTCGAGGACCTGTACCGGGGCGACCGGTTCGTGCGTCTGCTCGCCACCATGGAGCCGCTTTATCCGCCGGGCGAGAAATGCGTCTACCACGCGCTGTCCTTCGGCTATCTGGCCGGCGAGATC
>JARGOG010000150.1:1995-3570 GCA_029212785.1 Thalassobaculaceae bacterium
GGACGGTGCAGCGTTTCATCGCCGAGGAGTTGGCAGCACCGTTCGGTCTGGACCTGTATCTCGGACTGCCCGAAGACCTGGAGCCGCGGGTGGCGCAGATCGTCGCGGGCGACGGCATCGACGGGGTGATGGAGGAGGCGAGCCAGGGCGGGCTGTCCGCCGGATACGCCAATCCCCGGGTCCGGGCGACCGAACCGAACACGCGGGCCTGGCGGGAGGCCGGCGTGCCGGCCGGCGGTCTGCATGCCGACGCCCTGTCCCTGGCCCGGCTCTATTCGGGCCTCGCCGACGGCGGGATGCTGGGGCACAAGCGCCTTCTCGGATCGAACATCCTGCAGGCCGCCACCGCCGAACGATTCAGCGGAGTTGAGGCCGGGTTCGGTTGGCCGATGCGGTTCGGCGCCGGATTCATGCTCAACACCCAGGGCCGGTTCGGCCCGCACCGCGACGCCTTCGGCCATACCGGCTGGGGCGGCTACATGGCGTTCGGCGATCCGGACACCGGCACCGGCGTGGCCTTCGTCAGCAACGAGATGCTGCCGGAAGGCGGCAGCCGCGACATGCGCGAACGCCTGGTTCTCGACCCGGTCTTCGACCTGCTCGCCACCCTGAAGGACGCCGCGACATGATCCATCAGCTCCGCATCTACGAGATCTTCGACGCCACCCGCTCGGCGTTTCACGGTCGCTTCCGCGACCACGCCGCCCGACTGATGCGCGCGCACGGCTTCGACATTCGCGGCATGTGGGAATGCCGGAATGGCGGGCGCCTGGAATTCGTTTATCTGCTCGCCTGGAAGGACGAAGCAGCGCTTGAAACGGCCTGGACGAGTTTCATATCGGATCCGGAATGGTCTCGAATCAAGCAGGAAACGGGGGCCACCGCCGGTGGACCGCTGGTCGGCGCCATCGAGGACCGACGGCTGGTTGCGACGGCGTATGATCCGCGGCTTATCTGACCCCAAACAGAAAACGACTTCCCGGACTTGATCCGGGATCGAGCCCGGATTTCGCATTCTGGGTCCCGGATCGCTCCCCGCGGCGGCGGGGAACGTCCGGGAAGTCGGTTAGGGATGTGGCGAGCGGATCACGCCGCCCGCGCGCCCTCCTGGACGATGGTGAAGCGGGCGAGGCAGATGCTTCGGGTCGCCACGGCGACTTCCTCCCAGGCCTTGTGCGCCTCGTCCCGGCACAGATACGGACCCAGGATCCGCTCGGTGCCCTCGATCACACGATCGAAGGCGGTGTTGGCGTACTCGCCGCCGATCACCCAATAACGATGGTCCGACATGATGGTCTCTCCCTTCTCTCGGGCCGGTTACTCGGCGGCGGTCTGTAGCGGGGCCGCCTTCTTGAACTGCGCCGCTTCGGTGCTGTCGGCGAGCGCGGTGGTCGACGATGCCCCGCCCTTGATGGCGACGGCGACGGCATCGAAATAACCGGTGCCGACTTCGCGCTGGTGGCGGGTGGCGGTGTAGCCGTCGGCCTCGCTGGCGAATTCGGCGTTCTGCAGCTCGGAATAGGCCGCCATGCCGCGCTCGGCGTAACCGCGCGCCAGCTCGAACATGCCGTGGTT
>JARGOG010000003.1:0-33204 GCA_029212785.1 Thalassobaculaceae bacterium
CGCAAGAAGTACGGCAAGGCCAAGGCCCGCCGGAGCTTCCAGTTCTCCAAGCGCTAAGGCGTCTGGCCCGGTACACTCGACACGGGCCGAAAACGAATTTGGAAAAGCGCTGTCTTCGGGCAGCGCTTTTTCGTTTTCTGGTGCATCATCCCGCCGCCGGCCGGTGCCGTCGCCACGCGGACCGGTTCGGGCTCGCCGACTGACATGGAGACTTCACGGTGCTGGACCTGAGGGTCGTCGCCCACATCCTCGGATGGGTGATGATTTCCATCGCGCTGATGCTGACGGTGCCCGCCGGGCTGGATTGGGTGCGGGCGGATTCCGACTGGCCGGCCTTCGTGCTGGCGGCGGTGGTCTCGGCTCTGTTCGGCGCGCTGATGATCCTGGCGAATGCCATGCCGGAGCGCCCGGAACTGAACCTGCGCCAAGCTTTTGTGCTGATCGCCTCCGGCTGGCTGACCGTCACGGTCTTTGGTTCGATCCCTTTCATGGCCTTCGGGTTGTCACTCACCGACGCTGTGTTCGAGACCATGTCGGGCATCACCACGACCGGCTCGACCGTGCTGACCGGTCTGGACAGCATGCCGGAGGGGATCATGCTGTGGCGGGCGATGCTGCAATGGATCGGGGGCGTCGGCATTGTCGCCGTAGCGGTGATGATCTTGCCGTATCTCCGGGTCGGCGGCATGCAGATCTACAAGCTGGAGACCTCGGTCCATGAAGGCGAGGCGGCGTCGTTCACCAGCCGGATCCTGTTCCGTCTGTCCGCGGTGTATGTCGGCCTGACGGTGCTGTGCTTCGCGGCCTATTGGGCCCTGGGGATGGGGTTCTTCGATGCGGTCACCCATGCCATGGCGACCCTGTCGACAGGCGGGTACTCGACGCATGACGCATCCTTCGGCCATTTCCAGAGCCCGCTGCTGCACTGGACCGGCACGCTGTTCATGATTTGCGGCGCCATCCCCTTCATTCTCTTCGTGCGCGCGACCCAGGGGAACGGCCGTGTGCTGTTCAAGGACGCCCAGGTCCGTGGCTTCCTCGGATTTCTCGCGGCTTCCAGCGTGTTGACCGCGGTCTGGCTGATGTTCCAGATGGAGGAGGTCGGTTTCGGACGGGCCCTGACCCTGACCGCGTTCAACATCACCTCGATCGTCACGACGACGGGGTTCGCCACGACCGATTATACGACCTGGGGGAACGGGGCGATCGGACTGGCTCTTCTGTTGATGTTCGTCGGTGGGTGCTCGGGATCCACCTCCGGGTCGATCAAGATCTACCGTTACCAGGTGCTGTGGCTGTTCGTGCGCGCCCATTTGAAGCGCCTGTTCTCGCCGCACCGGGTCATGGTGCTGCGCTATAACGGCGCCACACTCGGTGAGGACGTGCCGCTCTCGGTACTGGCCTTCCTGGCGGTCTTCATCGCCACGATCTCGGTTTTCACCGTGGTCCTGACATTCTTCGATCTGGACCTGATTACGGCCTATTCGGCCGCGGTGACGGCGATCACCAATGTCGGCCCGGGGCTCGGGCCGACCATCGGACCCGCCGGCACCTTCCAGTCGCTGCCGGACCCGGCCAAGTGGATCCTGGTGGTCGCGATGCTGGCCGGCCGGCTGGAGGTTCTGGCACTGCTGGTGTTCTTCGACCGCGACTTCTGGCGAGCATAGGAGCCTGACCAGAGGTCATTGACGACGGCCGCTTACGAAAGCGGGGAAGCGGGCGTGCCGCTTCCCCGCGGCAGGGAAGGACCTCAGAGGCCCATCTTGTCGATATCGGCGGCGCTGTGGCGCTCCTCCAGCTTCTCGTCCTCGGAGCCGCGCACCCGGTTGACCACCCGGCCGCGCTTCACGCCCTTGCGCTCGGCGATCTCGTTGGTCCAGCGCTGGACGTTCTTGTAGGACGTGACATCGAGGAACTCGCCGGCGTCGTAGAGCTTGCCCTGGGCGAGCTGGCCGTACCACGACCAGATGGCGATGTCGGCGATGGTGTACTCGTCGCCGGCGATGTAGCGGTTCTCGGCGAGCTGGCGCTCCATCACGTCGAGCTGGCGCTTGGTCTCCATGGCGAAGCGGTTGATCGGGTACTCCCAGCGCTCCGGCGCATAGGCGTAGAAGTGACCGAAGCCGCCGCCGAGATAGGGTGCGCTGCCCATCTGCCAGAACAGCCAGTTCATGGTCTCGGCCCGCTTGGCCGGATCCTTCGACAGGAAGGCGTCGAACTTCTCGGCCAGGTAGAACAGGATCGAGGCGGATTCGAAAACCCGGATCGGCTTGTCGACGCTGCGGTCGAGCAGGGCGGGGATCTTGGAGTTCGGATTGATTCCGACGAAGCCGCTGCCGAACTGGTCGCCGTCGCCGATCTTGATGATCCAGGCGTCATACTCGGCACCGGTGTGGCCGAGCGCGAGCAGCTCCTCCAGCATGATGGTGACCTTCACGCCGTTTGGGGTACCGAGCGAATAGAGCTGCATCGGATGCTCGCCGACCGGCAGTTCCTTCTCATGGGTGGCACCGGCGATCGGTCGGTTGGTGCTGGCGAAGCGCCCCCCGTTTTCCTTGTCCCAGGTCCAGACCTTTGGCGGGGTATAGGACGGCATGTCGTTCATTGCGGTCTCCGTTACGGGTGTCTTTTGCGGGTTAGAGCATCCGGTTCTGGCGATCTGGCCCGTCGGGCGGCGATTACAACCCACATCGGGGCCCGTTGGTAATCCCTCTCGCGCAACGGTGTTTCGCTTCTGCGTCGGCAATGGAGGTGTAACCTGGCGGCCGTCCGTGCCGGTACCGGCTCAGAACACGCCGAGGATGAGGGCCGCGAATAGGACGTACCGGACAGTTTTGGCGATGGCGACCAGGAAGATGAAGGTCGCCAACGGCTCCCGCATCAACCCGGCGGCGAGCGTGAGGGGGTCACCGATGAACGGCGCCCAGCTCATCAGCAGAGACCAGTATCCGTAGGTCTGGTACCAGCGCGACGCCCGGTCGAGCTGGGCGGGCGTGGCCGGAAACCAGCGCCGGTCCTTGAATCGCTCGATCTGCAGGCCGATCGCCCAGTTGATCACGGAGCCGAGTGTGTTGCCGATGCTGGCCACGATCACGAGGGCGGCCACCGAATAGTCGGTCTTCAGCAGCAGGCCGGTCAGAAGGAACTCGGACTGAATCGGCAGGAACGTGGCGGCCCCCAGCGAAATCAGAAACAGTCCGCCATAGGCGCCGATAAAACTCATTCAGTCCCGCTCCGGTCTCTGGTCCATGCGGATATGGCGTGCGGCGCCGCAATGTCATCGACAATCGTCACGCAGCCGCTAGGCGGGATCATTCTGTGCGGAACAAACCGCCTGCCATGCCGCTTCGCTGCAGTCGCGGGTACCCCAGGCATAAGCCGGATCCGGAGTCAGGGGGGCCTCGCCCGCCAGGGTCGGCAGCAATCCGAACAGCATGGCGAACCCGGCCCGCCAGGTGTGGTACCGCAGCGCCTCCTCGGTCATGCCCGGGGTGATCGGGAAGCGTTGCACCGTCAGAATCGGGCCCGAGTCGACCGGCAGAGTCATGAGATGCGCCGTGACGCCATAGCTGTCGACGCGGTCGCGCACCGCGAATTCCAGGGCCCGGCGGCCGGGATATTCCGGCGGGGCCGGGTGGATGTTCACCGGCTCGAGGGACAGGGCGTCGAGATAGTGCCGGGGCACGACCACGTCGCTGTAGAAGGCGACCAGACGTCCGGGCCAGGGGCGCTCCGTATCAAAGGACTCGAACAGGCGGTCCAGGGCGGCCCTGCCGGAAACGAAGAACACCGTGTTCTGCAATCCGCGCGCCGCGGCCAGGGTCGAGATCGCGGCGGCCGGGACCATATCGGTCAGCAGGGCGATGGGAACGGCGCTCATTGTCCGAGCCGACGGTGATCCGATGTCATGGTTCTGCCACTTGAACGGTGAAGGCTGCACGCCTGATCGGCTAAAGTGCGCATAAACAGATCATGCCATTGGAGGAAACAGATGCCAGCCCTGATCCGACCGCATCACGGCCAGACGCCCCGGGTGGCGACCGGCGCTTTCATTGCCGAGACCGCGGTGCTCATCGGCGAGGTCGAGATCGGCGAGGACGCGTCGATCTGGTACGGCACGGTTCTGCGTGGCGACGGCCAGTCGATCTCGGTCGGCGCGCGCACCAATGTTCAGGATGGCACCATTGTCCATATCACCTCCGAACGGTTCCCGACGGTGATCGGGGCCGGCATCACCATCGGCCACGGCGCCATCATCCATGCCTGCACATTGGAGGATGACAGTTTCGTGGGCATGGGCGCCACCGTCATGGATGGCGCCGTGGTCCAGCGCCACGCGATGGTCGCCGCCGGCGCCCTGGTCACGCCGGGTAAGCTGGTGCCGACGGGCGAACTCTGGGCCGGATCGCCGGCGAAGAAGATGCGCGACCTGAGCGAGGCGGATTTCGAGAAGATCCACCGCTCCGCCGAGCATTACTGCGAGCTCGCCCGCAGCTACATGGTGGGGCGATGATGACGCTGCGATCCCTCGGCGTCGCGTTCTCGCTCGCCCTGTGCCTTGCGGGATCCGCACTCGGTGGCCGGGCCGTCGCGGCGCAGGAGGCCGACCCCATCGTCCTTGTCCGCCTGACGCCGGCGGTGGTCGGCTGGTTCGCCGATCCGAATCTCCTGCTGCGCGAGGAGCCGTTGGCGATGGTGAAATACGACTCCGGGACGGACAAGCTGATCCCGACCGCGCCGGCGAACAACTGCGTGGAACTGGCGGAAAAGCAGGCGGATGGCTTCTATACGGAAACGACGGTCGACATGGCGCGGGAGACGGTGATTTCCGATATCTGCCGGCTCGGCCAGCGTTACAAGGCCGCGACGTTCGAGGAAACCGCGGCACCGAAGCACACGCTGCACGCCGATGTTCTCGAGCTCTGGTCCGCCTGGTTCCAGCTTGCGGTCTCTTCCAACGTGGCCGACGCGGTCGAGGAGGCGGTCGGGCGGGGTGTCTCGCTCGGCGCCTTTCAGGAACCGTCGGTGGAAGGCTGCGGACCGCGCGCGGTCGAACGTAAGGATCCCTGGACGATCACCGCAGCGAATAATTGCGACGGCTTGTACCTCTCGGTCGTCGGCGAGGAATACACCGCATCCGGCAAGATGCGGCCGATCGTCTTCTACCACATGAACGCCACCGGCGGGTCGCTGCGGGTCGGGGGCTATACCGCCGTGGCCCCGCATCCGGCGACCGGTGTGTGGACCCCGCTCCAGTTCCTCGAACGCTAGCCGTCGGTCTCGGCCCGCGGCAGGTGAGGCGCCGTGATCGGCGGCACCAGAAGGATCGCCGCCAGGACCAGGACCGAGGCGATGATCTCACGCGGACCGACCGCTTCGCCGAACGCAAACCAGCCAAGCGCGATCATCGTCGGCAGCTCGACCGCGCCCGCCGCCGCCGCCCGGCCGGGTCCGATCCTTGGCGCGGCGATGGTGTAGAGAAGCTGCGGGATCAGCGCGGTGACCAGTCCCATGGCCAGCAGGGTCAGCCAAACGCCGCCGTCGCGTGGCAGAAAGGCGGCCGGATCGGTCAGCGCCACGATCGGGGCGAGACCGACGACACAGCCGACCATGCCGCAGGCCAGTTTCTCTACCGAGGACAGGCTGGGCGTCAGGCAGGTCAGCACGACGATGATCAGTGCGAACATGATCGGCGCCGGCAGCGACAGTAACAGAGGCCAGGAGGCGCCACCGCTCAGGCCGCCCGCGAAGATCAGCAGGGCGGCGGCCACGACCAGGAGACACCCGCCCCAGGCCCGCAGGGTCGGCGTCTGTCGCGCGAGCAGCCAGGCAAGCAGCAGCGCGAAGACCGGATAGGTCATGTAGACCAGCCCTACCATGGCCACACTCTGGGTCTCGAGCGCCTCCAGATAGCTGACCCAGCCGACCCCCATGAGAACGCCGGCGGCGAGCAGCCGCAATGCGTCGCGGCGCTTTTCCCGAGCCAGGGGAAGGAACGGAAACATCATGAGGGCGCTGGACGCGTAGCGAAAGAAGCCGATCGCCGCCGCCGACATGCCGGTGTCCAGCAGCAGCTTGGCGAAGAGCGGAACCATGCCGAAGCTGATGCAGGCGGCGATCACGGCGAGCGTGGCGGTCCCCGAGGTCAGTCCCGGAAACCGGCCATGGATGAGGTTCGATGCGTTCATGGGGACTAGATAGGCGGAACCGGGATAGTCGAAAAATTCCAAATGTTCATGCCGGACATGAAATGATTTAATGTCCATATGCTTCCCCGTCTCGGTACCAATCATCTCGCATTACTGATCGCGCTGGCGGAAGCCGGCAGCGTGGCCGCCGCCGGGACGCGTCTCGGCATCACCCAGTCGGCGGCGTCGCACCGGTTGCGCGAGGCGGAACGACGGCTGAACGCGCCGCTGGTCCGGCGCAGCTCCACCGGTGTGACCCTGACCGAAGAGGGCGAGCGGCTGCACGCGTTCGCCGAGCGCTTCCTGCGGGAATTGTCCCGCCTGGAGCAGGACATCGAAAGCGTGCGTCTGGACGGCCGTAGTCTGGTGCGGCTCGGCCAGGCGACCTACAGCCGCTTTCACTGGATCCCGGCCTTTCGGGATTTTCTGGAAAAGCGGGACCCTTCGCTGTCCTTCGACCTGTCCGGCAGTGCCACCGCCCGGCCGCTCGGCTCGCTGCAGGACGGGATCGTCGATGTCAGCGCCGTGTTCGGCCGGCCGACCAGCTCCCGGCGTTTCAAATGGCACTGGCTGGCCAGCGATCCGATGGTTGCGGTCATGGCCCCGGACCACCGGCTCGCGGCCGCGCCTCATGTCGATTCCTCGCTGCTGGCGGAAGAGCGGTTGTTCACTTATCCCTTTGCCAGCGATCCAGGATTCGAGTGGGAAACGCTGGTCGGTCGGCCGACGACGCCGTACCGGAGCGTCACCTCCCTGCCGACGCCGGAGGCGGCAATCGACCTGTTGCGGGCCGGCTACGGAGTCGCGCTGTTCAGCCGTTGGGCGATACGACCGGAACTTGCCGACGGCACCCTGATCGCCAGACCTCTGGGACCCGAGGGACTGTCGCTGGACTGGTGGGCGGTGACCCGAGCCGACGATCCCCCGGACTCGCCCTCCAGCCGCATGGTGGCCGTCTGGCTCGATTGGGTGGAATACGCCCAAAGAGGCTTCGCCACCCTGTCCTTCGAAGCTGCGACGGGTGTCTCGCGCGAACCGGAAGCCTGATTGCGAACGCGAACAGTTGCTTTTGGGGCCGCCAGAGGCTTGTCTCAGGCGCACCCAATTGCCGTGGCCCCATGACCCTCATCCTCTTCTCGATCTTCTGGAAAACCCTGGCCACGGCCTCGGTGATCGTCGCCGCCGGCCGGTCCGCGCGCCGGCTCGGCCCGCTGCTGACCTCGGTGCTGATCACCATGCCGTTCAATGCCGGCCCGGGGTTCTTCTTCATCGCCCTTGAGCAGGAGCCGCCGTTCCTGGCGCAGGGCGCGCTGATGGCCTTCGCGGTCACCGGCGTGATCCTGATCTATTGCACCGTCTGGGTGCACGCGTCGCGGCGCTTCAATTTCGCGATCACCTCGTTGATCGCCATCGGCGCATGGCTGGCCGGTGTGATTGTCCTGGACGCGCTGCCGGCGACGCCCCTGGTCGCTGGCGCCTGCGCGGCCGTCGGTGCGCTGGCCGCCCTGGTGTTGCGGCGGCGGGACATTCCGAAGCCGCAGACACCGCCATCGGCCGCCGGATGGCAATTCGTCATCGTGCGCGGACTGGCGGCGGGGATCGTCGTGGCGTCCGTCGCCACCGCGAGCCCGTGGCTCGGCGCCCATTGGTCGGGGATTCTGCTGGCGTTTCCGACGACGTTGCTCGCCTCGACCTGGATGCTGTGGGGGCATTACGGCCGCGATTTCACGGCGGCCACGCTGAACGCCGCCCAGCCGTCCCTGGCGGTCTATGCCAGCTTCTGCGTCGCCCTGCATTGGCTGGCCGGGCCGCTCGGCGGTGTCGCGGCGGTGGTCACGGCTTTCGCCTTGTCCGGCGTCATGGCCGCCGTCTATGCGGCCATTTTGATGCGGATCTCGCGTGGACGGTGACCGTCGACCATTGCCGGATCACCGGATGCGGTGCTCCAATGCCCTCCTACCGAACAATCTGCCAGGGGATAGACGATGGGTCATGTGACCACCGATGACGGAGTGAAGCTGTACTTCGAGGAGGTCGGGGAGGGCACGCCGATCGTATTCGTGCACGAGTATGCCGGCGACCACCGTTCCTGGGAGCCGCAGATGCGTCATTTCGGGCGGCGCTATCGCTGCATCACCTATGCCGCGCGCGGTTATGCGCCGTCAGACATCCCCGAGAGCCCGCAAGCCTATGGTCAGGATCGGGCGCGCGAGGATATCCGTTCGATCCTGGACGGTCTCGGTATCGACGCGGCTCATGTGGTCGGCCTCTCCATGGGTGGTTTCGCGACCCTGCATTTCGGGTTCCATTATCCGGACCGCGCGTTGTCGCTGACGGTCGCCGGCTGCGGCTACGGGGCCGATGCCGACCGGCGCGAACAGTTCCGTAAGGAGACCGAAGCGACCGCCGACCGGATCGCGGCGGAGGGCATGGACGTGGTCGGAAAGGCCTATGCCATCGGTCCGACCCGGGTGCAGTTCGAAACCAAGGACCCGCGCGGCTGGAAGGAGTTCGAAACCCAGCTCTGCGAGCATTCGACCCTCGGATCGGCCAATACCATGCGCGGCGTGCAGGCCCGACGTCCCTCGCTCTACGATCTGGTCGAGCAGATGAACGCGCTGACTGTGCCGACCCTGATCGTCAACGGCGACGAGGACGACCCCTGCCTCGATGTCGGCAACTTCATGAAGCGGATGATCCCGTCGGCCGCACTCTCCGTGCTGCCGAAGACCGGGCATACGATGAACATCGAGGAACCGGCGCTGTTCAACGCCGTCGTCGAGGACTTCTTCCACACCGTCGAATGCGGGCGCTGGACCCTGCGCGATCCGCGCTCGACCACCGGCGCCATCATCACCGCCGGGCCGGTCAACGACAGATAGGGAGGATGCAGGGTATGGCGGACAAGCTGGAGGGCCGGGCGGCCATTGTGACGGGTGCCGCTCGTGGCATCGGCAAGGCGATCTGCGAGGCGTTCGTGGAGGAGGGGGCGGCAGTGTTCGTCGCCGACCTGCACGGCGGCGAGGCCGAGGCCCTGGCCGCCGCTCTGGTTGCCAGCGGCGGCCGGGCGGCCGGCGGCTACTGCGACGTGCGCTCGACCGACAGTGTGCGGGACGTGATCGAGCAGGCGGCGAGCGCCTTCGGCGGGCTCGACATTCTGGTGGCGAACGCCGCGACCATGACGCCCAAAGCGACCATCGAGACCCTGGAGGAGGAGGACTGGTCCCAGGCGCTGGCGGTCAACCTCACCGGCGCCTTCCACCTCTGCAAGCACGGAATCCCGCATCTGAGGCGGGCCGGCGGCGGGTCGATCATCCTGACCGCCTCGCAGATGGGCCGGGTCGCCCGGGCCGGCAGCACCACCTACTGCACCACCAAGGGCGCGCTGATCCAGATGGCCAAAGGCATGGCGCTCGACCACGCCGAGGAGGGGATCCGCGTGAACACGCTCTCCCCTGGTGGCACCGCCACGGACCGCATGGTCACTCAATTCGGCAATATGGACGAGGCCGAGAAGCAATGGGGCCTGGCCATGCACCCGCTGGGGCGTCTCGGTCAGCCGGCCGAGATGGCCAAGGGGGCGGTGTTCCTGGCCAGCGACGATTCCAGCTTCATGACCGGAGCCGACCTGCTGATCGACGGCGGCTACAGCGCGCGTTGATCAATTCCTGGTCTTCCCGGCCTTGAGCCGGGACCGGGAGTGACGCAGCCGGATCGCCGCGGAACAGTCTCTGACGCTCCGACAGGCTGATGCCTGGAGCCCGGCTCAAGGCCGGGAAGAAGGTCATGGGAATAGGCATTGTTCGTGATATGTTCCCGTCTTGCCGTTACGGCGACTGGTTCTGCGGCGGCTTCTCCTATGCCGATATCGCCCTGTTCATGGGCGTGCACTACGGCGTGCGGCTGGGCGGTCCGGCCTTGGACAGCGTTCCGGCCCTGCGGCTATGGTATCGGCGCATGCAGGACCGCCCGGCCGTCGCGGCGGTCGTGGCCGAGATCGAGACGGCCGACCGCCGCCTCTCGCGGCCGGTGACGAGGAGAGAGCCATGACCGAAAGACTGCCGATCCTGGAACAGCGCCGCATCGAGGCCGAGGTGATCAAGCCGATCTACGAGGAGATGGTCGCCCAGCTCGGCACGGTGCAGGCGCAGGACATCCTCGACACCGCTATCCGCAAGGCGGCGATCGCCCAGGGCCAGGTCTTCGCCGCCGAGGCGGAAGGCGGCACCAGCCTGGACACCTTCGCCGACATCCAGAAGCACTGGACCGCCAGCGGCGCCTTGGAGATCGAGCCGGTCGACCGCTCGCCTCAGACCCTGGATTTCAACGTCACCCGCTGCCGCTATTCCGAGATGTACAAGGCGATGGGATTGGGCGAGATCGGTCACCTGCTGTCCTGCAACCGCGACGGCACCTTCTGCGAGGGCTATGACCCGCGCATCAAGCTGGAGCGCACCCAGACCCTGATGGGCGGGGCGAGCCACTGCGATTTCCGCTACACGTTCGAGGAATAGGGCGGGAGCCGGGAGGCGTCACGCCACCCGCTTGCCCTCGACCCACACACCTCGGACCACGGGACGGCCGTTGATCACCCGCACCTGGATCAGGTCCGCCCGCTTGCCAGGGGCGATCACGCCACGGTCATCAAGCCCGGTGTGGCGGGCGGGCGTGGCGGTCACCGTAGCGATCGCACGCGGCAGGTCCCAGCCGTCCACATGCTCGACCAGGGAGAACGCGCCGTGCAGCATGCTGGCCGGAACGTAGTCGGAGGAGATGATGTCGAGCAGACCCTCCGCCGCCAGATCGCGGGCGGTGATGTTGCCGTAGGAAGAGCGGCCCCGCACCAGATTCGGTCCGCCCATCAGCACCGCCAACCCATGCGCCCGTGACGCCTCGGCCGCCACCTTGGTGGTCGGAAACTCGGCGATGGAGCAGCCGATCTCGGCGGATTCGGCGACATGCGCCTCGGTCTCGTCGTCATGACTCGCCAGGCTGACGCCACGAGTCCGTGCCCAGTCGGCGATGACACGGCGCTGCCGGGGGCCGTGGTCGCGCGAGGCGGCTGTCAGGCGCTCATAGGCTTCCGCGATCTCCGCCTCCGACTGGCCATCGACCTCGCGCCGAAGGCGTCGCCAGATCTCGATATCGGCGGTTTGGCGCTGGCCCGGGGCGTGATCCATAAGCGACACCAGCCCGACCAACGGGTGATCGTCGTAGCCCGCGAGCTGCTCCAGCACGTCGGTGCCGATCACCTCGCAGCGCAGGTGGATACGATGGTCGGCCCGCAGCATGCCGGCCGCGCGGGCACCGGCGATTCCCTCGATGATCGGAGCGACATGCCGAGCGCGCAGCTCGCCCTTCTCCGACAGGCCGAGGCAGAGCGAATCGTAAACCGTGGTGATGCCGGAGGTGGCGATCTGCCCGTCATGGGCGACGGCGGCGGAGATCCCGTCCCAGAACACCTGGGCGCGCGGCTGATAGTGTTTCTCCACATTGTCGGTATGCAGTTCGACCAGTCCCGGCATCAGGTAGTCGCCCTCGCAGTCGATGGCGCCTGTCGGGGCGGCCGGCGACTCGTCGAGGGCGGAGATCAGGGCGGCATCGAGCGCCAGCGTACCGTCGATAACGGCATCGGGCAGGACGATCTTGGCATTGCGGAAGGCAAGGGACATGGCGGGGATCTGGGGCTGCCGTCGGGTTGGATCGATTATGCGGGGAGGGGTGGCTCTGCAAGTTACCTTTATGTGTCACGGGTGGACAGGAGCCCTTGCGTCTTTTCCGCATCTTCCGTATATACCGCGCTCCGCTGCGGGGGTGCCCGCGGCACCGTGTTTCTATTGGAGTGCGAACGATGGCGGTTCCCAAGCGTAAAACAACCCCGTCCAAGCGGGGCATGCGCCGGGCGCACGACAAGCTGACGTCCGATGCCTATGTCGAGAGCCCGGACACCGGCGAGCTGCACCGGCCGCACCACATCGACCTGAAGACCGGCATGTACCGCGGTCGCCAGGTGATGAAGGTGAAGGAGCGGGTCTGATCCCGATCCGGCGGCGTTCCCCGAACGCCGCGGCAAGAGCTTGAACGAGCCCCGATGTGCCGCATCGGGGCTTTTTCGCGTCCGCCGTTCGGCCCTAGACTGCGGCAATGGAACCGTATGACGACGGCGTGATTCGCGTCGAGGATCACGGCGACGGCATCTGGCGGATCGAGGAACTGTTCGCCATGCCCGCCGCCCGCGGCGCGATCTGGGTCGTGGACGGAGCCGAGCGGCGCCTGGTGATCGATGCGGGCTGGGGGCTCGTCTCCCTGCGCGACCGAATCCCGTTCCTGTTCAACCGGCCGATCCTCGCCGTCGCCAGTCATACCCATTTCGACCATATCGGCGGGATGCATCAGTTCGCCGACCGCCTGGTACACCCTCTGGAGGCGGGGATTCTCGCCGATCCGGGGCAAAAGGCGACCCAGATCCTGCCGTATCTGGAGGACTATCCCGAGTCGTTGGCTTTCGAGCCGCCCGGCCGGAAGTTCCGGGCGCGCGATTGGCATATCCCGCCGGCACCGGCGACCGGACTGGTCGAGGACGGCCATGTGATCGACCTTGGTGGACGCGAGATCCTGTGCCTTCACACGCCGGGGCGTTCTCCGGGGCATCTGAGCTTCTACGAGGCAGCACGCCGGATCCTGTTCCCGGTCGATATCGTCTATGAGGGCGATATCCTCGACGACATTCCCGGGGCCGATGTCCCGTCGCTGCTGGCCAGTCACCGCCGGCTTCTGAATTTCGACGTCGACCGCGTGCTGCCGGGCCACTTCGCTCCGTTCGACGGACAACGCCTGGTGGAGCTGCTCGAGGCTTACCGGTCTCGTAAATTGGTGTGACGTTAATCAGTTGATCTGTGATTCTCCAAGCGTTGTGGGGATGGTTCCGGGCGTGTAGGAGTAGTCCACCGAACGCGCGACAAGGACAGCAACCCCATGGCCATCACACTGGAGACCGGCAACGTTCTGCTGCTGCTGGCCCAGGCACTCGCCTATTTCTGCGTGATGGCGGCCTTGTTCCGCATCCGCCGTCGGGTCGGCATTGGCGTATTTCTCTGCGCCCTCGGCGTGATGCACTTCCTGGAGACGTATCTCGCGGCCGTCTTCTATATCCAACTGCCCTTCGGGATCATTTCGCCGGGCTCGACGGTCCTGTTCTCCGGCAAGCTGCTGATGATTCTGCTGCTTTATATAAAGGAGGACGCAGCGACGGTGCGGCAGCCGATCTATGGCCTGCTGATCGGCAACTTCCTGATCGTCGCTCTGGTGGTGGTGCTGCGCAACCACGAGGTCGTGCCGGCGGTGCCCGGTCGCGAGCCGGACATCTCGTTCGTCGACGAGATGGGCTGGCTGATGGTCTGGGGAACGTCGCTGCTGTTCCTCGATTCCATCGGTATCATCCTGCTGTACGAAAAGCTCGGCCGCTGGCTGCGCAACCACCTGCTGCTGCGGATCCTGATCTCTTCGGCCGCGATGCTGACCTTCGATCAGCTCGGATTCTTCCTGGCGTTGCATTACGTCACCGGCGCGCCGTGGCACGTGCTCTATGGCGGCTGGGCCGCGAAGATGGGGGCGGCGCTGATCTTCAGCCTCATGGTGCTCGCGTATCTTCGGCTGGTTGAGCGGTGCGGATCAGAGATCTTGCCGAGCCGCCTGTCCGATGTGTTCGACACGCTGACCTACCGGGAGCGCTATCTCGATCTCCTGGGCGAAAGCGGTCGCGACCGCCTGACCGGGGCGCTGGACCGCGGGCAGTTCGATTCCCTCGGCCGTGATCTGGCCCTGGCGGCGATCGATGCCGGGGAGACGGTCAGCCTGCTGGCGATCGATGTCGACGGCGTGAGGGGGATCAATGACAGCGCGGGGCGTCAGGAGGGGGATATCGTGCTCCGCGCCGTGGCCCGTCTGCTGATCGGCGCTGTTGGGGATGGCCGCTACCATCTGTTCCGCTATGGCGGCAGCACCTTCGTTTTGCTGGCCCAGGGGCTGGACCACCGGGCGGCGCTGGATCTGGCGGAGCTGCTGCGCCGGACCACCGCCCGCGCGGACCTGTCCGAACGCGGCGAGATCGTCACCGTCAGCGTCGGCGTGGCGACCGGTTCGGGTGACGGCCGCGATCTGTACGGCTTGTATAGCGTCGCCGAAGGTCGCCTCAATGAAGCCAAGGCCGCCGGCAAAGACCGGGTGGTCGGCAGCGGCGGTCTGGTACGGGGTTAGGACGCCCCCGCATCCGGCAGCAGTTGCCGGATGCGGCTGGATTGGGCGTCAGACCATGTCGACGTCGTTCACGCCTTTATCGCGCGCGGTGATGACGATGTCGTCCCAGGCCTCGGCCGCCAGCGGCAGGCCTGTCTCTAGACGTTCGGCCATGACCTGCTTTTCCTTCTCGCCGGGGATCAGCACATGGCCGCCCGGCTCGGTCGGCCGCGCCGACTTCACGAAGGCGACGTAATTGCGGACCTCCTCGGCGAAGGGATGGCCCATATGGGTCGGCACGCCGGTAACGGCCTCAAGATTGACGTAGATCGAGAACATGCCGTTGCAGAACGGCCGGTTCTGCTCCTCGCCGAGCGCGCCGGCGGTGCCGGAACCGGTGAGGGCGCCCGCCATCATCTCCATCAGGAAGTTCATGCCGAATCCCTTGTGGTCGCCGAAGGCGCGCAGCGCTCCGGGTCCCTTTGACGGATCCGGGTATTGGCCCGGCGGGGTTTCGCCATAGAGCGGCAGCGGGTCGCTGGTAACGTTACCGTCGCCGTCGACCAGGGCGCCCGGGGGCAGCGGCTTGCCGCCCTTGAGCGCGACCAGCGCCTTGCCCTCGGCCACCAGGGAGGTGGCGAAGTCGAGGATGATCGGGTCGTCGTCCGGCATCGGGATGCCGGCGCAGAACGGGTTGGTGCTGCCGCGCCGGTCAACGCCGCCGAACGGGGCGACGATCAGCGAACCGCGCACGTTGACCATGTGAATGGAGACGATCCCCTCGGCTGCCGCGCGCTCGGCCCAGTCGCCGATCCGGCCAAGATGGCCGGAATTGCGCAACGCCGTCATGGCGACGCCGTGCTGCTTGGCCTTGGCGATTCCGATATCGACCGTCTGCTCGCCGATGCTCTGACCGAAGCCGAAGCGGCCGTCGATCACGGCGAAGCTCGGCTGGTCGAGCAGCACCTCGATCGTCTGATTGGGAACCTGGCGGCCCTCGGTGATCCATTGCACGTAACGCGGCACTCGGATCACGCCATGGCTGTCATGGCCGCGCAGATTGGCGCCGGCGAGGCGGGTGATGATGGTCTCGGCCTCGCGGGGCGAGCAGCCGCTCGCCTCGAAGGTGGCCTTGCCGATCCTCTGCATCACCTCGACCGGGACGAAGACCTCCTTGCCCGCGCGTCGGACCGATTTGGGGGCGGCGGCACTCATCGGTCGCCGCCGCCGAGCTTGCGGAATTCGGCCACGCCCTCGGCCTGCGCGGCGGTGAAGATCCGCACATCGCTCGCCAGGGTGACGAAATCGAAGCCCTTCTTCACCGCATCGGCCATGAACGGCGGGTTCAGGCAGTGCATGCCGCATTTGAGACCGGCATCCTTCACCTTCTTCAGGATGCCGTCGATCACGCCGGACATCTCCGGATCGGTGTGGTCGAGCGCCGGCGGCTTGCCCATGGATACAGCGAGATCGCCCGGTCCGACATAGACGCCGGTGAGATTGGGGGTGGCCAGGATGCCGTCCAGGTTCTCGACCGCCTGCACCGTCTCGATCATCGCCAGAGTGACGATCGTGTCGTTGGCGTTCTTGAAGTAGTCCGGATAGATCAGCCCGGCCCGGGTCGGGCCGGAGGAGCGGTAGCCGCGCGGCGCATACTGGCAGGCGCCGACGAAGGCGGCGGCTTCCTCGGCGGTGTTGATCATCGGGCAGATGATCCCGAGCGCGCCACCGTCCAGCAGCTTCATGATGATGCCGGGCTCGTTCCACGGCACGCGCGCCAGCACGGTCTTGCCGTAGCCGTGCACCGTCTGCATCAGTTCCAGCGCGGTTTGGTAATCGACCAGTCCGTGCTGCAGGTCGAGGGTGAGGCTGTCGTAGTCGTGAAGGGCGGCGATCTCCGCGGTCACCGTGGACGGGATCGAAAGCCAGCCGTTGAGCGCGCCGCGATCGGCGGCCCAGACGTCATGCAGGCGGCTGTTCATAATGTTTCCTCCGGAATTGGGGTCCTCTTAGGCGAGGACCTCCTTGTTGACGACCACATCGGGGTCCAGATTGCCATCGAAGACGGCCAGGATGTTTTCCACGGTCTGGTAGGACGAGCGCTGACGGGCTTCCAGGCTCATACCCGCGGAATGCGGAGTCATGAGAATGTTGGACTCGGCGAAGAACGGGTGTTCGAAAGCCGGCTCCTCGTCGAACACGTCCAGGCCGGCACCGACCACATGGCCGGACCGGACCGCTTCCAGCAGGGCCGGTTCGTCGACGATGCCGCCGCGCGCGCAGTTGATCACCAGCGCCCCCGGTTTGAGAGCCGCCAACTCCGCCTTGCCGATCAGGCCGATGGTCTCCTGATTGCGCGGGCAGTGGACGCTGACCATGTGGCATTCGCCGAGGACCGTATGGAAGTCGGCCACCGGCTCGATGCCCATCGCCCGGATCTTGTCTTCGCCGATATACGGGTCGTAGCCGAAGACCTTCATGTCGAAGGCAAGCGCCCGCTTGGCCAGCCGCGAGCCGATCCGGCCGAGACCGCAGATCAACAGGGTGCGGCCGGCGAGATCGAACGCCTCGACCTCGGAGCGTCGGTTCCACTCTCCGGCGCGGACCATCGGATCCAGCACATGCATCTTCTTGGCGTGCACCAGCATAAACATCATCGCCTGTTCGGCGACCGACGGCGCGTTCGAGCGCGGTGCGATACAGAGCGGAATCTTACGCTCGCTCAGGGCGTCGACATCGACACTGTCGTAGCCGACTCCGTGGCGCGAGACGACCTGCAGGTTCGGCGCGTTGTCGATCACCAGCCGGTTGATCTTGGCGACACGCACGCCGATCCCGTGGGCGTCGGCGGCATGGGCCTTGATCACCTCCGGGTCCAGCGTGTCGACCACCTCGAACGTGATGTCGTCCCGAGACGCGAGCAGGGCCATTCCGTGCTCGTGAATCGGGCCGACGATCAGAACCTTCTTCTTGTTCGTGCTCATGACGCCGGCCTCAGTGAATGTCGGCCGATTGGCCCATGGCGGCCCTGAGCTTATCGAAGGTGAAGTCCGGCGCACGGGCGGCCGACAGGACCACCGCCTCGCGGCGGGTCAGCAGGTCGATCGCGTCCGGCAGTTTCTTCACCGCGTCGGCCGGGATCACCACGGCGCCGTGGCGGTCGGCGTGGAGGATATCGCCGTCGTTAACGACCATGCCGAAGATGTTCACCTGGGTCGCGTGGTCGACCACGTGGACATGGGCGTGGCTGGGGCCGACCTTGCGGGCCAGAAGCTGGAAACCGGGCGCGCTCGCATCGAGGTCGCGGATCGATCCGTCGGTGACCACGCCGAGGGCGCCGAGGCCCTTATGGATAGAGGTGTTCACCTCGCCCCAGAACGCGCCGAATCCGGGCTCGCTGTCGAGATCCTGGATCACCGAAATGGACGGCGACGGTCCGCCATTGGCGACGTAGTCGTAATAGGCCTGGCGCGAGGCGACGTTCTCGGCGGCAGTCCGCTTCGGCGGGGCCATGGCACGGATCGTGGCGGTGCGGGCGTAGCCGCAGATCGGCTTCAGCTCGGGGAAGGCGCAGACCATCGAACCGGTCGTGAAGCCGAGCGCGCGGCGCTCAGGATTGGTCAGCTCCAAGCCGTTGCAGATGGTGGGCGTGTCCCACTCGGTCAGGCGTTCGAGATCAGCCGCCGTGATGTCGGTCATCGTTTCTTCCCTATGAATGCTTTGTCTTCGGTGAGGCCGGTCGGCCCCCCTGAGTAAGTAGCCAAGCCGATGGTGGCCCGAAGCCGCAAGGGCGCGCAAGCGGCCAAGGCGCGCTTTTCGCATTGTGGAACTCCTCCTAGGCTTGGCGGTCCGCGGCGGCAGACCGCACGAGGGGAGGAGATAAAATATGGATTTCGACCTGCTGTGCTTCGGTGAGGCGATGATGGAGCTCACCCGCATGGGCTCTGGCGACTACAAGGCCGGTTACGGTGGTGACACTTCGAACTGCGCCATCGCCGCCGCCCGCCAGGGCGCGCGGGCCGGATATGTCACGGCGGTCGGCGACGATGCATTCGGACGCGAACTGATCGACCTGTGGCAGCGCGAGAACGTGACCACCGAGTTCGTTCGGACCGATTCTGGGGCGCCGACCGGACTTTACATCATCACACCGAGTCCGGCCGGTCGAGACTTCGCCTATTACCGCGCGGGGTCGGCCGCCAGTCGCTATGCCGCCGCGGATCTGCCGCTCACAGCCCTGCGGAGAACCCGGATCGTTCAGCTCTCCGGCATCAGCCAGGCGATCGGCCCGGGACCGCTCGTGGCCGGAGAGACGTTGATCCGAGAGGCCCGGTCGGCCGGATGCGAGGTGGCCTATGACACCAACCTCCGGCTCAAGCTGTGGGACCTGGAGCGGGCGAGGGCAGTGATGCATGCCGCGATGGCGGGCTGCACGATCGCGTTGCCGTCGATCGATGATTCGCGGATCCTCACGGGGCTCGAGGACGCCGACGCCATAGCCGACGCCTATCTCGCCATGGGCCCCCGCGTGGTCGCCCTGAAGATGGGGGAAGCCGGCGCGATGATCGCGACGGCCGACGGTCGCATCCGCATAGCGCCGCACCCGGTCACGCCGGTCGATGCGACGGGGGCGGGAGATACTTTCGACGGGGCGTTCCTGGCCAGGCTGGCGGCGGGAAACGACCCGTTTGCTGCGGGGCAATATGCCGCGGTGGCTGCGGCGCTGACGACCACGGGGTTTGGCGCGGTCTTGGCGATCCCTCATTCAGACAGAGTTCAGTCCAATTTAGCTTAACCCTAAGAATTCAAGTGATAAATCGACTTTCATTTGTGCTGGAAAATAGGAACTTTGAGACAACAAGACCCTGATCCTTGCCAAATGACAAATGGTCTATTGACATAAACCGGACGTTTTCCGCTAAGGTATCGACGATCAATCGATCGTGTTGATCGTGAGATGCGGGATAAAAACAATAACCCGCTATTAATAAGGGAGGTTACCTCTATGTCGTTGAATATCTTGAAGAAAGCTGGCCTCGTTGCGGCTGCTGCGGCTTTCATGCTGTCGGCCGGTGCGGGCGATGCCGAAGCGAAAAAAGTACGTTGGAAAATGCATTCGGCGTTCGGCACGAACGTCGCGGTGCTTGGCAACGTCGGTGTTCGCATCACCGATTGGGTCAATCGGATTTCGGACGGCGATTTCGACATCAAGCTGTTCGAGCCCGGCGCGCTGGCCGGCGGCTATGCGTATTACGATCCGGTCAGCCAGGGCGCGTTCGACGCGGCCTACGGCACGCCGGGCGCCAACCAGGGCAAGAACTCGGCTTTCGCGTTCCTGTCGACCTGGCCGTTTGGCCCGGGTGCGCTCGAGTTCAATGCGTGGCTGCAGTACGGCGGTGGTGTCGAGATCGGCAAAGAACTCTATGGCCGTGACGGTATCGAGTACTTCTATTGCGGCATGATCCCGCCGGAGACGTCGGGTTGGTTCCGCGAGCCGATCGAGAGCCTCGACCAGTTGAAGGGCCTGAAGATGCGCTTCTTCGGCGTCGGCGCGAAGGTGATGCAGAAGCTCGGCGTTTCGACCCAGCAGCTTGCGGGCGGCGACATCTACCCGGCTCTCGAGCTCGGCACGATCGACGCCACCGAGTTCTCCATGCCGGCCATCGACCGTTCCTACGGCTTCTATCAGATCGCGAAGTACAACTACTTCCCGGGCTGGCACCAGCAGTCGACGACCAACGAGGTTCTGGTCAACAGGGCCAACTGGGAAAAGCTGGAAGACGTGAAGAAGGCGCAGTTCGAGGTTGCCTGCACCGCCAATATCGGTGTGGAGCTGGCCGAGGGTGAGGCGCTTCAGCCGGCGGCCATGCTCGCCAACATCAAGGATGGCGTGACCAACGTCTCTTGGCCTGACGACGTGCTGAACACCCTGCGCGAGAAGTGGGAAGAGGTTCTGGCCGAGGAACTGGCCGCGAACCCGGACGTGAAGGTCCTGTGGGATAGCTTCACCGAGTTCCACGAGGCCTATAAGGTCTGGGGCGAAATGGGCTACCTCAAGTAATCCATCATCTGCCGGCCGAGGACGGGTTCCGTCCTCGGCCTTTTCTGGCTGTGATCTTGCGGCGGCGAAGCGTGTCGCCGCTTTTACACAAATACTACTGTCAGATTTGGGGCGATTCTTGCGCTAGACGCGCCGGGATTGTGGTGTTGCAACCAACCGAAAGCAGAGAGATGGGTGCACTTTTAAGCGTCGCCGGACTGCTGGATAACATCGCCAGATGGATCGGTAAGACGGTCGGCTGGATCATGATTCCGCTTATCCTGGTGATCATATTCGACGTCGTTACGCGCAAGCTGGACTTCACACGATTGCTGTTCGCTGGATACACAGCGTCGTCCGGCTATTCGGTTTCGACGATCCTCCAGGATCTTCAGTGGCACTTCCATGCGGCCTTGCTGATGCTCTCCTTCGGTTTCGGCTATCTCGCGAACGCCCATGTCCGGGTCGATGTGTTCCGGGAACTACTGCCGCGCCGACCACAAGCCTGGATCGAGGTCTGCGGCCTGATCTTCTTCGGCTTCCCATTCATCGTCCTGATGATCTTCTACTCCTATGAAATGACCCAGTTGTCCTTCCACCAGGGCGAAGGGTCTGAATCAATGACCGGCATCGGCCAGCGTTGGTTCATCAAGAGCTTCCTTCTGTGGGGCTTCATCGTGACCATGATGGCGGTTCTGGCGACGTTGTTCCGCCTGATCGCCTATCTGTTCGGTGACCAAGATGCCCAGGAGGTCGCCCTCGAAGGACTTGAGATTTTTGCAGACGAAAACGAAGAGCTCGCAGCGGCCCGCCGACAGGCGGAAGAAGCCCTGAAGCAAGGGGGGAATTGAGCTATGGAGTTCTTCGATCTGATCTATGATCACCTCTATGAATACATCGGCGCCTATATGTTCCTGGCGCTGGCGCTGACCTTGTTCACCGGCCTGCCGGTGGCCATCGCGCTCGGCGGTATCTCGGTGATCTTCGGTGGCGTGGCGATCTATCTGGAATTCCTGGATGTCGCCGTGTTCTTCCAGGTTATCCAGCGTGTGTGGGGCGGTGACGGCGCGTCGGGAGCGGTGCAGAACCCGATCCTGGTGGCGGTTCCATGCTTCGTCTTTATGGGCACGATGCTGGAGAAGTCCAGGGTCGCCGAGGATCTGCTGCACATCCTTCAGGTCATGCTTCGCCGGGTTCCGGGCGCCCTCGCGCTCTCGGTCACGGTCATGGGCACGATCATGGCGGCAACCACGGGCATCATCGGTGCCTCGGTTGTCATGATGACCCTGCTGGCGCTGCCGGCGATGCTGCAGCGCGGGTATCATCCGGCATTGGCGACGGGCACGATCGCCGCGTCGGCCACGCTCGGCATTCTGATCCCGCCGTCGATCATGCTGGTCCTCATGGCCAACCTGCTCGCGGTTTCGGTCGGCAATCTGTTCATCGGCGCCCTGTTCCCGGGGCTGGTGCTCTCGGGTCTGTACTTCGCCTACATCATGACGATCAGTTCCATGCGCCCGCATCTGGCACCGCCGCTGCCCAAGGACGCAATCGTTCTGGAGCCGACGCAGAAGAAGAGCATCGCCCGCGTATGCTTCGTGATCGCCGGAATTATCCTGATCGCCTATCTCGGTGAAGAAGTTGTCGGGAATGATTTCATCAACTGGGGTCTCTGTGCATTCCTGGCGATCTTCGTCGGTTGCATGGCCCTCGGTCGGATGGAAGGCGACACGATGCTGGGCGGCGTGTTGAGAGGCTTCGTGCCGCCGATCTTCTTGATCGTGATGGTGCTGGGGTCGATCTTCGCCGGATGGGCCACTCCGACCGAGGCCGCGGGTGTGGGTGCCTTCGGCTCGATCATTCTGGCCTGGTTCAATCGAACGCTGACCAAATCGGTCCTGACCCAGGTGATCCACCGCACGGCTCTGACGACGGCGATGATCTTCTTCATCTTCGTCGGTGCGACGGCGTTCTCCACGATCTTCCGGAACGTCTACGGCGAGGATCTGATCATCGAATTCATCGAGTGGCTCGACCTGCATCCCTGGTCGCTGCTGTTCATGCTGATGTTCACGATCTTCCTGCTCGGCTTCTTCTTCGACTTCCTGGAGATCACCCTGATCATCCTGCCGGTGTTTGCGCCGATCATCCGATCTATGGCGCCAGCGTTCGCAGGGCATCTCGGGTTCGAAGAGCCTTCCAACATGGCGGAAACACAGTTCTTGGAGGGGCAGGTCATATATTGGTTCGCGATCCTTGTAGCGACGAACCTGCAGACCTCATTCCTGACGCCACCCTTCGGGTTCGCCCTGTTCTATATGAAGGGCGTGGCGCCCTCGTCCGTGAAGATGCAGGACATCTACCTCGGCATCATCCCGTTCGTGGCGCTGCAGGTGATCGGCCTGGCCCTGGTTCTGGAGTTCCCGGAACTCGCGCTCTGGCTGCCTGACCAGATCCTCGGGCATTAGCCGCTCCCGCCAGAACGACATCACAAGCGGCCGCTCCGGACCCCCGGGGCGGCCGTTCTCTTTGTCGGGGGGACAGGCGATGATCCGGCGCGACTGAGCCAGCAGACTTCGCCCCGAGGAGAGGCACGCCATGGCCTTGGATCCGGACCGCCTTCGGCGACCTTGCGTCGAGCCGGGAGGAGGGGCCGTCAGGCGGCCTTCTTCTTCACCACCCGGATCAGGGCGTCGAGACCCAGGAAATAGGAATCGAGCCCGAGCCCGGTGATCATTCCATCGGCCTGGCTGGAAGGAACGGAGGGAATCCCGCGGGCCTCGATATTGCTCATATGGACCTCGACATAGGGTAGCTCGACGCCC
Source organism: Thalassobaculaceae bacterium (assembly GCA_029212785.1). Taxonomy (GTDB): domain Bacteria; phylum Pseudomonadota; class Alphaproteobacteria; order Thalassobaculales; family Thalassobaculaceae; genus Thalassobaculum. The sequence continues at coordinate 23,289 of JARGOG010000003.1, forward strand.
TTCAGGCAGTCGCGCAGGGCGTATCCCGCGTAGTTGAAGCCGGCCGGGTTCATCAGCAACCCGTCGATCCCGTCGCGCGCCGCCTGATAGATCCGGGTGATCGCCTCACCCTCGACATTTGTGTAGAAGATCTCCAGTTCCACGCCGTGGCGACGGGCCTCGTCCAGCAGCAGGGCGTCGAGCTCGGCGGCAGTCGTCGTGCCGTAGACTTCCGGCTGGCGGCGGCCGAGCCACTCCATGTTGGCTCCCTGAATCAGCAGCAGCTTCACGCGTTCCTCCCTGAAATTGTCTTTGTTTAGGCGCCCCTGAGATATCGCACGGCGGCGTCCCGCTCGAACAGGTAGAGAAGCGTGCGCACGGCCTGTCCACGCGCGCTCTCCAGCTCCGGATCCTTGTCCAACAGCAGGCGGGCGTCGTCGCGGGCCACGTCGAATAGATCGTTATGGGCGGCGGCATCGGCCAGGCGGAAGGTCGGCAGGCCGCTCTGGCGGGTGCCGAGAACTTCGCCGGCGCCGCGCAGTTTGAGATCCTCCTCGGCGATGCAGAACCCGTCCTCGCTGTCGCGCATGACCTTGAGGCGCGCCCGACCGGTCTCGCTCAGCGGCGCCGCATAGACCAGCAGGCAGGTGGAGGCCTTGTCCCCGCGCCCGATCCGGCCGCGCAACTGGTGCAGTTGGGCGAGGCCGAAGCGCTCGGCATGCTCGATGACCATCACCGTGGCATCCGGGACGTCGACCCCGACCTCGATGACCGTGGTGGCGACCAGCAGGTCGACGGAACCTTCCTTGAACGCCGCCATCATCGCGTCCTTGGCCGGGCCCTTCATGCGGCCGTGGATCAGTCCGACCCGGTCGCCGAACCGCTCTCGGAGAGTCGTCGCCCGCTCCTCCGCCGCCGCCACGTCCAGCACCTCGGATTCCTCGACCAGCGGGCAGACCCAATAGACCTTGGCGCCGGCCTCCATGCGCCGGGCGATGCCGTCGATCACATCCATCAGCCGGTCGTTGGAGATCACCCGTGTATCGATGGGTTGACGTCCTGGCGGCTTTTCGGTCAGTCGCGAGACGTCGAGGTCGCCATAGGCCGTCATCACCAGCGTGCGGGGGATCGGGGTCGCGGTCATCACCAGAATGTCCACGCCCTGGCCCTTCTGGCCCAGCACCATGCGCTGGTGCACGCCGAAGCGGTGCTGCTCGTCGATCACCGCGGCGGCGAGGTCGCGGAACTCGACCTCCTCCTGGAACAGGGCGTGGGTGCCGACGACGATCTGTGCCGTGCCCTCGGCGATACGGCCGAGGATCGCGCCCCGAGTCTTGCCCTTGTCACGGCCGGTCAGGATCTCGCAGCGGATACCGGCGGCCCGGGCCAGCGGCTCGATCGTCGCGAAGTGCTGGCGCGCCAGGATCTCGGTCGGCGCCATGAGGGCCGCCTGGGCGCCGCATTCGACGGCGTTCGCCATGGCAATCAGCGCCACCAGCGTCTTGCCGCTGCCGACATCGCCCTGAAGCAGGCGCAGCATGCGGTTGTCGGCCGCCATGTCGCCCTCGATCTCCGCCAGCGCCGCGCGCTGAGCGCCGGTGAGATTGAACGGCAGGTTGGCGAGAATCCGGTCCCGCAGATGGCCATCGCCTTTGATGACGCGGCCCTTCTGCTTCTTCATGCGGGCACGCACCAGGGCCAGCGCGAGCTGATTCGCCAGGATCTCGTCATACGCCAGACGCTGGCGGGGCAGGCAGTCGGGTTCCAGGTCCAGGTGACTTTCGGGATGATGGGCGGCGCGTATCGCCGCATCCCAGGTCGGCCACTTGCGCTGCTGCACCAGGGTCGCGTTGCTCCATTCATCCAGGACCGGCAGGCGCGCCAGCGCCCCCTCGACCGCTTTGCGGAGAATCCGCTGATGCAGGCCGTCCGTCGACGGGTGGGTCGGCTCGACGATGCGCACGCTGTCGGCCTCGTCCGGCGGAACCGCGTGATCCGGGTGGGGCATCTGCGCCTTGCCCCGGAAGCGCTCGACCTTGCCGCTGATGACCCGCTGCTGGCCAAGCGGCAGCAGTTTTTCCAGCCAGTCTCCCTTGGCGTGGAAGTAGACCAGCTCGATCTCGCCGGTCTCATCCGCGCAGATCACCCGGTAGGGCGCGCGGCCGCGCCCCGGCTCATGGCGCGTCACGGTGACCGTCAGGGTGGCGATCATCCCGTCCGGCGCCTCGGCCACGCTCGGCGAAAAGCGCCGGTCGACCATGCCGCTCGGCAGGTGCCACAGCAGGTCGACGATCTGCGGGCCGGCGGCCTTCTCGATCAGCTTGGCATAGCGTGGGCCGATGCCCTGCAGACGGCCGACATCGGCGAACAGCGGAAAGAGGATTTCGGGGCGCAATGTCGCAACTCGTCCTGTTGGCGTGCCAGGGGTGGTCTCGGGTCTATCCCTGCTTTATATCCCACAGCCCGGTATTGCGAGACCATGACAGCCGAATTGGGGCAGCCTGATCGGGACTTTTTCGGAGAGGAGGGCCGCATGACGGAAGCACTGGAGGCTCGCCGCAAACGCCTGCGCTATCGCAGCACCTATACCGGCACCAAGGAAACCGACATTCTGCTCGGCGCCTTCGCCGAACGGCATCTCGATGCCTTGCCGGCCTCCGATCTGGATGATTACGAAAACCTATTGAGTATCGAGGACCCGCGCCTCTACACCTGGATTACCGGTCAGGAGGCTCCGCCGCCGGAGTTCGAGACGCCGGTGCTGCAGATGATCCGCGACTTCGACTTGAACTGCGCCTGACGAAAAGAAGGACCGGCGCCATGGATATGGTCGGCGATCACGACCGGCTGTTTGCGAGCTTCCCGTCCGCCGTCGGCCGGGTGACGATCTCCTCGGCGCCGGAAGGCGTCGATGCCGAGGCGATCGCGGCGCTGGCCCGTGCCCGCGGATTGCTGCTGCATGTGGCTCGCGACGATGCCCGCGTCGCCGCCTTGGCGCGTGCCATTGCGTTCTTCGATCCCGATCTGCGGATCATGCAGCTTCCGGCCTGGGACTGTCTGCCCTATGACCGGGTGTCGCCGAACACCGAGATCGTCAGCCGACGCATCGACACCCTGGCCCGGCTTGCCGCGCGCAAGCGTTCCGCCAAGCCGACCGTTGTGCTGACCACGGTCAATGCGGCCCTGCAGCGGGTCCCGCCGAAGACCTTCTTCGATGGTGCGACCCTGGTCCTCAAGCTCGGTCAGTCGATGCCGACCGAAGAACTGACGGCCTTCTTCACCCGCAACGGCTATAACCGATCCGACACGGTACGCGAGCCGGGGGAATACGCGGTGCGCGGCGGCATCGTCGACGTGTTCCCGACGGGCACGGAAGAGCCGGTGCGCCTTGATTTCTTCGGCGACGACCTGGAGGAGATCCGGCGTTTCGACCCGATGTCCCAGCGCACGACCGGAAAACGTAAGAGCGTGGCCTTTCTGCCGGTTGGAGAGGTGCTGCTGGACGACGGCACGGTTCAACGCTTCCGCTCGGGCTACCGCAACCTGTTCGGTGCCGAGGTGACGGCGGACCCGGTTTACGAGTCGGTCTCGGCCGGCAGGCGCCACGGCGGGATGGAGCATTGGCTGCCACTGTTCCACGAGGATCTGGGCACCGTTCTGGACTATGTCGGCGAAGCGCCGGTAACGCTGGATCACCAGGCGGACGAGGTCGCCGGCGCCCGGTTCGAGCAGATCGCCGAGTACTATGATGCCCGCGTGCAGATGCTGCGGGCCGGTGGGGCGGAGGCCGGCGGGATCTATCGACCACTCGGTCAGGACGCCCTGTATCTGGCGCCATCCGACTGGGCCGCCCTGCTGTTCGATCGGGCGGTAGGCGCATTCACTCCTTTTGCCTTGCCCGATGACGGGGCGGTCATCGATTTCGGGGCTGCGCCGGGCATCGATCTTGCCGAGGCGCGGGCCCGTGGCGGCTCCGCCGTCTACGATGCGGTGCGAGACGCGGTGATCGAGGAAATCGGCCGCGGACGGCGGGTTGTCGTCGCCGGGTACAGCGAGGGTTCCGGCGATCGCCTGGCGCATCTGCTGCGCGATCACGGCGTCGATACGATCGAGGCGGCGGCGAGCCTTGAGGCGGCTCTGGCGCTGCCGCCGGCGACCGTGGCCACGGCCGTGTTGCCGCTCGAACGTGGATACCGGCGCGGCGACCTGACCGTCATTTCCGAGCCGGACATCGTCGGCGAGCGACTGGTGCGGCCGTCCCGTCGGCGCAAGCGCCGGGGCGAGGACTTCCTGCGCGAAGTGTCGTCGTTGGAGGAGGGCGATTACGTCGTCCACAGCGAGCATGGCATCGGCCGTTATCTCGGCCTTGAGACACTGGAGATCGGCGGCGCGCCCCACGACGTGCTGCGTCTGGAATATCTCGGCGGCGACAAGCTGTTCGTCCCGGTCGAGAACATCGATGTGCTGTCACGCTACGGCAGCCAGGAAACCAAGGCGCAGCTCGACAAGCTCGGCGGCGCCGGCTGGCAGGCACGCAAGGCGCGGGTCAAGAAACGTCTGCTCGACATGGCGGAGGCGCTGATCGGCATCGCCGCCGAACGGGAGTTGCGGCGGACCGAGGCGCTGTATCCGCCGCCAGGCACCTATGACGAGTTCTGCGCCCGTTTCCCCTTCACCGAGACCGACGACCAGCTCAAGGCAATCGAGGATGTCCTCGGGGACCTGGCGTCGGGGCGACCCATGGACCGGTTGGTCTGCGGCGATGTTGGTTTCGGCAAGACCGAGGTGGCCCTGCGCGCCGCCTTGGTTGCCGCGGGGCAGGGCTATCAGGTGGCGGTCGTGGTGCCGACGACACTTCTGTGCCGCCAGCATTTCCGTAATTTCCGCGAGCGGTTCCAGGGCTTCTCCGTCCGCGTCGCCCAACTGTCGCGGCTGGTGACCACAAAGGACGCGAACGAGATCCGCGACGGGCTGCGATCCGGCGACGTGAATATCGTGGTCGGAACCCATGCGGTGCTGTCGAAGCAGATCCAGTTCGACAATCTCGGCCTGGTCATCGTCGACGAGGAACAGCATTTCGGCGTCACTCAGAAGGAGCGGCTCAAGGACCTGCGCAAGGAAGTGCACGTTCTGACCATGACCGCGACGCCGATCCCCCGCACACTGCAGATGGCACTCTCCGGGGTGCGCGAGATGAGCCTGATCGCGACACCGCCGGTGGACCGGTTGGCGGTGCGCACCTTTGTCATGCCCTATGACGGCGTGATCGTCCGCGAAGCCCTGTTGCGCGAGCGTTACCGGGGCGGTCAGACCTTCTATGTCTGTCCACGGGTCGAAGATCTGAGCCGGGTGCACGAGCGGCTGCTGAAACTGGTCCCGGACCTGCGCATCGGCCTTGCCCACGGTCGCATGGCGCCGACCGAGCTTGAGGATGTGATGACGTCCTTTACCGATGGTAGTTTCGATGTGCTGTTGTCGACCAACATCGTGGAATCCGGTCTCGACATTCCCTCGGCCAACACCATCGTCATCCACCGCTCGGACATGTTCGGTCTGGCCCAGCTCTACCAGTTGCGTGGCCGGGTCGGGCGATCGAAGACCCGGGCCTATGCCTACCTGACCACCCATCCGACCCGCGTGCTGCCGCCGATCGCCAAGCGCCGGCTGGAGGTGATGCAGACGCTGGACAGTCTCGGCGCCGGTTTCTCGCTCGCCAGCCACGACATGGACATCCGCGGCGCCGGCAATCTGCTCGGCGAGGAGCAGTCCGGACAGGTCAAGGAAGTCGGTATCGAGCTCTACCAGGATCTGCTGCGCGAAGCGGTCGAAGCGGCGCGTTCGGGCGAGGGACCGTCGGCGGAGGATCGTTCCTGGACGCCGCAGATCGCCATCGGCATGCCGGTCCTGATCCCCGACGCCTATGTCCCCGACCTCCCGGTGCGTATGAGCCTGTATCGCCGCATCGCCATGCTGGTGGATGCCGACGAGATCGACGGGTTCGCGGCCGAACTGGCCGACCGGTTCGGGCCGACGCCTCCGGAGGTGGAGAACCTGCTCAAGGTGGTGGCGATCAAGGGCCTCTGCCGCACCGCCGGAATCGAGAAGGTGGATGCGGGACCGAAGGGGGCCATCATCGCCTTCCGCAACAACAGCTTCGCCAATCCGCAGAAGCTCGTGACCTTCCTGCAGCAGCAGGCGGGCTCGGTTCAGCTCCGACCGGACCATAAGCTGGTCTACCTCCGGGCTTGGAACAAGCCGGAACAGCGGGTCCTCGGCCTCACCCGGTTGATGGAGGAACTCGCCGCCTTGGCGGTCTGATTCCGAAAGCGCGCCGCCGATTTCCGCCACACACGGACCGCGCGGGCCGGATATCCGGGAACCGATGACGGCTTGCGACGGTTTAACCAGGACGGAACCGTCCTGTTCGCCGTCATCGTCTCCGAGCAGGTCTATCAGGAGATCTGTGGTGTTTCTGAGTCGGCCGAAGAGGATCGACCGGACGGGGGATGACCGTCCGGTGCCGAACCTTGCAGCATTCATGTGGCGGATGAGCGGCTGGTATCAGGTGCCCGCCTGTCTGCTGGCGCTTGTCGTCGCCGGCTTGACGGTCGTTCCGCTCGACCTGCAGCGCCGGATTATCGACGACGCGCTGAAGGACGGGGATGCCGACCTGCTGCTGACCCTGGCGCTGATCTATCTCGGGGTGATCACGCTCGGATCGGCGGTCAAGTTCCTGCTGCGGATCTACCAGGGCTGGCTGGCGGAGAGCGTCATCGCCTATTGCCGACGTCACATCATCGCCCTGCATGGCAAGCAGCCCAAAGGGGCGGGAAACGGCGGCACGGCGGTCGCCATCGTCAACACCGAGCTGGAAGCCATCGGTGGGTTCGTAGGCGACGGCATCTCTGATCCGCTGGCGCAGGTCGGCGTACTGGTCGCCGTGGTGACCTACATGGTCGCGGTTGAGCCGATGATCGCCCTGGTCAGTCTCGCTTTCCTCGGTCCGCAGATCGTTCTGATCCCGCTGATTCAACGCAAGATCAACCAGTATGTGGAGCGCCGGGTCGACTTGGTGCGCTCTCTCAGCGACGGTGTCGCCGAGCCGGAGGAGGGGGAGGACGCGGTCATGCGCGTCGACCATGATGTGCGGCGGATCTTCGGCAACCGCATGCGGTTGCTTCTGTGGAAATTCCTCGGCAAGTCGCTGTTGAACTTCCTGAACGCCGCCGCACCGCTGATGGTGCTCGCCTTCGGCGGTTGGATGGTGGTCGAGGGCCGGACCGAGGTCGGCGTGGTCGTCGCCTTCATTTCCGGCTTCAACCGGATGGCGGAGCCGCTGCGCGACCTGATCAATTACTACCGCACCTACGCCCAGACCGACGTGAAGCACGACAAGGTCGCACGGTGGATGGACGACAGGGTGTGATGCGGATCCAGGCGCGGCTTTGGCGCCGGGCGCTCAGGCCAAGTTGGCGGCGACCGGCTTGCCGGCGGCTTCGTTCTGCACCAGTTCGAACAGCGGGAAGAACGCCTCGGGTTCCTGCGCGCCGGCCAGCGCGTAGCGCCGGTCGAAGATGAAGCAGGGCACGCCGTTGATACCGTTCTCGTAGGCGAAGCGGGTTTCCGCCAGCACATCGGCCACGGCTTCGTTGCTGTCGAGGAATGCCTTGGCCTCATCGCGGTCGAGGCCGGCCTCGGCGGCGATGTCGGCGAGGGTTTCCACATCGCCGATGTTCAGGCCGTCGTAGAAATAGCCGGTGAACATCCGCTCGACCAACGCATCGGAGGCACCGCGGTCGGATGCGAAACGGATCAGGCGATGGGCGCGCACGGTGTTCGGCGTGGTGCCGATCTTCTCGAACTGGAAGCCGATGCCCTCCTTCTTCCCGTTCTCGCGGATCGTATCGTAGATCTGCGTGGCCCGCTCGGCGCCGCCGAACTTGGTCTGAAGATAGGTCTGGCGCGGCATACCCTGGACCGGCATGTCCGGATTGAGCTGGAATGCGCGCCAATGGATTTCCACCTCGCCCTGGGGGCGCAGGGACAGCGCGCGCTCAAGCCGGCGCTTGCCAATGAAGCACCAGGGGCAGACCACGTCGGAAAAAATGTCGATACGCATGCACCGACCGTAGCGTGCACCCCGGATGCATACAACCCACCGAGCATCGCCGGCGCTTGACCTTTGAACCGCTGATGGAAATGGTAAGCGGAAATCCTTGGAGGACTCCCCCGTCGATGACCGACTCGATCTTTGACCGAGACCTAGAGAGGCGTCCGGCGAACTATGCGCCGCTGACACCGAGCGATTTTCTCGCGCGCGCGGCCTACACCTATCCGGACAAGGTCGCGGTGATCCACGGCGACCTGCGCCAGACCTATGGCGAGACCTATGCCCGTGCCCGACGGCTGGCCTCGGCGCTCACCAGGCGCGGCATCGGCACCGGCGATACGGTGGCGGTCCTGGCGCCCAATACACCGGCCATGCTGGAGGCGCATTACGGCGTGCCGATGTCGGGGGCCGTGCTGAACGCGATCAACACCCGCCTGGACGCGGCGACGGTCGGCTTCATCCTGGACCACGGGGCGGCGAAGATCGTGCTGGTCGACCGCGAGTTCACCGCCGTCATGGCCGAGGCGCTCGACACCGCCAAGGGCACCCCGACGGTGGTCTGGATCGACGATATCCTGGCTGAAACCGGCGATCCGCTCGGGGAGATCGAGTACGAGGCGCTGCTGGCGGAGGGGGATCCGGAGTTCGATTGGCCCTGGCCCGAAGACGAATGGCAGGCGATCTGCCTGAACTACACCAGCGGCACGACCGGCGACCCCAAGGGGGTCGTGTATCACCATCGTGGCGCCTACCTGAACGGCATGGGCAATGCCATCGCCTTCCAGGTCGACCGGAATTCCCGATATCTGTGGACCCTGCCGATGTTCCATTGCAACGGCTGGACCTTCACCTGGGGCGTGACGGCGGCCTGCGGCACCCATGTGTGCCTGCGCAAGGTCGATCCGGCGCTGATCTTCGAGCTGATCGGCGAGCACGAGGTCACCCATATGTGCGGCGCGCCGATCGTGCTGACCATGCTGATCCACTCGCCCGAGGAGGTGAAGCGCCGGTTCGACCACGAGATCCATATCGGTACCGGCGGCGCCGCGCCACCGAGCGCGGTGATCGCCGGCATGGAGGAGATGGGCTTCAGGGTCATGCACCTCTACGGTCTGACCGAGACCTACGGCCCGTCGGGCATCTGCGCCTGGCCGCCGGAATGGAACGAACTGCTGGTGGACGACAAGGCCCGCAAGATGGCGCGCCAGGGCGTCGGCTATCCCACGCTGGAAGGCTTCCGGGTGGTCGACCCTGAGACGGGTGCGGATGTGCCGCGCGACGGCCGCACCATCGGCGAGATCGCGATCCGCGGAAACACGGTGATGAAGGGGTATCTGAAGAACCCGTCCGCCACCGCCAAGGCCTTCGTCGACGGCTGGTTCCGCTCGGGCGATCTCGCGGTCATGCACCCCGACGGCTACGCCGAGGTGAAGGACCGCTCCAAGGACATCATCATCTCCGGCGGCGAGAACATCTCTTCGCTCGAGGTTGAGGACGTCCTGTTCCGCCACCCGAAGATCATGGAGGCCGCTGTCGTCGCTCGGCCCGATGACAAGTGGGGCGAGACGCCGTGTGCCTTCGTCACGCCGAAGCCCGGCGTCGATCTCACCGTGGAAGAGGTGGTCGCCTTCTGCCAGGAGAACATGGCGCGTTTCAAGGTACCGAAGACCATCGTCTTCACCGATCTGCCGAAGACCTCGACCGGCAAGATCCAGAAATTCGTCCTGCGAGAGCAGGCCGTGGCGATGTAACGGAGGGCGGCGATGGCTGCCGGGAGCGGGCTTTCCATCCGGGTGGCCGGGGAGGGCGACCTTGCCGTCGTCCAGG
>JARGOG010000003.1:33304-129782 GCA_029212785.1 Thalassobaculaceae bacterium
TCCAGGTGCGCCGGCCCGGGTTCGCCGCGGACGACCGGCTGTCATAGCGGCCGGTCCTACGACACCGCTAACTGTCCATTTCCCCGCCCTTGGGCGCGTGGTGATCCGCGGGAGAGGCGGGAACCGGCCCCATCATCCGGTCCTGCACGTCGTCGCGGCGCAGGCGGGTGTCCATGTGCGGACGCGGGAAGGAAATCCCGGCGGCCCGAAGCTGCTCCGCCACCGAGAAATGCAGGTCGTTGGTGACGATCAGGAAATTGTTGATGTCGGTCAGATAGACGCGCAATTGCATGCGCATCGCCACTTCGTCGAAGGCGTGAAAATAGAGGTAGGGCTCCGGCCATTTGGCGACCAGCGGATGGTCTGCCGCCAGTGCCAGCAGGATATCTCCCACCTGTTTCGGATCGGTGCCGTAGCTGATCGGGACAGCGACGTCGATGCGCCCGTATTTGTCTTTGTGGGTGTAGTTGATCAGCGCGGAAGAGATCAGCTCCGAGTTGGGGATGATCACTTCCGAGCGTTGGAAGGTCTGGATCTCGGTGGCGCGCACGTTGATCCGCTTCACCGTGCCTTCGAACGCACCGATCCGGACCCAGTCGCCGACCTTCACCGGGCGTTCCGCCAGCAGGATCAGGCCGGAGACGAAATTGTTCACGATCGCCTGCAGCCCGAAGCCGATACCGACCGACAGCGCGCCGGCGATCAGCGCCAGGTTCGACAGGTCGAAGCCGACGACCGCGATGCCCGTCAGCAGTGCGAGGGTCACTCCGACATAGCCGATACCGGCGGTCACCGAGTGCTGGATCCCGGTGTCGATGTGAGTGTGCGGGAAAATCCGCCGCACCAACCCGCGCTGGATCATCCGGGTGATCACCAGGGCGACGAAGAAGGCGACGATGCCGGCCAGCAGGTTACCGGGCGAGATCCGCACACTGCCGACGTCGAAGCCCTCGATCGCGCGCAGCACGACCAGATACATATCGCCGACACTCATGCCGACGATCAGGGCAATGCCGATCAGCGCGGCGGCGGCGGTGGAGAGATCCACCAGAACGTTGAACCAGAAGACGGTGCGTGAAATCGCCGTGTCGCTGGCGCCGGCAACGCGCTGGATCCATTGATGGGCTCGGGTTCTGGAATCGTCGACGATGCCGGCGACGTCGCGAACCAGGCCGCGGAGCATGATCAGCACCAGTGCGAGGAAGCTGGCGTCGATCAACCGGTACAGCAGCCAGATCGCCGCCTCGCTGTAGCCGACCACCGCGAAGACCACACTGGAGACGGCGACAAGGGTGAGCGCCCAGCGGACGACGGTACCGGGGTCGATGCCGGCTCTGGAATCGTCGAGATCATCGTCGCTCGTCGCGGCCTGAATCGGCGGCTCCCAGTATCCGCGGCGCAGCAGCGCGAGGAGGTTGGTGGCGATCACCACGCTGAACACCAATGCGAAACCGCTTCGCAGCTCCGGCGAGATCGATAGATTCTGCGCCACTTGGATCAGGAACAGGGCGACATGCAGGGTCGAGAGCAGGATCAGCGACCGGCGCCAAATCGCCGCCGCCGCCTCATCGGGAAAGTTCGAGAGGCGCCAGGGCGCATTGTGCGGTGCGAGTGCCGCTCGGATCAGGCCGGTCAGCACCAGGTAGCGGACCAAGGCCTCCTGGGCGGATGTCAGGACGATCGCGGCGAGGCCGGATGTCACTGCCGTCTGTTCGAGCACGAAGATCGGCGCCGCGACCAGGGCGGCCGGCGCCAGGCCGCGCGAGAGCGCCACGACGATGGCGGCCAGTACCTTCCTTGAATAGGACGATGGTTGTCCGTGAGGACCGTAGCGTCGCTCGAGCCAGAACAGGGCGGCGAGCCAGACAGCCAGGGCCAGCGCCAGCACCGCGACCAGCGGCGGAAGGGCTGCCGAGCGGCGCTCGAAACCCTGACCGAGATCGATCAGCGGCGCCGAGATGATGCGCCCCAGCACCTCCAGCCCGTCGCGAACCGCGGCCAGCAGCACGGCGGGCCGTACAGGGGCCGGATACTGGGTGAACAGGCGCTCGCGCAGTTCCGTCACCCGGGCGACGCCGATCCGCGCCACCAGTTGATCGGCCAGTTCGATCAGCAGACCGATTTCCTTGTGTCGGCCTTCGACCTCCCTGACCCGGTCGGTCAGCGCACCGCGCCGACGCACCACCGCGTCCGGTTCCAGCCCGTCATCGGGCGGTGGGCCGAGGGAGTCGATCTGGGCATGCAGATCGGTGATCCGGACCTCCAGTGCCCGGCGGCGCTCCTCGATCGCGCTCTTGGTCTCCAGGATCTGTCCGCGGATCACCGAAAGGTGGTCCTGGCTCAGATCGGCGCGCCCGCCGATCAGACGGTAGACCTCGAGCGCCTGTTCCCATCGCGCGATGTGCGCGTCCGTGTCATTCAGGACCCCTTCGGCCTCGGTGGACCCGGATTGGCCGAGGGCCTGGGAGAGGGTGCCCTTGAGGCTGTCGGCGGGCAGGGTCTCGCCCTGGGCCCGCGACGGTTCCGCCGATAGGCACCAAACCAACGGCGCGAGGACCAGGCCGGCGAGGAGGGCGAGGCGGAGCATGGAGGCGATGTGCCACGCCGGGCGCTTGCGCACAAGCGACGTCTGGACGAGCCTTCGTTGGAAGAACGCGGGGGGAGGATGCATGACGGATCGGGTTGCCATTGTCGGCTGCGGCTATTTCGCCGCCTTTCATCATGAAGCCTGGGCCCGAATGCCGGGGGTCGAGGTCGTCGCGATCTGCGACCGGGATATCGCCAGGGCGCGGGCTGCCCGCGACCTCCACCACCCCGGTGCCGCGGTCTTCGACAGCGTGGAACGGCTGCTGGACGAGGCCGGGCCGAGCCTGGTGGATATCGTTACTCCGCCGCCGACCCACGCGCCACTCACCGCGCTCTGCGCCGCCCGCGGGGTCGACGTGATCTGCCAGAAGCCGCTGGCCCCGGACCTGGATGAGGCCAGACGCCTGGTCGACGATGCGGAGGACGCCGGCATCCGATTGGCGGTGCATGAGAATTTTCGCTTCCAGCCCTGGTTTCGGGAGGCGAGGCGGCTGATCGACGGCGGGACCCTCGGCCGGCTTCATTCCGTCGCCTTCCGGATGCGGCCGGGGGACGGGCAGGGGCCGCGCGCCTATCTCGACCGCCAGCCATATTTCCAGCAGATGCCGCGCTTCCTCGTGCACGAGACAGCGGTTCACCTGATCGACACCTTCCGCATGCTGATGGGCGAGGTCACCTCGCTCTATGCCGACCTGCGGCGGATCAATCCGGTGATCGCCGGCGAGGATGCGGGCTACATCCTAATGGGCTTCGAGGGCGGCAGCACCGGCATGGTCGACGGCAATCGCCTGAACGACCATGTGGCCGAGAACACCCGGCTGACCATGGGCGAGATGTGGCTGGAGGGGGAGGGCGGCGTGCTCCGTCTCGACGGCTCCGGCCGGCTGTACTGGAAGCCCCATGGCGGGGCCGATGCCGAACACGCCTATGCCTGGGAGAACCGGGGCTTCGGCGGCGACTGCGTCTTCGCCACCAACGCCCATATCATCGCAGCCTGGCGTGCCGGCGATACGGCGCAGAATGAAGGCCGCGCCTATCTCCGCAACATGGCACTGGTTGAAGCGGCTTACCGGTCGAGCGAGCAGGGGCGCCGACTGGACGTCGAGGCGTGTTAGGAAACCATCGTTGTTCTTGTATTGTTCCGGCGTCGTGTCTGTGATCGGTAATGCGCCCGAGACCTGCCGGTCACATGTCCGCTCGTCGTCGGTCCGATGACGCGGCTTTCCGCTAGAGCAGACGCCAGATTTCCGTCGGATGGGACAGGCCGCGCAGGGTCCAAGCCCCAACGCTCTGGGCCCCGGCCGGAGTCTCTCCGGCACTGGAGAGCGTGGCGGCGCTGGCCAGGGCGATGACCTCGGCAGTGGGGTCGACGTCCTTGCCGAGCTGCTCGATCCGGTTGGCCACGTTCACCGGATCGCCGACCAGGGTGTAGTTCACCCGGCCGGGCGCCCCGATATTGCCGACCACCACCGTGCCGGAATGCAGGCCGATGCGGATCCGCACAGGCGGTTCGCCGCCGGCGATCCGCACCTCGTTCTCGGCGTGGACCGCTTTGCCGATCGCCTGAATCGCCCGGATTGCCCGTTCGGCGTGGTCCTCCTGGCGGCTCGGCGCGCCCCAGAACGCCATCACGCTGTCGCCGATATACTTGTCGATGGTCCCGTCCTCGGCCTCGACGCAGCGCGCGATGAGCGAGAAATGGGCGTTGAGCATCGCCGAGATCTCAGTCGCGTCCTTGTCCTCGGACAGAGTGGTGAAGCCCGGGATGTCGGTGAACATGATCGTGACTTCACGGCTGCGGGTCGGATAGCCGTCGGTCTGCGGCGAATCCATAAGTCGTTTGACCAACCGGCGTGGCACATAAAGTTCGAACCAACGCAACGCCCCGATCATGCTGTGGAAAGCGGCGGCGGCGTCGCGCAGTTCGGCGACCGTGGTCTCCGGCGCGTCCGGGATGGAGTCGAGATCCAGCCGGCGGATGCTGTCCGAGGCCAAGGCGAGCGCGGTCACGGGCTGGCGGACCGACTGGGCGACCCGCCACAGCAGGAACAGGGTCAGGGCCAGGACCATGCCGCCGGCGATCAGGATGCCGTAGAGCCGGGAAAACAGGACGTCGGAACTCTCGGTATCCGCGGCGACACCGACGGTCCATTTCAGCGGCAGAACCAATTTCAGCGGCGCCGTGATGACGACATACTCGTGCTCATCGACCGTCACCATCGCCGATTTCAGCCCTTCCAGACCGCGCAGCAGGTTGGTGTCCTGGTGATCGCCGCGGAGGTAGGCGGAGAGCACCTCGTCACCAAGCTCTTCCGCCGTTGGGGTCGCGTCCCGATGGGCGTCGAGCGACGTCACATGCGGATTGTGATGGGCGACGACATGGTTGGTCGAATCGAGCAGGAACGCCCGCATCGCCGGCGTTGAAAGCTGGGTCAGGAACCGGGAGAGGTCGTCGGTCGTGATGCCGCTGGCAACGAAACCGACGGCCTCGCCGTTCCGGCGGATCGGATAGCGGGCGACGACGATCGCATGACCGATATCATCGGCCCAGACCGGGTCGTTCCAGCTGACTCCGTCAACCGCCGTGAGGGCATCGAAGGCTTTCTGATCGATCTCCAGATCCGCCCATGTGCCACGCGCGACGATGTCGTTGCGGCCGACGCGGATCGTGCGACCGTCCTTCAGCACAATGGCGGTGCCGCGGATCTGCGGAATGGCCGCCATGGTCAGGCGGATCCGATCGATATCGGCCGAGCGGAAGTCGAACTGCTCGGCCACGATCATGCCGGCGACGGTTCGGGCGTGCTCCTCGGCGGTCCGCAGGTGCGTCTGGGTGCGGGTGATGACCACGTCCATGGTCTCGGCGACCCGCTCGCGGATCAGCTCCACCGTATTGCGTCCGGCGGCGATGAAGCCGGTTGCGAGCACGATAACTAGCGACAGCGTCACCAGCGCGCCGACACCGCCGAGCAAAAGCCAGGCTATCGGAACGCTCCGCGGACGGAGCAGGGGTTTCTTGCGTGAAAACATCTGGCTACTGCATACGGTGCCGCTGCCTCCAGGTCCAGAGCGGAGCATAAGCTTGATGAACAAGGGCGCCGGGTTTATCTACCGCGCGTCTCTACAGTGAGCGGAAATATTTATGCCCAGCCTGGCCGAGGAAGTGGACCGGCGCCGCACGTTTGCGATCATCTCGCACCCGGACGCCGGCAAGACGACGTTGACCGAAAAGTTGCTGCTGTTCGGCGGAGCGATCCAGATGGCGGGTGCCGTCAAGGCGCGCGGCGAGCGCAGACGGGCGCGCTCGGACTGGATGAAGGTCGAGCAGGAGCGCGGCATTTCGGTCGCGTCGTCGGTGATGACCTACGAGTATCAGGGTCGCACCTTCAACCTGCTGGACACGCCGGGCCACGAGGATTTCTCCGAGGACACTTACCGGACGCTGACCGCCGTCGACAGCGCGGTCATGGTCATCGACGCCGCCAAGGGCATCGAGGAACAAACCCGCAAGCTGTTCGAGGTCTGCCGTCTGCGCGACGTGCCGATCGTCACCTTCATCAACAAGCTCGACCGCGAGGGCCGGGACCCGTTCGAATTGCTGGACGAGGTCGAACAGACCCTGGCACTGGACGTCACCCCGGCGAGTTGGCCGATCGGCATGGGGCAGCGCTTCAAGGGTTGCTACGATTTGGTGCGTGACCGTCTGGTCCTGGTCGAGCGCGGCAACAACGACCGGCCGGCCGAGGGCATCCAGTGCAACGGGCTCGACGACCCGAAGCTCGATGAGCTTCTGCCCGCGGATCTGGTGACCGAGCTGCGTGAGCAGGTCGAGATGGCGCGCGGCCTATGCCCCGAATTCGACGTCGAGGCGTTCCGCGACGGCACCATGACGCCGGTCTATTTCGGCAGCGCGCTCAATAATTTCGGCGTGCGGGAGCTGTTGCAGGGCGTGGCCGAATACGCGCCGTCGCCGCGCCCGCAGCCGGCGGTCGAGCGCGCCATCGCGCCGTCCGAAGACAAGGTCTCGGCCTTCGTCTTCAAGATCCAGGCGAACATGGATCCCAAGCACCGCGATCGCATCGCCTTCGTCCGTCTCAGCTCCGGCCATTTCAAACGCGGCATGAAGCTGAAGCATGTGCGCAGCGGCAAGATGATGACCATGCACAACCCGGTGCTGTTCCTGGCTCGCGACCGGGAGGTTGCCGAAGAGGCCTACCCGGGCGATATCATCGGTATCCCGAACCACGGCAACCTGCGCATCGGCGACACCCTGACCGAAGGGGAGGAGCTGCACGTCAAGGGCATCCCCAGCTTCGCCCCTGAGTTGTTGCAGCGCGTTAGACCGTTAGATCCTATGAAAATGAAGCACTTATCTCGCGCGGTTGAGCAGTTGGCTGAGGAAGGTGCCGCCAAGGCGTTCAAGACCCGCCTTGGCAGCCAGTGGATCGTCGGTGTTGTCGGCGCCTTGCAGTTCGAGGTCCTGGCCGACCGGATCCGCACAGAGTACGACGTGCCGGTAACCTTCGAATCGGCGGGCTTGCATACCGCGCGCTGGCTTGCGGCCGACGACCCGGCGGAGCTGAAGAAGTTCATGGATGCCCACCAGGGCGACCTGGCCGAGGACCACGACGGCGATCCGGTTTTCCTCGCTCGCAACGGCTGGCACCTCAAGCACACGACGGATACCTGGCCGAATCTGCGGCTGCTGGCCACCAAGGAACAGACGAACTGACCGCCGCCACTGTCAAAAAACCGCAATATGCCGCGGGTTTAGACAGTTGCGGGGACTGACTCTACGGGGCATTCTTCGGCCATGAGCGACGCGACTGTTGAAAGCTTTCTCGACCGGACCCTGCGCAACCTCCGCGGTGCGTGGGAGGAGGTTTCGGTCTCGACTCGCCACTATTGGACCGGTGCGCCGCGTCCGGACCTGCCGACCGACGATCTCGAGAAGATCCGGGGACAGATGGCGGACTGTTTGTCCGACAAGGGCGGCGAGGTCACGGCCCGGGTGCGGGCGGCCGATCTCGGACGCTCCTATCTCTCGCTGAATCAGACCGGGCGCCACCGGTTCCTCGGGCTGCTGGCGACCGAGTTCGGTGCCGATCACGCCGCCGTCGACATGGCGATCGGCAGGCTGCGGGAAGCCAAGGACGAGGAAAGCCGCCGCCGGGCCGAGCGGGCGTTGCGGGCGGCGCTGGTGCCGCGCTGGCGCACGCTGCTGCGCCGTTTCACCGCCTTGCCGGAAGGCGTCAAGTTCCTGGTCGACCTGCGGGCCGAACTGATCCCCTTCGCCCGCGAGACGCCGGAACTGGCGGATCTTGATGGGGACCTCAAGGATCTGCTCGGCGCGTGGTTCGACATCGGCCTGTTGGAGCTGAAGCGAATCACCTGGGATGCGCCTGCCTCGCTGCTGGAGAAGCTGATCGCCTACGAGGCGGTGCACGCCATCCGCTCCTGGGAGGATCTGAAGAACCGGCTCGACAGCGACCGGCGCTGCTTCGCCTTCATTCACCCGAACATGCCGGACGAGCCGCTGATCTTCGTCGAGGTCGCGCTGGTCAACGGGATGTCCGACAACGTGCAGATGCTGCTCGACGAGGAGGCGCCGTCGAGCGATCCGAAGAACGCCGATGCCGCGATCTTCTACTCGATCTCCAACGCCCAGCGCGGTCTCGCCGGTATCAGCTTCGGCAATTTCCTGATCAAGCGCGTGGTCGATGTCCTGAAGCACGAGCTGCCGAACCTGAAGACCTTTGCCACCCTGTCACCGATCCCAGGATATCGCCGTTGGCTGAATGACCGGATCGAGACGGGTGAGGTGCCCGCACTGACCTCGTCCGAGCGCAAGGCGCTGGTCCAGGCCATGGAGCTGGGCAATGATGCCACCGACGTCGACCTGATCCGCGGCGGTCTTGGCGTCGACGGATGGTGGGACGACGATGTGCTGTCGGAGGCGCTGAAGGGCCCGCTGATGCGCGGCGCGGCACACTACTTGTCAAACGAGAAGCGCCGAAGCGGCGGCGCTGGCGATCCGGTCGCCCATTTCCATCTGTCGAACGGCGCCCGGATGGAGCGGCTGAACTGGCTCGGCGACCGATCGGCGAATGGCTTCCGCCAGTCCTGCGGCATGATGATCAACTATCTCTATCGACTGGCCGAGATCGACGACAACCACGAGGCCTATACCGATGACGGCCGCATCGCCCAGTCGTCGCAGATCCGAGGCCTCGCGAAGAGCTGACGGTCCCGCCGCGCCGATCATCGACGGGGCCCGCGGCACGCCGTTCTATTCAGTGACGCGTGACGGTGTCCGGGGCCAGGTCGCACGGGCGGGTCGGGTGATGCCCCGACCATCGAACCGAACCTGCACCGCGATTGATGGTAACGACGACCGGGCCCCGGGCATGGTTGACGCCGCCCGCGCCGTCATATAGCAGTGCGCGTCCCCATTGTGGGCGCGTTTGCCCCGGCGCGGGTGTGGTGGAATTGGTAGACACGCTGGATTTAGGTTCCAGTGGCGCAAGCCATGGGGGTTCAAGTCCCTCCACCCGCACCACGCGGCCAGGATGCGCTGTCCCAAGGGGAAGAGATAACCGGCCCACGCCAAAACTGGCCCTGTTCGAGCGGGAATTTCCTTATGCAAGTGAACGAAACCCTCAACGAGGGACTGACGCGCGAATTCACCATCACTATTCCGGCTGTCGATCTTGACGCCGAGCTGAACAGTCGGCTCGTCGAGCTCGCGCCGCAGGTGAACATGCCGGGCTTCCGCCCGGGTAAGGTTCCGCCGGCACTGCTGCGCCAGCGCTACGGCGACGCGCTGCTCGGCGAGGTGATCGAGAAGTCGGTCAACGAGAGCTCCCAGCGCGCGCTCGACGAACGTGACCTTCGGCCGGCCTCCCAGCCGAACGTGGAGATCACGTCTTACGAGAAGGGGCAGGACCTGGAGTACAAGCTCTCGGTCGAGCTGATGCCGGAGATCGAAACCGTCGATTTCTCCACCCTTGAGCTCGAGCGCATGGTCGCCGAGCCGAGCGATAGCGACATCAACGACGCGCTGACGCGTATGTCCGAGGGCCAGAAGGAGTCGGCGCCGATCGAGACGGCCCGTCCGGCGGCCAGCGGCGATGTCGTGGTCATCGACTTCGTGGGCAAGATCGACGGTGAGGCGTTCGACGGCGGTGCCGCCGAGGACCATCATCTGGAGCTCGGCTCCAACACCTTCATCCCGGGTTTCGAGGAACAGCTGATCGGCGCCGAGGCGGGAGCCGAGAAGGCCGTCACCGTCAGCTTCCCCGAGGATTACCAGGCCGCGCATCTGGCCGGTAAGGAAGCCGTCTTCGACGTCACCCTGAAGGAAATCCGCGAACCGAAGCCGGTCGAGATCGACGACGCCTTCGCGCAGCGCTTCGGCCTCGACACCCTGGATGCGCTGAAGGAAGCCATCGGCGAACAGATGAAGGGTGAGTATCTGACGGCGACGCGCACCCGCATGAAGCGTCAGTTGCTCGACATCCTCGCCGACAAGCACACCTTTGAAGTGCCGCCGAAGATGGTCGAGGAAGAGTACAAGGGGATCGTCCACCAGGTGGTTCACCATGCGGATGGCGAGACCGGTCATGATCACGAGCATGACCACGACCATGCGCACGATCACGACCATGACCATGCGCACGATCATGACCATGACCATGACCATGATCACGCGCACGATCATGCGGCCGCCCCCGAAGCGGACGACGCCAAGCTCAGCGAGGAGGACCGTGCCGAGTACCGCACGATCGCCGAGCGTCGCGTGCGCCTGGGCCTGCTGCTGTCCGAGGTCGGCCGGCAGAACAACATCCAGGTGACCGACGAGGAAGTGAGCCGGGCGATCCAGGAGCAGGCGGCCCGATTCCCGGGTCAGGAGCGGTTCGTCTTCGACTACTACCAGAAGAACCCGCAGGCTCTGGCCCAGGTCCGTGCCCCGCTGTTCGAGGACAAGGTGGTCGACTTCGTCGTCGAGATGGCCAAGGTCACCGACAAGACCGTGAGTGCCGAGGATCTGTTCCGCGATCCGGATGCCGACGATAGCGGCGAGGACAAGGCGGAAGGCGAAGAGAAGAAGCCGGCCAAGAAGAAGGCCGCCGCCAAGCCGAAGGCCGCGTCCACGAAGGCCAAGACGGCCTCGAAGTCGAAGAAGAAGGCCGACGATTCCGACGCTGCGGCGGACGGCGACGCCTGATCGGACGGCGCCGGTTACCGATAGACTGGTGCCGGCGCCTCTGAGCGACCATATTCAAGGGGCTGGGCGACAGCCCGCGACCAACCGGACGAAGGAAGAGGCACGATGGCCAACCCGGCCGAGATCTATATGAACTCCCTTGTGCCGATGGTGGTCGAACAGACCAACCGCGGCGAGCGGGCCTATGACATCTACTCGCGCCTGCTCAAGGAGCGGATCATCTTCGTGATGGGTCCGATCAACGATGCGGTGGCCAGTGTCGTCTGCGCGCAGCTCCTGTTCCTCGAGGCGGAGAACCCGACCAAGGACATCTCCATGTACATCAACTCGCCAGGGGGCGTGGTGACGTCCGGCATGGCGATGTACGACACCATGGAGTACATCCGTCCCGATGTTTCGACCGTCTGCATCGGTCAGGCGGCGTCCATGGGGTCGCTGTTGCTGACCGCCGGCGCCGAGGGCAAGCGCTATGCGCTGCCGAATGCGCGGATCATGGTTCACCAGCCGTCCGGCGGGTTCCAGGGGCAGGCGACGGATATCGAGATCCATGCCCGCGAGATCCTGGCGGTGCGTGCGCGTCTCAACGAGATCTACGTCAAGCACACCGGTCAGAAGCTGGACGATATCGAGAAGGCCATGGAGCGTGACAACTTCATGACCCCGGAGGCCGCGAAAGGCTTTGGCATCATCGACACGGTGATCGAGAAGCGTTCGAGTCTCTCCGAAGACGATGCGAGCTGACGGGCGCGGTTTGTCGCCCCAACACGCATCGCTGAATCCGGTTTCTCGCGGTATGCCGCTGGTAAGGGCTTGTTTACCAGTTCCGTGGGATATTTCGCATTGTGACTATGCGAGCCGGGTGGCTAACATAGAACCGATGGAACAGATCAACAGGGCCGAGAACCATGAGCAAATCTGGTAGCGGCAGCGGCTCAAGCGAGTCCAAGAACACCCTCTACTGCTCCTTCTGCGGGAAGAGCCAGCACGAGGTTCGCAAACTTATCGCGGGCCCGACGGTGTTCATTTGCGACGAGTGCGTCGAGCTGTGCATGGATATCATCCGCGAGGAACACAAGACCACGCTGGTGAAGTCCCGCGATGGCGTGCCCACGCCCCAGGACATCTGCCAGGTGCTGGATGACTATGTCATCGGTCAGTACACGGCGAAGCGCATCCTGTCGGTGGCGGTGCATAACCACTACAAGCGGCTGGCCCACGGGGCGAAGAACAACGATGTCGAGTTGGCGAAATCCAACATCCTGCTGGTCGGCCCAACCGGGTGCGGCAAGACGCTGTTGGCGCAGACACTGGCCCGTATCATCGACGTTCCGTTCACCATGGCGGACGCGACCACGCTGACCGAGGCCGGTTATGTCGGCGAGGATGTGGAGAACATCATCCTCAAGCTGCTGCAATCCGCCGATTACAATGTCGAGCGGGCGCAGCGCGGCATCGTCTATATCGACGAGGTCGACAAGATCAGCCGCAAGTCGGACAACCCCTCGATCACCCGCGACGTATCAGGCGAGGGCGTGCAGCAGGCGCTGCTGAAGATCATGGAAGGCACGGTCGCCAGCGTGCCGCCCCAGGGGGGCCGCAAGCATCCGCAGCAGGAGTTCCTGCAGGTGGATACGACCAACATCCTGTTCATCTGCGGCGGTGCATTCGCCGGGCTGGAGAAGATCATCTCCAACCGGTCAAAGGGGTCCTCGATCGGCTTTGGCGCCGATGTCCGGGCGCCGGACGACCGCCGGACCGGCGAGATCCTGCGCGAGGTCGAGCCTGAGGATCTGCTGAAGTTCGGCCTGATCCCCGAGTTCGTCGGCCGACTGCCGGTCATCGCGACGCTGGAGGACCTGGACGAAGAGGCGCTGATCGAGATCCTCACCAAGCCGAAGAACGCCCTGGTCAAGCAGTACCAGCGCCTCTTCGAGATGGAGGACGTGAAGCTCGAGTTCCGTGAGGACGCGCTGGTGGCGATCGCCCAGAAGGCGATCGAGCGCAAGACCGGAGCCCGTGGCCTCAGGTCGATCATGGAGAGCATCCTGCTCGATCCCATGTACGACCTGCCGAGCGCCGACGACGTCGAGGAGATCATCATCAACGGTGATGTTGTCTCGGCCGGCGCGAAGCCCATCTTCGTGCATGGTGAACGCCGCGAGGATGCCAACGCTGGCGCGTGAGCCCGGGCACCTTGATCCTCGGGGCTCCGCGCGCCACCTAGGTTGCTCGTGCGCAGGGTCCATCCCCCGCCCTGTGTGACGCCGATCAATTTTCTTCACGGGGGAGGCGCTTATTTCGAGGCCAATTGACGTGACCGCAGGAAACGAGGTCTACCCCGTCCTCCCGCTCCGGGACATCGTTGTGTTCCCGCACATGATCGTGCCGCTCTTTGTCGGGCGCGATAAATCGGTGCGCGCGCTCGAGGACGTGATGCAGGACGACAAGAAGATCCTGCTCGTTACCCAGCGCAATGCCGCCGATGACGATCCGGCGCCGGGTGAGATCTATGAGATCGGTACGATCGGTACCGTGCTGCAACTGCTGAAACTGCCTGACGGCACCGTGAAGGTGCTGGTCGAGGGCGGTGAGCGCGCGCGGATCCATCGCTACACCTCCACCGTCGCCTTCTTCGAGGCCGAGGCGGAGATCATCGCCGAAGAGGCGGGCGACGAGCAGGAAGTCGAAGCTCTGTCTCGCGCGGTGGTGGGGCAGTTCGAGCAGTACATCAAGCTGAACAAGAAGATACCGCCGGAAGTCCTTGTTTCTGTTAATCAGATTGAGGAACCCGACAAGCTCGCCGACACCATCGCCTCGCATCTGGCCCTGAAGATCGCCGACAAGCAGGAGCTGCTGGAGACAGCCGGTGTGATGGACCGCCTGGAGCGGGTCTACGGCTTCATGGAAGGCGAGATCGGGGTCCTTCAGGTCGAAAAGCGCATCCGTACCCGCGTGAAGCGGCAGATGGAGAAGACCCAGCGCGAGTACTATCTGAATGAGCAGATGAAGGCCATTCAGAAGGAACTCGGAGAGACCGACGAGGGTCGCGACGACCTGGCCGAGCTCGAAGAGCAGATTGCCAAGACCAAGCTGTCGAAAGAGGCGCGGGACAAGGCGAACCAGGAGTTCAAGAAGCTCCGGAACATGAGCCCGATGTCGGCCGAAGCGACGGTGGTGCGCAACTACCTCGACTGGCTGGTCACGATCCCCTGGAAGAAGCGTTCCAAGATCAAGAAGGACATCGCCCAGGCCGAGACGGTGCTGGACGCCGATCACTACGGCCTCGAAAAGGTCAAGGAACGGATCCTGGAATACCTCGCCGTGCAGGCGCGCGTCGGAAAGGTGAAGGGCCCGATCCTGTGCCTGGTCGGCCCGCCGGGTGTCGGCAAGACCTCGCTCGGCAAGTCGATCGCCAAGGCGACCGGACGGAACTTCGTGCGCATGTCGCTTGGCGGCGTGCGGGACGAGGCCGAGGTCCGGGGTCACCGGCGGACCTATATCGGCGCGTTGCCGGGCAAGGTCATCCAGGGCATGAAGAAGGCCAAGACTTCGAACCCGCTGTTCCTGCTCGACGAGATCGACAAGCTCGGCCAGGACTATCGGGGCGATCCGTCCTCGGCCCTGCTCGAGGTGCTCGATCCGGAGCAGAACAACAGCTTCCAGGACCATTATCTCGAGGTCGATTACGACCTGTCGGACGTGATGTTCGTGACCACGGCGAATACGTTGCGGATGCCGCAGCCGCTGCTTGATCGCATGGAGACCATCCGGCTCTCGGGCTATACCGAGGATGAGAAGGTGCAGATCGCCCGGCGTCACCTGATCGACAAGCAGATCGCCGACCACGGTTTGCGCAAAGGTGAATGGGCGATTACCGACGACGCTCTGTACGATCTGATCCGCTACTACACCCGCGAGGCGGGGGTGCGGAACCTGGAGCGCGAACTGGCCAATCTGGCCCGTAAGGCGGTCAAGGAGATCGTGCAGAACGGCAAGAAGAAGGTCGCGGTCACGCCGAGGAACCTGGACAAGTTCGCCGGCGTGCGCCGGTACCGCTACGGCGAGGTCGAGGAAACCGATCTGGTCGGTGTGACAACCGGTCTCGCCTGGACCGAGGTCGGCGGCGAGCTGCTGTCGATCGAAGCCCTGACCCTGCCCGGAAAGGGCAAGGTCACTTCGACCGGCAAGCTCGGTGAAGTGATGAAGGAATCGGTTCAAGCGGCCGAGTCGTTCGTAAAGGCGCGTTCGCTCACCTTCGGGATCCAGCCCAAGGTGATCGAAACCCGCGATATTCACGTGCACGTGCCGGAAGGGGCGACCCCGAAGGACGGTCCGTCGGCCGGTGTGGCCATGGTCACGTCGATCGTCTCGGTGCTGACCGGCATTCCGGTCCGCCGTGACGTGGCGATGACGGGCGAAATCACGCTGCGTGGTCGGGTCCTGCCAATCGGCGGGTTGAAGGAGAAGCTGCTGGCCGCGCTTCGGGGAGGGCTGAAGACCGTCCTGATCCCGAAGGAGAACGAGAAGGACCTCACCGAGATCCCCGATAACGTCAAGCAGGGTATGAAGATTATACCCGTTTCGACGGTTGATGAGGTGATCGGCCATGCGCTGATCTCGCAGCCGGTTCCGATCGATCCGGCGTCGTTGGATCCCGACAAGGCGGAGATCGACAGCCTTGCCAAACCGGCCAAGCCGGAGGCGGTCGAAGGTGTCGTAACGCACTAATTCGGTCGAATTTGTCATAAACACTAATCCGGCCGCGCCGATTGTGTAGCGGCCGGATGCATTCTGGGGGTGACTTGGCTGTTACACCTTGAAGTCAAGCTCGAAAACCGCAGAAAACCTTGAATTTCGGTCCTCAGGAACGTTGACGGACGCGGAATGAGCGGCATAGAGTCTGGCCGCAAGCGTTGCTCAGACGGCGCCATTTATGATTTACCCAGCCACATTGGGGGGCTCTTAAAGTGAACAAGAATGATCTCATTGCGCAGGTTGCCGAGGCATCCGATCTCTCCAAATCCGATGCGGCCAAGGCTGTAGACGCGGTGTTTGATTCGATCACCGGTGTTCTGAAGTCCGGCGGCGATGTTCGTCTCGTCGGTTTTGGCACTTTCTCCGTGGCGGCACGTGCCGCCAGCGAGGGTCGCAATCCCCGCACCGGTGAGAAGATCAACATTCCGGCTTCGAAGCTGCCGAAGTTCAAGCCCGGCAAGGGGCTGAAGGACGCCGTCAACTAAGACGGTTTCCTGGAGTTCGATGCGCCAGCCTTCCCCGGAAGGCTGGCGTTTTCGTTTTCGGCACAGGCGTAGTTGTGCCAAATTCTGCCAGTCTCATTGGGGGCGGTTAGCTCAGCTGGGAGAGCGAGCGGTTTACACCCGCTAGGTCGGCGGTTCGATCCCGTCACCGCCCACCATCCGACGACCCTGATACTCCGGATCGCTACAAGATCAGGCCGCGGCGTCTTCCGCGGTCTCTTCGTGTTCGCCGTCGGTCACGCGCTGGATCAATGCGTCCTGGCCGGTCTGCGTGAGACGGTAGACACCACGCGAAACCCGCTCGAACCACCCGTAGTGATTCTTCTGCAAGATGGCGGCGGCCCGGTCGACGGCCGATTCGGCCCGAATCGCGGCAACGGGCAGGGCGCCCGAGGCTAGTGTCAGCGCACAGCGAATCGCATCCTGACGATAGGCGGTGACGATCGTGCGCCGCGTTACCCCGCCGATATTCGGATCGCCGGCCCGTTTGGTGAACTCGGTGGCAAGGCGATGATGGGCGCGCCGGTCGCGTCGGGGCTTGTAGGGACCGGGCTCCACGACGACCTCGACCGCGCGGTCCGGATTCGCGGCGGCGGGAGACACCAGAAGCAGGCCCAGCTCCAGGCGGCGGCAGAGCCGGAGCAGGGCGCGGCGACGGCTGCGCCAGTTGCGGCGCTTTCCCGGCGTGTCGGGCGTCGGCACGGCGAGATAGACGTCGTCGGACAGGCGCTGCCGACTGATGCCCTGGAGCACCAGTTCCAGAGAGAACGCGGTCTTCAATTCGACGATGAGCGGCGATGCGTCGGAGCCGGGCAGGCGGGCGACCACGTCGCAGCCAGTCACCTCGGCCTTCACCTCGAAGCCGCGGGTCTCAAGGAAGCGCTTCACCGGCAGATAGAGATCCGACTCCTTCACCGATTCAGATCCGGGTCCGGCGCAGGACGGCGTAGTTGTACATGGTCTGGAGTTCGCCCCGGGCCGCCGGTGTCATCCGGCCGCTCTTAACCGCCTCGGCATGGCGGCGGATGTCCCGCTTGGTCTCGACCGACACGTTGCCGCTGGTCATCAGGTATTCATACATCTGCTGCGGTGTCGCCTGGCCAAGCGGCGGCGGGCCGGCACCCTCCGGATCGACCGCCTCATCGGCATCCTCGGGCGCATTGGCCCGCACCGGAAGCAGCTTGCGTGGCAGCAGGATGTCGCTCCAGGCCAGTCCATGGGCGTTGAGCAGGCGGTTGATCGCTGACGTGGCGTTCAGCACCTCGCCGTCGCTGTCGCTCCCCAGCATGTTGATCAGCTTGAGAAGGCGCTCGTAATCGCCGGCATTCATCTGGTCCAAAGGCGCCCTCCCGAGGCGGTCTTCACGCTGTCTTAACAGTTTACCGCCTTTTTCGATCCTTGAGGACAACGCTCCCGGCCCACGGCTTCGCTCGGAGACCCAAGTGCCGGTGCGGCAGTGGTCCGCGTCGCCCGCAAGGCTGCGCACATGCCTTCGGCGACGGAATTCGCGCACCGGCGATAAACCGGGGAGAGGGTTGTTGACAGGCCCTAGGGTACCGAGTACACCACGCGCCTCGACGCGCCTGACCGGACGGATCTCCGATCGGTTCAGGCGCCACCCGGAGGGGGTGTAGCTCAGTTGGTTAGAGCGCTGGCCTGTCACGCCAGAGGCCGCGGGTTCGAGTCCCGTCACTCCCGCCACCCTTCGAAATCGCTGTGAGATCGGATCGGTTTACGCCGAGGTGCATCCGTATGCATTGACGGTCGCCGCGTGCGCTATCGCCGCGCCCCGAATTCGACCAACAGCCTTCCGTAACGGGTTGCACCGCACTATAGTCCGCCGCATTGTGCGGTGCGCGATCGGCCTCGTGACCGGACCGCAGGAAACGGCGATAAAGCCGTAGAGATAAAAGGGGACTTCCCCATGGATGCCATGTTGACCGAATACCTGCCTATCCTGGTGTTCCTGCTGATCGCGGTGGCCCTGGCCGTCGTCATGGTGGCGGCGTCGTTCGTTGTCGGCCACCAGCGCCCCGACTCCGAGAAGCTGTCCGCTTACGAGTGCGGCTTCGAGGCGTTCGATGATTCGCGCCGGCAGTTCGACGTGCGGTTCTATCTGGTCGCCATCCTGTTCATCATCTTCGATCTCGAAGTGGCCTTCCTGTTCCCGTGGGCGGTGTCCCTCGGCGATATCGGCCTGTTCGGCTTCTGGTCGATGATGGTGTTCCTGGGAGTGCTGACGATCGGCTTCGTCTACGAGTGGAAGAAGGGAGCCCTGGAATGGGAGTGATGCAGTCCGACCGTCCGGTACCGCCGGGCGCCGACCAGGACGCGGTCCTCTCCGCCGTCGGTGACGAGCTTCAGGAGAAGGGCTTCGTCATCGCCCAGGCCGACAAGCTGTTCAACTGGGCGCGCACCGGCTCGATGTGGCCGATGACCTTCGGTCTGGCGTGCTGCGCGGTGGAAATGATGCACACCGCGGCCAGCCGCTACGATCTGGATCGCTTCGGCATCATCTTCCGGCCGTCGCCGCGTCAGTCCGACGTGATGATCGTCGCTGGTACGCTGACCAACAAGATGGCCCCCGCCCTGCGCAAGGTCTACGACCAGATGGCCGAGCCGCGCTGGGTGATCTCGATGGGATCCTGCGCCAATGGCGGCGGCTACTATCACTATTCCTATTCGGTCGTGCGGGGCTGCGACCGCATCGTGCCGGTCGATATCTACGTCCCGGGCTGTCCGCCGACCGCCGAGGCGTTGCTGTATGGGGTGATGCAGCTGCAGCGCAAGATTCGCCGTACGGCGACGATCGCCCGCTGACCGCGGGTTCTGGGGAAAGTCGGCGGGCTGCCGCCGCTAACAGCGAGGACGGGGCGAGCGACGACATGGAGACGGCGACGCCAAATCACACGGCATCCGCGCTCAAGGAGCTGGCGGCCTATATCGAGGCCCAGCTCGGGACGGATGTGAGCGACGTGACGATCAGCGGCGGCGAGCTTTCGCTGCGCTGCGCGTCCAATAATCTCATCAAGGTGCTGACCTTCCTGCGGGACGACACCCAGTGTCAGTTCAAGGCGCTGATGGACCTGTGCGGAGTCGACCATCCGGAGCGCGAACCGCGATTCGACGTGGTCTATAATCTGCTGTCGATCAGCCAGAACACCCGCATCCGCCTGAAGACGGCGACCGACGAGAACACGCCGGTTCCGTCGGCGACGGCGATCTTCAGTTCCGCCAATTGGTGGGAGCGCGAGGCCTGGGACCTGTTCGGTATCTACTTCTCCGGTCACCCGGACCTGCGCCGGATCCTCACCGATTACGGGTTCGAGGGGCATCCGATGCGCAAGGACTTCCCGCTGACCGGCTATGTCGAGGTCCGTTATGACGACGAACAGAAGCGGGTCGTGTACGAGCCGGTGAAGCTGGTGCAGGAGTTCCGCAATTTCGACTTCCTGAGCCCGTGGGAAGGCGCGCAGTCGCTGCTTCCGGGCGATGAGAAGGCCGAGGAAGAGGCGGCGAGCTGATGGCCGAATCGCAGATCAAACCGCTCACCATGAACTTCGGGCCGCAGCATCCGGCGGCCCACGGGGTGCTGCGCCTGGTGCTGGAAATGGATGGGGAGGTGGTAGAGCGCGCCGACCCGCATATCGGCCTGCTGCACCGCGGTACCGAGAAGCTGATTGAGCACAAGACCTACCTGCAGGCGGTGCCGTATTTCGACCGGCTCGACTATGTCGCACCGATGAACCAGGAGCATGCCTACGCGCTCGCCGTGGAGAAGCTGCTGGGCTTGGACGTGCCGAAGCGCGGCCAGTACATCCGCGTGCTCTACGCCGAGATCGGCCGGCTGCTGAACCATCTGCTGAACATCACCACTTTCGCGCTCGATGTCGGCGCCATGACGCCGCTGCTCTGGGGCTTCGAGGAGCGCGAAAAGCTCATGGAGTTCTACGAGCGGGCGTCCGGCGCGCGGCTGCACGCGGCGTATTTCCGCCCGGGCGGGGTTCATCAGGACCTGCCGGCGGGACTGCTGGAAGACATCAAGGCCTGGGCCGACAAGTTCCCGAACTTCATCGACGATCTGGAAAGCCTGCTGACCAACAACCGGATCTTCAAGCAGCGCACCGTCGATATCGGCGTGGTGACCCGCGAGGAAGCCCTCGATCTCGGCTTTTCCGGGCCGGTGCTGCGCGGGTCCGGAACACCCTGGGATCTGCGCACGGCGCAACCCTACGATTCCTATGGCGACTTCGACTTTGACGTCCCGATCGGCAAGACCGGCGACTGCTATGCGCGTTACCTCGTGCGGGTCGAGGAGATGCGGCAGTCGCTGAAGATCATCCACCAATGCATTGAGAAGATGCCGGATGGCCCGGTGAAAGCCCTCGACCGGAAGGTGACGCCGCCGAAACGCGGCGAAATGAAGCGCTCGATGGAGGCGCTGATCCATCACTTCAAGCTGTATACCGAGGGCTATCACGTGCCCGAGGGCGAGACGTACACGGCGGTCGAGGCGCCGAAGGGCGAATTCGGCGTGTTCCTGATGTCCGACGGATCCAACAAGCCGTACCGCTGCAAGATCCGCGCGCCGGGATTCGCGTTCCTGGCGGCCATGGACTTCCTGGGACGCGGACACATGCTGGCGGACACGGTGGCGATCATCGGGTCGCTGGACATCGTGTTCGGGGAGATCGACCGATGAGCACCAAACCGATCGCCGAGGCCCATCTGCAGCCCGACAGCTTCGAATGGACGGCCGACAGCAAGGCTTTCATCGACAAGGTCGTCGCCAAATACCCGGCCGGCCGTCAGGCCAGCGCGGTGATCCCGCTGCTCGACCTCGCCCAGCGCCAGCACGACAACTGGATCCCGCTGAAGGCGATGGACGCCATCGCCGAGACGCTGTCCATGCCGCGGATCCGGGTCATGGAGGTCGCGACCTTCTACACGATGTTCAACCTCGCCCCGGTGGGGAAGTGGTTCCTGCAGGCCTGCACCACGACCCCGTGCTGGCTGCGCGGGTCGGACGACGTGATGCGCTGCATCAAGGACAAGCTCGGCCTGTCGGCGAACTACACGTCGACGGCGGATGGCCAGTTCACCCTGCTCGAGGTCGAGTGCCTGGGCGTCTGCGCCAATGCGCCGGTCGTGCAGGTGAACGATGACGTGTATGAGGATCTCGACTACGACCTGACCGCCAAGCTCATCGACGACCTGAAGGCCGGCAAGGCCCCCGAGGTCGGGTCGATGTCCGGGCGCAAGGGGTCGATGTCGAAGGACGGCCCGACCTCGCTGGTCTCACTGAAGGACAGCGACGGCGTCCCAGCCTGGTTCGCGAAGAAACAGGCATCCGCCGGCGGAGACGACTGAGATGCTGAAGGACGAAGATCGGATCTTCACCAACCTCTACGGTTGGTTCGACCCCAGTCTCGCCGGGGCGCGCAAGCGCGGCGACTGGTCCACGACCAAAGAGATCCTGGCGATGTCCCCGGAGGATGTCGTCGAGGTGATCAAGGCCTCGGGTCTTCGGGGGCGCGGCGGTGCCGGATTCCCGACCGGCCTGAAATGGTCCTTCATGCCCAAGGAGGTGAAGGACAAGCCGCATTACCTCGTGGTCAATGCCGACGAGTCGGAGCCCGGGACCTGCAAGGACCGGGAGATCATGCGCCACGACCCGCACAAGCTGGTCGAAGGCTGCCTGGTCGGCGGTTACGCCATGCGGGCCTGTGCCGCCTACATCTACATCCGCGGCGAGTTCTACAACGAGGCCGTCGCGCTGCAGAAGGCGATCGACGAGGCCTATGACGCCGGTTTGATCGGCAAGAACGCTTGCGGCTCGGGATACGATTTCGACGTGATCCTGCACCGCGGCGCGGGCGCCTATATCTGCGGCGAGGAGACGGCGCTGCTCGAATCGCTGGAGGGCAAGAAGGGTCAGCCGCGCCTGAAGCCGCCGTTTCCGGCGGGCGTCGGCCTCTACGGCTGCCCGACCACGGTGAACAACGTCGAGTCGATCGCCGTGACCCCGACCATCATGCGCCGCGGCGCCGAATGGTTCGCGGGAATCGGCCGGCCGAAGAACGCGGGCCCGAAGATCTTCTCGATCTCCGGCCACGTGAACAATCCGTGCAATGTCGAGGAAGAACTCGGCATTCCGCTGAAGGAACTGATCGAGAAGCACGCCGGCGGCGTGATCGGCGGCTGGGACAACCTGCTGGCGGTCATTCCAGGCGGCTCCTCGGTCCCGCTGATGCCGAAATCGACCTGCGATGAGATCCTCATGGATTTCGATTCGCTGCGGGAGGTCCGCTCGGGCCTCGGCACCGCGGCGGTCATCGTCATGAACAAGCAGACCGACGTGGTCAAGGCCATCGCCCGGCTGAGCGCGTTCTACAAGCACGAGAGCTGCGGCCAGTGCACCCCGTGCCGCGAGGGCACCGGTTGGATGTACCGGGTGATGCAGCGCATGGTGCGCGGCGAAGCGGATGCCGAGGAGATCGATACGCTGGAGGAGGTGACCCGCCAGGTGGAGGGCCACACGATCTGTGCCTTGGGTGACGCGGCGGCGTGGCCGATCCAGGGCCTGATCCGGCATTTCCGGCCGGAGATGGAGCGTCGGATCGCGGCGCACAAGGCGGGGCAGCCGGTAACGGCGGTCGCCCAGGCGGCTGAGTAACGGCCAGGAACGGTCGGGAGAGAGGGCACGATGCCGAAGCTGACAGTCGACGGAGTTGAGGTCGAGGTCCCCCCGGGATCCACGGTGCTGCAGGCCTGCGAGGCCGCGGGCGCCGAGGTGCCGCGATTCTGCTTCCACGATCGCCTGTCGGTCGCGGGCAACTGCCGCATGTGTCTGGTGGAGATGGAGAAGGCGCCGAAGCCGGTTGCCTCCTGCGCTTTTCCGGCCGGCGACGGCATGGTGATCCACACCAAGTCCGAGGTCGCCCGCAAGGCCCAGAAGGGCACGATGGAATTCCTGCTGATCAATCACCCGCTGGATTGCCCGATCTGCGATCAGGGCGGCGAGTGCGATCTGCAGGACCAGGCCATGGGCTATGGCTACCACTCCACGCGCTACGACGAGAACAAGCGCGCGGTGACCGACAAGTACATGGGGCCGCTGGTCAAGACGATCATGACCCGCTGCATCCACTGCACACGCTGTGTGCGGTTCTCGACGGAAATCGCCGGCGTGACCGACATGGGCATGCTCAATCGCGGCGAGGATGCCGAGATCACCACCTACCTTGAGAAGGCGCTCGACAGCGAGCTGTCGGCCAACGTGATCGATCTGTGCCCGGTCGGCGCCCTGACCTCCAAGCCCTATGCCTTCGTCGCCCGTCCCTGGGAACTGAAGAAGACCGAAACCGTCGACGTCATGGACGCGGTCGGCTCCAACATCCGGGTCGATGCCCGTGGTGCCGAAGTGCTGCGCGTGCTGCCGCGCCTGCATGAGGACGTCAACGAGGAGTGGATCTCCGACAAGACCCGCTATGCCTGCGACGGCCTGAAGCGCCAGCGGCTGGACCGCCCGTATGTCCGCAGGGACGGCAAACTGCAGCCGGCGAGTTGGCCGGAAGCCTTCGCCGCTGTGGCCGGAGCCATGAAGGGCCTCAAGGGCGACCAGATGGCGGCCATCGCCGGCGACACCGTCGATGCCGAGGCGATGTATTCGCTCAAACGTCTGATGGGCGAATTCGGCAGCACCAATCTGGACTGCCGTCAGGATGGCGCGAAGATCGGCGGCCCGCGCGCCGGTTACCTCTTCAACACCACGATCGCCGGGATTGAGGATGCGGACGCGATCTTGCTGATCGGCACCAACCCGCGCTGGGAAGGATCCCTGGTCAACGCCCGCATCCGCAAGCGCTGGATGCAGGGACCGGTAT
The DNA here is from genome assembly GCA_029212785.1 of Thalassobaculaceae bacterium. Lineage (GTDB taxonomy): Bacteria > Pseudomonadota > Alphaproteobacteria > Thalassobaculales > Thalassobaculaceae > Thalassobaculum. Next base: position 57,262 of record JARGOG010000003.1, read on the forward strand.
CCATCGGTCTGATCGGCGCGCCGGTCGACCTGACCTACGACTACGAGCATCTCGGCGCCGGACCGAAGACCTTGTCGGAAATCGCCGACGGCAGCCACGCCTTCGCCAAGGTGCTGAAGGCGGCTAAGCGGCCGATGCTGATCGTCGGCATGGGCGCGCTGGCCCGCGAGGACGGCGCCGCCGTTCTGGCCGCCGCCCGCAGGATCGCCGACGACTCCGGCATGCTGATCGCCGCCGCGAAAGACGATGACGGCAACGAGATCGCGGCCTGGAACGGTTTCAACGTCCTACACACCGCCGCATCGCGGGTCGCCGGCCTCGACCTTGGCTTCGTGCCGGGCGCGGACGGTCGCGATGTGGCCGGTATCGTCGAGGGTGCGTCGTCCGGCGCGGTGAAACTGGTGTATCTGCTCGGCGCTGACGAAGTTGACAGCGATTTTGGCGACGCCTTCGTGGTCTATCAGGGCCATCATGGCGACAACGGCGCCCATGGGGCGGACGTGATCCTGCCGGGGGCCGCCTATACCGAGAAGGACGGGCTCTACGTCAATACCGAGGGCCGGGTGCAGATGGGAGTGGCCGCGACCTTCCCGCCGGGCGAGGCCCGCGAGGATTGGAAGATCCTGCGGGCGTTGTCGGAGGCGGTCGGCAAGACGCTGCCCTTCACCACCCTGGAGGACGTCCGCGCAGCCATGCGCAAGGACCATCCGAGCTTCGCCGCGATCGACACGATCGAAGCGGCCGCGTGGGGCGAATTCGGTGTGGCCGGCGCGACCGACGACGCGCCGTTTGCCTATCCGGTCGATAACTTCTACATGACCGACCCGATCAGCCGCGCGTCGAAGACGATGGCCGAGTGCACGGAGGCCTTCGTGCTTCCGAAGCGCGAGGCCGCGGCGACCGGTACGAACGGATAAGCGGCGGGGCAGGGCGCGGGTAATGGAGTTCATCGACACATACGTGATCCCGGGCGCGATCATCGTCGCCCAGATCCTGGCCTTGGTCGTGCCGCTGCTGGTGGCGGTCGCCTACCTGACGTATTTCGAGCGTAAGGTCATCGGCGCCATCCAGCTGCGCAAGGGGCCGAACGTGGTCGGGCCGTTCGGCCTGTTCCAGCCGTTCGCCGACGCGCTCAAGCTGTTGTCGAAAGAGACGATCCTGCCGGCCGGCGCCAACAAGATCATCTTCCTGCTGGCGCCGATGCTGACCTTCGTGCTGAGCCTGATCGCCTGGGCGGTGATCCCGTTCGACGAGGGTATGGTGATCGCCGACATCAATGTGGGCGTGCTGTACCTGTTCGCGATCAGCTCGCTTGGGGTCTACGGCGTCATCATGTCGGGCTGGGCGTCGAACTCGAAATACGCCTTCCTCGGCGCGCTGCGGTCGGCCGCGCAGATGGTGTCCTACGAGGTCTCGATCGGCTTCGTGATCATCACAGTCCTGCTCTGCGTCGGTTCGCTGAACCTGACCGACATCGTCGAGGCGCAGAAGACCGTTTGGTTCGCGATCCCGCTGCTGCCGATGTTTGTGGTGTTCTTCATCTCGGCGTTGGCGGAGACCAACCGCGCACCGTTCGACCTGCCGGAAGGCGAGTCGGAGCTGGTCGCCGGGTATTTCGTCGAATACTCGTCGATGAGCTTCGCGCTGTTCTTCCTTGGCGAGTACGCCAACATGATCCTGATGAGCGGCATCACCTGTGTGCTGTTCCTCGGCGGTTGGTTGCCGCCCTTCGACATCGCGCCGTTCAATTGGGTTCCGGGCCCGATTTGGTTCATCCTGAAGATCAGCCTGGTTCTCTTCGTGTTCCTGTGGGTCCGCGCCACGTTCCCGCGTTACCGCTACGATCAGCTCATGCGCCTCGGTTGGAAGATTTTCCTTCCGCTGTCGCTGTTCTGGGTGGTGGTGACCGCCGGCGTGCTCGTGGCCTTCGACTGGGTTCCGTGAGGAAAGGAAGGGGCTAAGCCATGGCTTCCGTCGAGTATCGCGCCAAGAGCATGCTGCTGACCGAACTGGTCAGCGGAATGGCGCTGACGTTGAAGTACTTCTTCCGTCCGAAGGTGACGATCAACTATCCCTACGAGAAGGGACCGATCAGCCCGCGCTTCCGTGGCGAGCACGCGCTGCGCCGTTATCCGAACGGCGAGGAGCGTTGCATCGCGTGCAAGCTGTGCGAGGCGATCTGCCCGGCGCAGGCGATCACCATCGAGGCCGAACCGCGGGACGACGGCTCGCGTCGGACCACGCGCTACGACATCGACATGACGAAGTGCATCTACTGCGGGTTCTGCCAGGAGGCCTGCCCGGTGGACGCCATCGTCGAAGGACCGAATTTCGAGTTCGCGACGGAGACCCGCGAGGAGCTGTTCTACAACAAGGACAAGCTGCTCGCGAATGGCGACCGTTGGGAGGTCGAGATCAGCCGGAACCTGACGGCCGACGCGCCATATCGGTGACGTTCGAGCTAAGGTGATGGTTTAGAAATACGAGATAACCGGTTGAATATGATCGGTGACGGGTCGAAAGACCGGGGAAAGGGATCGGCATGGCTCTACAGGCCTTAGTCTTCTACCTGTTCGCCTTCGTGGCGGTTGCATCGGGCGTGATGGTCGTCACATCGCGCAATCCGGTGCATTCGGTGCTGTTCCTGATCCTGGCCTTCTTCAATGCCGCCGGCCTCTTCGTCCTGATGGGGGCTGAGTTCCTGGCGATGATCCTGGTCGTCGTCTATGTCGGCGCCGTCGCGGTGCTGTTCCTGTTCGTGGTCATGATGCTCGACATCAACTTCGTCGAACTGCGCCAAGGGTTCGCCCGATACCTGCCGGTCGGCGCGCTGATCGGTCTGGTGCTGCTGGCCGAGTTGGTGTTGATCGCCGGCGTGTGGACCTTCGCCCCCGACGTCACGGCAAGTGCGGCCGCGCCGATTCCGGAAGGCGTGACCAACACCGAGGCCCTCGGTCAGGTGATCTACACCCAGTACGTCCTGGCGTTCCAGGCGGCGGGCATGGTGCTGCTGGTGGCGATGATCGGCGCCATCGTGCTCACGCTGCGGCATCGCCCGGACGTGAAACGCCAGTCGATCGACAAGCAGAACCTGCGCCGGCCCGAGGATGTGGTCGAAATCGTCAAAGTGACCCGCGGGGGAGGGGTCTGAGATGGAAATCGCACTTGGCCATTATCTGACGGTCGCCGCGATCCTGTTCACCCTCGGGATTTTCGGCATCTTTTTGAACCGCAAGAACGTGATCATCATCCTGATGTCGGTCGAGCTCATGCTCCTGGCGGTCAACATCAACTTCGTTGCGTTCTCCACCGAGCTCGGTGACCTGGTCGGTCAGGTCTTCGCGGTGTTCGTGCTGACGGTCGCGGCGGCCGAGGCGGCGATCGGGCTTGCCATCCTGGTGGTGTTCTTCCGCAACCGCGGCTCCATCGCGGTCGACGACATCAATCTGATGAAGGGCTGAGCGCATGTACGCCGCGATCGTCTTCCTTCCGCTCATCGCCGCCCTCATCGCCGGTTTCGGCAACAAGAAGCTCACCGACCGGGGCGCGCAGATCGTCACCTGTGGGGCGATGCTGACCTCCGCTGCGCTCGGCATCGTGGCGTTCTGGGAAGTCGCCATCCAAGGTAACGCCCAGACCATCGAGCTGTTCACCTGGATCGACAGCGGCAGCTTCGAGGCAAGCTGGGCGCTGCGTTGGGACACCCTGACCGCCGTCATGGTGATCGTCGTCACCGTCGTGTCGTCCATGGTGCACGTCTATTCGGTCGGCTACATGAGCCACGATCCGTCGATCCCGCGGTTCATGGCCTATCTGTCGTTCTTCACCTTCGCCATGCTGATGCTGGTGACCTCGGACAACCTGATCCAGCTGTTCTTCGGTTGGGAAGGTGTCGGTGTCGCCTCCTACCTGCTGATCGGCTTCTGGTACGACCGGCCCAGCGCCAATGCCGCCGCGATCAAGGCCTTCGTGGTCAACCGGGTCGGCGATTTCGGCTTCGCGCTCGGCATCTTCGGCTGTTTCCTGCTGTTCGACGCGGTGAATTTCGATGCGATCTTCACCGCCGCGCCGGAGATGGCCGGAACCACCTTCGGCTTCCTGTGGTGGGATCAGGTCGATGCGCTTACGGTGATCGCCATCCTGCTGTTCATCGGCGCGATGGGTAAGTCGGCCCAGCTCGGCCTGCACACCTGGCTGCCGGACGCGATGGAAGGCCCGACTCCGGTCTCCGCGCTGATCCACGCCGCCACCATGGTGACTGCCGGCGTGTTCCTGGTCGCGCGCATGTCGCCGCTGTTCGAATACGCGCCTACGGCGCTCGTGGTTGTCACGGTGGTCGGCGCGGCGACGGCGTTCTTCGCCGCGACCGTCGGCACCACGCAAAACGATATCAAGCGGGTGATCGCCTATTCGACCTGCTCCCAGCTCGGCTACATGTTCTTCGCGCTCGGTGTGTCGGCCTATCCGGCGGCGATCTTCCACCTGATGACCCACGCCTTCTTCAAGGCGCTGCTGTTCCTCTCGGCCGGCTCGGTGATCCACGCCCTGCACGACGAACAGGACATGCGCAACATGGGCGGTATCTGGCGCAAGATCCCCTGGACCTACGCCATGTTCTGGATCGGCAGCCTGGCGCTCGCCGGCATCCCGTTCTTCGCCGGGTACTATTCCAAGGACATGATCCTGGAATCGGCCTTCGCCGCCCATACCGGGGCCGGGGAGTTCGCCTTCTGGGCCGGCATCATCGCCGCGCTGCTGACCGCGTTCTATTCCTGGCGGCTGCTGTTCATGACCTTCCACGGCACGCCGCGCATGGACAAGCACACCTTCGACCATGCCCACGAGTCGCCGCCGGTGATGCTGATCCCGTTGATCGTGCTGGCGATCGGCGCGGTGATCAGCGGCTATGTCGGCTTCGAGTATTTCGTCGGCCACGAGATGGACGCCTTCTGGGGCTCGGCCATCAAGGTGCTGGAGGAGAACAACTCGATCGAGGCGGCGCACCATCACACGCCCGGCTGGGTCAAGCTGCTGCCGCTGGTGGTTGGCATCATCGGCATCGGTTCGGCCTATGTCGCCTACATCCTGAGACCTGAGATTCCGGCCAAGGTGGCCAGCGCGATCCGACCGGTCTACCTGTTCCTGCTGAACAAGTGGTACTTCGACGAGCTGTATGACTGGCTGTTCGTCAAGCGGTCCTGGCAGGCGGGTCTGGCCTTCTGGCGAACCGGCGACGGGACGATCATCAACGGGTTCGGACCCGATGGCGTGAGTGCCATGACCCGCTGGTGTGCGGGGCAGGTGGCGCGGCTGCAGACCGGTTACCTCTACCACTACGCTTTCGCCATGCTGATCGGCGTCGTGGCGCTGCTCTCCTGGTACCTGGCCTTCGGGGGTTGAGCTGATGCTCGAACAATGGCTTCTGACGATCGTTACGTTCGGCCCCCTGCTCGGGGTGGCGTTCATCCTGACGGTCCGCGGCACCCCGGAGCAGATCGCGAGTTCCTCGCGCTGGCTGGCCCTAGTGGCGTCCGGTTCGGTCTTCCTGATCTCGCTGCTGATCCTGACTTATTTCGATCCGACATCGGCTGAGTTCCAACTGGTCCAGCAGGTCGAATGGATCCCGGGCTCGTCGATCGCCTATCACATGGGTGTTGACGGCATTTCGGTCTGGTTCGTGCTGCTCTCCACCCTGCTGACGCCGATCTGCATCCTGGCGAGCTGGGAGGCGGTGCAGAAGCGGGTGCGCGAGTACATGATCGCCTTCCTGGTCCTCGAGACCATGATGATCGGCATGTTCTGCGCGCTGGACATCTTCCTGTTCTACATCTTCTTCGAAGCGGTCCTGATCCCGATGTTCCTGATCATCGGCGTGTGGGGCGGGGCGCGCCGGGTCTACGCGGCCTTCAAGTTCTTCCTCTACACACTCGCCGGCTCGGTGCTGATGCTGCTGGCGATCCTGGCGATGTACTGGCAGGCCGGCTCGACCGACATCCCGACGCTGATGGAGACCCGCTTCCTGCCGGGCCTCCAGACTTGGCTGTGGCTGGCGTTCTTCGCCTCCTTCGCGGTCAAGGTGCCGATGTGGCCGGTCCATACCTGGCTGCCGGACGCCCATGTGGAGGCGCCGACCGCCGGCTCCGTCATCCTGGCCGGCGTGCTGCTGAAGATGGGTGGATACGGATTCCTGCGGTTCTCGATCCCGATGTTCCCGGAAGCCTCGGCGGATTTCGCGCCGCTGGTCTATACGCTCAGCGTCGTCGCGGTGATCTACACCTCGCTGGTGGCGCTGGTGCAACAGGACATGAAGAAGCTGATCGCCTACTCCTCGGTCGCCCATATGGGCTTCGTGACGATCGGGATGTTCACGATGACCACCCAGGGCGTTGAGGGCTCGATCTTCCAGATGCTGTCGCACGGCATCGTGTCGGGCGCGCTGTTCCTCTGCGTCGGGGTGGTCTACGACCGCATGCATACCCGCGAGATCGACGCCTATGGCGGTCTGGCGGAGAACATGCCGCGCTACGCTCTGGTCTTCATGCTGTTCATGATGGCCTCGGTCGGCCTGCCGGGAACCTCCGGCTTCGTCGGTGAGTTGCTGATCCTGGCCGGCGCCTTCCAGGCCAATACCTGGCTCGCCGCCTTCACGGCGACCGGCCTGATCCTCGGCGCGGCCTACATGCTCTACCTCTATCGACGGGTGATCTTCGGCAAGCTGGAGAAGGAGCAACTCAAGGCGCTGCTCGATCTCAGCCCGCGGGAGATTGCGGTCTTCGCGCCGCTGGTCATCCTGGTCCTGTGGATGGGCATCTATCCCTCGACTTTCACCGATCTGATGTCGGCTTCGGTCGAGAACCTGATCACGAACTACAAGGTGGCGCTCGGCGAAGCCGGCACCGCCATGGCGGCTCGCTAAGGCGGCCGGGAGCACGGATATGGACGCGGCAACGACCCTTCCGATCATGGCGCCGGCCTCGGCGGAGATCTTCCTGGCAGTGGCGGGGCTCGCCCTGCTGATGGCCGGTGTGTTCAAGGGCGAGGGCAGTCTGAAGACCCTCTCCTGGGCGGTCATCGCGGCCTTTGCGGTCGCGGCGGTGCTGGTGGTCGTGCGGGGCGGGGAAGCGGTAGCCTTCCAGGGCCTTTACATCACCGACGGCTTCGCCCAGTTCGCCAAGATCCTGATCCTGCTGGGCTCCGGTTTCTCCATCGTCCTGTCGCTCGGCTATTTGGAGCGCGAGCAGGCCGGGCGGTTCGAGTTTCCGATCCTGATCCTGTTCGCCACCCTCGGCATGATGCTGATGGTGTCGGCCAACGACCTGATCATGCTGTATATGGGCCTGGAGCTGCAGAGCCTGGCGCTCTACGTCGTCGCCTCCATCCGCCGCGACACGCTGAAATCGACCGAGGCCGGTCTGAAGTACTTCGTCCTCGGCGCGCTGAGCTCCGGCATGCTGCTCTATGGCTGCTCGATGATTTACGGTTTCACCGGTACGACAAGCTTCGAGGGACTGGCGACGGTCCTCGGTGCAGGAACCACGCCGTCGACCGGTCTCGTGGTCGGCCTTGTATTCCTGGTCTGCGGCCTGGCCTTCAAGGTCTCCGCAGTGCCGTTCCACATGTGGACGCCCGACGTGTACGAGGGCGCGCCTACACCGGTGACGGCCCTGTTCGCCGTGGCGCCGAAAGTGGCGGCCCTGGCGTTGTTCCTGCGGGTGATGGTCGATCCGTTCGGCGATCAGGTGGCGGCCTGGCAGCAGGTCGTCGTCTTCATCTCGCTCGCCTCAATGGTGGTCGGCGCGCTGGCCGCGATCATGCAGACCAATATCAAGCGCCTGATGGCCTACAGCTCGATCGGCCATATGGGCTTCGCTCTGGTGGGGATCGCCGCCGGCACCGAAGCGGGGGCGACCGGCGTCATGATCTACATGGCGACCTATATCTTCATGAATATCGGTGCCTTCGCCGTGATCCTGGGCATGCGTCGAGACGGCCGGTTGGTCGAGAACCTGACCGATCTGGCCGGTCTGTCGCGGTCCCATCCGATGATGGCGCTGGCGCTGATGATCTTCATGTTCTCGATGGCCGGGATCCCGCCGCTCGCCGGATTCTTCGGCAAATGGTACGTCTTCATGTCGGCGATCGACGCCGGTCTCTATGGCCTCGCCATCGTCGGCGTTCTGGCCAGCGTGGTCGGCGCGTTCTACTACCTGCGGATCGTCAAGATCATGTATTTCGACGAGGCGGAACAGCCGCTCGATGGGGCTGTTGCCGGTGATCTGCGGCTGATCCTGTACGGGTCCGCCGTGGTGACGGTGCTGTTCTTCCTCATCCTGTCGCCGATCTACGACACCGCCGCCGCCGCCGCCGCCAGCCTGATCGGCGCCTGACCGCCATTGGGGTGACGGGCGCCGGATGCGCGGCGATCGCGGGATCGACCACGTCCGGGAAAGAGCGATGCTGCTGGTGATCGACTGCGGCAACACCAACACGGTGTTCGCCGTTTATGAAGACGGGCGCCAGGAGGCGATCGCCTCCTGGCGTACCTCGACCAACGCCGACCGCACGGCCGACGAGTACGCCGTGTGGCTGACCCAGCTGATGGCACTCAACGATCTGGATACCGTCGGCATCGACAGCGTGATCATCGCCACGGTCGTGCCGTCGACGCTGTTCAACCTGAAGACCCTGTGCCGCAAGCATTTCGCCATCGATCCCATGGTGATCGGCGAGTCGCCGACGGAGCTTGGGATCGAGGTCAGAATCGAGCGGCCGGAGGAAGTTGGCGCCGACCGCGTGGTCAACGCCGTCGCCGCCCATGCGCTCTATGGCGGACCGCTGATCGTGGTCGATTTCGGTACGGCGACGACATTCGACGTGGTCGAGGATGACGGCGGCTATGCCGGCGGCATCATCTGTCCGGGTATCAATCTGTCCCTGGATGCGCTCTACATGGCCGCCGCCCAGCTGCCGCGGGTGGCGATCCGGCCACCGGAACGCAGACCCGGCGATAACGACCCGATCCGGGTCATCGGCAAGAACACCCGTTCGGCGATGCATTCCGGAATATTCTGGGGGTATGTCGCGATGATCGAGGGGCTGGTCGAGCGGATCCGCGCGGAATACGGCCGACCCATGAAGGTGGTCGGCACCGGAGGGCTGGCGTCGATCTTCGCCGACTGGACCTCCGCCATTGAAATCGTTGACGACGACCTGACATTGATGGGGCTACGCATGATCCATGACCGGAACCGGGCGCAGACGGGCGCCGTATGAGTCTGATTCTCGATCCCAACGACGACGATCTGTATTTTCTGCCACTCGGCGGATCCGACGAGATCGGCATGAACGTCAACCTGTACGGCTATGCCGGGCAATGGCTGATGGTCGATCTCGGCATCACCTTCGGCGACGATACGACGCCGGGCGTGGATGTCATCCTGCCGGACATTTCCTCGATCGAGCCGCACCGCGACAAGCTCTGCGGCTTGCTGCTGACCCATGGCCATGAAGACCATATCGGCGCGGTTCCGTATCTGTGGGAGCGGCTGGGCTGCCCGATCTACTGCACGCCGTTTACCGCCTCTCTGGTGCGGCGCAAGCTGGTCGATGTCGGGTTGCTTCAGAAGGTCGAACTGATCGAGATTCCGGTCTCCGGCTCCGCCGTTATCGGGCCGTTCGAGGTCGAGATGATCCGGGTCACCCACTCGATCCCCGAACCGAACATGATCGTCATCCGTTCCGGCGCCGGCACGGTCGTGCATAGTGGCGACTGGAAGTTCGATCCGACCCCGTTCGTGGGTAAGGCCACGGATTTCGACGCCATCCGCGCCGTCGGCGACGAAGGGGTGCTGGCGCTGATGGGCGACAGCACCAACGTCTTCGTCCCGGGCCGCGCCGGCTCCGAGGCCGAAGTCCGCATGGCGCTGACCGAGCTGTTCGCCCAGTACGACGGCATGGGACGGATCGCGGTTGCCTGCTTCGCCTCCAATGTCGCTCGCCTCGAGAGCATTGCCGTGGCGGCCGCCGCCAACGATCGCCAATGCGCCCTTGTCGGCCGATCGCTCTGGCGCATGCACGACGCGGCCAAGGAGAACGGCTATCTCCAGGACGCGCCGACCTTCGTGAAGGAAGACGAGGCCGGTTACTTCCCGGAGGATAAGATCGTCATGATCTGCACCGGCAGCCAGGGCGAGGCCCGGGCGGCCTTGTCACGGATCTCCGACGGCGCCCATCCGCATGTCTCACTCAACGACGGCGACATCTGCATCTTCTCGTCGCGCCAGATCCCGGGCAACGAGCGGGCGATCGCTCGGGTGCAGAACCGGCTTGCGGCCCGCGGCGTCGAGATCATCACCACCGAAGACCAGCCCGGCATCCACGTCTCCGGCCATCCAGCCCGCGAGGAACTGGCGGAGATGTATCAGATGCTGCGCCCGCAGATCGCGATCCCGGTGCACGGCGATGCGCGGCACCTGCGCGAGCATGCCCGCCTGGCCAAGGCCTGTCAGGTGCCGGAGGCGGTGGTGCCGTCTAACGGCAGCCTGATCCGACTGTCCACCGGTCATGCCGAGATCATCGAGTGGATCAAAGGGGAGGGGGCCCAGGTCGTCGATGACGGCCAGATCCTCGGTCTCCAGTCCGAGACCTTGCGCGACCGGCGCCGGATGCTGCACAACGGAGCGGCGACGGTCACCCTGGTGCTGGATTCCACCGGGGCGCTACAGGCGGATCCGATGATCACTCTGGTCGGGATCGCCGAGCCGGAGGATGCGGAGGATGTCGCACTCGACGCCGCCGATGCCGTCCGCGGTGCGCTCGGCAAGCTTTCGTCGAAAGATCGCCGGAATGACGAGGCGATCCGGGAGGCGACCCGGCGCAAGGTGCGCCGCATCGTGCGCGACGAGTTCAACAAGCGCCCGGTGACCGACGTCCATATCGTGAGGATCTGACGGAGCCCGAGACCATGATCGGCCGATTGAACCATGTCGCCATCGCCGTCCCTGACCTGGAGGCGGCGACGGCGACGTACCGGGATACGCTGGGGGCGGCGGTGTCGATGCCCATGGATCTGCCGGAGCACGGCGTCACCGTGGTCTTCGTCGAGCTGCCCAATACCAAGATCGAATTGCTGTACCCGCTCGGCGACGGCTCGCCGATTGCCGGGTTCCTGGAAAAGAACACATCCGGCGGTATTCACCACATCTGTTACGAGGTCGACGACATCCTCGCCGCCCGCGAACGGCTGAAGGCGCAGGGCGCGCGGGTGCTCGGCGACGGAGAGCCGAAGACCGGCGCCCACGGCAAACCGGTCCTGTTCCTGCACCCCAAGGACTTCGCGGGCACCCTGGTCGAACTCGAGCAGGTCTGAGGTGGATTGAGGCGAAGCGGATGGATCTGGTCTCGGGAATCGTCGTCTACGTCCTGCTCTGGTGGTGGATGCTGTTCATGGCGCTGCCGTTCGGCGTGCACCGTGACGAGGAGGTGCAGGCCGGCAATGATGCCGGCGCGCCGAAAACGCCCATGCTTGCGCGCAAACTGATTGCCGCCACGGTAATCGCCGCGGTGCTCTGGTTGGTGATCGATCAGATCATCCGGTCGGATCTGATCTCGTTCCGCGAGATGATTCGGGATTGGATGTAGCCGGTCGGCGCTGGTGACGGCAGGCCGTGTGTTGCGGTGCACAATCCAGCATCAGACGGCAGCATCCAAATTGCTCAATTGCACAAAAAATGCACACACTGTTGTATTTTGCCAAAAAAAAGAGCGGCTGAGGCGATAAAGCCTTGCCACTCCCTTTGCTGAGTCCTATTTTCTGATTGTGATCGTTGGCGATCACATACGCCTGATGGCGTTTCCTCCCTAAACTCGGGCCGTGCCGGCTTTGCCGGTGCGGTCTTTTCTTTGCCCGCGAAAGATAGGGGATTGGGCTGCGCGCGTCGACCAAAAAATCGCGCTCCGGACAATTTTTGAACATCTTCGCATCCTAACGAGTATGTTTGTATCTCACTAACAGGAGGAACGGTTATGAGCGTGCGCCGCTTTCCGATCCGAAAGTTGTCGAAGGGTGGGTTTGGCGCCTTTGCCGTCGCGACGATCCTGTTCTCGATCGGTGCCGTAGGCGATTCGCCGGCATGGGCCTCGACCATCACGGTGAAGGCGTCCGACTGCCAGCGCCTGGTCCGCCATCAGCCGAGCGCCGATGTCGCTTACAAGCCGGGCGTGGACGTGAACGGCAATCCGGTCGCACCGGCCGATCTGCCGGGATCGGTCACGGTCAAGACGCCGACCGAGGTCACCTTCGACGTCACGTATGATCTGCTTTCCAACTACGGTGTCCCGTCGGACAACGCGCTGACCCCGCAAGGGGAGGCTACCGTCGGCACGGTGAAGTACGACATTCTGTCCGGTGCGCTGACCTTCAACGGCGAGCGTCTCGACGATGCGGAAACGACGGCATTGTCCGAGCTCTGCAAGGCGGCGGCGCAGTAGTCCGCCCACCGCAGATCCGCACCACAAAAAAATCCCGGAACGCGCCCGGGATCGAAACTTGCGGCGAGGGCTCCGGATATGCCGGAGCCCTCCATTTGCCTTTGGATATTAGCTGGTGAAGGCCTGAATCCCGGTCTGGGCACGGCCCAGGATCAGGGCGTGGACGTCGTGCGTACCCTCGTAAGTGTTTACCGCTTCGAGGTTCAGCACGTGACGGATCACGCCGTACTCATCCGAAATGCCGTTGCCGCCATGCATGTCGCGGGCGGCCCGGGCGATGTCGAGCGCCTTGCCGCACGAGTTGCGTTTGGCCAGCGAGATCGCCTCCGGTGCGCCCCGGCCCTGGTCCAACAGTTGACCGAGACGCAGGCAGGTCTGCAAACCAATGGTGATCTCGGTCTGCATGTCGGCGAGTTTCTTCTGAATCAACTGGTTGGCGGCCAGCGGCCGTCCGAACTGCGTGCGCTCCATCGTGTAGTCGCGGGCGGCATGCCAGCATGCTTCGGCCGCGCCGAGCGCGCCCCAGGAGATACCGTAGCGCGCCTTGTTCAGGCAGCCGAACGGGCCGCCGAGGCCGGAGATGTTCGGCAGTAGGTTTTCCTCCGGCACGAAGACACCGTCCATGACGATCTCGCCGGTGACCGAGGCCCGCAGGCTGAACTTGCCCTCGATCTTCGGCGCGGAAAGACCGTCCATGCCTTTCTCGAGGATGAAGCCGCGGATCTTGCCGTCCTCGGTCTTGCCCCAGACCACGAACACGTCGGCGATCGGCGAGTTGGTGATCCACATCTTCGCGCCGGACAGCTTGTAGCCACCATCGACCGCAACCGCGCGGGTCTTCATGCCGCCCGGATCGGATCCGTGGTCCGGCTCGGTCAGACCGAAGCAACCGACCCACTCGCCGCTGGCGAGCTTCGGCAGGTATTTCTTGCGCTGCGCCTCGGAGCCGTAGGCATAGATCGGGTGCATGACCAGGCTGGACTGGACGCTCATCGCCGAGCGGTAGCCGGAATCGACACGCTCCACCTCGCGGGCGATCAGCCCGTAGCAGACGTGGTTCACGCCGGCGCCGCCGTATTCTTCCGGAATGGTCGCGCCAAGCAGGCCGAGCGCGCCCATCTCGGTCATGATGTCCCGGTCGAAGATCTCGTGGCGGAAGCCCTCGTGCACGCGCGGCAGGAGTTGTTCCTGGCAGTAGTCGCGCGCAGCGTCTCGGATCATCCGCTCTTCTTCGGTAAGCTGCTCGTCGAGCAGCAGCGGATCATCCCAGGCGAATTCGGGACGCTTCTTTGCTTCGGGCGCCGGCTTATCTGTGGCGGCGGCGACGGGCGGTGCCATGTCGATCTACCTCGTGATCTTGTCTCGTTCGTCTGTATATAAGGTGGTGACACGCCGCCGTCCAAATATCCAGAGACGAGAATGCCCCCGAGAAACGACAGCCGCGTCATTCTGGAGTTCATCCAGCGGGGCGCTTACGTGAAGGTAAGCGCCATTGACACTCTCACCGGCACGGAAGTCTCGATTGTCGGAGACCCGTTGCGGGGTGAGGCGGCGCTGCGGCAGCTTGCCATCCGCAAGCTCGAATATGTGATGAATAAGCAAAAAAAAGACGGTCGCCGGTAACCCGACAACCGTCCGGTAGCTGCCGGAACATACTGTCCGGGATCAGGAACTCTTGCGCCGACCGCCGCGCCGCGACGTCTGACGGCCGAGGCCGATCTTCTTCGCGAACTCGGAGCGCTGAGCGGCATAGTTCGGAGCAACCATCGGATAATCGGCCGGCAGCCCCCATTTGGCCCGGTAATCCTCAGGCGTCATGTCGTAGGTCGTACGCAGGTGGCGCTTCAGCATTTTCAGCTGCTTACCGTCTTCCAGGCAGACGATGTAGTCGGGGGTGACCGACTTCTTGATCGGAACGGCCGGCTTCAGCGGCTCCGGCTCGGGCTCGACGCCGCCCTCTGTCAGATTGCTAAGCGCGTCGTGCACCGTATTGATCACCTCCGCAATTTGATTGGAGGCAACGGAGTTGTTGCTGAGATACGCCGCGACAACTTGAGTCGTCATTTCGATCATCGATTTGCCGGCGGCCGGATCAGTCTTGGTCTCTTCGCTCATTGAAAAGCTCAATTTTGTGGGGAACATTGCGGACTACATCGCTGACACAGGCGGTACTGTAAGTCAATACATTGATCAAGAATTTTACTTACTATCTTCAAGTATGCACCAGCACTCAATGCATAGATCTTGAAATAATTGCTGGATTACGAGAAATGCCAGTCAGGAATGTCGCAGGTAATCGTCAAAACGGACGATTCAACAGATGTCGTCGTGATATCGTGGGCTTTCGTGCCGGATGGACGCCAGCTTTTGTGGCATCGGGACCGCATGTTGCCTTATATAGGGGCGAACCTGTCTCGGAGCCATATGATATGAGCACTGCCGCGATCGCAATCGCATCCGATCATGCCGGCTTTCCGCTGAAGACTGAACTCGCGGCAATGCTGCGGGAGAAGGGGTATGACGTGCTGGATCTCGGCACGGACGGGCCCGCTTCCGTGGACTATCCGGACTTCGCCTATGAAATGGCGCGCGCATTGAAGGACGGACGGGCGGCGCGCGGAGTCCTCGTCTGCGGAACAGGGCTTGGAATCAGCATCGCCGCCAACAGATACCCTTGGGTCCGTGCGGCGCTTTGTCACGACGTCACGACGGCCCGGTTGTCGCGCGAACACAACGACGCCAATGTCATTGCCTTAGGCGGTCGGCTTCTGGGAACAGAACTCGCGCGGGATTGCGTGGATGCGTTCCTTTCGACCGGGTTCGGAGGCGACCGCCACGCCGCCCGAGTCGGCAAGCTGACGTCACCGCCGGATCTCGATGGCACCGCCCGCGAGACTTCCGGAACCTAATCGACCAACGCTTCTGAACTGACAATTGACTGAGGTCCGAAGGAGACCGATCTCTTCATGACCCTCGCCACCGATCTTCACACCGACGCCGAGTCCTTTTTTGGCGCCAGCCTGTCCGAGGCCGATCCCGAGCTTCTCGGCTCCATCGACAACGAACTGCATCGCCAGCAGACGCAGATCGAGTTGATCGCCTCGGAGAACATTGTCTCTCGTGCCGTCCTGGAGGCCCAGGGCTCTGTCCTGACCAACAAATACGCCGAAGGTTATCCGGGGCGGCGCTACTACGGCGGCTGCGAGTTCGTCGATGTCGCCGAACAACTGGCGATCGACCGGGCCAAGGCGCTGTTCGACTGCCCGTTCGCCAATGTGCAGCCGCATTGCGGTGCCAGCGCCAACCAGGCTGTGTTCCTGGCGCTGCTGAAGCCGGGCGACACCATCCTGGGGATGTCGCTGGATGCCGGCGGTCACCTGACCCATGGCGCGGCGCCGAACCTGTCCGGCAAGTGGTTCAATGCCATCGGTTACGGCGTGACCAAAGATGGGGGCACGATCGACTACGATCAGCTCGAGGCGCTGGCCAAGGAGCACAAGCCGGCTCTGATCATCGCCGGCGGTTCCGCCTATCCGCGCGAGATCGATTTTCCGCGCTTCCGGGCGATCGCCGACAGTGTCGGCGCGCTGCTGATGGTCGACATGGCGCATTTCGCGGGACTGGTCGCCGGCGGCGTCTATCCGAGCCCGCTGCCCCATGCCGATGTGGTCACCACGACGACGCACAAGACCCTGCGCGGCCCGCGCGGCGGCATGATCCTGTCCCGCGACGAGGCCATCGGAAAGAAGATCAATTCCGCTGTCTTTCCGGGTTTGCAGGGCGGTCCGCTGATGCATGTCATCGCCGCCAAGGCGGTCGCGTTCGGCGAGGCGCTGCGGCCTGAGTTCAGGGCCTATGCTCAGGCCGTGGTCGACAACGCCAAGGCGCTGGCCGAGGTGCTGAAGATCCGCGGTCTCGACATCGTGTCCGGCGGCACCGACAGCCACCTGATGCTGGTCGACCTGCGGCCCAAGGGCCTGACGGGCCGGGATACCGAGCACGCCCTGGAGCGGGCTGGCATCACCTGCAACAAGAATGGCGTGCCGTTCGATCCGCAGAAGCCGATGGTCACGTCGGGCGTGCGGCTTGGAACGCCGGCGGGGACCACGCGGGGCTTCGGCGTCGGCGAGTTCCGCCAGATCGGCGAGATGATCGGCGACGTTCTGGACGGGCTTGCGCGCAATCCCGAAGGGGACGGCCAGGTCGAAGCCCAGGTCCGCGCCAAGGTCGAGGCGCTCTGCAACCGCTTCCCGATCTATCCGGGCGTGGCTTGAGCGAGTGAGGGGGTAAAGGCATGCGCTGTCCGTTTTGCGGTAACGACGACACCCAGGTGAAGGACTCCCGTCCCACCGAGGACAACACGGCGATCCGCCGCCGCCGGTTCTGCCCGGAATGCAGTGCCCGCTTCACTACATTCGAACGGGTCCAGCTCCGTGAGCTGACGGTGATCAAGAAGACCGGCAAGCGTGTGCCGTTCGATCGCGACAAGCTGGCCCGCTCGATCCAGATCGCGCTACGCAAGCGACCGGTCGACCCCGAACGCATCGAGCGCCTGGTCACCGGCATCGTCCGGCGCCTGGAAAGCATGGGCGAGAGCGAGATTCCGTCCGATGTGATCGGCGAGATGGTCATGGACGCGCTGGCGAACGTGGACCCGGTCGCCTATGTCCGCTTCGCCTCGGTCTACAAGAATTTCCGCGAAGCGAAGGATTTCGAGAACTTCGTGGAAGAGATCCAGAGCGGCGGCAGCTTTATCGACGACTGACCGCCGGAGCACAGGGCGGTCTGCCATGACCTCCGAATCCCCCATATCCGCGGCCGATCGCGCCTTCATGGCGGTCGCGCTGCGGCTTGCCCGGCGCGGCAGGGGCCGGACGGCGGATAACCCGTCGGTCGGCTGCGTGCTGGTCAGCAACGGTGAGGTCATCGCCCAGGCCCGCACCTCCGACGGCGGACGTCCCCATGCCGAGGCCAATGCCCTGGAACGGGCCGGGTCGGCGGCTCGGGGGGCGACCGCCTATGTCACCCTGGAGCCCTGTGCCCATTGGGGCCGCACGCCGCCCTGTTCCCAGGCTCTGGTCGAGGCCGGAATTGCCCGAGTCGTCGTCGCCGTGGAGGACCCGGATCCGCGGGTCGATGGCGGCGGGCTGGCGATGATGCGGACTGCCGGGATCGAGGTGGTGACCGGCGTGGAGCGGGCGGCGGGAGAAGCCGTGCACGCTGATTATCTGGCATGTCGGCGCACCGGCCGGCCGAGCGTGACCCTGAAACTCGCGACCAGTCTGGACGGGCGCATCGCCACCGCCACAGGTGCCAGCCGCTGGATCACCGGACCCGAGGCGCGGGCGCGGGGCCATCTGATGCGCGCGCGCCATGACGCCATTCTCGTCGGCGCCGGCACCGCCGCGGCCGACGATCCGGATCTGACCTGCCGGCTGCCCGGCCTGACGGCGCAGTCGCCGGTGCGGGTGGTGCTCGACAGCCGCCTGTCTCTGTCAAGATCGTCCCGCCTGGTCACCACCGCCGAACGGATTCCAACCTGGGTGATCTGCCGGAAGGACGTGGCTGCCCAGCGGCAACTCGGCTACGGGCAATATGGGGTCGTCGTTCTTCCTGTTACCGCGGATGCGGAGGGCCGACCCACCATCGAGGCGGTCCTGTCGATCCTGGCGGAGCGCGGTATCAAGAGCGTCCTGGTGGAAGGCGGTGCCGCCGTCGCCGCCGCGTTTCTGCTGGCCAACGCGGTTGACACACTCGCTCTGTTCCGCGCCCCGGTCGCCATCGGAGAGGAGGGAAAGCCGGCCATCGGGCCTCTCGATGTGGCCGATCTGGCGCGCGCATCACGGTTCCAGCCGGCCGGGATCGAACACCTTGGTACAGATACGCTGGAAACATTGCGCCGACGGACATAGGTTGCGGCCATGTTTACCGGGATCATCACAGATATCGGCCGCGTGCGGTCGGTTGAGCAGCGCGGCGACACGCGCTTCGTCATCGCCACCGCCTTTGCCATGGATACGGTGGCCATCGGCGCGTCCATCGCCTGCGGCGGGGCCTGCCTCACCGTGGTTGAGAAGGCGCCGGACAGTTTCGCCGTCGATGTCTCCGCCGAGACCCTGTCGAAAACGACGCTGGGGACCTGGGTCGCGGGCACGCCGATCAATCTGGAGCGCTCGCTGACCCTGGGGTCGGAACTGGGCGGCCATCTCGTCACCGGACATGTGGACGGTCTGGCCACCCTGGTCGCGGCCGAGCGGGAAGGCGACAGCCACCGGCTGTCGGTCGACGCGCCCGAGGGCCTGGAGGGCTTCGTCGCCACCAAGGGCTCGGTCTGCCTCGACGGCGTGTCGCTGACCGTGAACGCGGTCCAGGGACGGCGGTTCGAGTTGAACCTGATCCCCCATACCTGGGACCATACGACCTTCCGCGACCGGGTGGCGGGGGACAAATTGAACATGGAAGTGGACTTGCTTGCGCGGTACGTTGCGCGCCTCGCCGAGACCGGGACGGTGCCCGTCTCGTCGCTGATCAGCCGAACGAATGGATCGTGATGTCCGAGCAGCAACCGCAGTCCTTGTCGGAGGTCTATACCGGCGCGCTCTCCTCCATCGAGGAAGTCGTCGAAGAGGCCCGCTCAGGGCGGATGTTCATCCTGGTCGACGACGAGAATCGGGAGAACGAGGGCGATATCTGCGTGGTCGCCCAGATGGCCACGCCGGAAGTCATCAACTTCATGGCCAAGCACGCGCGCGGGCTGATCTGCCTGTCGCTGACCCGCGAGCGGATCGACAAGCTCGGCCTGCCGCTGATGTCGTCGCGCAACGAGACACGGCACGAGACCGCCTTCACCGTCTCCATCGAGGCGCGCGATGGCGTGACCACCGGGATCTCGGCCCATGATCGCGCCCATACCATCCAGGTCGCCATCGACCCGCAGCGCGGCCGTGAGGACATCGTCACGCCGGGCCATGTGTTCCCGCTGATGGCGCGCGAGGGCGGTGCCCTGGTGCGCGCCGGCCATACCGAGGCCGTAGTCGACATCGCGCGCATGGCCGGCCTGAACCCGTCCGGCGTGATCTGCGAGATCATGAACGACGACGGCACCATGGCGCGTCTGCCGGACCTGGTGCAGTTCGCCCAGTTCCACAATTTGAAGATCGCCACGATCGCCGACCTGATCGCCTACCGTCGCCGCACCGAAAGCGTCGTCGACCGCGCCGTGGAGACCACGTTGCGCAGCAAGTTCGGCGGCGACTGGCGGATGATCGTCTACACCAACAAGGTCACCTATGCCGAGCATGTGGTCCTGGTGAAGGGCGATATCACCACCAAGGATCCGGTGCTGGTGCGCATGCACGCGCTGAATGTCCTGGACGATGTCCTGGGCGACGACAGCGGCAAGCGCGGCGGTACGCTCGGAGCGGCGATGAAGCTGATCGGCGATGGCGGACGCGGCGTCGTCGTGCTGATCCGCGAGCCGAGCCCGACCTCACTGTCCGATCGGGTGCGCGACAAGCTGCGGGCCGAGGCCGAGGGCAGGGTGCCGCATACGGAACTGCGGGACTACGGTGTCGGCGCGCAGATTCTGCTCGATCTCGGCGTCCACCAGATGGTGCTGCTGTCCAATACCAAACGCACAATCATCGGCCTCGACGGCTACGGCCTGAGCGTCGTCGAACAGCGTTCCATTCCCGTCGACGAGTGAGTGTGACCCAATGCCCCGTGTCCTGATCGTTGAAGCCCGGTTTTACGAGGACATCGCCGACGAACTCGTGCGCGGCGCCATCCAGCATCTGGAGGCTGCCGGCGTCGAGTACGATCGCATCACCGTGCCGGGTGCCTTCGAGGTGCCGGCCGCGATCTCCTTTGCCTATCAGGGGTCGCTGAAAGGCGGGGTGGCCTATGACGGCTACATCGCGCTCGGTTGCGTCATCCGTGGCGAAACCACCCATTACGACTATGTTTGCGGCGAGAGCGCCCGCGGTCTGCAGGATCTGGCGATCCGGGATAACCTGGCCATCGGCTACGGCATCCTGACCGTCGAGAACGACAAGCAGGCTTGGGCCCGCGCCGGTGTCGAGTCCGGAAAGAACAAGGGCAAGGACGCCGCCGAGGCGTGCCTGGCCATGGTTTCCCTCCGCCATCAGTTTGCATTGTCATGACCTCTTCCGGGAAATCCTCCAAGCCGCGCGGTCGCAGCCGGTCCGTCGCTCGGACCCTGGCGCGGCTTGCCGGCGCCCAGGCGTTGTACGAGATCGAGATCGCCGCGGCCTCGCCCCATGAGGTGGTGCCGGCCTTCGTGTCGAGCGGCTTCAAGGGCATCGTCGATGACACGCAGTCCGGTCCGGTCGACGCGCTGTTCTTCGAGAAACTCGTCCTCGGTACCGTCGGCGACATGGCGACGATCGATCCCATGCTGTCGACCGCGCTGGAGCCGGAATTCAAGCTCGCCCGGCTGGAGGTGCTGCTGCGCGCGATCCTGCGTCTTGGGGCATACGAACTGCTGGCGTTCGGCGATGTGCCGGCCAAGGTCGTGATCACCGAGTATGTCGAACTCGGCCACGACTTTTTCTCCGGCCGCGAACCTGCGCTTGTGAACGGCGTCCTCGACCGACTCGCGCGTCTGCTGCGCGAGGACGAGGTCAACGACAAGGCGTGCTGAGACAGTGCGGCGGGCGAAACCGGAATGACCGATGACGCCAATCCGCTCGGCGAGTTCGACAGGATCGCCCGTTTCTTCGCGCCGCTCGCCGCGGGGGCGCCGGGCGCATTCGGCCTGACCGACGATGCGGCCGTCCTGCCGGCGACCGCGCCGGACCAGGAATGGGTCGTCACCGTCGATGCGCTGGTGTCCGGGGTGCACTTCCTGCCCGACGATCCGCCGGAGCTGGTGGCACGCAAGGCCCTGCGGGTGAACCTCTCCGATCTCGCCGCCATGGGAGCGAGTCCTTCCGGATATACCTTGGCCCTGGCCTTACCCAAGGATCTGACGGCGCCGGAGGTATGGCTCGAAGCGTTCTCCCGCGGACTGGCCGGCGATCAGGCGGAATTCGGCGTGCATCTTCTCGGTGGCGACAGCGTCTCCACACCGGGGCCGATCACCATATCCATCACCGCCTTCGGTCTGGTCGACCGTGGACGGATCCTACGCCGCTCGACCGCGGCGCCCGGTCAGGACCTCTGGGTGAGCGGGACCATCGGCGACAGCGCGCTCGGCCTATATGCCGCCCAAGGCCGACTCTCGTCCGACTTCGGTGATCTCGCAGACCGGTATCGCCTACCGATACCGCGCGTGGCCCTCGGCCCTAGGCTGGTGGGGGTGGCGAGCGCGGCGATGGATGTTTCCGACGGGCTGCTGCAGGACGCCGGGCATCTGGCGGCCCGGTCGGGCTGTCGGATCTCGATCGACGCACCGGCCGTGCCGCTGTCGGAATCGGTCGCGAAGCTGGTGAGCGACGATCCCAACCTGTTCGCCCAGGTTCTCCAGGGCGGTGACGATTATGAACTGCTCTTCACGGCGCCGGCCGAGGCGCGTGACGCGCTTCTGGCGGCAGGGCGAGACGCCGGCGTATCCGTCACCCGCATCGGTCGGGTAGAGTCCGGCACTGGGGTCGAAGTCCTCGACCGAAACGGCACCCCCCTGGATGGCCTCGCGGCGCGGGGCTGGCGCCACTTCTGACGGAGCCCTGAACGATGAAGATCGTAATCATCCTCGTCGTTCTGCTCGCACTGCTCGGCGGCGGGTTGTTCGGTGTGTCATCCTTCGCGCCGCATCTGCTGCCGCCGCCGGTGCTCGCCCTCTTGGGGATCGAACTCCCGGAACAGACGGAGTCCGAGGAGAAGGCGAAGCCGGAACATACGGCTCTGATCGATATCGATCCGCTGACCATCCCGATCTTCGAGGATGGGGATGTCACCAAATTCCTGGTGATGGATATCCTGCTGGAGGTCGAGTTCGGCGAGAATCAGGCCTATGTGAACCAGCAAATGCCACGGATCATCGACGCGCTGATTACCCACGTGCACGCGCTCGCCTCGCTGGACATCGAACCGGGTATTTCGGACCGACAGTTCCTGAAGGAACGTCTGCTGGCGAAGCTTAATCAGGTTTTAGGTAAAGGTGTTGTTGTTAACATATTGTTTCAAAATCTTTTCGAACGGCCCCTAGGCTGACCGGAGACGACGGCCGGCGTCTGACGTGGCTCTCGAAGGGGAGCTGTTCCACCGGCAGGTCGCTCAACGGGATATGAGCCTCACTGACCGCGCCATCGGCCAGATCGATCTGGGTGAAATGAAACCCAGTGCCGGCACGCGGCGGTGCGTCGGCCTCGACACGGAGCTTGGCCGATGTACTCAGGGCCAGGGTGCCAAGGAGTTGGATCTCTCCGTTGCGAAATACCGGAAGCAGCAGGCGTTCGAATTCCACGTGGCTTCGGCCTGGCTGGGTGATATGCCCCTTGAAGACGCAGATCTTGAGCGCGAAGACGTCCAGGAAATAGCCTTCGACCACCGGATAGATGTCCGGCGGAACGACGCTGTCGAGCAGTTTTCCGGCGTGGTTCGACCCGAACAGGTCGTTCACCGATTCACCGGAAACCCGGTAGCGCATCCGGTTGCCATCGCGCTCGAGGATATACAGGTGACGCAGAAGCGGTGCGGCGTCCAACGGGTCGAAGCCGGGAATTCCATGGGCGCAAGGCGACGCGCA
This sequence comes from Thalassobaculaceae bacterium, assembly GCA_029212785.1. Classification (GTDB taxonomy): domain Bacteria; phylum Pseudomonadota; class Alphaproteobacteria; order Thalassobaculales; family Thalassobaculaceae; genus Thalassobaculum. Next base: position 80,459 of record JARGOG010000003.1, read on the forward strand.
TCCGTCCAACCAGAGGTCGGCGATCACCATCGTCGGCTCATAGCGAAGCAGACGTCGCATCTGGTCGCGAATGGCTTGCGTCATACGGCAGGTCTCGAAATTTGAGCGGACTGCATCGGACCTCTCGATCGGGAGAAACGGGGCATGGTCTTTAACGCTTCAGGGATTAACAACACGGTAAAATTTGAGGCGTTTCCGTGCCGGATGCACCGTTGCGTTTGCATAGGGCCAAACTGGTTCGGGGTGGACTGCGCCTACCCCGGGGAGTAGGGGACGTGTCCCGCCATCCGCTTGCTATCGATCTGATCGCTGCGGAAACCCTGTCCTCGCAGGAGCCTCCGTCATGTCCTTGCGCGATCCCTCGGTAAAAAACGTCACTCTGCTGGCGATCTGCCAGGCACTCTCGATGTCCGGGATGATCATGAACATGACCGTGACCGCGCTTGCCGGGAAGGATCTGGCGCCGGATGCCGCGGTCGCCACCTTGCCGCTGGCCTTGCAGTTCACCGCGACGATGCTCACGACGATGCCCGCCTCGCTGTACATGCGTCAGGTCGGGCGCCGGCTCGGGTTCGCAACCGGCGTCCTGATCGGCGTGACGGGCGCCGTTCTGGGCGTGGCGGCGATCTTCTCCCATAGCTTCGTGCTGTTCTGCGTCGCCTCGATGATGATCGGCTCGTTCCAGGGATTCGCGGTGCTGTATCGCTACGCTGCGGCGGATACGGCCACCGACGCGTTCCGGCCTCGGGCGATCTCACTGGTGCTGGCGGGCGGCGTCGTGGCCGCCCTGGTTGGCCCGGAACTGGCCAAACTCTCCTTCGACTGGTTCGCGCCGATCCTGTTCGCCGGCACCTTCGTCGCCATCGCCGTGGTGCAGGTCCTGAGCCTGCTGTTCCTGGCATTCGTGGAGATTCCGCGCCCCACCGCCGCCGAGCGCTCGAACAGCGGGCGGCCGCTGTCGGAGATCGTCCGTCAGCCGGTTTTCCTGGTGGCCGTTTTCGGAGCGATGATCGGTTACGGCAGCATGACGTTCGTCATGACGGCAACGCCGCTGGCCATGATCGATTGCGGATTCGCGTTTCAGGACGCCGCCTTCGTCGTCCAGTGGCATGCTGTCGGGATGTTCGCGCCGTCGTTCTTCACCGGGTCGCTGATCAACCGTTTCGGCGTGATCAGGATCATGCTGATCGGTGTCGCCGCGTATCTCGCATGCGTGGTCATCAATCTGTCCGGCATCGAGATGCTGCAGTTCTTCTCCAGTCTGGTCCTGCTCGGCATCGGCTGGAACTTCCTGTTCATCGGCGGAACCACGCTTCTCACCGAGTCGTACCGCCCCGAGGAGCGCGCGAAGGTTCAAGGTCTGGGGGATTTCCTCGTCTTCTCGATGTCGACGCTGGCGGCATTCTCCTCCGGTGCCATCAATCACGCCTTCGGCTGGCAGGCGGTAAACCTCGGCGTATTGCCGCTGGCCGCCGCCGTCGGCATCGCTCTGATCTGGTACGGAAGCCAAAGACGAGCGACGGCCGCCTGAAGCCCTTGTAAAATCCGGGGATAGTTGAATGGACAGCAATATTTGCTATTGTCCGACAGCTTTTGAACCGGGGGCAAAGGCACGTGAAATAGACCCCCCGGCTGTTGTCATTCGAGTCTCCGCCAAGCCGTCGAACACGCCCGGCGCCGGAGGCTCCATAGAGGGATGGAAGGGCTTCCAAAGATGGATGAAATGCTTCTGTTCGTAGTCTTGTGCGGCATCGCCGCCTTGATCTACGGCTGGTGGGCGAGCAGGTCGATCCTGTCTGCAAGCGCCGGAACTGAGCGCATGCAGGAGATCGCCGGCGCAATTCAGGAGGGCGCGAGCGCCTACCTGAACCGTCAATACACCACGATCGCCATCGTCGGCGCGGTGGTGACGGTCATTCTGCTCGCGAGCCTGGGCCTGACCGTGGCCCTCGGCTTCGTCATCGGCGCTGTGCTGTCGGGCGTGGCCGGATATGTCGGCATGAACGTGTCCGTGCGTGCCAATGTCCGCACCACCCAGGCCGCGACCAAGTCGATGGTTGCCGCCCTGGACGTCGCGTTCAAATCGGGGGCGGTGACCGGCATGCTGGTGGTGGGCCTCGGCCTGCTCGGCGTCTCGGGCTATTACCTCGTCCTGCAGTCGATCTACGATGCCGGCGATCCGATCGGTCTGCGCCACATCCTGGAGGCCTTGGTGGCCCTCAGCTTCGGCGCATCGCTGATCTCGATCTTCGCGCGTCTGGGTGGCGGTATCTTCACCAAGGGCGCCGATGTCGGTGCCGATCTGGTGGGTAAGGTCGAAGCAGGTATTCCCGAGGACGATCCCCGCAACCCGGCGGTGATCGCCGATAATGTGGGCGACAATGTCGGTGACTGCGCCGGTATGGCGGCCGACCTGTTCGAGACCTACGCGGTGACCGTCGTGGCCACCATGCTGCTGGCGGCGATCTTCTTCACCGGTGCCGACGTGGCGACGATGATGACCTATCCGCTGCTGATCTGTGCGGTGTGCATCCTCTCCTCGGTGGTCGGCACGTTCTTCGTGAAGCTCGGCTCGAGCCAGAAGATCATGGCGGCCCTGTACAAGGGCTTCATCGTCTCCGCCGTGCTGTCGGCGGTGCTGATCGCGGGCGTGACTTTCTACATGTTCGGCACCACCGAGACGATCGCCATGGGCGATACCACGGTGACCGGACGCGTCCTGTTCTACTGCGCCCTGACCGGCCTGGTCGTGACCGGCCTGCTGATCTGGGTGACCGAATACTACACCTCGACCGAATACCGGCCGGTGCGGTCGATCGCCAAGTCGTCGGAGACCGGTCACGGCACCAACGTCATTCAGGGTCTGGCGGTGTCGATGGAGGCCTGTGCGCTTCCGGCGATCATCATCGCCGGCGGCATCATCGTCGCTTACCTCTGTGCCGGCGTGTTCGGCATCGGCGTGGCGGCGACCACGATGCTGGCGCTGGCCGGCATGGTCGTGGCCCTGGATGCCTATGGTCCGGTGACCGACAACGCCGGTGGTATCGCCGAGATGGCGGAACTGCCGGAAGAGGTGCGCACCATCACCGACGCGCTCGACGCGGTGGGCAACACCACCAAGGCGGTGACCAAGGGCTATGCCATCGGTTCCGCCGGTCTGGCCGCTCTGGTGCTGTTCGCGGCCTATACCGAGGACCTGAAATACTACTTCCCGGACCTGACGGTGGAGTTCCGCCTGCAGGATCCGTTCGTGGTGGTCGGGCTCTTCATCGGCGGCATGCTGCCGTACCTGTTCGGTGCGATGGGCATGCAGGCGGTCGGCCGCGCGGGCGGTGCCGTCGTCGAGGAAGTGCGGCGTCAGTTCCGCGAAAAGCCGGGCATCATGCAGGGCACGGACAAGCCGGAATACGGCACCTGTGTCGACATGCTGACCAAGGCGGCGATCAAGGAGATGATCGTGCCGTCGATGCTGCCGGTGCTGGCCCCCCCGGTGATGTATTTCATCGTGCTGTGGATTGCCGGTCAGTCGGCCGCGTTCACGGCGCTGGGCGCGATGCTGCTGGGGACGATCGTGACCGGCATCTTCGTGGCGATCTCCATGACCGCCGGTGGCGGTGCCTGGGACAATGCCAAGAAGTACATCGAGGACGGCAACCACGGCGGCAAGGGGTCCGAGGCGCACAAGGCCGCGGTGACCGGCGATACCGTCGGTGATCCCTACAAGGACACCGCCGGCCCGGCCATCAACCCGATGATCAAGATCATCAACATCGTGGCGATCCTGCTGCTGGCGGCGCTGGCAACCTGATCCCACCCCCGATGAAGACGAAAGGCCCCGGAGACGTTCCGGGGCCTTTCTCGTTTCGGGTGGACTTGCCGCGCCCTATTGGGTCGGGGTGAAGCGTCCGACATTGCCGATGAGCTGCTTGAGCAGGGTGATGCGCTGACCCGCCGTCGGCGTCTCACGGTCGACGATGACGATTTTCTTGCCGTCCTCCAGATCGAGCGTGCCGATCGACTTCACGGTTCCCTCGGGCTCGAAATCGACATACACGACCCGACGCTCGATCGTCTCGGGGCGGTAGAACGCCTGGCGCTCGGTGCGCTGGCCGATGTAGTACCATGTCGGCTCGCCGAAATTGGCCTGGCTCGACGGCGATCCGAGCAGCGCGAGGACCGTCGACTGGTTGGTGCGGCCCGGTTCGATCTTGGCGAGGGCGTCCACATCGACCATGTTCCCGTGGGTCGCGATCTGCGGACTGCAGCCGGCGATCGGCAGGGTCGCCGCAGACAGGGCTGCGACGGACAGGGCCAAGCCGGCGAAGCCGGATCGAAGTCGGGAGAACGAGACGGGCGGGCGCATCGCGATTCCTGGTATCAGTGTTTTCCCGTCCGAAACGGGTGACGGGTTTCCCCGTCTGGAACGGGTGACAGCATGTCCGCTGTCGAAGTAACGGAGAACAAAGATTTTCGCACGGTTTTTCAAGAGGGACGAGACCCGCCGAGTGGTCGAGCGGCTGTACGATGCCGTCGTGGACCAGGCGCGCACGCCCGCCTTCTATGCCGATCTCGGCGTGACCGACCAGCTGGAGAGCCGGTTCGATCTTCTCGTTCTGCATCTGCATCTGGTCATCCGGCGCCTGTCGGCCAGCGACGAGCCACGCGGCGCGGCGCTGGCCCAGGGTCTGTTCGACGCCTTTTTCCACGACATGGACCGCACCCTGCGCGCGATCGGCGTGGGCGACATGAGCGTGGGAAAGAAGGTCAAAGACATGGTGCGGGCCTATTACGGCCGCTGCGCCGCCTATGAGGAGGCGCTGACGGGCAAGGCCGACCTGGCGGATGCGATCGCGCGGAACATCTATGCGGGGGACGACAGCGCGCCGCACGCGCCGGCGCTGGCCGCCTATGTCCGCCGGGCGCAACAGGCGGTCGATACGATGGCGCTCGAGGTTCTGATGAGCGGGGGGGTCACTTTCCCCGCAGTGGAGGATGTCCGATGACGGATCCCGTGACGTCGATGCTGGTCGCCCCGATTCCGGTCGCCCGGATCGGCCAGCAACGTAAGGCCATCACCTTCGAGGCCGACGCGACGGCCCGCTCGGCCCTGGCCCAGCGTTTCGGCCTGATCGAACTCCCGTCGTTCAGCGCCGAGGCGACACTCCGCCGCCGCCGCGACACCGGCTGGATCGAATTGAAGGGCACCCTTCAGGCGCGTGTCGTGCAGGAATGCGTGGTCACCCTCGAGCCCGTCATCGGCGAGGTGGAGGCCGTGATCGACGAATTGTTCGACGACAGCCGGGACACGGACGGCACCGAGGTCGACCTGGACCCGATCGCCGAGGATCCAGAGCCGCTTGAAAGCGACGAGTTGGATGTCGGCGAGATCATCGCCCAGGTCTTGTCCCTGGCGATCGATCCGTACCCCCGTGCGCCCGGCGCACCGGCGCCGGAATCGTCCGACGAGGGCTCCGCCGTCGACGTGGACGGTCAGGAGGGCGCCAAGGCCTCGCCCTTCGCTGCCCTGGCCTTGTTGAAAGACAGGAATGTCAAGAAACGGTAACGTGGTTGTTCGGTAGGTTGGTTCGGCGTACAACACGCGCCCGGTTCGCCCTAGGGCTTACCCGGCATCGGGTCCGGCAACGGTCGACGCGGGTTGGCTGTAACGTTAAAGTCCGCGCGATCGATTCCACCGGTCTGGCGGGGCTAGGGACCGTTGGAGAGGCGACATGAGGGTCGACGAGTGTCAGACGGTCTGACGATCGCACTGGACGCTATGGGAGGGGACAAGGCGCCGGATATGGTCGTCCACGGCGCCGATATCGCGCTGGAGCGCAGTCCCGAACTCAAAGTCATCCTGGTTGGCGACAAGGCGCAGATCCGCCCGCTGGTCGAAAAGACCAAACGGCTGAAGGCGCAATCCCCGGAGATTGTCCACACCGACAAGGTGATCGCCGACGGCGACAAGCCGTCCGCCGCCCTGCGTCAGGGCAAGGGCTCCAGCATGCGCCTGGCGATCGATCTGGTCGGCCAGGGCAGGGCGGATGGGGTGGTCTCCGCCGGCAATACCGGCGCGCTCATGGCGATGTCCAAGCTGGTGCTGCGTCCGATGCCCGGCATCGACCGCCCGGCCATCGCCGGCTTCTTTCCGACCCGGCGCGGCGAGAGCGCGATGCTGGATCTCGGCGCCAACGTTGTCTGCGACGCCACCAACCTCGTCCAGTTCGCCATCATGGGGCAGATCTTCGTGCGCACGGTCCTCGGACTGGAGCGGCCGGTGGTGGGTATCCTCAATGTCGGCAGCGAGGAGCAGAAGGGCCACGAGTCGGTTCGCGAGGCGGCAGCGATCTTGCGCTCCATGACCGACATGCCCTTCGAATTCCACGGTTTCGTCGAAGGCGACGACATACCGGCCGGTACGGTCGACGTGGTGGTGACGGACGGATTCTCGGGCAATATCGCCCTCAAGACGGCGGAAGGCACCTCGCGTCTGATCGGCCAGTTCCTTCGCGACGCGTTCCGTAACTCGTTGCTTTCAAGGCTTGGGTATCTTCTGGCCCGCGGCGCCGTCGGACAGCTGCGTCAGCGGATGGATCCGCGGCGGTATAATGGGGCCATGTTCCTCGGCCTCAACGGCATCGCGGTGAAGAGCCATGGCGGAACCGATGCGCTCGGCTTTGCCAATGCAATCGGCGTGGCCGCCGACATGAAGCGCCATGGCTTCATCGAGAAGGTGCGCGAAGAACTGACCAATGGCGGCCTCGATCGGCCGGAAGAGCAACCAACAGCGGTGGCAACGGCATGATGAAACGGTCCCTGATGATCGCGACCGGGTCCTATCTTCCCGAGCGCGTGGTCAGCAATGACGAGTTGTCGACTTGGGTCGACACATCAGACGACTGGATCCGTCAGCGTACCGGTATCCGTCAGCGTCACCTTGCTGGCGACGGCGAGTTCACGAGCGACCTCGCGATCAAGGCGGCGCGCAACGCGCTGGAAATGGCCGGACTGGAAGGCGAGGACATCGACCTGATCGTCGTCGCCACAACCACCCCGGACGATACCTTCCCCGCCACCGCCACCAAGGTTCAGAAGGCGCTCGGCGCCTTCAATGGCGCCGCCTTCGACGTGCAGGCGGTTTGTGCCGGTTTCGTCTACGCGCTTGCGGTCGCCGACAACTTCCTGAAAGTCGGACAGGCCCGCACCGCGCTCGTCATCGGCGCCGAGACCTTCTCCCGACTGCTGGACTGGAACGACCGCACCACTTGTGTGCTGTTCGGCGACGGGGCGGGGGCCGTGCTTCTGCGGGCGACCGACGGCGGCGGCGACGGCTGGGGCGTGCTGTCGACCCATCTGCATTCCGACGGGCGCGAGCGCGACATCCTCTATGTCGACGGCGGCCCATCGACGACGAAGACCGTCGGCCACGTTCGCATGAACGGCAAGGAAGTGTTCCGCCATGCCGTCTCCAAGCTGGCGGGTGTGATCGACGAATCGCTGGAAGCGAACGGACTGGTGGCGGCCGATGTCGACTGGCTGATCCCGCACCAAGCCAATCGTCGGATCATTGACGCCATGGCCAACCGGATGAAAATGCCGGCGGAAAAGGTCGTGGTTTCGATCGAGCGCCATGCCAACACATCGGCCGCGTCGGTGCCGCTGGCATTGGACGAAGCGGTGCGCGACGGGCGCATCCGTCCAGGCGATCTGCTCATGCTGGAAGCCATCGGCGGTGGCCTCGCCTGGGGTGCCGGCCTGGTGCGTTTCGGTATTCCGGCGCGCTCGGAGCGGGCCGAGAGCGAGACGGTACGCGAGGAAGTCGCGCCAATCGCCTGAAATCACCGAATTAATTGACGCTTCGATTCGTTCGGGGTACCTTTCTGTTCCACAACGGGGGTGCGCATGACCGGCGAAACAATCACCCGCGCTCATTTGAGCGAAGCCGTCTATCAGGAAGTTGGCCTTTCCAGGAACGAATCGGCGGATCTCGTCGAGTCGGTTCTCGATGAAATGATCGGCGCGCTGGTGCGGGGTGAGATGGTGAAAATCTCCTCGTTCGGCAGCTTCTCGGTCCGCCAAAAGGGCGAACGGATCGGGCGCAATCCCAAGACGGGCGAGGAAGTTCCTATCCTGCCGCGCCGTGTCCTGGTGTTCCGTCCGTCGCACGTCCTCAAGAACAGGATCAACCGGGACTCGGAGGGCTGAACCCCACGGGGTAGCGCGCCATGGCCGAAACGCAAGCAAGCTCCTCCTCCGCCGCCCCGCGCCGCAATGGCAAGTCGGCGGCGGCGTTCCGAACCATCAGCGAGGTCGCTGACGATCTGGACGTGCCGCCGCACGTCCTGCGGTTCTGGGAAACCAAATTCAATCAGATCCGGCCGCTCAAACGAGGGGGTGGGCGGCGTTACTACCGCCCGGAAGATATCGCGCTGCTGCGCCGCATTCGCGAACTGCTGTACCGCGAGGGCTATACGATCAAAGGCGTCCAGAAGCTCCTGCGGGAGGGAGCGGTGCGGATGCCGACGGCGGGCGAGACAGCCCGGGCCGTCCAGTCGAGCGATGGCGACGCGACGCCGGTGCCAAGCAATGGCAACGGAGATGGTGGCGCTGCGATCCCGCACACCGCCGCGGAGTCGGAAATGGAGTCGGGGGTCGACCGCGACGCCGTTGAGGCGGTGCTGACGGAGCTGGCAGCGCTGAAGAAGCTGCTGAGCGCGGCCCGCGCCTGAGCCACCTTACTTTTCTTGATATTTCTGCTGAAGTTCAGGGTCGCTGCGTGTTGTGGCCCCCTGGCGGATCGCCTATAGTCCGCCGCGTCGGAGCGTAGCGCAGCCTGGTAGCGCACCACACTGGGGGTGTGGGGGTCGTGGGTTCGAATCCCGCCGCTCCGACCATCCGACCTCGACTGGCCCGTCAACCCCCGTCAAATTGAGCCGATCCGCCGCCGGATGGCTGCCGATGGAGGGACCGATGTCGCTTGCCGCCGTACCCGAGGCCGATGGCCTGGATGCCCGTGCCAAAACCAAGCTCGAACTTGCGGCCGCCCTGCGTTGGGCCGTGCGCATGGGTATGCATGAGGGGATCTGCAACCATTTCTCTGCGGTGATCCCGGGCGAGAGCGACCGGTTCCTGATCAATCCGCACGGCTATCACTGGTCCGAGGTCCGGGCCAGCGACCTGGTCGAGGTCGATGCCGACGGCAACGCCGTCAACGGCAAGGAGCCGCCGGAGCCGACGGCGTTCTTCATCCACTATCACATCCACCGCCTGGTCCCGGACGCGAAGGTCGTGCTGCACACGCACATGCCCTACGCCACCGCGATCACCATGCTTGAGGCGGGTCGCCTTGAGCCGGTGCTACAGACCTCGCTGAAATTCTATGACCAGATCGCCTATGACGATCTCTATAACGGGCTGGCGCTGGACGATTCCGAGGGCGAGCGGATCGCCGCCGCCCTGCAGGGTGGCAAGCGGGTGGCTTTCCTCGCCAATCACGGCGTCGTCGTCACCGGACGCAACGTGGCCGAGGCCTTCGACGATCTGTATTATCTGGAGCGTGCCGCACAGGCGCAGGTGATCGCCATGTCGACGCAGCAGCCCCTGCGCCGTGTGCCGCAGGACGTGGCCCGGATGACGGCCGACCAGATGTCGTCGAATTCAGAACGCGCCCAGGCGCACCGGCATTTCGCGGCGCTGATGCGTCTGCTCGATCGCGACGAGCCGGATTACAAGGACTGACATCGCGAGACGCGGTCGGTTCCTGATTTTTTAGGTAAAGAAAGGCCGGTATCCTGCCGTTTTCACGATGTTTTAGTCGAATCTCGTGATTACGGCCATGCCTGATCCAATTCCTGCATTCCGACGCGTTTGAAATAGGATTCGAAGCTGCTTTCCGGTCCGACGAGCTGGTGGACCAGCTTGGCGATGGCCATGCGCCGCTTCGGCACCTGGAAGACCGGACCGATCTCGTTGATCGGCTGCGGCAGGATGCAGCGCCAGCCATCGACGGCCACCAGCATGTCGCGATAGACCATGGCGCCGTTGAAGAGGAAATCGATCAACACGCCCTGGGCCCGTTTGTTGGGTAGTTTCTCGATCCATTCCTCGCTGTAGTTCTTGTCGCCGACCAGCCCCCAGGCCATGCCAAATCGAATGTCGCGGGCAAAGGTCAGGGTCGTGGTGTGTTCCTGCAGCTCGAAATCCACCGTGCCGCCGCCGGAGGCGCGGACCGGGACCACGCGGAACATGAAGGTCGGCAGGACCGTGGCTCGCCAATCATTCGGCTTGCTCGTTGCGATTACCGTCAAATAGTCATCGAGCGTCATGCACGTCCCCAGAAGTCTGATGGATCATCGCCGCCAGGGGCCGTCCTGTCCAGCGAAGTGCCTGGAACGACGTAGGTTATGCGCCGGCGGCCTTGCGGCCGTCCTCGGTCAGTTTGCAGACAAGCCAGTCCGGCTTGAGTGGATTCTCGAACCACGGTTCCGCCCAGCCACGATCCATGCAGGCCCGTACCATGCGCGGATTGACGCGCTGGCCATTGTGGTCGAACAGCGGCAACTTACCACCGGGCTGATCCAGCCCGCGCTTGAGCCAGGCGCGCTGTGCGGCCGTCGGCGACGTCTTCGCCGATCGTGTTGCCGTTTTCGCTGTCGATTTCGCCGCTCCCGCCATGGCACCGACTGTAGATAGCGGTTTGGCCCGGGGCAATGGCACGGGGGTGCTTGTGGGCACTTTCCTCGTCATGGGATAAGAGAAAAAAGGAAATGCCATGGCACTCCCCGTTTCAGCCCGTCTGGCGCTTGGGTTCTCCTGCGTCGGTCACACCTTCTCGCACTTGCTGATGCTGCTGTACCCGACCGTGGTGCTGTCGCTGGAAGGCGTGTGGGACATGCCGTTCGGCGAGTTGATCGGGCTCATGCTGGTTGGCCAGATCCTGTTCGGTGCCGCCGCGGTTCCCGCCGGATGGCTCGCCGACCGGTGGAGCGCGCCCGGCATGATGGCGCTGTTCTTCCTGGGCACCGGCGGTATGTGCGTGGCGACCGGCTTCGCGGATGGCCCGTTTGCCATGGCGGTGGGCCTGGGCGGAATTGGGCTATTCGCCTCGATCTACCACCCGGTGGGCATTGCATGGGTCACCCGGGACCCGGCGACGCGAGGCCGGGCGCTCGGCATCAACGGCATCTTCGGGTCGCTGGGGACGGCCGGGGGTGCTGCGGTCGCCGGCACGCTGGCTGCGACCATGGGGTGGCAATGGGCGTTCTTCATTCCGGGGGCTCTGTGCGTCCTAGTCGGTCTGGCGCTGGTCGTCTCTATCGCGCTTGGCCTTGTGCAAGACAACCGGGCCGTCCATCACGCGGCGGCAACGGAGGCGAGCCGGAGTGACATGCTGCGGGGCGCCTTGGTCCTGATGGTGACCATCGCGTTCTCCGGACTGATCTACCAGTCAACCTCCTTCGCCATGCCGAAGCTTTTCGATCAGCGTCTGGTCGGGATGGTGACGACGACTGCCGGGGTCGGCCTGCTGGTCTCGCTGATTTACGGCGTATCGGCGCTGGCCCAGGTTCTTGGCGGCTGGATGGCCGACCGGTTCGACCTGAAGCGTGTCTATATCACCTGCTGGGCGCTGCAGATTCCGTTCCTGGCGGTGGCGGCGACGCTGGCCGGGCCGCTGCTGCTGCCGGTCGCGGCGATGATGGTGCTGACCAACACCGCCTTCGTGCCGGCGGAGAACAGTCTGTTCGCGCGGTACTCGCCGCCGGCCTGGCGGGGCACGGCCTTCGGCGTGAAGTTCCTGGTGTCCTTGGGGGTTTCGGCGATCAGTGTCCCGCTGGTCGGCCAGCTCTACGACATGGCGGGCGATTTCGAGCCGTTGCTGGTGCTACTGGCAACCGTCGCCGCGGGCGGGGCGGTCGCCGGCCTGCTGCTCCCGGCGACACGTCCGTCCGGACACGTGGTGCAACCGGCGGAGTAGATGCGCGACCGATACGCCTAAGACCGTCGGGCGGCGAACCGGACGGCTTCCTCGGCGGCACGGATCAGGGCGCGGGCCTTGTTCTGGGTTTCCTGCCACTCCGCCTCGGGATCGCTGTCGGCGACCACGCCGCCACCGGCCTGGACGTACATGGTGCCGTCCTTGACCAGGGCTGTTCGTAGCGCGATGCAGGTGTCCATCGACGTCGCCGAGAGATAGCCGACGGCACCCGCATAGACGCCGCGCCGCGACACTTCCAACTCGTCGATGATCTCCATCGCCCGCACCTTCGGCGCGCCGGAGACGGTGCCGGCCGGAAAACCGGCGAACAGCGCCTCCATCACGTCCTTGTCCTCGGCGAGCTGGCCGTCAACATGGCTGGCGATGTGCATCACGTGGCTGTAGCGCTCGATGGTGAACTGGTCCTTCACCTCGACCGTACCGATCTTGGCGACCCGGCCGACATCGTTGCGCCCCAGATCCAGCAGCATCAGGTGCTCGGCCCGTTCCTTGGGATCGGCCAGCAGCTCCTCGGCCAGCGCCTTGTCCTCCTCCGGCGTCTCGCCACGCTTTCGGGTGCCGGCTAGCGGGCGGATGGTCACCACGCCGTCGCGCAGCCGCACCAGGATCTCCGGGCTGGAGCCGACGATCGAATAGGCGCCGAAATCGAAGAAGAACAGGAACGGCGACGGATTCAGCCGCCGCAGCGAACGGTATAGCGCGAAGGGCGGCAGGGTGAACGGCACCGACATGCGGTGCGACGGCACCACCTGGAAGGCGTCGCCGGCGTTAATGTACTCGACGGTCCGGCGCACCATCTCGTGGTACTGCTCGCGACCGGTATTGGAGACCGGCTCGGGCAGGGTATCCACCGAGCGGGCGTTCTCGCGGCGATAGGGCAGGGAGCGTTCGAAGTCCGAGACCACGTCGGCCAGCCGTTCGGCGGCGGCCGAGTAGGCGGCGCTGGCCGACATCTCGCCGCTCGGATAGACCGGCGTGATGATGGTGACCATGTCGTCGATGTTGTCGAACACGCACACGATGGTCGGCCGCAACATGATGCCGTCCTGAACGCCGAGCGTGTCCGGATTCTCGTCCGGAATGTCCTCGAACAGGCGGATGGCGTCGTATCCCATGTAGCCGAACAGGCCGGCCGCCATTGGCGGCACCTCGGCGGGCAGGTCGATCCGGCTTTCCGCGATCAGCGCCCGCAGAGAGGCGAGCGGCGGCTCGGCGACGGGCTCGAACGCGTCGGTATCGATCCGGGCCGTGCGGTTGATCTCCGCCTTGTCCTTGTAGAACCGCCAGATCACGTCCGGCTTCAAGCCGATGATCGAGTAGCGGCCGCGCACCGCACCGCCCTCCACCGACTCCAGCAGGAAAGCGTTGGCCCGGCCGTCCGCCAGCTTGAGCATGGCCGAGACCGGGGTCTCCAGATCGGCGACGAGAGTGGTCCAGACGACCTGCGCGCGGCCCGCCTCGTAATCCTGGCGGAACGCCTCGAAATCCGGACTGTTGCTCATTGGGCGCCTTCGCTCACGGTGAACAGCTGCCGCACGGCGCCCGGGTTGACGGTCACCGTATGGCGGTTCTCGAGATCGGCCAGCAGCAGCTCGATCACGTCCGAGGCGACGCCGCCGGCGACTTCGCGACGAACCTGATCCTCGGGTGCGGCCATTTCACCGCCGCCCTTGATCACCTCCACCAGGGAAATCACTGCTGCACCGCTGTCGCTGCTCACCGCGCTGGCGCCGCCGGCATCGAGACCGAACAGGGCGCCGGCCACCGCCGGCGGCCAGCCGGCTGGCAGACCCTGTCCCCGGCGGGTGATCGCCGGAAGACGCTCAACCTCGACGCCATGCTCGGCCGCCGCTTCGGCGAGCGGCGTGCCACCCTCGACGGCGGTGACGATGGCATCGGCGGTGTCCTCGGCCGCGTCCAGACGCTGCTCCGCGGTCCAGTCGGCCGCCACCTTCGGGCGGATCTGGCCGAGCTCGGGAATCTGCGGCGGTGTGACGCCATCGACCCGCAGGATGAAGTAGGTGCCGTCACGTGTCTCGCTCAGGACACTCTGCAGGCCACTCTCGGTCTCGAAGGCGGTCTTCAGGAACGGATCGCCCGGGACCGTGGTGACGATGCCGCCTTCCGGCTGACTGCCGTCGCGGGCGACGAACGGGATCTGATTCAGCGGAATGTTCTGGGCCAGCGAGGCCTCTTCGAGGGTCGATCCGCCGGCAAGCGCATCTTCCAGCGCGTTCGAACGCTCGAATACGGCGTCATAGGCCCGATCCAGGGCGATCTCGTTCTTCAGCGCGTCGCGCACGTCCTCGAAGGTCGCCGGTGCGCTGACTTCGGCCGCGCGAACGCGGAACAGGTGCCAGCCGAAATCGCTCTGCAGCGGCGCCGTCACCTGGCCCGCCTCGGTCATGGCGAAGACACCGTCGGCGGTGCCCTCGGGCAGGTCGTCGCGCTTGACCTTGCCGAGATCGAGCTCGGCGGCGCTCATACCGGTGATCTCTTCGGCGACGGCGGCGAAGTCCTCGCCGGCCTGGATCCGATCATAGGCGGCGCGGGCCGCGGCCTCGTCGGTGAACAGGACCTGATCGACAGTACGGGTGCCGGGCGTGGAGAAGCTGGCGCCCCGTTCCTCGAAGGCGGCCCGCAACTCGTCCTCGGGAATCTCCATGTCCTCGGCGACAGACTTCGGCGAAAACTGCAGCCAACTGATCCCGCGATATTCCGGTGTTTCGTAGTCCTTCTTGTGCTCGTCGTAATAGGCCGAAAGCGTCGCGTCGTCGGGCAGCGCCGGCGCCGGCATCGCGGCGGCGTCGATGCGGACCGCTTCGGCGACCCGGCGTTCCTCACGATAGGCATGCAGCGTCTTGACGATGCTTTCCGGGACGGTCTCCTCGTTGCCGGTAGCGACGGCGCCGATCAGCTGATTGCGGGCGAGATCGCGGCGGGCCCGGTCGACGAATTCCTGCTCGCTCCATCCGTTGGAGGCGAGATAGGTCTGATAGGCCGTGCGGTCGAACTGGCCGAGGCTGTCGCGGAACTGCTGGCGGATCAGTTGCACGATCTGACTGTCGCTGGCCGACAGGCCGAGCCGGTTGGTCGCGGCGACCATCAGGCTCTGAACCGTCAGGTTCTGCAGTGTCTGGTCCAGCAGGCCGATCTGGATCGCCTGTTCCACGGTGATCGGAATGCCCAGGCGTCGGCGTGCCTGGTCGAACTCGCCCGCCGCCTCGACCGCGGTGACCCGGACGTCGTCATCGACTTCGACCGCGGCGCGACCCGCGGGGTTGCCGAAGATCGTGTCGCCGATGCCCCAGATCGCGAAGCTGGCGATCAGTAGGACGAAAAGAATCTTCACGAAGATCGAGGTGACCTTGGAACGAATAATCTGAAGCATGATCTGGCGGCCTGATGCAGCGGGTCGCGGGTATTTGTCGGATCAGGGTTGTAGGCCCCGTATGCCTTTGAACGCAAGGCTTGGGGCAGGGCGATCGGCACCGGTTATCAGCGCCGGCGGTTGGCGGCGGCCGGCGGCTCGTGCTAGAGCACCGCCACGTTCCAATGCACAGAGTGACGACCGAGGAGGGTTTCGCCGTGGCTCCACGCGCGCTGATCGCCGGAAACTGGAAGATGAACCTGGACCGCGCCGCCGGCGAGGCGCTGGCCAAGGCGCTCGCCGCCGAGGCGGCAGCCGTTTCGGTCGAGCTCGCCGTGTGCCCGCCGGCCGTCTATGTCGCCTCGGTCGGTGTGGCGCTCGGGTCGAGCGGTGTCGCGCTCGGCGCCCAGGACTGCCATGCGGCGGCCAGCGGCGCCCATACCGGCGACACCGCGGCCGAAATGCTGGCCGATCTCGGCTGCACCTACGTCATTGTCGGCCATTCCGAGCGCCGTGCCGACCATGGCGAGAGCGACGCGACCGTCCATGCCAAGGCCGAGGCGGCCCGCCGCGCCGGTCTGGTGCCGATCATCTGCGTCGGTGAGACCGAGGCCGAGCGCGATGCCGGTAGAACGCTCGACGTGGTCGAGGGCCAGGTGCGCGGGTCGGTACCGCAAGGGCTGACGGGCGCGACCCTGGTCATAGCCTACGAGCCGGTCTGGGCGATCGGCACGGGCCGCACGCCGACCGCCGATGACGTGGCGACCGTTCATGCCCATATCCGTAAGGTGCTGGGCGAGGTCTCGGGCGACGCCGCCAACGTGCGTCTGCTCTATGGTGGCTCGGTCAAACCGGCCAATGCCGCCGAGCTGATGGCGGTCGCCAATGTGAACGGAGCACTGGTCGGTGGTGCCTCGCTCAAGGCCGGGGATTTCCTCGGTATCGCCAAGGCCACGCCGTGACCTGCATCCGGTCTGAACGACAGGCTGGCCAAGGCGCGCCGGAAACGCTACAAACCGCGCCGACCGAAGACCGGGGTTCGACATGGAACTGATCATTCTCACCGTCCATCTGATGATCGCGCTGGCGCTGATCGTCACCGTCCTGCTTCAGCGCAGCGAAGGCGGCGGACTTGGCATTGGCGGCGGCGGTGGCGGCGGTGGCGGCCTCGGTTCCTTCATGTCGGCGCGAGGGACCGCGAACCTGCTGACGCGCACGACGGCGATTCTGGCCGCCTGTTTCATGGCCACCAGCATGACCCTCGCGATTCTCGCTTCCCAGACGACGACATCTTCAATCGTCGACCAGACTCCTGCCGTTGAAGAGCCCGCCGAGCCGACTGCGCCGGCAGCCCCTCTCTCGCAGTAACATATTGATCCGGCGGGTGTTTTCCGCCCGTTCTCGACTGGCATCGCTTTCGCGGCGCCGGATGGTCACAACGCGTGCTTGGATTGCGCTCGATGATGTATAAGGAACGCCCATGACGCGGTTTATCTTCATTACCGGCGGCGTGGTCTCCTCCCTCGGAAAAGGTCTCGCCTCCGCAGCCCTGGGCGCGCTCCTGCAAGCTCGCGGCTATAAAGTGCGGCTTCGCAAGCTGGACCCTTATCTCAACGTCGATCCGGGCACGATGAGTCCGTATCAGCACGGCGAGGTCTACGTCACCGATGACGGGGCGGAGACCGATCTCGATCTCGGCCATTATGAGCGGTTCACCGGTGTGTCGGCGCGCAAGAGCGACAACGTGACCACCGGCCAGATCTACATGGACGTGATCACGCGGGAGCGGCGCGGCGACTATCTCGGCGCCACCATCCAGGTCATCCCGCACGTCACCGACGCGATCAAGGAATTCGCCAAGGGCGACATCACGGACGAGGACTTCGTCCTGTGCGAGATCGGCGGCACGGTCGGCGATATCGAGGGGCTGCCGTTCCTGGAAGCGATTCGCCAGCTCGGCAACGAACTCGGCCACGAGCGTTCGCTGTTCCTGCACCTGACGCTGGTGCCCTACATCCCGTCCGCCGGCGAGTTGAAGACAAAGCCGACCCAGCACTCGGTGAAGGAACTGCAGAGTGTCGGTATCCAGCCGGATATCCTGCTCTGCCGCTGCGACCGCGAGATTCCGAGCGACCAGCGCCGCAAGATCGGTCAGTTCTGCAACATCCGGCCGGAAGCGGTGATCCCCGCACTCGACGCCTCATCGATCTACGAGGTGCCGCTGCGCTACCACGAGGACGGTCTGGATACCGAAGTGCTGCGCCATTTCGGGCTGCTGCTGGACGAGAGCGAGCCGAATCTGGAACGCTGGACCGGCATTGTGGACCGGGTCGCCAATCCGGAAGGTCAGGTCAAGATCGCCGTCGTCGGCAAGTACACGAGCCTGCTCGACAGCTACAAGTCGCTGGCCGAGGCACTGACCCATGGCGGCATCGCCAATAACGTGAAGGTCGAGCTCGACTGGATCGACAGCGAGATCTTCGAGACCGAGAATGAGGCGGTCATGCGCCTTGAGGACGTCCACGGAATCCTGGTTCCCGGCGGCTTCGGCGAACGCGGCTCGGAGGGCAAGATCGCCGCGGTGACCTTCGCCCGTGAGCGGCAGATCCCGTATTTCGGCATCTGCTTCGGCATGCAGATGGCCTGTATCGAGGCGGCGCGATCCGGCGGCGGGGTGCCGAATGCCGGCTCCACCGAATTCGGTCCCTGCGATGAGCCGGTTGTCGGCCTGCTCACCGAATGGACCCGGGGCAACGTGACGGAGACCCGCAACGCCGAGGCCGATTACGGCGGCACCATGCGCCTCGGCGCCTATGAGTGCCGCCTTGAGGAAGGCAGCCGGGTGCACGAGATCTACGGCGACAACCTGATCCACGAGCGCCACCGACACCGCTACGAGGTCAACATCAACTACAAGGGCGCGCTGGAGCAGGCGGGGTTGCGCTTCGCCGGCATGTCGCCGGACGGGGTGCTGCCGGAGATCATCGAACTGCCGAGCCATCCCTGGTTCGTTGGCGTCCAGTTCCACCCGGAATTGAAGTCCAAGCCGTTCGACCCACATCCGCTGTTCACCAGCTTCATCGCCGCGGCGGTGGAGCAGTCGCGTCTGGTCTGATCCGGCAAAGGAAATCCCCGATGGTTGCCGCCCGCACCGTGCGTATCGGCGACATTGCCGTCGCCAACGATCGCCCGTTCACCCTGATCGCCGGCCCCTGCCAGATCGAAAGCCGGGACCACGCGCTGGAGATTGCCGAGGAACTGGTCGCGGTCACCGGCGAGGCGGGGGTGCCGCTGATCTTCAAGTCGTCCTACGACAAGGCGAACCGCACCAGCCTGAACGCCGGCCGAGGCGTGGGCATCGACCAGGGCCTCGCGATCCTGGCCGAGGTGCGCGAAAAATTCGGCTGCCCGGTGCTGACCGACGTGCACGAGCCGCCGCATTGCGCGATCGCCGCCGAATACGTCGATGTCCTGCAGATCCCGGCCTTTCTGTGCCGTCAGACCGATCTGGTGATCGCCGCCGGTGAAACCGGCAAGGTGGTGAACATCAAGAAGGGGCAGTTCCTCGCCCCTTGGGACGTGGCCAATATCGCCGCCAAGGTGATCGCCACCGGCAACAAGCAGATCCTGCTGACCGACCGGGGCACCAGCTTCGGCTACAACACCCTGGTCTCCGACATGCGCGGCCTGCCGGAAATGGCCCGCGACGGCTATCCGGTGGTGATCGACGCCACCCATTCCGTGCAGCAGCCGGGCGGCAAGGGCGGCTCCTCCGGCGGGCAGCGCGAGTTCGTGCCGGTGATTGCCCGCGCGGCGCTGGCGGTCGGCGTGGCGGCGGTGTTCATGGAGTGCCATCCGGATCCCGACAGCGCGCCCTCCGACGGGCCGAACATGGTTCCGCTCGATCAGGTCGCCGCACTGTTGGCGACGTTCAAAGCCTTCGATAGCATCGCCAAGGCGAACCCGATCACGCTCGACTGAGAGCGAAAGGACTTTCATGGCGCTCCAGGAAGGCCGCTACGGCCTGACCTACACCGCCGCAAACCCGGATGCGGCCGAGGCTTTCGACGGCATGGTCACCTCCTATCTCGGCTTTGGCCGGGATATCGGCGACCGTCTCAAGCAGGTGCTGACCGCCGATCCGGACATGCCGCTCGCCCACGTGGCCAAGGGATATCTGTTCAAGCTGTTCGGCAGCGGCGCCATGGCCGAGCGGGCCAAGAAGGCGCTGGCCGAGGCCAAGGCCCGGGCCGAGACCCACGGGGTGACCGAGCGCGAGGCGCTGCACCTGGCCGCCCTGGACGCCTGGTGTGTCGAGGATATCGACCGCACCACCGCCTGCTGGGAGCAGGCGATCCTCGAATACCCCAAGGATGCGCTGGCGCTGCGGCTTGCCCATTTCAATCATTTCTATGCGGGCGAAGGACGCATGATGCGGGACAGCACCGCCCGCGTGCTGCCGGACTGGAGCAGGGACGATCCGGACTACGGCTTCCTGCTCGGCATGCATGCGTTCGGGCTGGAAGAGTCAGGGGATTATGCCGCCGCCGAGCCGTTCGGACGCGAGGCGGTCGAGCGCAACCCGGGCGATGCCTGGGCGGTGCATTCGGTCGCCCATATCATGGAGATGCAGGGCCGCCACCGCGAGGGCGTCGAGTGGGTGTCCGGCCTGGAGCCGTCCTGGTCGACCACCAACAACTTCCGCTTCCATCTCTACTGGCACCAGGCGCTGTTCCATCTGGAGCGCGGCGAATTCGATGCCGTCTTCGCGCTGTACGACCGGCAGATCGCCTCCGACCTGGACGCGGACATGTATCTCGACATCTGCAACGGGGCGTCGCTGCTGTGGCGTCTTGAGATGTACGGGGGCGATGTCGGCGACCGCTGGACAGAGCTGGCCCGGGTCTCCCTGCGCCACGCCGAGGATCACGAACTGATCTTCGTGTCGCTGCACTACCTGATGGCGCTGATCAAGGGTGGGCAGCCCCAGGCGGCCGCGACCCTGGCCGGACATCTGGAGAACTATGCCAACGCGGCGACCACGCAAGGGCGGGTCGCCGCCCGGGTCGGCACCGCGACCGCCACGGCCATGGCCGCGTTGGCGAGAGGCGATGCGGCCACCGTGGTCGAGGCGCTCTATCCCGTGCGCTACGACCTGTACTGCATGGGCGGCAGCCATGCCCAGCGCGACGTGTTCGAGGAAATGCTGATCACCGCCGCGGTCGACGCTGACCCGATGGTCGCCCGCGCCTTGCTGGCCGAACGCACCGCCGCCAAGCCGAACTCGGCGTGGAGCTGGGGCAAATACGCGGCGGCGCTTCAGGCGACCGGCCGCGAGGCGGCCGCCGCCTCGGCGCGCGAACGGGCGACCGCGCTGCTCGCCGCTGGCTGAGCCCGGTTATTCCGCCGGCTGAATGATTGATCCGTCGCTGCGCCGCACGAAGTACTCCTCGCCATCGATCCAGCGCACGGCCATGTCCACATCGGAATAGTCGACCTCGTCGCCGGTGGTGCGATCGCCAACTTCGAGATAGGTCGCCGGGGCATCGGAACGGTTCAGCAGGGCGTGGCCGTCGCCGGTGCCGGCGGGAAAGGCGGCACAATCCCCCGGACCCAGGACCTGCTCACCGGCATCGGTGTGCAGCACCAGTTCGCCCGACAGCACCATCACGAACTCGTCCTGTCTCGTATGCCAGTGGCGCAGCGCAGAGGTGCAGCCGGCCGGCAGGGTGACGTGGTTCACCCCGTAGTTCGTGAGCCCGCCGTGATCCCCGAGCCGCCGCTTGATCCTGAGGGCGGAGGCGTCCGCGACATCCGACGGATAGCCGTTGCCCATATGGGGGAGCACCGAACGGAAGTTGAATGCGGGGTTCTTGAGCGTGTCTGACATGTGCGGACCCGGATTGGAGAGCGGGAGGACAGCCTAACAAATCAGCCGGGGACAATCCGCCTCAACGGCACCAACGACAAACGGCGACCCGAGGGCCGCCGTTCGAAATCACCGGATGCGGTGGATCAAACCAGGAGCGACACGCCCCGTGCATCGGAGAAGCCGCTGCCGTTGTTGTCGGTCGCGCCAGGCAGGAGCGAATTGGTGCTGTTGCCGGCATTGGCCTCTTCGTCCTGCTCTTCCGTCTCGGTCGCCGTCGCCGCCGCGTTCTGATCCTGCTCCTGCGTCGCCTGGATCAGCGCGCTCAGCGAATTGCTGGCGAGGGAATTGCCGGGAGCGGTGAAGCCCTGCTGCTGATCGGCGCCGGTTTCGGCACCGAACCGCGCCTGCCGGTCTTCGGTTTCCGTCGTTTCGGTCGTCCCGAACCGAGCCTCCTGCGCCTGTTGGCTGCGGGTCTCGTCCGTGCGGTTCGTCTGTTGGGCGTTCCTGAGAGCGGCAAGAGTATTGCCGCCCTGGGTATCGACGCCGGCGATGGCCATGTCGCGCTCCTTAACGTCGTCGCGTTTCCCGATCGATGGGATAACGGCCTATATCTAATCCCTAACGCCCGAAATTTCAAATGGGACGGTATCGGGAACCCGATCCTTCGTCTCACGTGTTGTTGAACTTGGCGTGTTGAATGCATCGGGGAGCGGGGCTATTGAGAGCGCGCCCACCGCACGCATCGCCATCCAATCCTGCGTAGAGGACAGATATGAGCGCCATCATCGACATCACCGCCCGCGAAGTGCTGGATAGCCGAGGCAATCCGACCGTCGAGGTGGACGTGGTCCTGGAAACCGGCGCGGTCGGCCGTGCCGCCGTGCCGTCGGGCGCATCGACCGGCGCCTACGAGGCGGTGGAGAAGCGCGACGGCGATGCGTCGCGTTACGGCGGCAAGGGCGTGCTGGGCGCCATCGACGCGGTGAACGGCGAGATCTTCGAGACCCTGTCCGGCCGCGAGGCGTCCGAGCAGTTGCTGATCGACCGTGCGATGATCGAGCTCGACGGAACCGAGAACAAGGGACGACTCGGCGCCAACGCGCTGCTGGGCGTTTCCATGGCGGTGGCCAAGGCTCAGGCGTCGGAGATGGAGCAGCCGCTATGGCGCTATCTCGGTGGGGCTTATGCCCATGTGCTGCCGACCCCGATGATGAACATCATCAACGGCGGCGCGCACGCGGACAACCCGATCGACTTCCAGGAATTCATGATCATGCCGGTGGCGGCGCCGACCTTCGCCGAGGCCCTGCGCTGCGGCTCGGAGGTGTTCCACGCGCTGAAGAAGCGGCTGGCCGCCGATGGCCACAACACCAATGTGGGCGACGAAGGCGGGTTCGCCCCGGACCTGTCAACCGCCGACGAGGCCCTGAGCGCGATCATGAAGGCGATCGAGGCGGCCGGCTACAAGCCCGGCGAGGACGTGATGATCGCCCTCGATCCGGCGTCGACCGAGTTCTTCAAGGACGGCAAGTACGAGTTGAAGGGCGAGGGCAAGTCCCTCGACACCGCCGCCATGATCAAGCTCTATGCCGATCTCGCCGCGCGCTACCCGATCGTCTCGATCGAGGATCCGCTGGCCGAGGACGATTGGGACGGCTTCAAGGCGCTGACCGCCGAGATCGGCGCGAAGGTGCAGATCGTCGGCGACGACCTGTTCGTCACCAACCCCAAGCGTCTGAAGCGCGGCATCGCCGAGGAGAGCGGTAACGCCATTCTGGTCAAGGTGAACCAGATCGGCACCCTGTCCGAGACTCTGGAGACCATCACCACGGCCCAGGGCGCGCGGTTCGGCACGGTCATCTCCCACCGCTCCGGCGAGACCGAAGATACGACGATCGCCGACATCGCGGTGGCCACCAATGCCGGTCAGATCAAGACCGGCTCGCTGTCCCGCTCCGACCGGATCGCTAAGTACAACCAGCTCCTGCGCATCGAAGAGGCGCTTGGCCCGGCAGCGCGCTACGCCGGCCGTCAGTCGCTCGCACCGTTGGCCGGCTGAACCCGCGGATCTGGCCCGGACACCCGGTAGATAAGCCCGTGGCGGAGAAAGCCAAAGCGGAGAAGCCCCGCACCCACCCCAGTCGGCTCGGCGACAGCGCGACGCTGAAACTGCCGGGCTGGCGGCGCGGAGTGTTTCCGTTCGCCTGCGCCGTCGTGGCGGCAACCGGCGGCGCACTGATCGTCGACGACGCGCCGCGGCCGGAGACCGGCTGGGCCATGGTCGTCACCGGCCTGATCGCCGGGGCTCTGTTTTTGATGGCGACCCAGGTCCTGAACCGTCTACAGGTGCATCTCGACCGGGAGGGCATGACGGTCGCGCGGTTGTGGTCGGTTCGGCGCTATCGCTGGGATGAGGTGTCCAACATTTCGGTGGCCGGGCGCGGCACCGCCCGCGGCGCCAAGCTCTCCTATGTGGTGTTCGACGCCGCGCGGGGACTGGCTCTGGTCCGGGCGATGAACCGGTTTCTGACGGGCCACAACCAGATCCTGCCGGTCGGGCTGGTGTTCGAGGACGGGTCCGGCGACGCGATCATTCTCGCCGATGTGCTGAACGCCTGGCGCGAGCGCGCCCTCAAACACGCCCGGAAATCCTGAGTCTTTTCTGCAACACTCGGTCGGATTCGGCCTTTGTTGATGAACGATTCGCGTTCTGTTCACGGTGACCGTCAATACCGCTCATGATTCAATGTCTGCGATTGGCAGACAGGAGGGATCAATGTCCCTGACGGTCGAATTGAAACGTCGCGTACCGAAAGTGGTCGGCCCCCTGATGGCGACGCTGCTGATGGCCTATTTCGTCTATCATGCGGTCGAGGGCGATCGTGGTCTGCGCGCCTGGCAGCGGCTGGATGGCGAGATC
Organism: Thalassobaculaceae bacterium; assembly: GCA_029212785.1. GTDB lineage: Bacteria > Pseudomonadota > Alphaproteobacteria > Thalassobaculales > Thalassobaculaceae > Thalassobaculum. The sequence continues at coordinate 104,616 of JARGOG010000003.1, forward strand.
GCCCAGGCCAGCGACGTGCTTACGGATGTCGCCACCGAAAGGCAGGCGCTCGAAAGCAAGGTTGCGCGTCTCAATCCGAACAGCCTGGACACGGACATGCTCGAGGAACGGGCGCGTCTGGTGCTCGGGTATGTGCCGGCGAATTCGGTGGTTATCGGCAATGGGCTGGTACCGACCAACAATCTGGTCATGAACGTCGCGGTTCGCTAAGCGATTTCGACAGCTTAACCAAAATTCGGTTAAATTACATTTTTGCGTTGCAACACAAGATGTTAGGCATCTTGAAAATGCGACGTTTATCCCTTAGTTCTGTGCATACCGAGTTGGCGCGGTCTTCAATGCGCCCCGGCCACGAACAGGGGGAGACCCATGGCCCGTGCAGCCACGACGAAGGCGGCCTCGAATTCTTCGGGGTCCGCAAAGAAACCAGCCGCCGCCAAACGCACAGCCCGATCGACGAGATCCGCGCCGGCGAAACAGGCGATGCCGTCCAAGGACGAACTCATCGGCTTTTACCGGGACATGCTGACGATCCGCCGCTTCGAGGAGAAGGCGGGTCAGCTTTACGGCATGGGCCTGATCGGCGGCTTCTGCCACCTCTATATCGGCCAGGAGGCGGTGGTCGTCGGCATGCAGGGGGCGATCGAGGATGGCGACACGGTTGTCACCTCCTACCGCGATCACGGCCACATGCTGGCCTGCGGCATGGAAGCGCGTGGTGTCATGGCGGAGTTGACCGGACGCATCGGCGGCTACTCCAAGGGCAAGGGCGGCTCGATGCACATGTTCAGCCGCGAGAAGAATTTCTTCGGCGGCCACGGCATCGTCGGCGCCCAGGTGCCGATCGGTACCGGCCTCGGCTTCAATCACCGCTATCGCAAGACCGACCGGGTCTCGCTGACCTATCTCGGCGACGGGGCGGTGAACCAGGGTCAGGTCTATGAGAGCTTCAACATGGCAGCGCTGTGGAAGCTTCCGGTGATCTTCATCATCGAGAACAACAAATACGCCATGGGCACCTCCCAGCATCGCGCCGCCGCGGGTCCGTCCCTGGCGCAGCGCGGCCACGCCTATGGCATCCCGGGTGAGGAGGTCGACGGCATGGACGTGCTGGCGGTCAAGGCAGCCGGCGAGAAGGCGGTCAAGCACTGCCGCGAGGGCAAGGGCCCGTACATCCTGGAAATGAAGACCTACCGCTATCGCGGCCACTCCATGTCCGATCCGGCCAAATACCGGACCAAGGAGGAGGTCAACAAGATGCGCCAGGAGCACGATCCGATCGACACGCTGCGCCGCCTGGTGCTGGAACAGGGCGTCGACGAAGACACGCTGAAGAAGGTCGACCGCGAGGTGAAGGATCTGATCACCGACGCCGCCGACTTCTCGCAGCAGAGCCCGGAGCCGAATGTCGAGGAACTCTGGACCGACGTGCTGGTCGAGGCGCGCTGACGCCGCTTCACCATACGGTCGAGAGCAAACCAATCGCGCGGCCCGGCCCTGAGGGCGAATTGGCCGCTGCACCCGAGAGGGGGACACCGAATGCCTACTCCCATTCTGATGCCGGCCCTGTCGCCGACCATGACCGAGGGCAACCTCGCGAAGTGGATGGTCAAGGAAGGCGACACGGTCTCGGCCGGCGACGTGCTCGCCGAGATCGAGACCGACAAGGCGACCATGGAAGTGGAAGCCGTCGACGAGGGGACGATCGGCAAGATCGTCGTCGCCGACGGCTCGGAGGGTGTGCAGGTCAACGCCGTCATCGCTTACCTCCTGGAGGAGGGAGAAAGCGCCGCCGACATTCCGGCCGGTGGTGGCGATGCGCCGGCCCCGGCGGCAGAGGCCGCACCGAGCGACGCGCCGGCCCCCGCCGCCAAGGCGCCGATCTCCGCTCCGACCGGCGATCCGGGCTCGCCGCTGGCGACCGCCACCCAGGCGCCGCCGGAGATGGACGAGGACAAGTTCTTCAAGGAAACCACGCGCCAGACCGTGCGCGAGGCCCTGCGCGACGCCATGGCCGAGGAGATGCGCGGCGACGAGGAGGTCTTCCTCATGGGCGAGGAGGTCGCCGAGTATCAGGGCGCCTACAAGGTCACCCAGGGGCTGCTCGACGAGTTCGGCGCCGACCGGGTCATCGACACCCCGATCACCGAGCACGGTTTCGCCGGTCTGGCGGTCGGTGCGGCTTTCGGCAATCTGAAGCCGATTGTCGAGTTCATGACCTTCAACTTCGCCATGCAGGCGATCGATCAGATCATCAACTCCGCCGCCAAGACGCTCTATATGTCCGGCGGCCAGATGGGCTGTCCGATCGTGTTCCGCGGTCCGAACGGCGCCGCCTCCCGGGTCGCTGCCCAGCACTCCCAGTGCTATGCGAGCTGGTACGCCCATTGCCCGGGCCTCAAGGTCGTCGCCCCCTGGTCTGCCGCGGATGCGAAGGGCCTGCTGAAGGCGGCGATCCGCGATCCGAACCCGGTGATCTTCCTGGAGAACGAGGTGCTGTACGGCCAGTCCTTCGACGTGCCGACGGATCCCGACTTCGTGCTGCCGATCGGTAAGGCGAAGATCGTGCGTCCGGGCAAGGACGTCACCATCACCGCCTTCTCGATCATGGTCGGCAAGGCGCTGGAAGCCGCCGAAAAGCTGGCGGAGGAGGGGATCGAGGCCGAGGTCATCGATCTTCGCACCATCCGCCCGCTCGATATCCAGACCATCGTCACCTCGGTGCAGAAGACCAACCGTCTGGTCACGACCGAGGAGGGCTGGGCCTATTCCGGCATCGGCTCGGAGATTGCGACCCAGGTCATGGAGGTCGCCTTCGATTATCTCGACGCGCCGGTGGGCCGGGTCGCCGGCGCCGACGTGCCGATGCCCTATGCCGCCAATCTCGAGAAGCTGGCCGTGCCGCAGGTGGACAATATCGTCGCCGCGGCCAAGGCCGCCTGTTATCGCGCCTAAGGGGGGCTGAGCGATGCCTGTTCCGATTCTGATGCCGGCCCTGTCGCCGACCATGACCGAGGGCAACCTCGCCAAATGGATGGTCAAGGAAGGCGACACGGTCTCCGCCGGTGACGTGCTTGCCGAGATCGAGACCGACAAGGCGACCATGGAAGTGGAAGCCGTCGACGAGGGGAAGATCGGCAAGATCGTTGTCGCCGACGGCACCGAGGGTGTCGCGGTGAACGCCGTGATCGCCTATCTGCTGGAAGAGGGCGAGACCGCCGACGACATCCCCGCCGATGGCGGGTCTGCAGCGACGGCACCGGCGCCCAAGCCGGAGGAACCGAAGCGGGAAGCGGAAGCCCCCAAGCCGGCTTCCGCCGCCGCCCCCGCGCCTCAGCCAGCGGCTCCGGCCCCGGCGAAAAGCGGCGGCGGGCGCGTGTTCGCCAGCCCGCTGGCCAAACGCATGGCCGAACAGGCCGGCCTCGACCTGAACGGTGTCGCCGGCAGCGGCCCGAACGGCCGTGTCGTCAAGGCGGATGTCGAGAAGGCGATGGCCGGCGGCGCGCCGAAGACCACCGCGGCCCTGGCCCCCGCCGCCGCCCCGGCTGCAGCCGGGCTTGCCGCCCAGGCGCCGTCGCCCGACGTGCCGGGCCTGCCGAGCTACAAGGAGATTCCGAACACCAACATGCGCAAGGTCATCGCCAAGCGCCTGACGGAATCCAAGCAGTTCGCCCCGCATTTCTACCTGACCGTCGACTGCGAGATCGACGACCTGCTGAAGGTCCGCAAGGATCTGAACGCCAAATCCGACAAGTACAAGCTGTCGGTCAACGATCTGGTTATCCGCGCCTCGGCCATCGCGCTGAAGCAGGTTCCGGCGGCCAACGCCACCTGGACCGAGAAGGCGATCCGGATCTACGATCAGGTCGACATCTCCGTCGCCGTGGCGATCGACGGCGGCCTGATCACCCCGGTGATCCGCGATGCCGGCTCCAAGGGGCTGATCGAGATCTCGGCGTCGATGAAGGACCTCGCCACCCGGGCGCGCGACGGCAAGCTGTCGCCGGACGAGTATCAGGGCGGCACCTTCTCGATCTCCAACCTCGGCATGTTCGGCATCAAGGACTTCGCCGCCGTCATCAATCCGCCCCAGGGCGCGATCCTGGCGGTGGGTGCCGGCGAACAGCGGCCGGTGGTGAAGGACGGGGCTTTGGCCGTCGCCACGGTGATGAGCTGCACCTTGTCGGTAGACCACCGGGTGGTGGACGGCGCGGTCGGGGCGGAGTTCCTGGCGGCGTTCAAGAAGCTGATCGAAGATCCGCTCACCATGTTGCTCTAAGGGGAGGCGCGTTATGGCCGATACCCAATTCGACGTCATCGTGGTGGGCGGCGGGCCCGGCGGCTACGTCGCCGCCATCCGCGCCGCCCAGCTCGGGCTGAAGGCGGCGGTGGTCGAGCGCGAGCATCTCGGCGGCATCTGCCTCAACTGGGGTTGCATCCCGACCAAGGCGCTGCTGCGCTCCTCCGAGGTCGGACATATCCTGCACAACCTCGACGCATATGGCTTTTCCGCCAAGGACATATCGTTCGATCTTGACAAGGTGGTTAAGCGGTCGCGCGGGGTGGCGAAGCAGCTCTCTTCCGGCGTCGCCCACCTGTTGAAGAAGAACAAGGTCACCGTCATCGACGGTCAGGGCAAGTTGGCCGGCACGGCCGGCGGCCTGCGCAAGGTCGAGGTGAGCAAGGACGGTAAGGCGGTCGGCACCTACAGCGCCAAGCATGTGATCCTGGCCACCGGCGCTCGTGCCCGCACACTTCCGGGAATGGAGCCGAACGGCAAAACCATCGTGACCTACAAGGAAGCGATGGTGCCCGAGACCATGCCGAAAAAGCTGCTGGTCATCGGCTCCGGCGCCATTGGCATGGAGTTCGCCAGCTTCCACCACGACATGGGCGCGGAAGTGACCGTCGTGGAGGTGGTCGACCGCATCCTGCCGGCGGAGGACGCGGAGATCTCCGCCTTCGCCCTGAAGCAGTTCACCAAGCAGGGCATGAAGGTCCACACCGCCGCCAAGGTCCACAAGCTGGAAGCCACCGCCAAGGGGGCCCGGGCCGAGATCGAGGTGAAGGGCAAGAAGGAGACCCTTGAGGTCGACCGGGTGATCCTGGCTGTCGGTATCGTCGGCAATGTCGAGGATATCGGCCTGGAAGGCACCAAGGTGAAGGTCGAGAAGACTCACGTGGTGACCAACGAGTGGCTGGAGACCGGCGAGCCGGGCGTCTATGCCATCGGCGACCTGACCGGCCCGCCCTGGCTCGCCCACAAGGCCAGCCACGAAGGCGTGCTCTGCGTCGAGAAGATCGCCGGGGTGAAGGGCCTGCACCCGATGAAGACCAACCTGATCCCAGGCTGCACCTACTGCCGCCCGCAGATCGCCAGCGTCGGCCTGACCGAGGCGAAGGCGAAGGAGAAGGGCCACGAGCTCAAGGTCGGCCGCTTCCCGTTCATCGGCAACGGCAAGGCGATCGCGCTGGGCGAGTCGGAAGGCATGGTGAAGACGATCTTCGACGCCAAGACCGGCGAACTCCTGGGCGCCCACATGATCGGCGCCGAGGTGACCGAGCTGATCCAGGGCTATGGCGTGGCCATGACCCTGGAGACGACGGAGGCGGAGCTGATGCACACCATCTTCCCGCATCCGACCCTCAGCGAGATGATGCATGAGTCCGTCCTTGACGCGTACGGCCGGGCGATCCACTTCTGAGGTTCGCAATTCCGCACGGATCGAGCCTGCAAAGGACCGAGTGATGACAGAGGCGACCACATCTGCCGACAAGGCGCGGGTCCGCCATCCCGAGAAGGCGCACAAGCCGGACAATCCGGTGCAGAAGCGCAAGCCGGACTGGATCCGGGTGAAGGCGCCGACCTCGGCCACCTATCACGAGACGCGCAAGATCATGCGCGACCACAACCTCCGCACCGTGTGCGAGGAAGCGGCCTGCCCGAATATCGGCGAGTGCTGGTCGAAGAAGCACGCGACGATGATGATCCTGGGCTCGGTCTGCACCCGGGCCTGCGCGTTCTGCAACATCGCCACCGGCCGTCCGGACCTGCTCGATCCGCACGAGCCGGAGAACGTGGCGAAGTCGGTTGCCAAGCTCGGCCTGAACCATGTGGTCATCACCTCGGTGGACCGCGACGACCTGCCCGACGGCGGGGCCGGGCATTTCGCCGAGACCATCCTGCAGATCCGCAAGCACGCGCCGGGCTGCACCGTGGAGGTGCTGACCCCCGATTTCCGCCGCAAGAAGGACGCGCTGGCCATCGTCGTCGCGGCCAAGCCGGACGTGTTCAACCACAATCTGGAGACCGTGCCGCGGCTCTACGGCTCGGTGCGGCCGGGGGCGCGCTACTTCGGCTCGCTGCACCTGCTGCACCAGGTCAAGGAGATGGACCCGTCGATCTTCACCAAGTCCGGCATCATGGTCGGCCTCGGCGAGAGTGCGGAGGAGGTGCTGCAGGTGATGGACGACCTGCGCTCGGCCGAGGTGGACTTCATGACCATCGGCCAGTATCTCCAGCCGACGCCGAAGCACCACATCGTCGACCGGTTCGTCGAGCCGGCGGAGTTCGACACCTACAAGAGCCGGGCCTTCAACAAGGGCTTCCTGATGGTCTCGTCCTCGCCGCTGACCCGCTCGTCCTATTTCGCCGGCGACGACTTCGCCCGGTTGCGCACCGCCCGCGACGCGCGGTTGGCGGGCAAACCGGTGCGCGAGGCCGACGCCATCGCCGGGTCCGTCCCGATCGAGCCGGCCGCCGCCGCGCCCGCCGCCGAATAACCGACCTGTCCGCTGCTGAATGCCAACCCACGCCGAAAAGCGCATCGTCCCGTATTCCCCGGACCAGATGTACGCATTGGTCGCCGATGTCGAGACCTACCCGGAGTTCCTGCCCTGGTGCGTCGGCGCGCGGATCAAGAAGCGCGAGGGGGCGGTGTTCTTCGCCGACCTGATCATCGGGTACAAGATGATCCGCGAGCGCTTCACCTCGCGGGTGGAACTCCATCACGATCAGCGCCGGATCGACGTGACCTATACCGACGGACCGTTCCGCTACCTGAACAACCACTGGCTCTTCCCCGAGCATGAGCAGGGCTGCGTGATCGATTTCTATGTCGATTTCGAGTTCAAGAACCTGGTGCTGCAGCGGGTCATGGGCCTGTTCTTCAACGAGGCCGTCCGCCGCATGGTCCAGGCCTTCGAGGACCGGGCGAAGGCGTTGTACGGGTAGCGCCGGAACTACAATTTCTCCAACTTGCTGGACGCATCCGGCGGCGCCGGAGGCGATCCGGAAAGTCGGAAAATTATAGGATGGCCGCCGCGCGGCTAGAGCCGCGCCAACAGCATCTCCAGCGCCGTGCGCACCGTCGCCTCGCGCACCGCCGAACGGTCGCCGGGGAATACCACGCGCCGGTGATGCGTCTCGCCGCCCGCCAGCGCGCAGCCGAAATGCACCAGCCCGACCGGCTTTTCCGCCGAGCCGCCGCCCGGCCCGGCGACGCCGGTGACCGCCACCGTCAGCCCGGCCCGAGACCGTGCCAAGGCTCCCTCGGCCATGGCCCGCGCCACCTCCTCGGACACCGCACCGACCGCGTCGATCACCGTCGCCGGCACCCCGAGCATCTCGGTCTTGGCCTCGTTGGAATAGGTCACGAACCCGCGCTCCACCACCGCCGACGAGCCGGCGATCTCGGTCAGGCAGCCGGCGATCAGGCCGCCGGTGCAGGATTCCGCCGTGGCGATCATCACACCGCGCGCCTTGGCCTGGTCGAGCACCTGGGCCGCCAGGTCGAGAAGGGGGGCGGGCAGCATCGGCGGTCTCCGTGTCAGGGCGTCTGGGGTGGCTTGGCAGCCGGGCGGGCGATGAACTGGAACTGCATGAGCCGCCGCGTGCGCTGGCCGTCCAGGACCGGCGGAACACCATGGAACGTCCGCCTGCTCGGGGCGAAGGCGAGGGCGGCGTTGGCCCGGAACGGCAGGGTGCACACCGGATAGAAGCCCTGGGGGCGGTGCCGCGCGTGGGACGGAAACGGTGTGTCGTACAGCCGGGTGTCCCGCGGCAGGTAGAGCTGGGTGCCCAGCTCTGGATTATCCCCGTCGCGGGCGAGATAGATCAGCAGCGTGATGACCTTGGTCTCACTGTCGGTATGGGGCAGGAGTTCGTAACCCGTTGAATCCTCGATATAGGAGAACGAGGTGTCGATGGTGATCGGGGTCTTGGCGAACTTGGCCTTGAGCTCGGCTTCGAAGACGGTGAAGAAAGCGTGCCTGATGAAGCCGTGGCTCAGAACCCGGTAGATCCGCGCCAACTCGGGCACCGTCACCCGGTCCTCCTTCAGATCGGCTCCGGTATAGTTCAGCGAGAAGCGGTGCTGCTCCTGCTGGGTGCCGTCCGCCCCGTAGACATGGGTCGCCAGCGCCTCCTTGCCGATATCCAGCGCGCTGACCGGCTCGTAGAGCGACGGCGGCAAGAGCGGCTCCATCTGCAGATGAGGAAACGGCCAAGCCTGCGCCCGGGTGTTGTGGATGACGTAGGCCACCCGCGCGGCCTGTTCGTCGATCGTCCGGTTCGCCGCCTCAGGGTCTTGGTCGGTGGTGGTCGGTTCGGTCATCGTCCTAGTCTGCCCATCGCCCTATCATCTCGCGTCCGCCAAGGGGCTGGCCCCTGGGTCACAGCCATCTGGCCGCCGCCCAGACTACCAAGGCGGCATACAATCCAGCGACAAGATCGTCCAGCATCACGCCGGTCGCCCCGTGCATGCGGCGGTCGATCCAACTGGCCGGAAACGGTTTGGTGATGTCGGCGATGCGGAACGCGACGAACCCGGCCGCCCACCAGATCGGGTCGAGCGGGCAGACCGCCAGCACCAGCCACTGGCCGGCGAATTCGTCGACTACCACAGCGCCCGGATCCTGCAGGCCGGTGCGCTCCATATAGACGCCCGTCGCCCAGATCCCGGCCAATGTGGCCAGCACGGCAGCGCCGACCAGGGCGGGACCGCCGCCGGCCAGGGCGATCGGCCAGGCGAGTGCCGCGGCCAGCAGTGACCCCCAGGTCCCCGGCGCCTTCGGCAGGTAACCGCTGCCGAACCCGGTGGCGATCAGTACCGCCGGGGAGGCGAGGGAGGGACGGTCGCTCACGTCTGCTCCGGGGCCGGCAGGGCGATGGTGGCCGCGGCCTGGGCGGCGATCCCTTCGCCGCGTCCGGGGAAACCCAGGCGTTCGGTGGTCGTGGCCTTGACCGAGACGCGGGCCACCGGCACGCCGCAGATCTCGGCGATGCGGCGACGCATTGCGTCGCGGTGCGGGCCGACCTTGGGTCGCTCACAGATCACCGTGAGATCCAGGTGGCGGATCACCCCGCCGGCCTCGCGTACCCGGCGACAGGCGTCCGCCAGAAACATGTGGGAAGCCGCCCCCTTCCATTGCGCCTCGCTCGGCGGGAAATGAGCGCCGATATCGCCGTCGCCGAGCGCCCCCAGCAGGGCGTCGGTGATGGCGTGCAGGCCCACATCCGCATCGGAATGGCCTTGCAGCGCCTGGTCGTGCGGTATGACGATCCCGCCGAGCGCCACACCGTCGACGCCGCCGGCGGTCTTCTCGCCGAGCCGGTGGACGTCGAAGCCGGTGCCGACCCGGGTCTCGAGCGCGGACGCGATCAGGCGTTCAGCTATGGAGAAGTCCTCCGCCGTGGTGATCTTCATGGCATCCTCCGAGCCGGCGACAAGCTTCACCGGATGACCGGCCCATTCCATCAATCCCGCGTCATCGGTCGCCGCGATGCCCCGCGCCGCGGCTCGGCGGTGCGCATCCAGGATCGCGTCGAAATGCATGCCCTGGGGCGTCTGCGCCCGCCACAACCCGTCGCGACTGACGGTTTCACCCGCCAAGCCGTCAACGCTCCGCTTCAGCGTGTCGGCGACCGCGAGGACGGGCAGGGACGCCGGGTAGGTGTCGAGAGCGCCGACCACCCGCTCAATCACGGATGCGGGCACCAAAGGGCGGGCCGCGTCGTGGATCAGCACACGGGCGGGCGAGTCACCGGCGAGGCTCTCCAGCCCGTTCAACACGGAGGCCTGACGTTCCGCACCGCCGATCACCGGCGCGCCGAGCCCGAGACCGCTGGCCGCGGCCTTGTAGAGGGCGCGGTGCTCGTCGGCGATCATCACCCGAACGGTGTCGATCAGCGGATGCCGGCTGAAGGCCAGGATCGCCCGGCGCAGCACCGTGATGCCGCCGAGGTCGCGATACTGTTTCGGCACGCCGCCGCCGGCACGCTCGCCTTTTCCGGCGGCGACGATCAGGGCGACAGTGGTCATGGTTGCAAGATCCGGGCAGTCATGGCGGATGAACGGGGTTATCTTGGTCGCTGGAGTGGAGGCGGATCTTAGTGTAGGCAACGGCCCATGTCTCTGCTGGTCAATCTGTCGGCTGTCGTCTCGATCCTGCCCATGGTGCTGCTCGCCTGGCGGCCACAACCGGCGCGTGACAGACGGTTCTGGGCCGCCGTCGCGGTGGCCGCGATCGGAGCGGTCGGATGGACGCTGGTGCGTTTCGGCGACCATTGGGACGGTGGCCTTGGTGCGGCTCTGTGGGTATCCGCGGCGACAACCGTCTGCCTGTTCGCCGTCGTCTCCGCCGCCTCGTCGACGATGGCCCGTCTGGCCGGTCTGCTGGGCCCCTATCTGCTGATCGTCGTCGTCCTGGCGAGCGTGCTCGACATGCCCAAGGCGGGCGGCGTCGGCGGCATGCCCGAAGGCTGGGTGATCCTTCACATCGCGGTGTCGCTGACGACCTACGCGCTGGCGACCCTGGCCGCCGTTGCCGGGTTGGGTGTCGTTCTGAAGGAACGCGCGCTGAAGTCCAAGCGGCCATACGGGATCAGTTCCGGCCTGCCCTCGGTGGCTGACGCGGAGGCGCTCGTGTTCCGCCTGCTGACAGGGGCGGAGGTGGTCCTGGGCGTGGGTATCCTGTCCGGAATGGCGCTGAACGTGACGGTTGGTCATGCCTGGTTGACCAGCGATCATAAATCCGTGCTGTCACTCGGCGCCTTCGCCGTGGTAGGTGGGGTCCTGTTCGCCCACGCCCGCCTCGGCCTGAGGGGGCGCCGGGCGGTTCGCGGCGTGCTAGCCGTCTATCTGCTGCTCACCCTGGCCTACCCGGGTGTGAAAGCGGTCCACGCACTTCTCGGGAACTGACGCCGAGACCCTCGGTGATAGACCCTTTGCGGATAGATCGATTCCCGGTTATCTTGCCTAAACATTGGTCACAACCGTTGGATGCCTAATTAATGTGCATTCAGATCGGCTCCCATAGCCTGTCGGCTCCGGTTCTGGTCGCACCCATGTCCGGTGTGACCGACCGTCCCTTTCGTCGGCTCGCCCGACGGCTCGGCGCACCGCTGGTGGTCACCGAGATGATCGCCAGCCATGCGGTGCTGCGCGACGTCCGCGAGGAGACCCGCAAGGCGGAGATCGACGCAGAGGATACCCCGGCTGTGGTTCAGATCGCCGGCTGGGACCCTTCGGTGATGGCCGAGGCGGCGCGGATGATGGCCGATCGTGGCGCCGACGCGATCGACATCAACATGGGCTGCCCGGCCAAGAAGGTCGTGAACAAATATGCGGGATCGGCGCTGATGCGGGATGAGGTGCTGGCCGGACAGATCATGGACGCCGTCGTCGGCGCCGTTGGTCTTCCGGTGACGCTGAAGATGCGCCTCGGTTGGGATGCAGACAGCCGCAACGCGCCGGAACTGGCCCGCATCGCCGAGCAGTCGGGTATCCGGCTGATCACGGTGCATGGGCGAACCCGCTGCCAAATGTATACCGGCAGCGCCGATTGGACCGCGATCCGCGCGGTCGTGGAGACCGTCTCCCTGCCGGTCGTCGCCAACGGCGACGTGGTGTCGATCGAAACCGCCCGGGCCTGTCTGGAGCAATCCGGCGCGCACGGGGTGATGATCGGGCGCGGATGTTACGGCCGGCCTTGGCTGCCGGCCCAGATCGCCGCCGCGCTTGCCGGCGCGGTGCCGCCGGCCGATCCCGATATCGAGGAGCGCCGGGCCATTCTCGCAGAGCATCTCGACGCGATGCTGGTGCATTACGGCACCCATGCCGGCATCCGCAACGCGCGCAAGCATATCGGCTGGTACACCGAGGGCCTGACGGGCTCGGCGGAGTTCCGGCAAAGGGTCAACAACACAATGGATCCGACGGTCGTCTTCGCGGAGATCGACCGGTTCTTCGCCGACCTCGGATCCGACAATAGCAGCGGGAGGATCGCGGCATGACGGCCGTGGCAACATTGGGACGGAGTCAGCCTCTGTCTTATATGGATGGCAATACCGTGCTGAACGCGCTGCCCTGGGCGGTAATCGTTCTCGACGGCGAAAACTGCGTCCTTTCTCTGAACATCGCGGCCGAAAACCTGATGTCGTCCAGCGTGGCGGCCGCGGCGGGGCGCAACCTCACCGACTGGGTGCCGCTGGACAGCCCGCTGCTGGGCATGATCGCCCAGTCGCGGTCGTCCCAGTCCGGCCTGAGCGACTATGACCTGGAAATCGAATCCCCGCGCATCGGTCAGATCGTGGTGAACGTCCAGATCGCACCGATCCCGGAAGTGTCGGGCGCGGTCGCCGTGAACCTGCAGGAACGGACCATCGCGTCCAAGATGCACCGCCAACTCTCCTATCGCGGCGCGGCCCGCTCGGTCAGCGCGATGGCCTCCATGCTGGCGCATGAAGTGAAGAACCCGCTGTCGGGCATCCGCGGCGCTGCACAGCTTCTGGAACAGTCGGTCCATGGCGATGAGCAGGTGCTGACCCGCCTGATCTGCGATGAGACCGACCGGATCTGCGCGCTGGTCGACCGCATGGAGGTGTTCAGCGACGAGCGCCCGATCGAGCGCAACGGGGTCAACATCCACGAGGTTCTGGAACGCTGCCGCCGGGTCGCCCAGAACGGCTTCGGCAGGAAGGCGACGTTCATCGAGCGCTACGACCCGTCGCTGCCGGCCGTGCTCGGCAATCACGACCTGCTGGTCCAGGTGTTCCTGAACCTGATCAAGAACGCGAGCGAAGCCGTGCCGGAGGAGGGGGGCGAGATCACCCTCACCACGAGTTACCGCCATGGCATGCGGGTCGCCGTCGCCGGTTCGCGCGAGCGGGTGCATCTGCCGCTGCAGGTGACGGTTCAGGACAACGGGCCCGGCATCCCCGAGGAGCTACAGGCCAATCTGTTCGAGCCGTTCGTGACCACCAAGACCAACGGCTCCGGCCTCGGTCTCGCCTTCGTCGCCAAGGCGGTGGCGGATCATGGCGGGGTGATCGAGGTGGACTCGGTCCCGCGCCGCACGATCTTCCGGCTGACCCTGCCGATCGTCGACGCGCCGAAGCCGCGCCGGGTGCGCCGCAGACGGGATCAATCTCCTGAAGCGACTGCCGAAAGCGGCGGGAGCACGACGGCATGAGCCAGCGCGCGGCTTCCATTCTCATCGCCGATGACGACCGGGCCATCCGCACGGTGCTCGGCCACGCGCTCACCCGTCTCGGTCATTCGGTCCGCAGCACCGGCACGGCCGCCGGCCTGTGGCGCTGGATCGAGGACGGCGAGGGGGATCTGGTCATCACCGACGTGGTGATGCCGGACGACAACGGCCTCGACCTGTTGCCGCGGATCCGCAAGATTCGCCCAGACCTGCGGGTCATCGTCATGAGTGCGCAGAACACCCTGCTCACCGCCGTCAAGGCGAGCGAGCGCGGCGCCTTCGAGTACCTGCCCAAGCCGTTCGACCTGAACGAACTGGTGGCGACGGTCGGCAAGGCGCTCGCCGCGCCGGCACCGGGGGTGAAGGAGGCCGAAGGCGAGGTCCGTGTGGTCGAGGAGCGCAGCGAGGACGCGTTGCCGCTGATCGGCCGATCGCCTGCGATGCAGGAAATCTATCGGGTTCTCGCACGGCTCATGGGGACCGACCTGACGGTGATGATCACCGGTGAATCCGGCACCGGAAAGGAACTGGTCGCCCGCGCGCTGCACGATTACGGCAAGCGGTCCGACGGGCCCTTCGTCGCCATCAACATGGCGGCGATCCCGCGCGAGCTGATCGAGTCCGAGCTGTTCGGTCACGAGAAGGGCGCCTTCACCGGCGCCACCATGCGCGCGACCGGCCGGTTCGAGCAGGCCCAGGGCGGTACGCTGTTCCTGGACGAGATCGGCGACATGCCGCTCGAGGCCCAGACCCGTTTGCTGCGCGTGTTGCAGGAGGGCGAGTACACGACCGTCGGCGGCCGCACCCCGATCCAGGCCAATGTGCGCATCGTCGCCGCGACACACCGGGATCTGCGGCAGTTGATCCGCCAGGGTCTGTTCCGCGAGGATCTGTTCTACCGCCTCAATGTCGTGCCGATCCGCCTGCCCGCGCTCAGAGAGCGGCGCGAGGACGTCCCCGATCTGGCCCGCCATTTCCTGGCGCAGATGCCCTCGGAAGGTCTGCCGAGCAAGCATCTCGACGCCGGTGCCATCACCCGGCTTCAATCCTATTCCTGGCCGGGCAACGTCCGCGAACTGGAGAATCTCTGCCGCCGTCTGGCCGCGCTCTATGTCGAGGAAACGATCGGCGCCGAGGCGATCGAGACCGAGCTCGCCGAGCCGCCGATGAGTGATGGCGACGGCACGGCGCCGGCCGCCGATGACGAGAACCTGTCCAGCGCGGTCGAGCGGCATCTCTCGGCCTATTTCAATGCCCACAAGGACGAGTTGCCGGCCTCCGGTCTGCATGAGCGGGTGCTGCGGGAGGTCGAGCGGCCACTGATCTCGCTCAGCCTGAAGGCGACCCGGGGCAATCAGATTCGCGCCGCCGAATTGCTCGGCCTGAACCGCAACACCCTGCGGAAGAAGATCCGGGAGTTGGACATTCCGGTGATCCGGAGCGTACGATCCGACCCTTGATCGGCGCCGGCTTCGGCCAGACACAGGGCCGCGGCGCGGCGATCGGTGCGACCACCGCGACGGCAGAATGACCGGAACCTCCACGTTCAGTGACGCACAGCCGGAGCCGCCGCGGCTGACCCTGTGGCGGGCCTTCCGCCATTGGGCCCGGCGCGTCGCGCTGGAACGCAAGCTCGCCGTCGCCTTCAGTCTGCTGGCCATCCTGTCGGGTGCCGGCACGGCGATCGTGATTACCCGATCCGGTCCGCTCGGCCCGGACCCCGATCTCGTCCTGCTCTGCGTCTATCTCAACATCGCCTTTCTACTGGGCCTTGGTGCGCTGGTGGTGCGCCAGCTCATCCGCATCTGGATCGAACGGAGACGGGGGCTGGCCGGCGCCCGCCTACATCTCCGTCTGGCCCTGCTGTTCGCCCTGATCGCGGTCACGCCGACGCTGATCGTGTCGGTGTTCTCGGCCGTGTTCTTCGATCTCGGCGTGCGCGGCTGGTTCAGCGAGCGGGTGTCGACGGCGGTCACCCAGTCGGCAGCGGTCGCCGAGGCCTATCTCGACGAGCACCGCCAGACCATCCGCGGTGACGTGCTGGCCATGGCGAACGATCTCAACCGCGAGGCGCCGTTCCTGTTGTCCGACAGCCGGCGCTTCGAGCAGGTCATCACCGCCCAGGCCGCCGTCAGAAACCTGACCGAGGCGGTGGTGTTCGACGGAGCGGGACGGGTCTATGCGCGCACCGGTCTGTCCTTCGCCTTTGACTTCGAGCCGCTGCCGGAGCAGGCCATGGAGCGGGCGCGCCGGGGCGAGGTGGTCATCATCACCTCGGAGAACGACGACCGCATCCGCGCCCTCGTTGCTCTCAACCAGATCGTCGACACCTTTCTGTTCGTCGGTCGCTTCGTCGATCCCGCCCTGCTGGCGCGGGTCGAGGACACCCAGCAGGCGGTATCGCAATATCAGGCACTGGAAGGACGTCGGCTGGATTTCCAGCTGACCTTCGCCATCGTGTTCGCCCTGGTGGCGCTGTTGATCCTGCTGGCGGCGATCTGGGTCGGGCTGCTGTTGGCGGACCGGCTTGTACGACCGGTCAGTTCGCTGATCGACGGCGCGGAGCGGGTGCGTCGCGGCGACCTGTCGGTCCGCGTGCCGCTGGGTGTCGGTCTCGACGAGATCGCCAGCCTGACCCGGGCGTTCAACCGCATGACCGCCCAGCTTGAATCCCAGCACGAGGAGTTGGTCGAGGCCAATACCCAGCTCGACGAGCGCCGGCGGTTCACCGAAGCGGTACTGGGTGGTGTCTCGTCCGGTGTGGTCGGCCTTGATGACGACGGGCGCATCAACCTGCCAAACCGGGCGGCGGGGCGCCTCCTCGGTATCGACCTGGACGCGAAGCTCGGCACCACCTTCGCCGAGACCCTGCCGGAGTTCGACGCGCTGATGGCGGAAGTGACGCAGAGGCCTTGGCGCGAGGCGACGGATCAGGTCACCATGACCCTTGAGAACGGCGATAATCGGACTTTCCATGCCCGGCTGAGCGCGGAGATCTCCGACAGCATCGTCTCCGGATATGTGCTGACCTTCGATGACGTCACCGAGCTGCTTTCGGCCCAGCGCAAGGCCGCTTGGGCCGACGTGGCCCGCCGCATCGCCCACGAGATCAAGAACCCGCTGACTCCGATCCAACTGTCCGCCGAACGGCTGCGGCGGAAATATCTCGACCAGATCGAGACGGACAAGGACACCTTCGCGCGGATGATCGACACCATCGTGCGCCATGTCGGCGATATCGGCCGGATGGTCGACGAGTTCTCCTCCTTCGCGCGGATGCCGACGCCGGTGATGCGGGATGAGGATCTGCGCGAACTCGTGACCTCCGCCGCCGACCTTCAGCGCGGAGCCCGGACAGGAGTGACTCTGACCATGGATGTCGGCGGCGACGCCGTCGTCCAACGCTGCGATTCGCGGCAAATCCGTCAGGCGTTGACCAATCTCCTGCAGAACGCCGTCGATGCGATCGAGGGGCGCCAGCACGAGGAGGGCGAGGGCGCGGCGCCCGGTGCGATCGCGATCACAATCGAGCGACGCCCCGATGCCGTCGCCGTCTCGATTGCCGATAACGGCCGCGGTTTGCCTGACATGGAGCGCAGCCGGCTGACCGAGCCGTATGTCACGACGCGGGACAAGGGGACTGGGCTCGGACTGGCCATCGTCAAGAAAATCATGGAAGATCACGGCGGATCGATCGAGCTTCGGGACCGTCCGGAAGGCGGCGCGATCGTCAGTCTGGTATTCTCGGCTCTACCCTCGGTCCTGCACGAAACCAACCCGGCTCTGGCAACCCATGGCCAATGACATCCTGATCGTCGATGACGAAGCCGATATCCGGATGCTTATCGGCGACATCCTCGAAGACGAAGGTTACGAATCCCGCCAGGCGGCGAATTCGACGGAAGCCCTCGAAGCGATCCGCCGACGTATGCCGTCCCTGGTGATCCTGGATATCTGGCTGCAGAACAGCGAGCTCGACGGGCTCGGCATTCTAAGTGGTATCCAGCGCGATCACCCAGGGCTGCCGGTGATTATGATCAGCGGTCACGGCACCATCGAGACCGCCGTCACCGCGATCAAGAAGGGCGCCTACGATTTCATCGAGAAGCCGTTCAAGGCCGACCGGCTGCTGTTCATGGCGCAGCGTGCCATCGAGGCCGCCCGGCTGCGGCGCGAGAACGACGATTTGCGGAAGCGTACCGGCTCCGGAAGCGATCTGGTCGGTGTGTCCAGCGGCATCAACACCGTGCGCGCCTCGATCGAGAAGGTGGCGCCGACCGGTAGCCGTGTGCTGATTACCGGGGCAGCGGGTGTCGGCAAGGAAATCGTCGCTCGGCGGATCCACGAGCGTTCACGTCGCAATATCGGCCCGTTCGTCGTGCTGAACTGTGCCACGCTGACGCCCGACCGTCTGGAGACAGAACTCTTCGGCACCGAACCGGGCGGGGCGGAACCGCGCACCGTCGGCACCCTGGAATTGGCGCACAAGGGCACGCTGCTGCTCGATGAGGTCGCCGACATGCCCTTGGAGACCCAGGGTAAGATCCTGCGCGTCCTGCAGGAGCAGTCGTTCCGCCGGGTCGGCGGTGACACCGAGGTCGAAGTCGATGTCCGGGTGATCGCCGCCACCAACCGCGACCTGCAGCAGGAGATGGGGGCCGGGCGCTTCCGCGAGGACCTGTTCTATCGCCTGAACGTGGTGCCGATCCGCGTCCCGCCGCTGCGCGAACGCCGCGAGGATGTCCCGCTGCTCGCCCGGTATTTCGTCACCCAGTCGTCGGAGGCGAGCGGCATGGCCGCCCGGCCGCTGAGCGAGGATGCGGTCGCCGCCCTGCAGGCCTATGACTGGCCCGGCAACGTGCGCCAACTGCGCAACGTCGTCGACTGGATGCTGATCATGGCCGGCGGCGGCGCCCGCGACGCGATCCGCGCCGACCAGCTTCCACCGGAGATCGGGTCGGCCACGCCGGCAGCGCTGCGTTGGGAGAAGGGCAGCGAAATCATGGGACTCAGCCTGCGCGAGGCGCGCGAGACCTTCGAGCGCGAATATCTGCTGGCCCAGGTGAACCGGTTCGGCGGCAACATCTCGCGCACCGCGTCTTTTGTCGGTATGGAGCGGTCGGCCTTGCACCGCAAGCTCAAGTCACTCGGTCTGCAGCAGGCGGAGAAGCCGGTCAGACAGACCGGCTGACGCCCCCATGAAAGTCCTCATCCGATGAAAGTCGTCATCTGCGGCGCCGGCCAGGTCGGCACCAGCATCGCCCGGCACCTTGCCGGCGAGAACAACGACGTCACCGTCCTCGATCAATCCCCCGAACTGATCCAGAAACTGAGCGATACGCTGGATGTCCGCGCGATCGCCGGCTTCGCCTCTTACCCGAGCGTGCTGGAACAGGCCGGACTGCGCGACGCCGACATGCTGATCGCGGTGACCTACAGCGACGAGGTCAACATGGTCGCCTGCCAGGTCGGCCATTCGATCTTCAACGTGCCGACCAAGATCGCCCGCGTGCGCAACCAGGACTACCTGCTGCCAATCTGGGCCGACCTGTTCTCGCGCGAGCACATGCCGATCGACGTCATCATCTCGCCGGAGCGCGAGGTGGCGCGGGCCATCGGCCGCCGTCTCCAGGTGCCGGGCGCGCTCGACGTGGTGCCGATGGCGGACGGCAAAGTCCGCGTGGTCGGCGTGCGCTGCGACGAGACCACGCCGATCATCCACACGCCGCTGCGTCAGCTCACCTCCCTGTTCACCGATCTGGCGGTGGTGATTGTCGGCATCCTGCGCGAGGGCAAGGCGATCGTTCCGAAGGCCGAGGATCAGATGCTGCCCGGCGACGAGGTCTATTTCGTCTGCGATAGCCGTCATCTGTCCCGGGCATTGGCCAGTTTCGGCCACGAGGAGCCGGAGGCTCGCAGCGTCATCATCGCCGGCGGCGGCAATATCGGTCTGACTCTGGCGGAGGAAATCGAGCGCGAGCATCACGGCGTGAACGCCAAGGTGATCGAGTTCAACCGCGCCCGCGCCCGCTCGGTCGCCCAGTCGCTGCAACGCACCATGGTGCTGAACGGCGATGTCCTGGACCCCGAGATCCTGGAGGAGGCCAATATCAGCCAGACGGAGACCTTCGTCGCTGTCTCCAATGACGACGAAGTCAACATCCTGAGCTCCTTACTCGCCAAACGGTCGGGCTGCCAGCGCACGGTGGCGCTGATCAATGCCTCCACCTATGCGCCGCTGATCACCCAGCTCGGCATCGACGCGGTGGTGAACCCGCGCGCGATCACGGTATCCACGATCCTGCAGCATGTCCGCCGCGGCCGGATTCGCAGCGTCTACTCGCTGCGCGAGGATTTCGGCGAGGTGATTGAGGCCGAGGCACTGGAGACATCGGTTCTGGTCGGCCACCCGCTGAAGGACGCCAAGCTGCCCAACGGCGTGATCGTCGGCGCCATTGTGCGCGGCGAGGAGGTCATCGTGCCGCGTGCCGACACCGTCATCCAGGCCCGCGACCGGGTGGTCGTCTTCGCCACCTATGAAGCGGTGAAGAAAGTCGAGAAACTGTTCGCCGTGCGCCTCGATTTCTTCTAGAGCACGATCGGTTCAAGTCGCTTCGATCTGAACCGTGCAACGTGCTCTAATTGGTTGAAGATAGAGCAAATTCACAAGATCAGATGCTTCCATCTGATCTTGATTTGCTCTAGATACCGATCTACGTCTTTCCTGTCCCGTTCCCGCCCAGCTGGAGGTCCCATGTCCCGGATCGCCTACGTCAACGGCCGTTTCGTTCCGCATTCTCAAGCCGAAGTGCATGTGGAGGATCGCGGCTACCAGTTCGCCGACGGCGTCTATGAGGTCGTCCTCGTGCAGAACGGCGTCATGGTCGACGAGATCCCGCATCTCGACCGCCTCAACCGGTCGCTCGACGAACTGCGCATCGCGCATCCGCTGAGCCGCGGCGCGTTGCGCGCGCAGATGCGCGAACTGGTCCGCCTGAACCGGATCCGTAACGGCCTCGTCTACATGCAGGTGACCCGCGGCGTCGCGAAGCGCGACCATCCGTTCCCGAAAAACGCCAAGCCGAGCATCGTCATGACCGCCAAGCGGATCTCGATGCCGAGCCAGGACACGGTGGATAACGGGGTCAAGGTCATCACCATCAAGGATATCCGCTGGGAGCGCTGCGACATCAAGTCGGTGGCGCTGCTGCCGAACATTCTGGGCAAACAGCAGGCGCGCGAAAACGGCGCCTTCGAGGCCTGGCAGGTCGATGATGACGGCAACGTCACCGAAGGCACGTCGAGCAATGCCTGGATCGTGACCCAGGACGGCGAGCTGGTGACCCGGCCGGCGACCCACGACATCCTGAACGGCATCACCCGGTTGTCGATCCTGAAGCTGGCCGCGCGCCAGGGACTGAAATTCGTCGAGCGACCGTTCTCTGTCGAGGAAGCGAAGAAGGCCCGCGAGGCGTTCGCGTCCTCGGCGACTGCTTTCGTCACGCCGGTTACCCAGATCGACGACACGGTCATCGGCAACGGCAAGGCGGGCACGCTGTCGAGCGGTCTGCGAGACTCCTATTTGGATTACGCCGCCGGTGAAGGGGCCACCGCGTGAGTCGACTACCGCGCCCCGACGCGGTGCTGTTCGACTGGGATTCGACCCTGGTCGACAATTGGGGCGGAATTACCCGGGCGCTGGCGGTTACCTTCGCGCAGTACGGTCTCGACCCGTGGAGCGAGGAGCAGACCCGTGCCAACGCCAAGCACTCCATGCGCGACAGCTTCCCCAAGCTGTTCGGGGACCGCTGGGAGGACGCCGCCCAGCTGTTCTACGACAGTTTCGACAACATCCATCTGGACACCCTGCGCCCCTTGCCGGGATCGCTCGACCTGCTCGAAGCTCTGGCCGGCGAGGGCGTGCCGATGGGCGTGGTCAGCAACAAGAACGGCACCTATCTGCGCAAGGAGGCCGGGCATCTCGGCTGGGACAGGTATTTCAACAAGATCATCGGCGCCCAGGATGCGGCGCATGACAAGCCGGCGGCTGATCCGATCCATCTGGCGCTGGACGGGACCGGCGTGACGGCCGGGCCGGGCGTGTGGTTCGTCGGTGACAGTGCGGTCGATCTCGCATGCGCCCATGCCGCCGGATGCGTGCCTGTGCTGCTGCATCCGGACGATCCGCACCCCGAAGATCTGACCGCCCATCCACCCGCCGTGCATCTTTTTGGCTGTTCTGCGCTTCTAGGCGAGCTACGCGGTTGAGCCGCAACGATTTCGCGGTATAACTTGGCAAGCGATCTCGCATCTGCGAAAGAGGTGGTGCCACCGCCCGCGCGGACGAGCCGATTGAGGAGCGAAGGAAAAAACCATGGCCGCAGAAAAGAGCCAGAGCGTCCAAGATGTCTTTCTCAACAAGATCCGCAAGGACAAGACACCCGTCACGGTGTTCCTCGTCAATGGCGTGAAACTCCAGGGTATCGTCACGTGGTTCGACAATTTCTGTCTGCTGCTGAGGCGCGACGCCCATTCCCAGCTTGTCTACAAGCATGCGGTATCGACCATCATGCCGCAGCATCCGGTCAGCCTGTTCGAGCCCGGCGAGGAAAGCGATAGCTGACCTCCATGCCCAGTAATGGGTTAGGCTTGGGCATGACTGGAACGCGTCATGGGTAAGACGCGCGCGATCGTGCTGCATCCGCGCTTGCCGTCGAAGGACGAGGACACCCCCGGTGTCCGCGACCCGGAAGCGCGTCTCGAGGAAGCTGTCGGTCTGACCGCAGCTATCGACCTGGAGACCGCCCACAGCGAGGTGCTCACGGTCAACAAGCCGCGGCCGGGCACCCTGCTCGGCGTCGGACAGATCGAGCGGTTTCAGCACCTGGCCGAGGCGATGGAGGTCGAGGTCGTGGTCATCGACCGCGCTCTGACACCGGTGCAGCAACGCAACCTCGAGACTGGGCTGAAAGTGAAGGTCATCGACCGCACGCAGCTCATTCTCGAAATCTTCGGCGCCCGGGCCCGCACCTATGAAGGCCGCCTGCAAGTCGATCTTGCGTCGCTCACCTTCCAGCGCTCCCGACTGGTGCGGTCCTGGACCCA
Source organism: Thalassobaculaceae bacterium (assembly GCA_029212785.1). Taxonomy (GTDB): domain Bacteria; phylum Pseudomonadota; class Alphaproteobacteria; order Thalassobaculales; family Thalassobaculaceae; genus Thalassobaculum. The sequence goes on from JARGOG010000003.1 coordinate 127,212, forward strand.
CCTGGAACGTCAGCGCGGTGGCGCCGGCTTCCTCGGTGGCCCGGGCGAGAGACAGCTCGAGCTTGACCGGCGGCTGATCGGCGACCGCATCACCCGGATCCGACGAGAACTCGAGGAGGTCAAGCGGACCCGCGAACTGCACCGCGAGGCCCGTCGCCGCGTCCCGTTCCCGATCGTGGCCCTGGTCGGCTACACCAACGCCGGCAAATCGACACTGTTCAACCGGCTTTCCGGTGCTTCCGTGATGGCCCAGGACTTGCTGTTCGCCACGCTGGATCCGACCATGCGCCGGATCGATCTGCCGGGTGGGCGTACGGTCATCGTCTCCGATACGGTCGGTTTCATCTCCGACCTGCCGACCCATCTGGTCGCTGCATTCCGGGCAACCCTCGAGGAGGTGACGGAAGCGGATATCGTTCTGCATGTCCGTGACATCTCCCATCCCGATACCGACGCGCAGAAAAGCGACGTCCTGACCGTGCTGGAAGGCCTCGGCGTGGATGAAGCCACGCGGCCCGGCCGCATGCTCGACGTGCTCAACAAGATCGACCGGCTGCCGGAGGAGCGCCGCATCACGCTGCGCAATGAGGTGGCGCGCATGAACGGTGAGGCGGTCTGCGTCTCCGCCGTCTCCGGCGAAGGGATCGGCGACCTGGTGGCGGCGATCGACGGGCTGCTGTCGGCAGATCACCGGGTCGTGACGTTGCATGTCGCCTATGCCGATGGCGAGATCGCCGCCTGGCTGCACAGCCACGGCGATATCATCGAGCGGGTCGACGACGAGACCGGATCGACGATCACCGTCGGCCTGGACCCGAGCGCTCTCGCGCGGGCGGAAAAGCGCTTCGGAGACCGGTTTCAGCGTCTCCATTGAGGCCTGCCGGTTGACATCAAAGGGCTGAGCCTCCATACCCCTGGCACTCATTGACGGCGAGTGCTAATACCCGCCGCATCCCAAGGCTGAGCATGGAGGAGGCCCCATGAAGTTCCGTCCGCTGCATGACCGCGTCGTTGTCGAGGCACTGCAAAGTGACACGAAAACCGCCGGTGGAATCATCATCCCCGATACGGCCAAAGAAAAGCCGGTCCAGGGCACGGTCGTGGCCGTCGGCCCCGGCGCCCGCGATGAGACCGGAAAGGTTCAGAAGCTCGACGTCAAGAAGGGTGACACGGTGCTGTACGGCAAGTGGTCCGGCACCGAGGTCAAGATCGACGGCAAGGATCTGTTGATCATGAAGGAGTCGGACATCATGGGTGTTGTCGGTTAACGACCGCCCCGGGGACCGACCAAGACCGCTTAGATACCAGGAACGATCTACGGAGACTGGAACATGGCTGCTAAGGACGTGAAATTTAACGTCGACGCCCGCGACCGCCTGCTCAAGGGCGTCGATACGCTGGCGAACGCCGTTAAGGTGACGCTTGGCCCGAAGGGCCGCAACGTGGTGCTGGACAAGTCGTTCGGCGCGCCGCGCATCACCAAGGACGGCGTGACCGTCGCCAAGGACATCGACCTCAAGGACAAGTTCGAGAACATGGGCGCCCAGATGGTGCGCGAAGTGGCCTCGAAGACCTCCGACATCGCCGGTGACGGCACCACCACCGCGACCGTGCTGGCCCAGGCCATCGTGCGCGAGGGTGTGCGCGCCGTCGCCGCCGGCCTGAACCCGATGGACCTGAAGCGCGGCATCGATCTCGCCGTCGCCGCCGTCGTCAAGGACGTCGAGAGTAACTCGAAGAAGATCAAGTCCTCGGCCGAAGTTGCCCAGGTCGGCACCATCTCCGCCAATGGCGATGCCGATGTCGGCAAGCTGCTGGCCGAAGCGATGGACAAGGTCGGCCAGGAAGGCGTGATCACCGTCGAGGAAGCCAAGTCGCTGCACACCGAACTCGACGTCGTCGAGGGCATGCAGTTCGACCGCGGCTATCTCTCGCCGTACTTCGTGACCAATGCCGACAAGATGATCTGCGAGCTCGAAAACCCGCTGATTCTGATCCACGAGAAGAAGCTGTCCAGCCTGCAGCCGATGCTGCCGCTGCTGGAGCAGGTTGCCCGCTCGTCCCGTCCGTTCCTCATCATCGCCGAGGATGTCGAGGGCGAGGCCCTGGCGACCCTGGTGGTGAACAAGCTGCGTGGCGGCCTGAAGGTCGCGGCCGTCAAGGCCCCGGGCTTCGGCGATCGTCGTAAGGCCATGCTCGAGGACATCGCCGTCCTGACCGGCGGTACCGTCGTGTCCGTTGATGTCGGCATCAACCTCGAGACCGTCGACATCAAGATGCTCGGCACCGCCAAGAGCATCACCCTGACCAAGGACGAGACCACCGTCGTCGACGGTGCCGGCAAGAAGAAGGACATCCAGGCCCGCGTCGCCCAGATCAAGGCGCAGGTTGAGGAGACCACGTCCGACTACGACCGCGAGAAGCTCCAGGAGCGTCTGGCGAAGCTGGTCGGCGGCGTCGCTGTCCTGCGGGTCGGCGGTGCGACCGAGATCGAGGTCAAGGAGCGCAAGGATCGCGTCGACGACGCGATGCACGCGACCCGCGCCGCGGTCGAGGAAGGCATCGTTGCCG
>JARGOG010000070.1 GCA_029212785.1 Thalassobaculaceae bacterium
CCAACACTTCGGCCAGGGCCGTCAGCAGGGCGTCGGTGTCCTCGGCCCGGCCGGTGGTGATGCGGATATGATCCTCGTAGCCCGGTGCCATCAGGCGCCCGATCATGATGCCGCGCTTCTCGACCTCGGCGACCACCTCGGCGGCCGGTTTCGGTGTCTTGGCGGAGAGGTAGTTGCCGACGCTCGGGAACGCTTCGCAGCCGAGTTTGGCCAGTCCCGCCTCCATACGCTCGCGCTCGATGCGGGTGCGCTCGACGATCGACGTCATATGCGCCTGATCGCCCAGCGCCGCCAGCGCGCCCGCCTGGGCCACGGCGTTGACGTTGAACGTGCTGCGCACCTTCTGGAACCAGCTCGTCACCGCGTCGGAGCCGCAGAGCGCGTAGCCGACCCGCATGCCGGCGAGGCCATAGGCCTTGGAGAAGGTGCGGAACGCCACCCACGGCACCGCGGCACCGGTCAGGGCGGCCAGATGGTCGGTGCCGCCACCATGGATGCCGTACTCGTAATACGCCTCGTCCAGCACCAGCAGGGTGGTCGGCGGCAGGGCATGGACGAAGGCCGCGACCTCCTCGGTGCTCAGAAGCCCGCCGGTCGGGTTGTTCGGGGTGGCGAGAAAGACGAGCCGGGTCTTCTCCGTTACCGCGGCCAGCATGCCCTCGGTATCGGCGGCGCCGTCCTGGCGTACCTTGACGGCGACCGTCGACGCGCCGTTCAGGGCGGCGCATTTCGAATAGCTCGGGAAGGACGGCACCGGCACAACGACCTCGTCCCCCGGCGACAGCACGGCGCGGCCGGCGGCGACGATCAGTTCGTCCGAGCCGTTGCCGAGCACGATGCGGTCCTGCGGATGACCGGTATGGGCGGCAAGCGCCGATGTCAGGTCGCGCCACAGCGGATCGGGATAGTAGTTCACCCGGGTCGCCGCCTCCTGCATCGCCGCGATCGCCTTGGGTGACGGCGGAAACGGCGACTCGTTCAGGTTCATGCGGCGGATGGCGGCGGGATCGATCCCGGATTTCGAATCCCGCTGGATCGGCGGCTGGCCCGATGCCGGCATGGCACGGATATGGGATTTCGCAACACTCTGCGCGGGATCGGCGTCGGCCATGTACGGGTCTCCTGGTCTGGCGGGCGCCAGAGATTAGCGTGATTTCGCGCCGCTGTGCATCACCTCGCAGCACCTCTCGTTATTACCGCGAACAGCCTCTAAACTCCGGTGATGACTGCCGAGCCCATCGACGAACCAGCCGAAGTGGCGCGCCCGGATGCCCTCACCCGCGCGCTGATCCTGACGACGCTGACCATGGTGACCGCGCTGTACGCGATGACGGTCACCATCGCCAATGTGTCGCTGCCGCAGATGCAGGGCGCGCTGTCGGCGACGACGGACCAGATCGCGCTGGTCGTCACCTTCAACATCATCGCCACCGCCGTCGCCACGCCGATGACCGGCTGGCTCGCCGCCCGGTTCTCGCGCCGCACGATCCTGATTTGGGGGGTGAGCGGGTTCACCGTCGCCTCTCTCGCCTGCGGGCTGGCACCGTCGCTCGAACTGCTGGTCGTCGCGCGGGTGTTCCAGGGCGCGTTCGGCGCACCGCTGGTGCCGCTCAGCCAGGCCATCGTCATGGACAGCTATCCCAAGCACCAGCAGGGCTCGGCCATGGCGGTGTTCGGCATGGGCGTGGTGCTCGGCCCGGTGCTCGCCCCCACGATCGGCGGCTATCTGTCGGAGGTGTACAACTGGCGCTGGGTGTTCTTCATGATCGTGCCCTGCGGCCTCGCCGCCTTGGCCGGGGTGATCGTCTATATCCAGGACCGCTCCAAGGCGGGCTCGAACTATCTCGACTGGACCGGCTTCCTGACCCTCGCGGTGTTCATCGCCGCTTTCCAGTTCACCCTGGACCAGGGCGAGCGGCTGGACTGGCTCGACAGCACCACGATCCTGCTCTGCGGCGCGGTCGCCGCCCTGTCGCTGTATCTGTTCATCGCGCATTCGGCCACGGCCGACCGGCCGTTCCTCGACCCCAAGCTGCTGCTCGATCGCAACTACACCATCGGTCTGGCGCTGGTCTTCGTGTTCGGCATGCTGAACTTCACGCCGATGACCCTGCTGCCCGCCCTGCTCCAGGGGGTGCGGGGATATCCGGATTCGATCATTGGCGTCATTCTCGGCGCCCGCGGCGTCGGCACCCTGCTCGGGTTCTTCTTCATGTTCTGGGGCAGCAAGCTCGACCCCAGACCCACCCTCGCCGCCGGCTTCGCGCTGCAGGGCGCGGCCGGGTGGTACATGTCCCAGTTCAGCATCAACCTGACGACCTTCGACGTGCTGTGGACCAGTGCGCTGCAGGGTCTCGGCGTCGGCCTTGTCTGGGTGCCGTTGACGATCGTCAGTTTCAACACCCTGCCGCGCGAGAAGACCGCCGAGGCAACGGCGATCTTCCATCTGGTGCGCAATTTCGGCAGCTCGATCTATATCTCCATCGCCATCGCCATCGCGTTGAACGGCGCCCGGGTGAACTATGCCGAGATGACGGTCCATGCCCGGCCGACCAACGAGGCCCTGCTGTTCCAGGACTCGCTGTTCCGGGTGTGGTCGCTGGACAGCGCCGGCGCGCTGGCCGGCCTGTCGGGCGAGATGAGCCGGCAGGCGGCGATGATCGGGTATCTGAACTCGTTCTACGCCTTCACGCTGACGTCGTTCGCCGTGCTGCCGCTGATGCTGCTGATCAAGCTGCGGCGGTAACGTATTTCCCCGTCAGCCCGGCCCGATACCGGATCAACTCCGGGCAGACGGAGCGTGTTTTTTCAGGTGCGCCACGGCCCCAACTTCAGCGCCACCACGATGAACACCCCGTAGACCACCATCGCCCCCGCCACCACGGCGAACATGGCCTCCGGCGTGGCGGCATCGCTCGCCACCAGCGCCATGCCGCCGCCGAGCACGATCAGCAGGCGCAGCAGCGTGCCGACCACCGGCCAGACCATGGACCCGAGACCCTGGCTGGCGAAGTACAGGCACAGCCCGAGGCCGAAGAACGCGTAGAACGGCCCGACGATGGACAGGTACAGCCCGACCGCCGCCAACGTCTCCGGATCCTGGGTGAACAGGCGGCCCCACAGGTCCGGCTCGATCGACCCGACCAATCCGATGCTGCCGACGATGCAGGCCGCCATCGCCCCGCCGGTCCAGGCGATGCGGATCGCCCGCTCGCGGCGCCCGGCACCGGCATTGACGCCAACCATGGCAATCAGCGCCCCGCCGACGCCGAAGATCACCGGTATCATCAGGAATTCGAGACGCGCGCCGATGCCGTATCCGGCAAGCCAGTGGGTTCCGAGCCGGCCGATAATGGCGGTCACGATCAGCGTCATGGCCACGGTCAGACAGGACTGGGTGGCGGCCAGCGTTCCCTGGCGCAGCAGCGGCACCATCACCCGCCCGGTTACCGGCCCCGGCACCACGGCGACCGCCGCCCGGCCGCTCATCAGCCAGGCGGAGAGCCCGACCGCGCCGAGCAGATAGGCGAGCGGCATGGCCAGACCGGCGCCGGCGATCCCCAGCCCCATCGGGAAGATCAGCAGCCAGGCGATGCCGGCATGCAGCGCCAGCACGCAGGCGAGCGCGATCGCCGGCCGCACCGTGTCGCCGGAGCCGCGCAGCAGGCTGGCGAGCACGTTGAACAGCCACAGCGTGAAGATCCCGGCAGCCAGGCGGTCGCCATAGAGATCGGCGGCCTCCAGCACCACCCCGTCGCCGCCGAGCAGGCCGTAGAGCGACCGCCCGAAGCCCAGGATCGCCAGGGCCATCACCGTCGCCAATGCCAGCGCGATCAGCACGGCGGCCCGCAGGATCTCCTGCGCCCTGGCGTCATCTCCGGCCCCGAGCGCCCGCGCCGTCGCTCCCGCCACGACGCCGCCGATGGCACCGCCGGAGAGCATGTTGGTGAGCATCAGCAGCGGGAAGACCAGGGCGACACCGGCCAGCTCGATGGTGCCGAGCCGGCCGAGATAGGCGCCCTCGACGACACTCATGCCCGACTGCAGGAAAGAGGCGGCGATATTGGGCGTCGCAAGCGTCGCCAGGGTCGCCAGGATCGGCCCGTCCAGCAGGCGGGTCCGCCGAGCCGTGCTCGCGGGCTGGTCTCTCATGGATGAAGTCCGACCCTTCGACACGTGTCGGCTGCGCCTCCGCGGCTCAGGGCGCGGTCATTGCGGAAGACGACGGAAGGCCTCGCCGTGAGCCGTCCCGGTCCCCGGCTTGCCCCAGATGGGCTTGTCCAAGGATCGGAGCGTGTCGAAGGGTCGGCCGTTCGCGTCACCGGCCGGTGGCCTTGAACGCCTTCTCCAGGGCTCGGAACGTGAGGAGAATGGAGGCGTGGCGGTTCGTGAATGCACGGGCTGGTTCCAGCGCTGAAAGGGCCGCAAACCGCCCGCCGGGGGCTGGACCGTTCCGCGTCAACATGGCCTCCATCGCCGCCGCCGCGTGGCGCAGCTCGGCAACCGTGGCGCCGACCACGGCGGCGCCTACGGCCGAGGCGGCAGCGGAGCCGAGCGCGCAGGCCTCTACTTTCTGTCCGTAATCGGCCACCACGTCCCCTTCGAACCGGACCTGGATCGCCACCCGGCTGCCGCAGGCGCGGCTGACCGCACTCGCTTCAGCGTCGGGATCGACTACATCGTGACCATCGCGAACGATAGGGTCGGCAAGCTCCAGCAGCCGGTCCTGATAGACGCCGTCCAGGGCAGCAGGGGCCGAGGTGGGAGGCTGCTCCGCCATCGCCATCCTACGCCGTGTCGAGTTCGGCCCGCGCGCGTTCCTTGATCGCCTTGAGCATGGCGCCGAGCCCGTTCTTACGGGACGGCGACAGGTGGGCATCCAGGCCGATGGCGGGGATGAAATCGGGCTCGGTATCCATGATTTCGCGCGGCGTGCGGTTGGAATAGACCCGCAGCAACAAGGCGATGATGCCGGAGACAATGGCGGCGTCGCTGATCGCGTGAAACACCAACCGGTCGCCGCGTTTCTCACCGACCAGCCAGACTTGGCTCTGGCAGCCCTTGAGCTTGAATGCGTCGCGCCTGTAGGCATCGTCCAGCGGCGGCAATTTGCGGCCGAGATCGATCAGGTACTCATAGCGCTGCATCCAGTCGTCGAAGAAGGCGAATTCGTCGATGAGCTCTGCCTGCTCCTCGTCGATCGGGCGCTCGGGCGCGTCTGCGGTGATCTGGTCCATGGTTCAGGATTTGGCGCGTTGCGGGGCGGCTGTCAACAAAGGGGCGGGATCGCTCAGGTGAGCGCACCGCGGGCCGCCACCGGCCACACGCTCTCCACATGGCCGTCGTCCAGACCGCCGCGCACGCCGACATACCAGTCATGCAGATTCACCGTCGGGTCCACATGCCCCGGCACCAACCAGACCCGATCGCCGAGGCCGAGCGGCGAAGCGGCGGCGCTCAGCGACAGCTTGCCGTGCTCGTCGGAGGCGGAGACATAATCGGTGTCGCGGCGTTGCCAGACCGTCGGCAATCCGCTGTCGACCGACGCGGCCTTGTGCCCGGCATCGACCACCGCGCGGCCCGGCGCCGACGCGCTCATCACCGTCGAGGCGACGAACAGCGCATGCTCGAACTCAAGCCCCTCGCTGCCGTCCTCACCGAGATTGCGGGCGTAATCGGCATCCATGAAGCAATAGGAGCCGGGCTGAAGCTCGTTCCACAGACCGGAACCGGTCTCAAAGCGGAAGCTGCCGGTCCCCGCGCCGCCGATGGTCCGGCATTCGAGCCCGGCGGCGGCAAGCGCGTCGACAGTCATCGCCAGGGACTCGCCGGCCAACTCGATCGCCTTGCCCCGCTCCAGAAAGCCGCGGATATGCTGGGCGGAGCCGTGATAGGCCTGCACCCCGTCGAAGGTCAGGCCGTCGGCTTCGGCGATGCGCCGCGCAAGGTCAACCGCCGGCGCGCCGGGCGCGACACCGCAGCGCGCGGCGCCGACATCGATCTCGACCAGCACATGGATCTCGACCCCGAAGCGCCGCGCCGCCGCCGCGTAGGCATCGACCTGCAGCGGATCGTCGGCGCACACGCTGATCCGCGCCCGGCGGGCGAGCGCGGCAAGGCGGGCCACCTTGGCCTCCCCCACCACCTGATTGGACACCAGCACGTCGGAAATGCCGGCATCGACGAGGATCTCCGCCTCCGCGACCTTCTGACAGCATTGACCGACGGCGCCGCGCTCGATCTGCAGCCAGGCGACCATGGGTGATTTGTGGGTCTTGGCGTGTGGACGGACACGCATGCCGGTTTCCTTGGCGAAGGCGGCCATGCGGTCGAGATTGCGGTCGAAGGCGTCGAGGTCGATCACCAGGGCGGGCGTGTCGATCGCGCCGGCCGGATCTCCGACACGGGCGGGCGGCGGGGTGGTCATGGGACGGCGCTCCTGGTGACGAATAAGGTCCGCACACTGTCATCCCGCTTGGCCCGCAGGGCAAGTCCGGCCGGGTCCTGGGAAGGCGAGACCGTCAAAACGAAGCCCGCCTTTCATCCGAAAGGCGGGCCCGGGAGACCAACCCGCTCGCCTGGCGTTTTTCAGCGGGCGGGCTGGAGAAATTGGCAGGGTGGACTGTCCTCGGCTAGACGCGCTCCAGTCGCGCAATCTCGTCCTTGATGGCCAGTTTCTGACGTTTCAGGTCATGGACGGCGACGTCATCCGGTAAAGGTCGTCCGGATTCATTGTCCAATTTGCCCTCAAGCCAGGCATGGCGGGCGCGCAGGGAGTCGATCCGATCAGTCGCTGTCATACGAACCTCCTTTCGACGTCTCCGGGAGCCGAGTGCGTCCCGGGTTTAAAAGCGTACCCTTCCCAAGTAGGGGCGCAACAATGATCTCTCAAGCCCTTGAATCGCAGAAACAAAGTTACCAAGAGACCCTCAGTCGAATAAGGTCTCCAAGCCCAGCGATATGGCGAGAATCCGGTCGTCCGCGAGGGTTTCTCCCATGATCATCAGGCCGATCGGGGCGCTGCCCTGCTCCTGAATCGGGATCGTCGCCGCGCAGCGGTCGAGAAAGTTGCCGACCGAACAGTTTCGCAACATCGCCATGTTGGCGGACCCATAGGCGGCATCATCCGCCTCCAGCGCCGCGATCGGGGGAGCAATACGCTGGGTGGTCGGCATCAGCACCGCGTCGAAGGCCGAGGTCTTGGCCGCCACCCGGGTCTGGATGTCGGCGCGGGCGTTGACCAGGGCGTAGTAATCCGCCGCCGACTGCTCGCTCGCCCGCAGCATCCGGGAGATCACCCGGGGATCGAACGCATCCGGATCGCGCAGGATATGGCGCTCGTGCAGGGCGAAACTCTCCGGCGCGGTGAAGCCACCCTTGGCGTTGACCAGCGGCAGCTCCAGCAGCTCCGGCAGGGACAGATCGACAATCGTCGCCCCCGCCATGGAGATCGTGGAGAGCGCCGCCTGGAACGCCGCAGCCGTCGGTTCGTCGAGATCGTCGAGCACGAACTCCTTTGGCACCGCGAGGCGCAGCCCCTGGACCGGCATGGCCGGGATCCGACGCACCGTCTCGCCGGCCAGCACCTGATGGGTTCGGGCACAGCACTCCATGGTCGGCGCCAGCGGCCCGATGCTGTCGAGGCTGGTCGACAGCGGCACGGCTCCGGCGATCGGCACCCGTCGCTGGGTCGGCTTGAACCCGGCGAGACCGCACAGGCTGGAGGGAATGCGCACCGAACCGCCGGTATCGGTGCCAAGGCCGACCGTCGCCATACCGTCGGTCACGCTGACCGCCGCCCCGGAGGACGAGCCACCGGGAATGCGTTTCGACGCCCGGTCCCAGGCATTGGCCGGGGTCCCGTAATGCGGATTGATGCCGAGACCGGAATAGGCGAACTCGGTCATGTTGGTGCGCCCGACCAGCACGGCGCCGGCGGCACGCAGGCGGGCGATCACCGGCGCATCCGCCTCCGCCGGCGGCTCCGTCGCCAGAACCCTGGAACCGGCGGTGGTCACCGCTCCCTTGACGTCGAACAGGTCCTTGATCGAGATCGGCAACCCTTCGAGCGGCCGCGGCGGCACACCGGCCTTGCGCAACCCGTCGCTCGCCGCCGCTTCGGCACGCGCGCTGTCCTCCATCAGGACGGTGAACACGCGCGCGCCTTCGCCGCCGCCATCCTTCGCCCGATCCAGCGCAGCCTCCAGCAGAGCGGCGGCGGTGGTCTGGCCGGTATCGAGCGCGGTCAGGATTTCGGTGATCGGGGTCTTCGGCGCAAAGGTCATGGGTCAGCTCACCACGGGCAGGGTTTCGATGTCGTAGGCATGGGACAGGGTACGATCACGCGCCGGGTCGGTGATCGACACGGCCAGACGCTGGGCCGGCCGGATACCGCCGGATACCGGCACCGTGCCACACAGCATGACCGTGCCGGGGGCGAGACCGCCGACCCCGGCGACCAGATCCTTCAGCGGGCGGATCAGGGCGAGCGTACCGGTCTGATAGATCACGTCGTCCCCGCCGATCGTCGCCACCGCCTGCAGCGCCAGCGCGTCCAGATCGTCGTCCAGCGACACCGGCCACGCGGCGGTGCCGAGCACTTTCGGGCACATCTGCTTGGAGACCGCGATCGAATAGGCCTCGACCTTGCGGTCGGTATGGTCGGAGCCGACGGTCAGAAACAGCCCGCTTTCGGTCGCCACCAGCACCGGTTCGACCTCGCCGGAACTGTCGTCGCCCAACACCTGGATATGATCTCCCTGGGTGAGCTGCTCGACGGCCACTCGGTAGTAGAGTGGCACCGTGCTCGGCCCAGGGACGCCGATCTCCGCCATCTCTTCGATATGATGGTCGATCGCCGCCTTGTCGCGGCCGGTCCAGCCGGCGACAACGCAGTTCGTCACGGTCACCTCGATCGGTCCGTTCGGTGTCTCGAACCGCAGCGCGCGCGTTCCCATGCCTATCTCCCTGTATGACGTTGCGGGGACGATAGCTGCCGTCAGGGCATCGCGGAAGATCCGGATCGGGGGATGCGCCGCGACGCTTCGCTGATCTAGTCTGTTGCCATGGCAACTGTTCCCCCCACCACGGCCGCACCGTCGAGTGACCCCCAGGGCCAGGACGCCATGCGCGCGTTCCTGTTCATGCTGCTGGCGATCAACCTGCTGCCGTTCATGAACGTCGCGGCGAAATTCCTGTCCGACGACTACCACACGGTTCAAATCGTGTGGGCGCGCTACACCGGACACTTGGTGTTCGTGCTGCTGATGTTCATGCCGCGGCGCGGGATCAAGCTGCTCTGGGCAAGTCGGCCTGGTGTGCACATCATTCGATCGGTGCTGATGTTCGTGGCGACCGTCTGCTTCTTCACGGCCCTGCGCTTCATCGACGTGCCGATAGCGAGCGCCATCAACTTCACCTCGCCGCTGATCGTCACCGCACTGGCGGCGCCGTTCCTCGGCGAATCCGTGGGAGTTCGGCGCTGGACCGCGGTGGCGGTCGGGTTCGTCGGCGCCCTGATCATCATCCGCCCGGGCGGCGGCGAGACGCATTGGGCCATGTTCCTGGTCTTCGGAACGGCGCTTTGCTACGCGACCTATCAGATCTTCACCCGCAAATTCGCCGCCGCCGACCCGGCGGAAACATCGATCACCTACATCGCCATCGTGGGCGCGGTGATCTCCTCGATCGCCCTGCCGTTCTACTGGGTGACGCCGGTCTCGCTGGTCGATGCAGCACTGTTCGCGATGCTCGGATTCATCGGCGGGCTCGGCCATTATTTCGTGATCCGCGCCTTCCAGTACGGCGAGGCATCGGTGCTGGCGCCCTTCAACTACGGTCAGTTGGTGATGGCGATCGTGCTCAGCTACTTCGTCTTCGGCACGTTCCCGGATATCTGGACCTTCGTCGGCGGCGGCATCATCGTCTCGAGCGGCCTGTACATCACCTATCGCGAGGCCGTGCGCGGGCGGAAGACCACCGCACCGCCCTCACCCTCCCAGACCTGAAGCGCGTCTCAGAGACGATCGAGATGAGCCTCCAGGGCGCGGCCGACCTCCCGCATGAGGGGTCGCCAGGGCTCGATCTGGGTCTTGCGGAAGCAGCGCACGGTGGGGAAGCCGGGAAACCGGTCGGTGCCGTATTCCAGAAAGACCGGTGTGTTGTAGAGCAGCCAGACCGGCTTGCCGAGGGATGCCGCGATCCAGCCGACCGTGCTCGACGGACAGATTACCAGGTCCAGGGCTTCGACCAGGGCGAAGACGCCATCGATGTCGTCGGTGGTGTCGAGCCCATCGATCAGCGACACCGGGGCCGCGCTCGCGCCAATCTCCTCACGCCACCCCATGCCGTATTGCAGCGAGACATAGGTGGCGCCGGGAACCTTGAACACCTCTTCGAACGGTCCGATGCCGGGATAATGCGCCAGCCGGAACGTCGTCAGCCTGCGGCTGCGCCAGGCCACGCCGATCTTCGGTCCGTCGCCGAGCTCGGCAAGCTTCGACCGCATCTCCGCGACCCGATGCGGATCCGCTTTCAGCCACGGTCGGGCCGACCCGTCCGCCCGCTCGACGGAGCCACGATAGCGCGACATCAGCAGCACGCCATCGGCATAGGCATCCGGCCACCAGTCCCGCGGCACCCAATCGTAGAGGTGCTCGGGAGAATTGCGGTCGCCGATCCGATGGTAGGCGTGGATGTAGGCATCGGGGAAACTGCGACGCATCAGCGGGAGAATGCGCTGGTCGCATTCGACCACCACACGGCCGACATCCCGCGCCGCGTCGGCAATGGTGCAGGCATGCAGCAATTCATCGCCGACGCCCTGATCGGCGGCGATGAACAGCGTGGTATCCGGCGATGCCCGGCCGTCCCATAGCGGGACGCTCGGATCCCGCAGCACCGCGTCGGACTTGCGGCGCAAATAGGTATAGCTGACCCACCCCTCCTGCATCTCGCCGATGGAGAGCAACTGGATACCCAGGCGGAAGCGGTAATGGGGTTCGCCCGGTGAAATCTCGAGAGCCTTCCGCATGCACCGGATCGCCTCGCGCGGATCGCCGGCGGTAAAGGCCGCCTCCGACAGACCTGCATAGGCGGCGGCCAGATCCGGGCGTAGCCGGCGGGCCCAGTCGAAGCCTTTTCGCGCCTCCGCAACCATCAGCCGACCGACCTGCAGCCAGGCGAGGTGGTTGTAGGCCTCGTGATGGGCCGGTGCGATCACCGCGGCCGCCCGGAACCGCCGCATCGCCCGGTCGCCCTGTTCGATGTTCATCAGGCCGAGCGCGTGGGAAACCCAGTGCTCCGGCCTGCCCGGCGCCGACACCAGGGCTCGGCGGCGAATCCTCTCGCAGGTCTGAAGGTCGGAGACCGCGTGCAGATGGTTGCCGATACGGCTCCAGGCCTCATCGCTCGCCGGCGCCACGACCACGGCCCGGCGCAGCATCGCGATGCCTTCCGCCCGACGCTTTCCGGCGGCGAGAATGCCGCCCAGGACCGCCAGCGTATCGACATATGCCGGGTCACATTCCAACACCGCCTCATAGGCAGCGACGGCATCGTCGAGCCGCCCCATCGCGTGCAACACGGCCCCCAATGCGTGACGGTAGGCGGCATCCGTCGGGCGGCGCTCGACAGCCCCGGCGATCATCTGCGCGGCGGCGTCGTTGCGCCCGATCTGATGCAGCGCCATGCCCATGCGGTACAGCAGATCCGGATGGTTCGGGTTCGACTTCAGCAGATAGCCGTACAGCGGTATCGCCTGTTCCGCCTGTCCCGACAGTTGCAGGACGGTCGCCCGTTCAAGAATTTCTTGGGGTGTCCGCATGTCAGGCGTCGATGCCGCCCTCGACCATATCGGCGCTCAGCGGCTCACCACGTTTCAGGTCCCGCGCGGCGCGGCGGCCGAGAACCGTGTCGTAATGCTTGGGCGCGAGGCCGAGGCTCGGGCGGATCGAACGGATGGTCCGGGCGGTCAGTGCCTCGCCCTTGGCAACATCGGCGACCACATAGAGCGAGCGGCGGAACTTGAGCCCCGCCTCCTCCGATTTGGTCGGCCGGTAGGCGGGCGCGCCGAGCGCGGCATGGGCCATGCGGGTGTCGCGCACCAGCCGCGCCAACTCGTCGGGCTCCAGCGAGAAGGCGCTGTCCACCCCGCCATCGACCCTCGCCAACGTCACGTGCTTTTCGATCAGGCAGGCGCCCATAGCCACCGACAAGGTCGCCACGGTGGTGTCCATCGTGTGGTCGGAAAGCCCGGTGACCACGCCGAGCTTATCGGCGAGATCGGCGATGGTCCGCAGATTCGCCTCCTCGGCCGGGGCCGGATAGGCGCTGACGCAGTGCAGGACGACGATCTGTTCGGCCCCGGCTCCGCGCGCCGCCTCGACCGCCTCGCGGTCCTCCTCCAGGCTTGCCATGCCGGTCGAGATAATCATCGGCTTGCCGGTGGCCGCGACCCGGCGGATCAGCGGCAGGTCGACCACCTCCTGCGACGCGATCTTGTAGGCCGGCGCGCCCAGGCTCTCCAGCAGGTCCACCGCGCTCGGATCGAACGGGGCGGAGAACACCGTGATGCCAAGCTCCCGGGCCTTGTCGAAGATCGGGCCGTGCCACTTCCACGGCGTGTGCGCCTCTTCGTAGAGCTCGTAGAGCCGACGCCCATCCCACAACCCGCCATGGATCAGGAACTCCGGGCCGTCATGGTCGATGGTGATGGTGTCGGCGGTATAGGTCTGCAGCTTGACCGCATCGGCACCGGCCGTCTTGGCCGCTTCCAGGATGCGGAAAGCGCGGTTGATGTCCCCATTGTGGTTTCCGGACATCTCCGCGACGATATAGGGCGGATGGTCGAGGCCGATGCGCCGGCCTGCTATGCTAATCTCGCCTTGCACTCAAACACGTCCTCCGACCGGGCAGATCCAGTGATTCGGCCGCCAGACGATACTCCCCTCGACGCCGCAAATGAAGCCGCACCGACCTCCGCCACGCTGAAAGGCGAGCGGCTGGTGATCCGCGCGGATGCCGACGGGCGCATCGGCATGGGGCATGTGATGCGCTGCCTGGCCATCGCCCAGAGCTGGATCGCCTTCGGCGGGCAGGTCCGGCTTGCCTGTACCGCCGTGCCGCCCGCCATCGCCGAACGCTATCACGACGCCGGTGCCGAGGTGGTGTTGCATGACCGTTGGCCGCCGGAGGACCTGGTCGATGACGCGGCAGCCATCGTCGTCGACGGGATGCAGATCCCGGATACGGATCTGGCGGCGATCGCGGCCAGCGGCATCCCCCTGGCGACGATCGACGACATGGGACACCGGGACCGGTATCCCGGCGCGCTGGTGGTGAACCAGAACCTGCACGCCAGCGTCGGTCTCTATGCTGGAAAAGCCAAAGCGCGGCTCTGCCTCGGACCGTTCTGGGGATTGCTTCGACATGAGTTCCGCCGCGACCTCGCGGCGCCGAGGCCGATGCCCGACATCGCCGGACATCTCCTGGTTCTGATGGGCGGCGCCGACCCCATGGGTTACAGCGCGCTTGCCCTGGAAGCCGCGGCACGGGCGGCGGAGACCCTGTCCGGAGATCCGGAAGTCATCCTCGTGGTCGGTGCCGCCAATCCGGCGATCGACGCGCTGGAGCGCCGCGCCGCCGGCCTCCCGGTGAGGATCGATCTGCGCCACGACGTCCGTGATATGGCGGCGCTGCTGAGCACCGCCGACCTCGCCGTCTCCGCCGCCGGGTCGACGGTGCTGGAAATGGCGACCCTCGGCGTGCCGATGATCATCGGCGCCCAGAACGAAAGCGAAATCGGCCCCGCCGCCGCGCTGGCGCGTAGAGCGGCCGCGATAGACGTCGGACCGCTGGAGAGCGTCGAACTGACGCTGCTGACCGATACCATCTCGGCGCTGGCCGTCGACGCCGATCGTCGGCGCGGGCTTGCCGCCAATGCCCGCTCCCTGGTCGACGGCCTCGGCGCCGACCGGGTGGCGGCCGCAATCGCCACACTGGTGGTGAGTCAGGATGGCAGCGCGTAGTCGAGCAGGTCGCCCCGATCGCCGACCCGCACGAACCCGCAGGCCTCGAATGCCGTCCGGCTCGCCCGATTGTCCGGCTTGATCTCGGCGCGGATCGGCGCCCCCGGCCACGCCTCGCGCGCCGCCGTCACCGCCGCGTCGACCAGCCGGGCGGCGATCCCGCGGCCGCGGGCGGCGGGGGCGACAGTGAGGGAGATCTCGATCGCCCCACCGGCGTCGCGCGCGGCGGCGGCGGTGCCGACCGTCTCGGCCTCGACAAGCGCGACCCAGAGGCGCCGATTCGGATCGGCCAATACCCGCACCAGCCACGCCGCGTGCCCATCCTCGGTCACCGCGTCGGTGTTCCGCGAGTTGGCGCGGGTCAGCGGATCGTTGCGCCAAGCCAGCAGATCCGCCGAATCCTCGGGCGTCGCGGGGCGCAGGGTCACGGGCGGGCGATCGGTCATGGGGCAAGCCTAGCCCGTGCGTCGCGCCGGGGCGACGACTGCGTGCTACCGTGAGCGACCGAAGGAGACGCCCGTGACGACTGCCGCCGTGATCCAGGCCCGCATGACCTCGACCCGCCTGCCGGGCAAGGTGCTGATGCCGGCTGCCGGGCGCCCGATGCTGGCACACCAGATCGCCCGGGTCCGGCGGGCGGAGAGCGTCGGTGCGGTCTGCGTCGCCACCACCACGAATGCCGCGGACGATCCGGTCGCAACACTCGCCGAAAGCGAGGGCGTGGCGGTGTTCCGCGGCTCCGAGCATGACGTGCTCGACCGGTTCGTAAGGGCGGCGGAGAGTGTCGGCGCCGACGTGGCGATCCGATTGACCGGCGACTGCCCGCTGAGCGACCCCACATTGATTGACGCGGTGGTCGGCGCCTTCTGGGACAGCGATCCGGCGGCGGATTATGCGACCAACAGCTTTCCCCGCACCTGGCCGATCGGCCTCGATGTCGAGGTCGCCTCCCTGGTCGCCCTGCGCACGGCCAATGCCGAGGCCACCGATAGCTATGACCGCGAGCACGTGATGCCGTTCCTCTATCGCCAGCCGGAGCGGTTCCGCATCGCCCGCCATCCGTCGGCGGAGGATCTGAGCGGCTATCGCTGGACCTTGGACGAGCACTCGGACTACGCGCTTCTGGTGCGGATCCTTGAGGCTCTGGTACCGGAGAATCCGGGTTTCGGCTGGCGCGACGTGATTGCCCTGCTGGACGCGCATCCGGAATGGCGCACACTGAACGCTGGCGTCGGACAGAAACAGCGGCGCTACGAAGATCGGATCTCGGGAGGATCGGCATGACGGCAAGTTGGCGCACCGAACAGGAGGCGTTCTGGAGCGGCGCTTTCGGCGACGACTATGTCGACCGCAATCAGGGCGCGGCGCTGCTGGCCTCGCGCACCCACCTCTTCTCCAATGCCCTCAAGCGAGCCGGCGGCCTGAGTTCGGCGGTCGAGTTCGGCCCCAATGTCGGGATCAATCTGGTGGCGCTGCGCCACCTGATGCCGCCGATCGACCTGGCGGCGATCGAGATCAACGCCAAGGCGGTGACGGTGCTGCGCACGCTGGAGCGCCTGGCGGTCTATCATGGCTCGATCCTGGAGCCGCATGTCAGCCGGCAATACGAACTCGCGTTCTGCTCGGGCGTGCTGATCCACATCAATCCCGACTCCCTGCCGGCGGTCTATGACAACCTCTACAACGCCTCCTCCCGGCTGATCCTGGTGTCGGAGTACTATAATCCCAGCCCCGCCGCGATCCCGTACCGGGGCCATCAGGAGCGGCTGTTCAAACGCGATTTCGCCGGTGAGATGCTGGACCGGTTCCCCGACCTGCGGCTGGTCGATTACGGCTTTCAGTACCACCGGGATCCGGCCTTCCCGGCCGACGACGTGACCTGGTTCCTGATGGAGAAAACGGGGGCAGCCGGCGCCTGAGGCCTCCGCCTGAAGCCCCGCATTCGACATCATGCCTGACATCTCCATTCCAGATCTGTCGCTGGTCCTGCTCGTCGCCTTCGCCTTCGCCATCGGCGGCGGGGTCAAGGGGATCGTCGGCCTCGGCCTGCCGACCATCGCCATGGCGATCCTCGCCAATGTGGTCAGCCTGCGTACCGCCATCGGCATCCTGATCATTCCGCTGCTGATCTCCAACCTCTGGCAGATCATCCAGGTCGGGGCGATCGGCTCGCTGGCCCTGCGTTTCGGCCTGTTGAACGCGGCAGCGGCGATCGGACTCTGGATCGGCACCGAGATCCTGTTCTCGGTCGATCCGCGCTGGATGCAGGTGGCGCTCGGCACCCTGCTGATCGCCAATGCCGGGATGCAGGTGCTCGGCGGCATGCCGGTGATTCCCCGCCGCCACGAGACGGCGCTGTCGGTCCCGGTCGGCCTCGCCTCGGGGATCATCGGCGGCATGACCGGCAGCCAGGGGATCGTCATCGCGGTCTATCTCGCCAGCCTGAACCTTACCCGTGACGAGTACGTCCAGGGGATCGGGTTGTCGTTCTTCCTGACCGGATTGGTCTGGGTCGCCGCGATCTGGGTCAATGGCGGGATCACCGCTGAGACCCTGCCGCTCTCGGCCGTCGCCCTGGTCGCGGCCCTGGCCGCCATGGCGATCGGTACCCGCATCCGCGCCCACCTGCCCCAGGCCCGGTTCCGCCAGGCCGTGTTCATCGCCATGGCCCTGATGGGCGCAAATCTGATCCGCAAGGCGGTGTGGGGGTAAGCCAGCCGCGCGCACGGATCTCGTCGTCCCGGGACCCGTCAGGGTGCCCGGGCTCCAAAGTGAGTGCGGCTGGGTCCAGGCCTTGGCCCGTCGAGTCGAACCGGGATGGCGTTGAGGGACAGATGAAGCGGCTTACCCCTCGCCCTCGAAGCAGATGTTCTCGAGCTGCTCGCCGGTGGCGAAGCGGTCGAGCTGCTTGGCCACGAACGACCAGCGCCGGGTCGTCATCGGCTCGGTCCAGGCCGAGTTGTGCGGCGACAGGATGACGTTGTCCAGCTTCTGGAACGGGAAGCGGGACGGCCACGGGTTCGGATCGTCCTTCGACGGGTAGGTGTACCAGACATCGATGATGCCGCCACGGATCCGCTTGGACGACAGGGCCTCGTACAGCGCCGCCTCGTCGATCACCTCGCCGCGACCGACATTGCAGATCACCGCGTCGGATTTCATCAACTTGAACTGGGCGGCGCCGATCATGCCGCGGGTGACGTCGTCCAGCGGCGCGCAGACGATGACGAAATCGCTCTCGGCGCAGAGCCGGTCGAGCCCGTCGGCCACCGTCCAATAGGTGTCGACGAGGTCGCCCTCGTCGCGCACCGTGCGGCTGACCGCCAGCACCTTCATGTCGAACGCCTTGCAGCGGCGGGCGACCTCGCGGCCGATATGGCCGTAGCCGACGATACCGACGGTGCAGCCGCGCATCTCGCGATGCATCGGCCCGGCGGAGATCGAGCGCCCGTTGAACGACTTCTCCACCATCATCGGATGGGTGTCGCGCATCAACCCGGTCTGGAACTCCAGCATACCGGCGAGGATGTGCTCGGCGATCGTCGTCTCATGCTCATGGGTGTTGCAGAACAGCACGCCTTTGGGCAGGTCCGCCGCCGTGATCCAGTCATAGCCGGTGAACGGGATCTGATAGAGCTTCAACCGGTTCGAGGCCGGGACCTTCACGCGCCCGCCGCCGACCAGGATGTCGGCCTCGGGCAGCACCTCCTGAAAGCGGTCCGGCTCCTCGGTCGCGTCGCAGCAAATGAAGTGGAACGCGGTCTCGGTGTGCTCGGCCAGGAAGTCGGCGCGCCGGATTGAATTCTTGCCGGCCAGAAGGACGGTGGGCTTTTCGCTCACGATGGGCCTCGACTGGATATTGGATGAGCTGGCGGATGCCGCAGCAGGGCGGCGAAGGAAGCTTGTGTATGCGGGGCCGCTTTGTCTAGCCTTTGGCGGCGTCGCGCAACAGCCCCCAAAACCCGGGGTCGCCCATCCTGGAGGTTCTCCGTATGCTTGACGGTTTTGATCCGAACGCCGACTGGGTCGGCTTCGAGCGCGGCCCCATGAAGCTCGGCGCCGTGGCCTGCGGCAACCCGGATGCGGCCGAGGCGGGTGTGGAGATCCTGGAGCGCGGCGGCAACGCGATCGACGCGGTGATCGCCACCGCCTTCGCCATGGGCGTGGTCGAGCCACTGGATAGCGGGCTCGGCGCCGGCGGGTTCATGACCGTCCACCACGCACGGACCAAGACGACGACGACCTTCGACTTCATGGGCACGGCCCCCGCGTCGGCCCGCTACGAGTTGTACCAGTCGGTCAATCCGCTGGGCGACTACACGGTCCTGGTCAAGAATCGGGCGAACGAGATCGGCCACCGCTCGGTCGCGGTTCCGGGGGCGGCGGCGGGCCTGTGCCGGGCGCTCGACTCCTTCGGGCGGATGCCGCTCAAGTCGATCATGAGCCCGGCGATCCGGCTGGCCCGCGACGGGTTCAACGTGGCGCCGAAGGCGGCCCTGCGCATGTCGCGGACCAAGGACACCCTGTCCTACATGCCGGCCACCGCCGCCATGCTGCTGAAAAAGGACGGCGCGCTGTACGAGGCCGGCGATCGCATGACCATGGCCGCCTATGGCGACAGCCTGGAGCTGCTCGCCGAGGAAGGGCCGCGGGTGTTCTATGAGGGCGAGCTCGGCCGGTTGATCATCGAGGAGTTGGCGGCGCATGGCGGTTTCATGACCGTCGACGACCTGGCGAGCTACCACGTGGTGCGTCGGGCCGCCGCCGGCGGCCTGTACCGGGGTCGCAGGATCGCCACCATGGGCCCGCCGTCGACCGGCTTCATGGTGGCCAAGGGCCTCGCAGCCCTCGATGCCGCCGGCGTGCCGAGCGACGAGAAGGGCCGCACCAAGGCGCTGGCCGAGGCGATGCTGGCCATGTTCAACGCGCGCCGTCAGGGGCTCGGCGATCCGGCCTTCGTGCCCTCTCCCATCGCTCCGGGCGGGGAGAGTACGGAGACCACCAGCCTGTGCGCCATGGATGCGATCGGCAACGCCGCCTGCATCACCTTCTCCAACAACAACCACTCCGCCGTCGTGGTGCCGGGCACCGGCATTCTGCTGAACAATCAGATGCGCCTGTTCCACGCCTGGGAGGGCAGTGCCAACTCGGTGGTCGGCGGCAAGCGCCCGGCTTCGTCGATGATGCCGACCCTGCTGTTCGAGGACGGCCGCGCCGCCATGGCGATCGGCGCGTCCGGGGCGACCCGCATCGTCACCGCGCTGATGCAGATCCTGTTCCACCACCTCGGCCGCGATATCCCGCTGGAGAAGGCGGTGCGCGAGGCCCGGGTGCATGCCGAGGAGGACTCGATGATGTGCGACCCGGACATCGCCGATACCGCCCGAGAGGTGGCCGACGAACTCGGGCTTTCGCTGTCGGTCAACGCGGTGCGCGACCCGATGATGGCGGTGTGCCAGACCATTTCCGTAGATGCGGACGGCATGGCGGTCGCGGTCGGCGACCCTCGGGCGCGGGCGCAGGGACGGGTGGTTTAGGGCGCGAGCGTCTTAATCCATCTTCCCGGCCTTGCGCCGGGACCGAGACAGACGCTTGCTGGAGCGCTTCACACAATTTTTCGGGCGTTCCAGCGGCCACATCTCTGGGTCCCAGCGCAAGGCCGGGAAAACGCGTGAAAAACAGATAAAGATACTTAGGAGGAACCCGCATGCCCGATGCCAAGCCCGTTCCGGGCGGACCCGACGCCACCTATTTCGCCTTTCTGGAGGCCGGGGACTGGCGCATTCAGCGCTGCGGCTCCTGCGACACCCATATCTTCCAGCCCCGCGTCATGTGCCCGTCCTGCGGCGGCGAGGATTTCCAATGGGTGGCGCCGAGCGGCAAGGGCATCGTCCATTCCACCACCGTCATCCGCCGCCGACCCGAAAGCGGCGGCGACTACAATGTCTGCCTCGTCGACCTGGATGAGGGCGTGCGGATGATGAGCCGGGTGGAGGGTATGGAGCCGACCGAGGTCGCCATCGGTATGGCCGTCGCCGCCCGCCTGGCCGAGCAGGACGGCCAGACGGTCGTGGTTTTCGATCCGGCGCCCACACGAGCAGTGGGAGCCTCAGCATGACCTGGTCCCTGCGCGGTAAGACCGCCATCGTCGGTGCCGCCACCGCCCATCTGGGCGAGGCTCCCGGCTACAGCCACATGGAGATCGCCGCCGACGCCGCCCGTGCCGCCCTGGCCGATGCCGGGCTGAGCCTCAAGGACGTGGACGGGCTGTTCGCCGTCTCCATGCATTCGGTGTTCCCGGCGCTCACCTGTGCCGAGTATCTCGGCATCCAGCCACGCTTCTCGGAAGCCACCATCGTCGGCGGCTCGTCCGCCGTGATCCAGATGCAGACCGCCGCGCTGGCACTGGAGAACGGGCTCTGCGACGTCGCCCTGATCGTCTACGGCTCGAACCAGCGCACCGCGTCGGGCAAGCTGCATTCGCCCTCCGGCGCCGAGAACCTGCCCTACGAGAAGCCCTACGGCCTGCGCGCGCCGATCGCCGGCTATGCCATGTCGGCCGCCCGGCACATGTACGACTACGGCACCACCCGCGAGCAGCTCGCCGAAGTCGCCGTGGCCGCCCGCATGTGGGCCGGCATGAACGAGGAGGCGTTCCACCGCGATCCGCTGACCGCCGACGACGTGCTCGGCTCGCGCATGGTCTGCGACCCGCTGACCGTGCGCGACTGCTGCCTGGTCACCGACGGCGGCGGAGCGATCGTCATGACCCGGGCCGACCGGGCGAAGGACCTGAGGAAGGCCCCAATCCACCTGCTCGGCTGCGCCGGCGGGCATACCCATCGCCAGTATTCGATGATGCCGTCGCTCACCACCACCGCCGCCGTCCAGAGTGGACGTGAGGCCTTCAAGATGGCCGGCCTCTCCCCCGCCGATGTCGATGTGGTTCAGGTCTACGACGCCTTTACCATCAACGCCGTCATGCTGCTGGAGGATCTCGGCTTCTGTGCCAAGGGCGAGGGCGGCGCCTTCGTCGGCGACGGCCGGCTGCGGCCGGGTGGCGCCTTGCCGTTCAACACCTATGGCGGCGGGCTATCCTGCACCCATCCGGGCATGCTCGGTATCTTCACCACGGTGGAGGCGGTGCGACAGTTGCGCGGCGAGTGTGGCGAACGGCAGGTCGACGGCGCCACCATCGGACTCGCCCATGGCAATGGCGGCATGTTCGCCCATGAGTCCACCGCCTTGCTCGGCACGGCGGCGGCGCTTTGACCACCCTCACCCTGATCCTGGGCGGTGCCCGGTCCGGCAAGTCGCGCCGGGCCGAAGCCCTCGCCCGGGAGACGGGTCTGGAGGTGGTGTACCTGGCCACCGCCGAGCCGATCGACGACGAGATGGCCGCGCGCATCGCCCGCCACCGCACGGATCGCGCCGCCCATGGCTGGGTCACGGTGGAGGAACCGCTCGACCTCGCCGCGACCCTGGCCCGCGAGGCCCGGCCGGGCCGCGTGGTGCTGGTGGAGTGCCTGACCACCTGGCTGACCAACCTGATGGTGCACGGGCGCGACATCGACGCCGCAATCGCCGCTTTGTTGGCATGGTGCGACGCGCCGACCGGCCCGGCGATCCTGGTGTCCAACGAGGTCGGCTTCGGCATCGTGCCGGAACACAAGATGGCCCGCGACTTCCGCGACCATGCCGGCCGCCTGCACCAGCGGGTGGCGGCGCGGGCCGACCGAGTCGAACTGGTAGTGGCGGGGCTGCCGATGACATTAAAACTACCAGGATAGCATTTGCCTCTACAAAGAGGCATCTTGACGACAATGTTACCTAGAATTATT
>JARGOG010000071.1 GCA_029212785.1 Thalassobaculaceae bacterium
ACCATGATGCAGCCCATGGCGACCAGGGAGGCGGTGCCGATGCCGAACTCCTCGGCCCCGAGCATCGCCGCGATCACCACGTCGCGGCCGGTCTTCATGCCGCCATCGGTGCGCAGCGTCACCTTGTGCCGCAGCCGGTTCAGGGTCAGCACCTGATGCACCTCCGACAGCCCCATCTCCCACGGGATGCCGGCATACTTGATCGATGTCTGCGGGCTCGCACCCGTGCCGCCGCCATGGCCGGAGATCAGGATCGTGTCGGCATGGGCCTTGGCCACGCCGGCGGCAATCGTGCCGATGCCGGTCGAAGCCACGAGCTTCACGCAGACCCGGGCGTCCGGGTTGATCTGCTTGAGGTCGTAGATCAGCTGCGCCAGATCCTCGATCGAGTAGATGTCATGGTGCGGCGGCGGCGAGATCAGGGTCACGCCGGGGGTGGAGTGCCGCAACCGGGCGATCAGGCTGTTCACCTTCATGCCGGGCAACTGACCGCCCTCGCCGGGCTTGGCGCCCTGGGCCACCTTGATCTCGATCTCGCGGCAGTTGTTCAGGTACTCCGCCGTCACGCCGAAGCGTCCCGACGCCACCTGCTTGATCGCCGAGCTCGGATTGTCGCCGTTCGGACGCGGCCGGAACCGGGCAGGATCCTCTCCGCCCTCGCCGCTGTCGGACTTGGAGCCGATCCGGTTCATGGCGATGGAGAGCGTCTCGTGCGCCTCCGGGCTCAACGCGCCGAGCGAGATGCCGGGGGCGATCAAGCGCTTGCGGATGTCGGTGATCGACTCGACCTCGTCGAGCGACACCGTCTGCTTGACCTGCTTGAAACCGAGCAGATCGCGCAGGTTGATCGGCGCCTCGTCATAGACCGACTGCGCATAGCGCTTGTAGAGATGATAGCTGTCGGTCTCCACGGCGCGCTGCAGGGCGTGCATCATGTCGCCGTTGAACGCATGGCGCTCGCCGGTACGGCGGTAGCGGTACAACCCGCCGACCGGCAGCGGGACGACGGTGTCGTCGAACGCCTTCTTGTGCATCGCCTGGACCTTGGCCTGGATGCCGTTCAGGCCGAGGCCCGAGATCCGCGAGGACATGCCGGGGAAATACTGCTCGACCAGCGAGCGCGACAGGCCGACGGCCTCGAAGTTGTAGCCGCCGCGATAGGACGACAGCACTGAGATGCCCATCTTGGACATGACCTTCAACAGGCCATCCTGAATCGCCTTCTTGTAGTTGGCGAGACAGTCCTCAAGCGTCCGGTCGCCGAACAGACCCCGCGCCTGCCGGTCGGCGATCGCCTCCTGCGCCAGGTAGGGGTTGACCGTGGTGCCGCCGACGCCGATCAGCACCGCGAAATAGTGGACGTCGAGGCACTCGCCGCAGCGCACGTTGATCGAGGTAAAGGTGCGCAACTGCTGGCGGACCAGATGGCTGTGCACGGCACCGGTGGCCAGGATCATCGGCATGCCGCAGCGGTCGGGCGCCGTCCCCATGTCCGACAGGATCACGTGGGTGCAGCCGCCGCGCACGGCATCCTCGGCCTCCTGGCGGATCCGGTTCAGCGCCTGTTCCAGCGCCTGCGGACCGCCATCGGCGTCAAAGGTGCAGTCGATCTCCGCCGCCGTCTCCGCCATGTAGTCGCGCATGGCATGGAACTCGGCGTTGGTCAGCACCGGGCTTTCCAGCAGCAGGTGGTCGCACTGCTCGCTGTCCTCGTCGAGAATGTTGCCCAGGTTGCCGAGGCGGGTGCGCAGGGTCATCACCCGGCGCTCGCGCAGGCTGTCGATCGGCGGGTTGGTGACCTGGCTGAAATTCTGACGGAAGAAGTGGTGCAGGCCGCGGTACTTGTCCGACAGCACGGCGATCGGCGTGTCGTCGCCCATCGAGCCGACCGCTTCCTTGCCGCCTTCGGCCATCGGCTGCAGCAGCAGCTCCATATCCTCCAGCGTCCAGCCGGCCACCACCTGGCGGCGGCGCAGCTCGTCCTTCTCGAAGGACGGTTTCTCCTCGTGCTCGGCACGGATCAGCTTGTCGATCTTGGTGCTTTCCGTGATCCAGTCGCCGAACGGGCGGCTGGAGGCCAGCAGGTCCTTGAGTTCGGAGTCGTGGTAGAGCTTACCCTCGACCAGATCGACCGCGATCATCTGGCCCGGATCGAGCCGCCCCTTCTCGAGCAGCTTGGCCTCGTCGACCCGTACCATGCCGGCCTCGGAACCGCCGATCAGCAGTCCATCATCGGTGACCGAGTAGCGCATCGGCCGCAACCCGTTGCGGTCCATGCCGCCGAGCACCCAACGCCCGCCATAGGCGGCGATCGCCGCCGGACCGTCCCATGGCTCCATCACCGCGTTGGCATAGGCGTAGAGGTCGCGCCAGGACTGCGGCAGGTCGTCATCTTCGGTCCAGGCCTCCGGAATGCACATGGTCTTGACCATGGGCAGGTCGCGGCCGGAGCGCACCATCAGCTCAAAGGTCGCGTCGAGCGCCGCACTGTCGGAGGACCCGGCCTGGACCACCGGCTTGATATCCTCGATCAACTCGTCGAAGCTCGGATGCGCCATTCGGGTCTCATGGCTCGCCATCCAGTTGACGTTGCCCTTGACCGTGTTGATCTCGCCGTTATGGGCGAGCACGCGGAACGGCTGGGCCAGCTTCCAGGTCGGGAAGGTGTTGGTCGAGTAGCGCTGGTGGTAGACGGCGAAATTCGAGACGAACCGCTCGTCGGTCAGGTCCGGGTAGAACTGATCGACCTGCTCGGCCAGGAACATGCCCTTGTAGATGATCGACCGGCAGGACATCGAGCAGATGTAGAAGTCGGTGATGTGCTCGGACAGGGCCGCCTTCTCGATGCGGCGGCGGATGACGTAGAGGTCGCGTTCGATCTGCGCCTCGTCATGCTCCGGCGGGGCCGAGAACATGATCTGCTCGATCTCCGGGCGGGTGGCATTGGCCTTCTCGCCGATCACCGAGATATCGACCGGGACCTGACGCCAACCGTAGATGAAGCAGCCGGTCTTCAGGATCTCCGACTCGACGATAATCCGGCAGCGCTCCTGGGCGGCGAGGTCCGTGCGCGGCAGGAAGACCATGCCCACGCCGATCCGCCCGTCGAGCAGCTTGTGGCCGGTATTGGCCACTTCCTCGCGGAAGAAGTCGCCCGGGATCTCGATGTGAATGCCCGCGCCGTCGCCGGTCTTGCCGTCGGCGTCGACCGCACCGCGGTGCCAGATCGCCTTCAGCGCCTGGATCGCCGAGGAGACCACCTCGCGTCGCGGCTTTCCATCGATCGCGGCGACGAAGCCGACGCCGCAGGAATCGTGCTCCTGCGCCGGGTCGTAAGCGTGGGCCGCCTGCAGCTTGGCCGCATTCTCCCGCCACTCGCGCACGAAAGTCTCACCGTTCAGGATCGGCGTGTCCGACATGTCTGGCCTCCTCGGGTCAGCAAACGGGGGTCAGGAATATGGGTCAGGCGGCCGACCGGGCCGCCTCCGCCTTGGCATCGAGATAGCCGTGGATACGGTCCGCCGCATCGCGGCCGTCGCGCACCGCCCAGACAACCAACGAGGCACCGCGCACGATATCGCCGGCAGCGAACACCCCGTCGAGGCTGGTCATCATTGATTTGAAATCGATGCCGATCGTGCCCCAGCGCGAGACCTTCAGGTCTTGCGCGCCGAACAGACCGGGCAGGTCCTCCGGGTCGAAGCCCAGCGCCTTGATCGCGATGTCGCAGTCGATGGTGAAGCTGGATCCGTCGATCGGCTGCGGGGCCTGGCGGCCGGTGGCGTCCGCCACGCCGAGATGGATGCGCTGGCAGCGCACGCCATCAACGCTACCGTCGCCGACAAATGCCTCGGGCGCGGCCAGCCATTCGAACGTCACGCCCTCTTCCTCGGCATTGGCGACCTCGCGCTGGGAGCCCGGCATGTTGGCCTTGTCGCGGCGGTAGACGCAGGTGACCTGCTCGGCACCCTGGCGGATGGCGGTGCGCACGCAGTCCATGGCGGTGTCGCCGCCACCGATCACCACGATCTTCTTGCCCTTGGCATCCAGCGTACCGTCGTCGAACGCCGGCACGGCATCGCCCAGGCCCTTGCGGTTCGAGGCGGTGAGATAGTCGAGGGCGTCGTAGATGCCGTCGAGACCGACGCCCGGGCACTGCATCGCGCGCGCCTTGTACACCCCGGTGGCGATCAGCACCGCGCCGTGGCGCTGGCGCAGATCCTCAAGGGTAACGTCGCGGCCGATCTCGGTATTGGCGTGATACTGCACACCGCCATCGGCCAGCAGAGCGGTACGCCGCTCGACCACGTCCTTCTCCAGCTTGAAATTCGGAATGCCATAGATCATCAGGCCGCCCATGCGGTCGTAGCGGTCGTAGACATGGACCTGGTAGCCGCGCTTGCGCAGCTGCTCGGCCGCCGCCAGCCCGCCAGGACCGCCGCCGATGATCCCGACCGACTCCTCGCGTTCGCGCACCGGCTTGGCCGGCTTGACCCAGCCGTTCTCGAATGCGGTCTCGGTGATGTACTTCTCGACCGAGCCGATGGTGACGGACTTGAAGCCCTTCTCGATCACGCAATTGCCTTCGCAGAGACGGTCCTGCGGGCAGATCCGGCCGCAGATCTCCGGGAAGTTGTTGGTCGCCGAGGAGATTTCGTAAGCCTCCTCAAGGCGCCCTTCCGCCGTCAGCATCAACCAGTCGGGAATGTTGTTCTGCAACGGGCAGTGCACCTGACAGTAGGGCACCCCGCACTGGGAGCAGCGGCCGGCCTGCTCGGCGGCACCGGCGGCGTCGAACTCGGCGTAGATCTCCCCGAAATCGGCGCGGCGCTCATCGGCGTCGCGCTTCGACGGCATCCGCTTCTCGGTTCCGACGAATTTCAGCATCCGATCGGTGGTCATGGCCTCGTCTCCTTGAATCTGGGGCCGGACGCGGACGGACGCTCATCCCGGCTCCTTTTTCCCGCCATTTCGGTGGCGGGCGGCCTCTATACACGGTCGAGAAGATTCAAAAAAGAGCAAACCGCCAATTTAGGTCCGATTTGGCCCTAAAAGTGATCATACATGATCACTCCTCGACGAGCCATCCCCGATATTGGACAGGCCGCAAACACCCGTGCCCCCAAACTAGTACCGATACAGGACTTTAATCTTGCCTGCGCCGGTTCAACGAATCTTATATGGTCCGCCTCATGCAATCGGGCAGCGGGGGGCCGTTCGCGTGTCCATCGAACATCTGATCCTCATCGCCGTCGTGCAGGGGATCACCGAATTCCTTCCGATCAGTTCGTCGGGACATCTCATTCTGGTTCCGACCCTGACCGGCACCGCGGACCAGGGGCTGGTGATCGACGTCGCGGTCCATGTCGGCACGCTGCTCGCCGTCTGCCTGTATCTCTGGCGCGATATCGGCCGCATGACCGCCGGGACTTTGCGTGGCCTGCGCGGCCGGCGCGACCCGGGCTTCCGCCTTGCCCTGCAGATCGTGCTGGCGACGATTCCCGTTGTCTGTGCCGGTTACGCGCTGAAGACGTATTTCGGCGGCATGCCGCGCTCGCCCGAGATCGTCGCCTGGGCGACCCTCGGCTTCGGCATCGTGCTCGGGGTGGTCGACCATTTGGGGATGACGATCCGCCGCATCGAGCACATGCGCTACGGCGAGGCACTGGTCGTCGGTCTGGCCCAGGTGCTGGCACTGATCCCCGGGACCAGCCGCTCCGGCATCACCATGACCGCGGCGCGGATGCTCGGATACGAACGCGCGGAGGCCGCCCGGTTCTCGATGCTGCTCGGCATCCCGACGATCCTTGCCGCCGGGACGCTGATCGGCCTCGACCTCTATGAGTCCGGCGACGCCCAACTCACCCTCGACGCCCTGATCGCCGGCGGCCTGTCCTTCCTTGCGGCCCTGGTCTCGATCATCCTGATGATGGGCTGGCTCAAGCGGGCAAGCTTCCTGCCGTTCGTGATCTACCGGATCCTGCTCGGCGGCGGATTGCTGATCTGGCTCTATACGGGCTGAGTCTCACTGCCTAATCTCGGTTCCCAAAATACCCGGAGGGAGCCGACATGACCGATTTCGCCGAGCATCAGGGCCTCGCGGCCTTCGCCAATCAGACCGACAACCCGAAAGTGCTCGGGTTCGATGCCGGACGGCTGTCGCGGATCGGCACCTGGATGGACCGCTATGTCGACTCCGGCAAGCTGCCCTACGCGATGACCGCGATCCTGCGCGGCGGCGAGATCGCTTATCTGGACGCCCGCGGCCACACCGACCCGGAGGTGGAACGGGCGCCGGCGGTCGATCACCTCGCCCGCATCTATTCCATGACCAAGCCGATCGTCACGGCAGCAGCCATGTCCTTGTACGAGGAGGCGCGATTCCAGCTCGAGGACCCGATCTCGCGGTTCCTGCCGGAATTCGCCGATCCCCGCGTCTATGTCTCCGGCCAGGGCGATGCCATGGAGACCCGGCCCGCCGAGGGGCCGATCACCATCCGCCAGCTGATGACCCACACGGCGGGACTGACCTACGGATTCTTCGATCCGGGCCCGATCGGTGCCGCCTACCGCAAGCACAACGTCAACTACTTCCCCGGCACGGAAAGCGTCGCCGAGGTGACCAGACGCACGGCCTCGGTGCCGCTATGCTTCGAGCCGGGCACCCAATGGACCTATTCGGTCGCCATCGACGTGCTCGGCCGCCTGGTCGAGGTGGTCGCCGGTAAGCCGCTCGGCGAGGTTCTGAGGGAGCGGATCTTCGAGCCGCTCGGTATGCTCGACACCTTCTTCGGCGTGCCGCAGGACCGGATCGACCGGTTCGTGCCCTGTTACGAGAAATCGGGCCAGGGCATGAAACGCAGCGAAGAGGCGGCGACCTCCAAGTTCGTCGGCAAGCAGGCGATGGAATCCGGCGGCGGCGGGCTGATCTCGACCCTGCCCGACTATCTGCGCTTCATGGAGATGATGCGCCGCGGTGGCACCTTCGGGGCGGCACGCATCCTCGGCCGCAAGACGGTCGAGCTGATGATGCAGAACCACCTGCCGGGCGACATCGCCTCGATGGGCCAATCCAGTTTCTCGGAAATGCCGATGGTCGGGATCGGCTTCGGTCTCGGCGGGTCGGTGATGCTGGACACCGCGGCCGCTCAGATTCCCGGCAGCGTTGGCGAGTACGCCTGGGGCGGAGTGGCGAGCACCGGGTTCTGGATCGACCGGGCGGAGGAGATCGCGGCGGTGTTCTTTACCCAGCTTACCCCGTCCTCGTCCTGGCCGCTGCGTCGCGAGCTGCGGGTCCTGACCTATCAGTCGCTGGTGGACTGATCCGCATCCGTCTCGGCCTCGACCGCCGGGGCACCGTCGGCCGGGGACGGCTCGCGATCGCGCGACGGACCGTCATAATCCGCCACGCCGGCGGACACGGCCGAACAGGCGAGGCGGATGTATTTCGGGATCTGCACCTTCTCGCCGTCGCGCTCGCCCTTCTCGTAGTATTGGACGACGCGGCGCTTCAGGCCCAGCGCCTCGGCCGCCTCTTTCTGCGAGAGCTTCAGCGATTTGCGCCACCGCTTGAAGTCCGACGGCTTCATGATGTTGGAATCATTGGACTGTTTAGACACGCGCGTCCTCGCAACCGGTTCTGCCGGGATTTAACAGCTTCTTAAGCAAGGCGCCAATATAAAAAGCGCACGACGTGCGTTTTCGTTCTTGAAAAAACCGCACGACGTGCGCATATCTATATTTGCAGAAGGATGGAGGTATCCATGGCGCGTCAGCTTTTTCTCCACAACGGAGTTGCCTATGAAGGCGAGCTTGCCCTGTTCAAGGGCGCGCATGTCGGCGCGTCCCGGGCCCAAGCGCATGCCGACCTGCCGGGGCTCCGTCCCGGCTTCATGTTCAGTGTGACCGACGGAACAGAGACCCGGATCATGGATGACGAGGTCGCCGTCCACCGCTACATGCACACCCACCCGGGAGCCACCGTCTCGACGGTCCCGCTGCGGCACTGAGGCGACCGGCGCCTACAGCGCCGGCGGACCGTCGCCGTCCAGGCCGCAGGCTCTGACCAGCTGCTCGCGCAACGTGTCGGAAATGGGCACCGACGCGCGGGCGTGCGGATCGAAGCAGACGGCGGTCGCCACCGCCGTGACCCGGCAGGTTCCGTCGACGAAGACCCCCTGTTCGACCCGGCACGAGGTATTGCCGAAGCGGGTCACCCGCGTCCCGGTCCACACGATTCCGGGGAAACGGATCTCCCGCACGAAATCGATTTCCAACCGTCGCACCACCCAGGTGGTCTCGGGCGCGCCACCGCCCGCAGCAGCGGCGCTGTAGAGGTTCTCTCCCGCCGCCATGAACATCCGCACCCGGCCGTTCTCCAGAAACACGCCGATCGCGTTGTTGTTCACATGCCCGACGATGTCGAGGTCACCGGCGCGCAACCGCTCCTGGGTCCAGAAGGTAAAGCTGCCCGGGATGTTCGGATCGAAGTTGGTATCGCTCATTGTGGCTCTCTGGAAGGAATGCCCGGACGGGTGAGGTCCCTCAATAGTCGAGCTCGTAGTTGACGCCAACCCGGCTTTGGGAATCGGCGCCGACATCCGTCTCGACGGAGATGGTATCGGTCACCTCGACCTCGACCACCGCCCGGCTGGAAGCACCGGACAGACCCTGCTGCAGTTTCAGGAACACGCCGGGCGCGATGTACTTGCCGACCGAGAGCGACGCACCGACCGAACCGTCATCGGCGGTGCTGGTATCGACATCGAGGGTGTCGACCCCCAGGGCGTCGCGCACCTGGTCGGTGATGCCCGGACCGGAGCCGAAACTGCCGGACAGGATCGCCGCCGAGCGCGCGAGTTTCAGCGCCTGGATCGGCGTCAGCTCCGCCTTGTCGGAGCCGAACAGAATGCGCGACAGAATGTCCTCCTCCGGCAGCGCCGGGTCGCTTTCGAGGCTGATGTCGGGATCGCTCGCGCGGCCGGTAACGACGACCGAGGCCCGGATGTCGGTAACATCCGTGGTCAGGCGCATGTCGAGGGCGGGATCCTCCGCCGGGCCGCCGTCGAAGATGACCCGACCGCGCACGAAATCGAACTTCTCGCCGACCGCGCTGAGCACGCCCCGGCGTACGGAGATCTCGCCGTCGACCACCGGCGCATCGGCAAGGCCGGTCACCGTGAGGCGTCCGCCCCACTCGCTGTCCAGGCCGCGGCCACGCACGAAGACCTGGCCCGGTATATCGATCTCCAGATCCAGGCGCAGCGGGGCATTGGCCGGCTCCTCCGCCTCCTGCTTCTTCTTTTCCTCTTCGGGATCCTCGATCACCCGACCGTTCCGCACCTCGACCACCTCGATCTCGACCACGCTCGGAGGCAGGGTCTCCGGAATGCGGATCTCCGTCGGCAGCACGGTGATCTTCCCGGCGAGGAGGTACTCCGGAAGCGCGCCGCCGACCTCCAGATCCGCGTCGACCGATACCGATGCGAGGTCCATGTCCGAGGCATTGAAGTCGCGGGCCTTGATCGTGACGGCTGCCGGGAATCCGGTTTCCGGGTCGGCGGACAAACTGCCTGACGCCGTCAGGGTTCCGCCGCCGGCAGCCGTGGTGTCGAAGGTATGGATCACCAGTTGCTGCCCCTGGCCTTCGGCCCGCAGCGTCAGGCCGCGCAGATACAGGCCGGCCGACGGCACATCGACACGGCCCTGATCCACCCTCACCTCGCCGGACAGGGCTGGATCGCCGATCGTCCCGGCCGCCGCCACCCGCGCCTTGGCTGACCCACCCAGGGCGAGCAGATCGATCGGCAGGAAGGCGGAGACCCGGGCTAGATCCAGATCCGCATCGACCTTGGCATTGAGAGCCGCATTCGCTTCGAAGATCGGCGGCGTGCCCGTCGGTCCGGCCGCCCCGTCGACCGCGGCGGAGAGGCTCGCCGTCGCCGCATCGCCGATCGAGGCATCGAGGCGCGCGGTCGCCCGGCGGTCGGTCATCTTCAGGGCGATGTCGGCAATCAGCGGTGGGATCTCGGCCAGATCCGGGTCGAGCGTGCGCACGCCGGGCGTCGATAGCGCGATATCGGCGTTCGGATTGTCGATCGGGCCGGACACGGTGATGTCGCCGCCGATCCGACCTTCCAGCGCGAGGCCCGGGTCCGCCAGCCGGGCAAGTGCCGCCGGCAGGTCGCGGATGGCGATGGCGATGTCCAGATCGGCGGTGTCGAGCCCGGCGCGCCCGCTCACCCGGCCGTCATCCACCGCCAGGTCGATACCGGTAATCCGCAACGCCGGCGCCAGCGCGACCTCCATCGGCCCGTTCTGGCGGATCGCCACGTCGCCGATATCGGCGTCCAGGCGGCTGACGGCGATCGGCGCCTTCTGCGGACCCAGCGGCACCGTGGCAACGGCTGCGAGCACGACCGGCACCCCGGCATCGCCCGACGCGGCCAGGTTGACCTGTGCCACGCCGCCGACGAGATCCGCACCCAGTGTCGCGGTCTCGAGATGCATTCCACTGGCCGTCGCACCGGTCACAGTCAGGTCGACCCGGCCGGCCGCCGCCCCCGTCAGATCGGCGACCGAGGCTTCCAGATACACGCGTTCGACCTTGGTCCCGTCGGCGAGCGCGATCTTCGTGAGATCCAGGGTCGCGCCGACGCCCTGGCCCGTCGTATCCGCCAGACGGATCGCGCCACCGACGGCGCCGCCGGTCAGCGGCAGGTCCAGGATCGTGCCGACCACGCCGAGATCGGCGATGCTGACCGCAAGATCGCCCCGCGCCAGCGTGGTCGCCAGATCGACCGCCGCGTCGCCGGCGACCGAGGCCCCCAACCCGTCGATTGTGACATCACTGACCCGCAACACTTCGTCAGCCAGCGCATAGCCGAAGGCGAGGTCGATCGGTTCGCCCCGCAGGCCGAGCGAGATCCGAACACCACCCGCCGGACGATCCGGCAGTCCGGCGACGGTGGCCGACCCGGTGATTTCGTCGACGGCAGTGCCGGCCGCGACTAGATCGACCACCCGCCAGGAGGCAGAAGCCGCCGGCGCGTCCAGGGTTCCGCCGAGCGCAACGGCAACGGCCGCGGCACCGGAAATGTCGGTCCCCGCAAGATCCGCCAACGCCGAGAGATCGGCCGCCGAAAGGTCCAGCCGGCCGCCGATCTCGCCGGTCTCTAGGTCGAGGGTGACGTCGCCGCTCGCCTGCGCCGCGGCGGCGGTCAGGGAGAGGCCGACCAGATGAAGCCGCTGCTCGGCGTCGAGACTGATCCCCGCGAGCAGGGATGGCACCGGACCGACGAGGCCGCCGAGGGCCGGATCGCCAAGGCCGAGTTCCGTTCCGGTGAGCGCCATGGTCACGGACAGATCCAGCGGGTCGAGATCGACGCTGCCATCCATCTCGAGCCGGGCACCGCCGGAGAGGTCCATGCCGACCAGATCGCGGAACCGCCCCAGATCGGCCACCGTGAGGGTCAGCGTCGGTGTCAGCCGAGTGCCGTCGGCCAAAGTCGCGCGCCCCCCCAGCCGCACCCCGTCGGTGTCGAGCGCGAGGCGATCGATCACCGCGTCGCCGGTCGTCGGCGCAACCGTCCCGGCGGCCGACAGGTCCAGACGTGGCCCCAGCAGCGCCACGGTGTCGATCCCCGCCACGTCCGGTGTGGTCACGCCACCGTCGAGGCCAATCCGGATCTGCGCGGGCAGATCCGCCAACGGCGCGTCCGCCTCGGCCGACAGGGTCAGGGCGAGATCCTCGAGCGTGATCCCTGCGGCAATCGGTCGGCCCTCGACGGTCGCAACCAAACGCTGCCCGTCGTCCTCCAGACGGACGCCCACCGCGATCCGACCGGCGATCTCCGCACCTGCAAGCCCGGCGAAGGCCGCCAGTTCGGGAATCGCGATATCCGCCACGGCCGCCACCGGCACGCCCGCCGCATCGACATCGCCCGCTGCCCGCAGCGTCGCCGCCGGCAGCGCCACCTCCAGACTTTCCAGGCGGGCACTGCCGTCGGGCCGGGCGAGGGCCGACAGCGCGATCGTCACCGGCTCGGCCAGGAGGGGACGGATCTCCGGCGGGACAAGGCGGGTGGCGGCGACCGATCCGTCGACGGCAAGCCGGTATCCGTCGGCGCCGGAAGC
Organism: Thalassobaculaceae bacterium; assembly: GCA_029212785.1. Taxonomy (GTDB): domain Bacteria; phylum Pseudomonadota; class Alphaproteobacteria; order Thalassobaculales; family Thalassobaculaceae; genus Thalassobaculum. Next base: position 12,136 of record JARGOG010000071.1, read on the forward strand.
CACGACCAGATCCAGATCCAGACGCGCCTGGGGGCCGAATCCGCCCTCCAGCGCTCCCTGCCAGTGCTCCAACCCACCCTCGCCGGTCAGCGACAGACCCAGCGGCGGGCGCCCCTCGATCTCCAGCAAACCGGCAACCAACCCGCCTTCGGCCTCGCGAACGCTCAGATTGGCCCGCAGCACGCCGCTCGACGGCACCAAGGCGACATCGATATCGGCCCGGGCCGGCGGACCAGTGACGCGCGCCGCCTCGATCCAACCGTCGGCCCGCGCTTCGCCGGCGGTCAGCGCCGCCGACAGATCGGCGGAGATCACGAAGGACTCGCCGGCGATATCGGGGCCCAGCGAGAGCCTCTGGATCGACAGCCGCGCGAGGGATAGTTCGATCCCGGGGTTCTCGAACCTGAGGGACAGCGCCTCGGGCTCGGCGGGCGTCGGTTCCTCCGGGGTCCCGGGCAGGACCGGGATCCGTTCGAGGCTGGCGTCGGACAGGGCGATGGCGTTCACCGAGACCCGACCGGTCACCAGGTCCAGAATGTTCCAGTCGACCAGCAGCAGACCTACCCGGGCGAAAGGTCCGTCCGCGTCGACGGCGATCACATCGCGCAGTTCGACCCGGCCGGGCAGAGTTCCGTCGATCGCTCCGATGCGCAGGGCCACCGGGCCGTCCACCGTCGCCTCCTCGACCAGGGCGATGATGCGCGCGCGGCCCCAATCGGAATTGGCGGCCGCCAGCACACCCAGCACCGCGAGCACGAGAACCGCGAGCAGACCGGCGAGAATGAAGAGCGCGCGCCGCAGCATGGATCAGAACGCCTGGCCGAGACTGAAATACACCTGGAAGACCTCGTCGCTGTCCCGCGGGTTCAGCGGAAAAGCGATGTCGGCGCGGATCGGGCCGATCGGGGTGAAATAGCGGAACCCGAGCCCGGCGGCCCATTGCAGTTCCTCGTCCAGGCTCGGCACCTCCTGGTCGTAGACCTGGCCCGCGTCGATGAAGGGTACCACACCGAAATCGCCGAAGAGCCGCCAGCGCAATTCCATGGCGAAGTCGAGCAGGGCACTACCGCCGGTCGGTTCGTCCGACGCGTCGAGCGGTCCGACACTCTGCAGGGCATAGCCGCGTACCGAGCCGGACCCGCCGGCGTAGAACCGCTTGTTCGCCGGCAGGTTACTGGTCGAGGCGCCGAATATCGTGCCGATCCCGGCGCGCGCCGCCAGAACCAGATCGCCCTCCTCGTCGAGAGCCAGATAGTGGGAGTGACGCAGCGACGTCGAATAGAAGGACAGGGTCGAGCCCAGGCTTTCCAGATAAGGCGTGAACTTCAGCCGTGTCCGTCCGCCGCTGGTCGGGTTCAGCAGGTCGTCGGAAGTGTCGAGCGTCGTCCCGAGCGGGATGCCGACCAGGGTGAACTGCTCCTCCTCACCGTCATCCTCGATGCGGGAGCGCTCCAGGCTGAGGCCGTAGTCGACCGACAGCGCCTGGGTCAGCCGGCGATCGAAGCGGCCGCCGATCTTGTAGCTCTTGCTGTCATATCCGTCGGTCCGCAGCTCGGTATATCCGGTCTCGACGGTGAAGTTCTGGTCGGTGGCGAACACGTCCGGCAGGGTGAACGCGCCGCTCAGGCTGCTCTCAACCTCGCCATAGGCCGCCTCGAAGCGCAACTTCTCGGCGCCGCCGAAAAGATTGCGGTGCTCCCAGTGGGCACGGGTGCCCAGCCCATCGGCGGTCGACACGCTGACGCCGGCGCCGATGCTGCGCGCCGGGTGTTCGCGTACCGTGACGGTCACCGCCAGCAGCCCGTCATCGCCGACAGTGTCGGCGAACTCGATCCCGGCGCTGTCAAACAGACCGGTACTGGTCAGCGCGCGGCGCGCCTTGTCGATCTGGCGGATGTCGATCAGGTCACCATAGGCCCAAGGCAGACGTCGCACGATGTAGTCGCGGTCGATCGTATCGTTGCCTTTGACGGTGACCGCCCCGAAGCGGGCCTTGGGTCCCGGATCGACACGGAACAGCAGATCCATGGTTTTGGCGTCGCGGTTGATCGTCGCCACACGGTCGACCAGTTCGGCCAGCGGGAAAGCCTGCTCCTGCAACCGGCGGATCACCGTCGTCTCGGCCGTGACCACCTGATCGGCGCGGGCCGGGTCGCCCTGTTTCAATCCGAGCTTCTCGCGGGAAAGTGTCAGACCGACGGCCGTCCCGTCGTCGCCGACGGTGCGGATCGTCACCGCGTCGAAGGTATAGACCGACCCGGCGTCGCCATAGACCAGGACCCGCACCGGGCCGCCCGGCGTAGCCGGGTCGTCGACGCGGTGGACGAAAACGGCATCGTAGTAGCCGAGCGACCGGGCAACGCTGGCGAACACCTCCTCGTCCTCGCCCGCGCGGCGCCGCAGGGCCGACTGGGAGACCGGAAGATCGTCGATCCGCGCCTTCAGAACCGAGCTTTCCTCGATCAGGGACCGCAGTTCCGGCGTCCCGTCGAGCCCTTCGATCGAGACCGCGTAGACCAGGCCCGGCGGATCCTCCGCCGGTGCGGCCGGTTGCGCCGACGCCAGCCGGGTTCCGCCCGCGAACAGACAAATCCCCAAGACGAACGAGAGTGCTATGCGCATGAGCGCGGCCAGGCCGTCAGTGGTCAAAGTCTCCGGGTATAAGGGCCCATCGACGACGAGTCACGCCCCCGCGCCGACCCATTTTCGTTGCCGGTCAGTCTTCCGGCAGCTCGATCGGCTCGCGGGTGACACGGTCTCCCGGTCTATGGGTCAGCACCACCGCCGACACCACGACCAGTCCGATCGACAGGCAGATCGTGGCGAAAGTGTTGAACGCGTACGTGTGCATGTAGCGGATGCCAACCACCGCCAGGGCTACGAAGGCCGCTGCCAACAGCCCCCAGTGCCAGGGCTTGCCGAGGAAGATGTCAGACATGGGCGCCTCCTTTCTCGCCGGAGACCCGAAGGTTGGAGTCGCGGCGGCGCATCATCGTCACCGCCACGCCGATGGCGACACCGGCAAGGGACAGGATGACGCCGGGAATACCGAAGATATCGATGGTCGGCGGCATCAGGGACAGCACGGCGGCGATGAAGACCAGAAGCCGCAGCAGACCTTTCAGCGGCCCGTTCAGCCACGCTTCCAGAGACGCCGACAGCAGCCAGAGTCCGGCGATCGCCGCCAGGGTCGAGTACACGGTCCACAGGATCGAGCCCTCGAAGATCAGCGACGGATTATAGACGAAGGCGAAGGGCACCAGGTACTTGGCAATACCGACCCGGGCGGATTCGACCGCGGTCTCCATCGGTGGAGTCTTGGCGATCGCCGCGGCGGCGAAGGCGGCCAACGCCACCGGTGGAGTGATTGTCGAGACCACGCCGAAATAGAAGGCAAAGAGATGGGCCGCCATCGGCAGCACATCGAGCTTCTCCAGCGACGGCACGATCAACGCCGAGACCGTGATGTAGACCGCCGTGGTGGTCATGCCCATGCCGAGCACGATTGCCGCGACAGCGGTCAGGGACAGCAGGATCAGCAGGTTGCCGCCGGACAGGTCGATGACCGACTGGGTGAACTTGAGACCGAGACCGGAGACGAAGACCGAGCCGATGATGATGCCGGCGCAGGCGCAGGCCACGGTCACCGGCACGGTGGCCCGGATCCCGCTCTCGAACGCCGCCAGGATGTCGGCCGGACTCATTCGGGTGTGCGGATTGATGAAGCTGAGCCCGACCAGCGCCAGGATGCCCCAGAAGGCCGACATCATCGGCGTGTAGCCGCTCACCAGGAAGAAGATCAGCACCCCGAGCGCGAACAGCAGGTGCCAGCCGTCCTTCAGCACTTCCAGCGTCTTCGGCAGGCGGTCCTTTGAGATCCGCTCGATGCCGCTCTTCTCCGCCTCGAAATGCACCATGAAGTAGATGGTGGCGAAGTAGAGGAAGGCCGGGATGACCGCGGCCATGATCACGTAGACGTAAGGCAGCGCCAGGTTCTCGGCGATGATGAAGGCGGCGGCCCCCATGATCGGTGGCGTGATCTGCCCGCCGGACGACGCGCAGGCCTCGACCGCGGCGGCGAACTTGGCGCGGTAGCCGAGATTCTTCATCAATGGGATGGTGAAGGAGCCGGTGGTCACCACATTGGCAACGGCGGAACCGGAGACCGTTCCCATGAAGCCGGACGCGACGGTCGCCGCCTTGGCCGGGCCGCCGACCCGGTGCCCGGTCAGCGCCACGGCGAGGTCGATGAAGAACTTTCCGGCGCCCGATCGGATCAGCAGGCCGCCGAAGATGATGAACAACACGATATACGTCGCGGCGACATGCAGCGGGATGCCGAAGATACCATCCGTGCTCATGAACATGGTGTCGATGTACTTCGACGGCCGGGTCGGCGGACCGTAGAAGAATCCGAAGAACTTGTGGGCGTAGAGCGCATGGAAAATGAAGAAGCCGGTCACGCAGACCATGGCGACGCCAACCGTGCGCCGCGTCGCCTCAAGAACCAGGGCGATGCAGATCGTGCCGACGATCAGGTCGCCCTGCTCCTTCGAGCCGAGACGAAGCTGGAAAGCGTCGATGTCCCACATGGTCCATACGTGAACGAAGATCACCGCACAGACCAGCAGCAGATCGAGCCCGAATCCCAGCGCCTTGAGCGGGCTGTCGATCACGTCGAAATGCGATTTGCGGAACAGCGGATGGATCAGCAGGGCCAGGACCATCATCACCGAGAGGTGCGTGGTCCGGAACGATCGCCCTTCCGGCGTGCCGAACACGGCGACGTAGAGATGGAAGAACGAGAGCGCCACCGCGATCACCACGCAGAAGAACGTGATCGTCCACGGCAGGGTCCAGTGCTTCTGGACCAACAGGCGCTCAAGGAATGTCGGTTCTTTGACCTCGCCGTAATCGAGGGCGGATTCCGTCTGGCTCATCGCGGACGTCCCGGCTGTCTGTAATCGGATTGTGCAAGCGCAGGCGGGCGCCGGGATGACCGGCGCCCGCGAAGATCAACGACGTCGGGCGATCAGCTCGCCGGACGCACGTTCTTCTCTTCGTAGTAGCGCGCGGCGCCGGGATGAACCGGCACGGAGGCGCCGTTCAACGCATTCTCGAGGGTGACCGAATTCCACACCTTCTTCACCTCGGCGAAGGCGGCGTGATTGGCCCAGAACACATCGACCATCTTGTAGACGAGGTCGTCCGGCAGATCCTTGTTCACGATCATGCTGGTGACGATGCCGAGGGTCGGAATGTCCTTCTCGACGCCGTCATAGGCCGCCGGGGTGATGGCGCCACGGATGTAGCCGGGATTGGCCTTGATGATCTCGGTCAGCTTCGGCTCCGGCACGCCGATGAAGCGCAGGCCCGGGCTGTGGTTCAGCTCGATGAACGAGGCCTGCGGCATGGAGGTCGCGGCCATGAACACCTCGATATGGCCGTCCTTCATCAGGGCGACGGACTCGGTGTAGTCCACGTGATGAACGGTGCCGCCGTTGTTCTTGATGTCGTTGAAGTCGAAGCCGTAGGCCTTGAGAATCGACTCGGCGAAGGCCGTGCCTGTCCAACCGGTCTTGCCCGGCGAGATATTGGCGCCGTTCATGTCTTCGAACGACATGATCTTGCTGCTGCGCGGAACCGCGACTTGGAAGGTCGACGGATAGAGCGTCGCGAAATAGGCGACGTCCTTGATCGGCTTGTCGAACTTGCCCTTGCCTTCGAAGCCGTTGGCCGCGGTGTGGGCGTAGGTCCAGCCGATCTCCGCGTCGCCGCCGCCGACCGCTTTGATGTTGGCAATGCCGCCACCGGAGGTGTTGGACGCGGCCACGCCGTCGATGTTGTCCTGGATCACCTGCATGATCTTCGCGCCGAGCGGATACCAGGAACCGCCGGACGGACCAGACACCATACGCAGGAACTGATCGGCACTGGCACCGGTGGCGCCGAGGGCCAGAATCGGGGCGGCAATCACCGCCGCACGTGCGAGACGTTTCATTGTGTTTCCTCCATCTGATCTTGTTCTCACCGACCGTCTTTCGCGGTCGTCCGCCCCCAAGGTTGCATCAGTGCGAAAATGAGGCAAGGGACCATGCGCAGATCGAAATGGATAAATACCCAACGGGAACGATGCTCGGCACCGGGCGTTCAGCTACGCAGCCGTTCTCGCGGCAGGTAGAGATGGGCTGTCGTGCCTTCACCCGGCGTGCTCGTCAGCATCACCGACCCGCCATGCAATTCGGCAAGCGTGCGCGACAGGGCAAGCCCGAGTCCGAGCCCCTCCAACGCCCGAACCTGGGCGTTCTCGCCACGGACGAAAGGCTCCATCACCCGCTTGAGTTCGTCGCGCGAGATGCCGAAACCGGTGTCGCTGACCGCAATGTCGAGCTCGCCGTCCGGTGTCCGTCGGACGGCTAGGGCAATCCGACCGCCGCTCAGCGTGAACTTCACGGCATTGGAGAGCAAGTTGATGATGATCTGCCGGATCTTCGACGGATCGCAGCGCAGTAGGGGCAGATCCGGCTCGACCTCGACGGTCAGCACCAGCCCCTGGACTTTCGCCCGCTCCGCGATCAGCGCTTCGCAGGTCGCAACCAGATCGCCGACCGAGACATCGTCCTCCTCCAGCGTGATCCGGCCGCTTTCCAGTCGCGACAGATCCATCGCCTGCTCGATCAGGATGTCCAAATGCTCGCCGGCATGGACGATGTTGCCGGCGTAATCGATATAACGTTGATTGCCGATCGGCCCCCACAGCTCCGCCTCGATCGCCTGGCCGAAGCCGATGATGGCGTTAAGCGGCGTGCGCAGTTCATGGCTGAGGCTGGCGAAACCCTCGTGACGCGTGCGGTCGATCTCGCGGGCGTGCTCGCGGGCCATGGCGAGGTCGCTCGCCAGCGCGTAATTGTCGAGCCGCAACGTGATGCTTTCGGTCAGCGTGCGCGACACCTCCCGGCCCCAGATCACCACCGCGCCGAAATACGGTACAGCCGCCACGCCGATCGTCCGGGCGATGGACTGGTCCGACAGGAGGAAGGCGATCGTCGCCGAACCGACCACGATCACCACGTAGACGAGAAAACTGCGCCACCAGATCGCAAAGGAGAACACCGCCCCCGCCGCGAGCGCACCGACGCAGGCGGCATAGAAGGTGATCGCGTCGAGCGGCAAGTCCCGCAAGTAGAGCAGAATCGACGGCACAGCCCACAGGAGCGCCGAAGCCAGCACCCCGGCCTCGGAGATCCCACTCCAACGCCGGTAGTTCAAGCTCGTGACCCGCCGCCTGCGCGCCCAGGCCCAGGCATAGATGCGCAGGCCGGTTACGAGGACCTGACACGCCAGCCACACAACGGACGGCCACAATCCGACCACCTCCAGACCGACATAGGCGAGGACAGCGGCGGCAAAGGTGCTCGCCACCACGGAGGCCGGCGACCTGTACAGATAACGGACCCGTTCCGTATCCAGCGTGTCCTTGGACACACTCGATCCCGGCCCGCCTCCCCCTCTCCCCGTGACGGCGGGATCGGCCATGCACGACCTCCAAATAGTCATTGGCGACGTCAAGTGCCGCCGTCAGCCGAGACGCTACAAAGATTAAGGTTAAGGATTGGTTGACTTCGGAGCGTCGCCTCAACTCCGTACATATTTAGGAAACAAGTCCCCTGCGCGCATGCCAGTCTGCGATTGATTCTTTCGGATATGCCTCGAAACACCGGTCGCCGGGCCCGACATCCGGCGCGACCCAGGAGGCCTTCGACCCGAGCATCAGGTGAACTTTCTCCGGCGGGGTCGGCAGCGGCGTGTCGATCGCCGAGGCGAAGGGATGGATCAGCTCCGGCCAGCGGCTGTCCCAGGCCCAGAGCATGGTGGCGCAATGCGCGCAGAACCGCCGGCCGAGCGGGCTCTGACCGCCCGGCTCCTCGACATGGTAGATCCTCACATGCTCCTCGCCCTCAACGGTGAGCGTGTCCGCCTCGCCGCCGAGATTGACTGCGAAACCGCCGCCGCCGGCGGTCTTGCGGCAGATCGAGCAATAGCAGAGGTTGAAGGGATAGGGATGCGCGCTCTCCAGGGCGAAGCGCACCCGTCCGCAGTGACACGACCCTTCGAGTTTCATCGCCCTCTCCCTTCGAACCTCCCGCCTCAGTGTGGTCGGTCGCCCTGCAGCGTCACCCGCCGGACATGGCGGCGGTGACCTTCATAGTCGTTCACCGCGCGGTGCATGAGACAGCGGTTGTCCCAGACCGCGACCGACCCCCGCTCCCAGCGGAACCGGCAGATGAATTCGTCTCGGATCGCGTGGGCATAGAGGAAATCGAGCAGCGGCTTCGACTCGGCCTCGCTCCAGTCGCGGAAGCGGATCGTGTAGTTCGGGTTGACGAACAGCCCCTTTCGACCGGTCTCCGGATGGGTGCGCACAACCGGATGCTCGATCAGCCTGTCGCCCTCCTCGTTGGCGTCGATCGCCATGGAGACCGAGGCGTTCTTCCCGCCCTGGAATTTCGACTGGCTGCCATAGGAGCGGGTGCCGCTGTGCAGCGCCGTCAGGCCCTCCAGCGTGCGCTTCAACCCGTCGGACAGGGTCTCATAGGCGGCATAGAGATCGGCGAACAGCGTATCGCCGCCCCGCGGCGGCACCTCCAGCGCATACAGCAGGGAGCCCATCGCCGGGGCTTCGAGGAAGGTTGTGTCGGTGTGCCAGTTGCCGCCGAAATTGTACTTCCCGATATCCTCGGGTTCCTTGACGATGTCGATGATCTCGGGGTGCCCCGCCAGCGACTTCACGAAGGGGATCGCCACCGGTTCGCCGAACAACCGGGCGGCGTGCTTCTGGCGCTCGGGATCGTCCAGGTCCTGGTCGCGGAAGAACACCACGGAATTGGCGAGGAAGGCGGCATGCACCTCCGCCGCCTGGGCATTGGAGAGCGTCGATCCCAGATCGACGCCGCGGATCACGGCGCCGATGGCACCGCCGATCGGCTCGACCTGGATGGTGTCATAGGCCTGGGTGGGGGCAGTGGTCACGATGGCGTCCTCCGGTTCTTGTCGTTTTCCCGCAGTCTAACGGGCGATCACGACGTCCGGCTACCAGCCATCGTTGCGGGAAATCTCACACGCTGCGGGTGATGCCGCCGTCGACGCGGAGATTCTGGCCGGTGATGTAGGACGACGCGTCGGAGATCAGGAAGGCGGCGACGTCGGCAATCTCCTCGGCCCGGCCGTAGCGGCCCATGGGGATGCGGGCACGGAACTCCGGCTTCTCCGGCCGGCTGTCGATGAAGCCGGGCAGGATGTTGTTCATGCGGATGCCGGACGCGGCGTATTTGTCCGTCACCAGCTTGGTGAAGGCGGCAAGCCCGGCGCGGAACACGCCAGAGGTCGGGAAGGCCGCCTCCGGCTCGAAGGCGGCATAGGTGGAGATGTTGACGATGGTCCCGCCG
>JARGOG010000072.1 GCA_029212785.1 Thalassobaculaceae bacterium
GCTCACCCCGCGCTGCGAGGAGGCGGGAATTCTCGGCGCGGTCGCCGGCGTCATCGGCACCCTGCAGGCCACCGAGACCCTGAAGCTGATCCTCGGACTGGGCGAGCCGCTCAAGGGGCGCCTGATGCTGTGGGATGCGCTGGACATGTCGGTGCAGGAGATCCGCTACCGCAAGCGCGCCGGCTGTCCCGGGTGTGAGAGCGAGTCCGGCGCGTAAGCTTCCTGGATCGCGCGTGGCGCGTCCAGGAAGTCGTGGCGGGGCAGTCCAGGACCCACGCCGATGTAGCCAGCAGCCCTGAGGCGCCGGTCGTCAGTCCGACACGCCGTACACCGCACTTCCATCTCCGAGATAGCTGTTCCAGGCGAACCAGTAGGCGACGTGTCCGGCGATCCGCGGCAGGCGCGCGCCATCCGGACCCGACAGCTCCGCCTCGCCGATCCGCCAGTCACCGGCATCGTCGCGCAGCACCCCCGGATCGCCCGTCGCCGCGAAGCTCCGGCCGTCGCGGTGATAGGCCCGCACCGTGCGGTTCGCGGCATCGCCGACCAGCACCACCTGCTCGAACCCCACGCTGTCGTTGATCACCGGCTCCGTCGCGAATGCGGCGAGCGGCCAGGCCTTGGCGCCGCCGGCGGTGCGGATGCCGAAAACATGGTCCTTCGGCGCCAGCCCGCTCTCGGCCTCGGTCACTGCCGGGAACATCAGATCCGGGCTGGCGAAATAGTCCCTGTAGACGACGCCGGGTTCGTAGTTCCGCCGGTATCCGGTGTCGCGCGCGAGGACCCGGGTTGTCGGGTTCGCCCGGTGCCAGTCGATCCAGGAGGCGATGGCGACCGGGTGGATCTGCAGCGCGATGCCGCTGCCGCGCAGCGGGCCGGAGACCGGTTCGCCGGTGAACTGGTTCCACAGGCTGTCGGTCTGGCGATCGAACATCAGCTTGTTGGAGCGGTAGAGGAAACCTGACGAGCCGAACACGAACGGCGCCGTGCGGCCCTCGACCGCGGTCTCGTACAGGATGCCGGCGCCGCACAGCGTGCAATAGGCCAGCGCCACCGGTACCCCGCCGATCACGTCGTTGACCATCTCGTGCCAGCCCAGGATGCGCAGTGGATAGGCGCGGGCATCGCCGTTGATCTCGACACCGAAGACCAGATCGTCGTCCAGCAGGTACCCGGCCTCCTCGGAGTCGGCGGCGACCAGGGTCGGATTGTCGAGGGCGGGGATGCCGTCGACCTTCACCCCACCCCAGACGATCTCCTCCAGGCGGATGTCCAGGTTCTCCGGGCGCCCCCGCGCGCCGCCGAGGAACCGCAGGAAGGCCGGATCGATGCGCTCGAACAGGGCGAGCTTGATCAGCCGATAGGAAGGATGGGGGACGACTTCCGGATGGCGCTCCTGCCAGAGCATGGTGTCGAACCAGATCTCGGCATCGCTGCCGGACAGCGCCTGGAAGGCGTGGATCGTGTCGACCTGGCCCTCCTGGCGATAGCGCAGGGCCAGGATCAGGGTGGCGATGGCGCTGGGATCGCCGCTCTGCACGATCTCCGCCATCGCCGCGCGGCGGACATCGGCCGGGGCGAAGACGGCGAGCGCATGGAGTTGGGAGGTGCGGTCGTCGCCGAGCTCGTCGAGGACGTTCTGGGCGTGGGCCGGTGTCGTGGCCGCAAGCAGCAGCCAGGCAATGGCGAGCAAGGCACGGATCCGGAGCATGGCGAGCCCCCCTTTCGCTGGAGCTCGACCATCATCGGACAACGAAGCCGCCGACGCGAGGGGGGCTCACGTCGACGTGCAGCGACGTGTTCGCCCTACCGGAATGCGACCGAGAGCCGCGAGCGGTCGACCGGGTGGTCCCAGTCGGCGCCTGACACCAGCAGGGCGCCGGCATAGCCCCAGTCATCCGACGACTTCGCGCCCTTGCCGTTGCCGGCGACCGCCACCGCGATCCGCTGAGACCCGTCGATCCAGTCGATCATCGGCAGACCGTGCGGCGAGTAGCTGGTCACGCAGGTGTCGGTATGGATGGCATCCACGCCGCGCAGGCAAGGGATCAGGTCGGTGATGATCCCGAGGAACTCCTCGCGGTTCTCCGCCGAGCCCGTGCTCTTGAACCAGCGGTCCAGGTCGTCGGCTGTCTCCAGCCGGACGTCCTGGTCGGTGCCGATGCCGATCTTCACGTAAGTGTGGCCGTCGGGATAGCGGATCGGCGGCAGCAGATAGGCCCCCGCCCCGACCAGCGACGGCATGTCCCGGATCTCGGCCAGGGTGTCGCCCTCGACCCGCACCAGCACGACGGTCCGGCCGAACACCTTCAGGTCCAGCGGTGTCGGTGTCAGACCCCAGGCGTTGGTGAACCCGCCGGTGGCGACCAGCACACGCTCTCCCCGGATCACGCCCTGCGCCGTTTCGACCTCCACACCGTCGCCGACCGCTGTGACCCGTGTGGCGGGCGCGCGCACCAGGGTGGCGCCACCTCGCCGCGCCGCCTCGGTCTGGGCGGCGGCGAGCTTGCGTGGACTCACGTAGCCGGCGGTGCCGTGCTCGTGCAGGCCGGCGGTGCCGTCGGGGAAGGCCAGATAGGGGAAGCGCGTGCGCAGGCCGTCGATGTCCAGCCGGTCGAAGCGCGCGGCATTGGCCGTGCCCACCGCGTCGACCAACGGCAGGCGTTCGCCATCGGCCGGGGCGAAGTTCAGGAATCCGGCCGGGGTGAAGAAGGCGATACCGCTGTCGGCCTCGATGTCGCCGTAGCGGGCGATCGACCGGGCGGCGGTCAGACCCCAGACCGGATCGGGGTCGAGGATCCGGGTGATCCGACCCTCGTCGTAATGGCTGGCGAAGACGCCGGAATGGGTGCGGCGGTCGGTCGGTTCTTCGGGAGCGATCAGGGCGACGTCCTCGCCCCTGCGCGCGAGATGACGGGCGGTGGCCGCGCCGATGAGGCCGCCGCCGACCACGATGATGCGATGCATTGTGGCACTCCGGATGGGCCTGCGGCCCTGAACAATCTGAGCGGGCCTAGAGGCCCTGGACGGGTTCGGGGAAGGCGGCGAAATCCGTCTGGTCGCGGGTCCGCCGCCAATGGTCTAGCGCCCAATGTACGCTTGGGAAAGCAAGGTCGTCCCAGGGGATCTCGTCCCAACTGAACATGGCGACCTCGCGCGTTTCCTCCCCCGCTTTGACGTTGGGATCGAGCAGGCGCGCGCGATAGATCATCTGCACCTGGCTGATCCGCGGGATGTTGTAGATGCCGAGCAACGCGTCGATCTCGATCTTCGCAAAAGCCTCTTCCCAGGCCTCGCGCATCGCCCCCTCGATGGTGGTCTCGCGCTCTTCCATGAAGCCGGCCGGGATCGTCCAGTAGCCGTCGCGCGGATCGATCGCCCGGCGGCATAGCAGGAACTTGTCGCCCAGCGTCACCACCGAGCCGACAACGACCTTCGGGTTGATGTAGTTGATGAAACCGCAATCGTCGCAGACCAGCCGCTCGCGATTGTCGCCGGCCGGCACGCGGCGGGTGACGGGGCCCTGCGGCCCGAAGGAAGGAGGCGGCGTGTCCGACATCGGGGGAGTGTGGCGGGCTGGGCCGCCGCCTGCAACACGGACCGTCGCGCCGGGGTCAAATAATCGCAGGCACAAAAAAAGCGGCCGACGGCCGCCTGTCTCTCCGCCTGCGGAAATTTCCTAGACGTAGATGTCGAGATACTCGCCGCGCTCGCCCCGGCGTCCGCCCCCGGTGAAGCCGCGCACGGCCCGCTCGCCGGAGACCCGCTCGTTGTGGTCTTCCTCGCTGTCGGCGCCGGTAGCCTCGGACTCCGCGTTCTGCCGCACGGGGTTGGAGGTGAGGTTCCGGGTGGCCGACGACTGCCGTTCCTGCTGAACCGGACGCGGCGCGATCAGCGCGGCATTCGGCTGCGGATTGGTGACACTCGGACTTTGGATCGGTTGCAGCATCGTTCTGTCTCCGTCTCAGAAGATACGCCTTTACCCGAAGCGATTCAAGGAATTGCGGATTTCCGCCATTCTCAGGCTTCGCTCGACTCCGCCGCCCTGGCCCGCTTAACCAATCGGACAAGCTCCACACGGGCGCCCTCGGCATCCTCGACTGGATTGTCGAAGGCGAGCCGGGCGACGCGTCCGCCAAGGCGCAGGTCGGTCCCTTCGGCGTCGACGCCCGTCATCACCCAGCCGTCGCCGTCGAGGCCGAGCAGGACCTTGGCGTACAGCGCGATCGCGTCAGCATGGTCTTCGTTCATGTGCTCGACGATATCGGTCTCACGATCCTCTAACGGCAGACCGCTCTGGCCGAGCACATCCGCTCCGGCGACCCAGTGGATTCGGCCGAACCCGGCAACCAGATGGGCGCTGTCGACCTGCATCCGCCAGACCGCGAAATCGCCGAAGCCGGCATACGTCGCGGCGGAGGGATGCCGGGCCAGGTAGCGGGCCCGGTGCCGCGGAGCGTCGGATCTCTCCAACCGGCCCAAAACCGTCGCCCGAGCCCCGGTCAGCGGCTCGTCGAGGCCGGCGGTGGCGTCGATCAGCAGGCTGGCGCGCGGGTCCTGGAGCAGGTTCCGGGTATGGTCCGCCAGGGTTGATATCAGCAGGATCGGTGCCGCGTCGTGATCGACCGCCATCAGCACGAGCGAGGCATAGGGCCAGCCTGCCGGCCCGTTCGACCCCTCGCGCTGCAGGGTTGCCAGCGACGCCCTGTCGGCGGCGCGCAGGAGCTGGCGTACCGTCCCGGCCGGTGACGGGGTCTGATCGGAAGACTTGGCGTCCGCGTCGGTCATACCCATGCTATACACCGACGTTGGCAGTCGCCGAAATGCGGCACGTTCGTGGCGGTACCGGCATCCTTCGCCCCATTGTGGCCAAGCCCTTGCCGGAATGGGGGGGCAAACCCGAACTCTGGCGACAAGACGTTGCGAGAAAGGGGCGGACAATGACGAATACCATCGCGCTGGTCGATGACGACCAGAATATCCTGACCTCCGTGTCCATGGCACTGGAGTCCGAGGGCTTCCAGGTGCGGACGTTCAAGGACGGCGAGGAGGCGCTGCGCGGATTGAACCAGCGGCCCGTCGATCTGGCGGTGCTGGACATCAAGATGCCCCGACTCGACGGGATGGAACTGCTGCAGCGCCTGCGCAAGTCGTCGGCATTGCCGGTGATCTTCCTCACCTCCAAGGATGACGAGGTCGACGAGGTGCTCGGCCTGCGCATGGGGGCCGACGACTACATCCGCAAACCGTTCTCGCAGCGCCTGCTGATCGAACGCATCCGCGCATTGCTGCGGCGCCAAGATCTGGCCCAGGACGAGTTCAACCCGCAGTCCGAGGCGCCGCTGATCCGCGGCGATCTGGTGCTGGACGGAGCGCGCCACCTCTGCAGCTGGTCGGGCAAGCAGGTGCCGCTGACGGTGACCGAATTCCTGATCCTGCGCGCGCTGGCGATACGGCCGGGCCACGTCAAGAGCCGCGATCAACTCATGGACGCGGCCTATGGCGACAACATCTATGTCGACGACCGCACGATCGACAGCCATATCAAGCGGATCCGCAAAAAGTTCAAATCCGCCGACGAGCAGTTCTCCAAGATCGAGACGCTATACGGTGTCGGCTACCGGTACCGCGAGTGATCCGGGGCTGAATACGGGGGGCGACCGGGGAAGACGATGGCGGCAACGGACCGAGACGGGCTGAAGGCCGATCCGCGCGATCATCCGCCGGCGATGCCGCGCATCCGGCGGACGGTGAAGCCGCGGCGGACGTTCGCGTTGCGCTGGCCGTCGGTATCCGGGCTGACGGCGCGGATCCTGGCGATCAATCTCGTGTCGATCGCCATCCTGTTCATCGGTGTGCTCTACCTCGACCGCTACCAGAATGCGCTGATCCGTGGCGAGCTGGACGCCCTGACCCGCCAGGCCGAGGTCATCGCCCGGGCGATCGGCGAGCTCGGTATCGAACCGAACGTGATTCAGGACGAGGGCCTCGACCCGGTGCGGGTGCAGCGGATCGTTCGGCGGCTGTCGGTCGTCACCTCCTCGCGCATCCGGGTCTATCACCCGACCGGCATCATCATCGCCGACAGTCGACGGCTGGCCGGGCCCGCGGGGACGGTAAGGATGGTGCCGCTGCCGCCGCCGAGTGACATCGAGCCGCTCGCCCGCCTCGCCATCGAGCTCTACAACTCGATGGTCAACTGGCTGCCGCGCCGCGGCCAACTTCCGGTCTGGCACGACCAGCGCCCGGAGGACGGCCTGCTGCAGGAGGTCGCGACGGCCCTGTCCGGAACCAGCGAGCGGGCGGTGCGCAAGACCGAACAGGGCGGGTTGATCCTTTCCACCGCCGTGCCGGTACAGCGTTACAAGCAGGTTCTCGGCGCGCTGATGCTGTCGCTGGACGGTGACGAGATCGACACGGCGGTCCGCGAGGTCCGGTTCGAGATCCTGTCGATCTTCGCCTTCACCCTGCTGGTGACCGTGCTGCTCTCGCTGTATCTCGCCGGCACCATCACGCGGCCGATCCAGCGGCTTGCCTATGCGGCGGAATTGGTGCGCAGCAACCGCCACCGACGGGTCGACATTCCGGATTTCGGCCGGCGGCGCGACGAGATCGGCGATCTGTCACGCTCGATCCGCGCCATGACCGAGGAGTTGTGGCGCCGGCTCGACGCTATCGAGGGTTTTGCCGCCGACGTCGCCCACGAGATCAAGAACCCGCTGACCTCGCTGCGCAGTGCCGTCGAGACCGCCGCCCGGATTGACGATCCCGCGCGACAGCGCCGGTTGTTGGCGGTGATCGTCGACGATGTCGAACGTCTGAACCGGCTGATCTCCGACATCTCCTCGTCCTCGCGCATCGCCGCCGAGATCAGCCGCGAGGAGGAGGAGCGGGTCGATATCGGCGGCCTGCTTGGCACGCTCGCCGAGGTCTATGGCGCCGCGCGGGAGGACCGGGGAGGCCCCCGGGTCAGGGCCGAACTTGCCGATCCCGAGAAGCTGGCCGTCAACGGGCACGAAGGCCGATTGGTCCAGGTTCTGCGCAATCTGATCGAAAACGCCGTCAGCTTCTCGCCGCCGGAGGGCATGGTCCAGCTGCGGGCCAATCGGGAGAACGGCGAGGTGGTGATCGTCGTCGAGGACGATGGTCCCGGCCTGCCGGAAGGCAAGCTCGAGGCGGTGTTCGACCGGTTCTACTCGGAGCGGCCGCAGGGCGAGAAGTTCGGCACCCATTCCGGACTCGGCCTCTCGATCTCACGCCAGATCATCGAAGCCCATGACGGCACCATCCGCGCGGAGAACCGTCGTAGCCCGTCCGGCGAGGCGCTGGGCGCGCGCTTCATCATCCGCCTGCCGGGCGCTGAATTCTGAGGCGGGATGGAGCGGGCCTGCTCCACCCCGCCTCTCCGGACTACCCGACTTCCGTAAGTGCCCGCTTCAATACCATCAGCAGGGTCAGAAGCTGGGCCAGATCCGCCCTGGACCGGGGGGAGAGCCGGGGCAGTCTGAGGATCGTCCGGATATCCATGATCTGCCGGTCAAGCTGATCGGCATCCAGAGACAACGTGATCGCAGACATGGGGGCATGCCTTATGCGGCGGGAGACCCCGCCAGATCGCGCACGTTCAAATCCACGCGACCGCGGTTGGTGTCGCGAATCCGTGCGGCGGCGGCGTCGAACAGGAACGGCAGGAAGGCATAGCGACGCCCGCGGGTGACCGCCCGCGCTTCGTGCAGCATCGAGCACGAAAACACGACGGCCGATCCGGTGGCGGGTTTGTAGAGATGCGGGCCGTATTCCGGGAACCACAGCTCGCCGCCCTCGTACTCCTCGGCGTTGAGGTTGATGGTCACGGCGAACCGGCGGTGTGCCGTGCCCGGGCCGCCGTTGTCGCGGTGCGCCTTGAAGAAGCCACTGTCGCCGGAATCATAGCAACCGACGATGAAGCGTTCGATCCGCGAGGCGTCGAAGGCGTAGACCTTCTTGATTTCGCCGACCAGGCGGCGGTGAAGGTTCCGGCGGATCCGGGCCAGGGTCTCCGGATTGGAGATCTGCGCATCCCTGCGCCGTTTCACCGTGTCGTCGAAGAAGCCGGTGGTGATCCCGTTCACGTCGCGCATGACGCCGCTTCTGCCGCCGCCATCGGCCTCGTATTCATCGATCAGCTGCCGGCAGAGATCGGGCTCGAAGACGTTGGACACCTGTAGCACCGGCGCGTGACCTCCCGCCGGCGCCAAGGGAGCGTTCGCGGGGATCTGCTTGACCGTCTCGATCATCCGCCGGATGAACGTACCGGCAGGCGAGAAATCGAGAAATTCGATCAGCCGCAGGTTCTTGCCGATGACGAAAACGCCGTCTCTCGGGGCGTTGTGGTCCAGCATCCCGTAGGCCCGGTGGATCGACAGATCGGTATCCCAGAAGGGCATCGTCCGGCGGTCGTCGGAGGTCAGCGCGGTCCCCTGGCGGTCGTCGGGATCGGCCGTGACGAAGTAGATCAGAATCCCGCGGCGGTGCATGCCGCTCTCGATCATCCGCAGGGCCTTGGCTCCCAGGGCGGACCGGCCCTTCGTGCCGCTGGCCACGAAACAGAGAACCACGTTGCGGCCGGCGACCGAGTCGAACTCGAACCGTGGATTGATCGGAGAGTCGGCAATGAAGGTCGGCAGGAAATCTCCCGCGCGAAACTTCGGAAAAACATTGGAGGTCATTGATCTCAGAACCCGGCAGAAGCGACGAGCTGGCGCGCGATTTCTCCGACACGCCGTTCGGGAAGGGCGGCTGTGACGACAAAAGCCACGTTGTCATGCCGCCCATAGGCGACGGCGAGATCGTTGTAGCTGGTCACCACGGTTTCGCCATTCTGAACGCCGACGGCGTCCAGGCTGGCGCTGTTCACCGACAGCAGCAGCGACACCGGCCGCGCCTCGGCATCGAAGAACAGGAACTGCACCGCAGGGCCGTTGTCGGTCGATGCGATGTCGACCTTGGCCAGGATCAACCCGCCCGCTCCAAGGGCCGCTGGGTCGATCACCTCCGAGAACATCTCTGACAGCTTGCTGAAATCGGCAACGGCGACATCGGTCGCGAACATTGGCGCGAGTGCGAGGGTGCGATGGGCCTCGGTCGCCTCGTCGACGAACGCCATCGGACTGTTGGTCGCGCTGGTCGGCGTCGGTGACAGGATGCTCTCGGCCCACCAACCCACCGCCGCGCCTATGAGAAGGACCGCGGCAACCCGCGCCTGATCGGCGACCAGAGCCCGGCCACGGCGGATCCAGTGGTGAAGGGCCGTCGCCCGGCTCAGCCGATCGACAGCGGCCTGCATCTCGGCCGGGACGTTTTCCTCGATTGGCATGTCGCCCAAACCGGACAGCAGCGTCTTGTGATGAGTGTACGCCTCGATCCTGCGTGCGAGCTCCGGCGAGGCATCCGCCGCAGCGGAAATCTCCCGGTGCCTGTCCTGGGGGAGTTCGTCGTCCACATAGGCGCCGATCTCCCAATCCTCGAACCTACCCGGCATCGCGTCCTCCTACGACGGCAAGCGGTCTGACCGTTGATCCGTGCTCCAGCATCCGGCGCAGCATGTCGCGGCCGCGCGCCAGGCGCGACCGGACGGTGCCGACCGGGATATCCATGGTGTAGGCGATCTCGTCGGTACTGAATCCCTCGACCGAGACGAGCAGCAGGATCTCGCGCTGCTGGGTCGGCAGCTCGGCGATCGCCGCCAGTACTCGCGACAGCTCGGCACTCGATTCCTGGGACCCGGTCACACTGCGCGGGCCGCTCTCGAACCAGGTCGTCTCCCGGTCCCGGCGCGACCGGCTCTCGCGCAGGGCGGAGCGGAAGGTGTTGTGCAGGATGGCGAACAGCCAGACGCGGAGATCCTGGCCATCTGCGAACCGGCCGGAATTGCGGACCGCTTTCTCAAGCGTCGACTGCACCAGATCGTCGGCATCGACAGGCGTGCCGCAGAGCAGCCGCGCGTAGCGACGGAGCTGGTGGACGTGATCGAGGATTTCGGAACTGGTGACCATTGCGGCCCTCTCCAGAAGATTACCGGATATATACGCAGTCCCGTCCCGATCTTATCCCCGCCGCCGAAAATTATTGCCGCCGAAAATTATTCGCGCGCGCCGCCCCGGCGGATCAGAGGCCGTTCAGGAAGCGCTGCACGGCCGACACGACGGCGTCCGCACTGTCCATATGAGGGGAATGACCGCTGTTCGCGATCAGCAACGGTTCGGCGCGGCCGGTCACCTGATCGACAATGGCATGGACCTGGGCCGGGGTGCCGTACTCGTCGTCGATACCCTGAATCGCCAGGACCGGGCATTGCACCGCGGGCAATCGATGCTCGATGTTCCACCCTGCGAACGGCGGCGACAGCCAGGCATCGGCCCAGCGGTAGAAAACCTTTTCGGCCCGCTCCGGACCATGATGACGCAGCAGAGCGGCTTTCAGGCGGCTCTCCGGGGCTTCGTAGGTGGCGATGGCCTGACGGATGCCGGCGAGCGTGATCTCCTCGACAAAGACATGAGCCGCCACGGTGATGCAAGCGGCGACCCGCTCCGGTGCCAACCCAGCCGTCAGCAGCGCGATCGTGCCGCCGTCGGAATGGCCGAACAGCACCGCCCGCTCCACGCCTTCCCTATCCAGAAGGGCGACGAGCGCCGCCGCCTCGCGGTCGTGATAGTCGAGTGGATGGCCGCCGCGCACCGGGTCGGCGAACGGCGTTGCCGCGCCATGACCCAGCCGGTCCATTACCAGGCCGCCCCGGGAGAGGGCGGCGCAGAGCGTCTCAGGAAACTGCCGCCACATGGTGATGGCGCCCAGACCCTCGTGCAGGAAGATGAGTTCGGGGGACGGTCCGTCCAGCCGAAGAAGAGAAGCGTCAGGCATGCTTACCTTTCATGGAAATGCGACGATTGGTGCATCGCAACACGGGCTGTCTAGTGCGGATTTGGCAATGGCTTGTGTCTTGCGGGGAAATGGGAATTCGCGTATCCAAATTACCAACCTGCTTAGGCAGGGCGAAAAAATAAAGCCACCGACCTGGCCATTCGCGTGAAGCGAAGGACAAAAGGGCGGGGCAAGGTCAGGGATGGAAACGGGAAAGCGCCCGCTTGCGGCTGCCGTAAAGGGAGTCGTGTCGCGGTGCGAATTGGCCGGCTGTCCCTGCGCGCGACGTGGAGGACGAAGGGCAGATGGCTTACCCGGATCCGGCGGTCTACGACACGCTTCCGAAGCTGCTTAAGTACAATGCGGATACCTATGGCTCCGATGTCGCGGTGCGCGAGAAGGATCTGGGGATCTGGCACGAAGCCACTTGGGCCGAGTACGGGACCAAGGTGAAGCGCATCGCGCTGGCGATCCGCGATCTCGGGATCGCCAAGGGCGACGTCGTGGCGCTGATCGGCGACAACGACAGCAACTGGACCGCATTCGAGATCGCCGCCCATGCCGCCGGCGCGATGACCATGGGCATCTACCGGGATGCGCTGGAGGACGAGGTCGGCTATCTCGCCGAGTACGCCGGGGTGAAATTGGTCTACGCAGAGAACCAGGAGCAGGTGGACAAGTTCCTTGCCCTCAGCGACCGGCTGCCGACACTCAAGCACATCGTCTATTCGGACGACCGCGGCATGCGGAAGCGCCAGGATGCGCGACTGATCTATCTCGCCGATCTGCTCGCCGCCGGTACCGCGGCCGACGCGGCGGCGCCCGGTGCGTTCGACGCCCTGGTGGCCGCGACCTCGGGTGAGGATGTGGCGATCCTGTGCACCACGTCCGGCACCACCTCTAATCCGAAGCTGGCAATGCTGCCGCACGGCCGTTTCGTGCGTCATGTCCACAGCTACCTCAAGGTCGATCCAAAGGGGCCGCACGACGAGTACGTGTCGGTGCTGCCGCTGCCATGGATCATGGAACAGGTTTATGTCTTCGGCTTCGGGCTGATTTCCCGGATGAAAGTGAACTTCCCGGAGAGCGAGGAGACCAGCTTCGCCGATCTGCGCGAGATCGGGCCGACCTTCCTCCTGCTCGCACCCCGGGTCCTGGAGCAGATCGCCGCCGACATGCGGGCCCGCATGATGGACGCCTCGACCCTGAACCAGTGGCTGTTCGACAAGGGCCTCAAGATCGGCGTCGAGGCGGTCGAACGGGGCCGGCGCTCCGGCCTCGCCGACATGATGGTGATGAGCGCGCTGCGCGACCGGCTCGGCTTCGCCAACGTCACCTCGGCGGCGACCGGTGGGGCGGCGATGGGGCCGGACACGTTCAAGCTGTTCCTCGCCATGGGCATTCCGCTTAAGCAGCTCTACGGCCAGACCGAAACGCTCGGTGCCTACACCCTGCAGGACGGCAAGGAACTCGACGTCGACACGGTCGGCATTCCGTTCGAGGGCAGCGATGTGAAGATCGAGAACCCGGACCCGGAGGGGGTGGGGGAGATCGTCACCCGGCACGCGAACATGTTCACCGGCTACTACAACAACCCCGATGAGACCGCCGCGGACCTGCGTGACGGTTGGATGCATACGGGCGATGCCGGATATTTCGACACCAAGGGTCGGCTCACGGTGATCGACCGGGTCAAGGACATGGCTGAGACCTCGACCGGGGTGAAGTTCTCGCCGCAATACATCGAGAACAAGCTGAAGTTCTCACCCTATATCGGCGAGGCGGTCATCCTCGGGTCCGGCCGGTCGTTCCTGACCGCGATCATCTGCGTGCGTTTTTCGATCGTGTCGAAATGGGCCGAGAAGAACCGGGTCGGCTTCACCTCCTATACCGGGCTGTCGGCCGACGACCGAATCTACGAGCTGATCCGCAGCGAGGTCGAGCACGTCAATGCCGGTCTGCCCGACCAGCAGCGCATCCAGCGCTTCCTGCTGCTCTACAAGGAGCTTGATGCCGATGACGGCGAGCTGACCCGCACCCGCAAGGTGCGCCGCGGCGTCGTCTCCGACCGCTACGGACAGCTCATCGACTCGCTCTACAGCGACGCTCGGACCGCCCGTCTCGACACCGAGGTGATGTTCGAGGACGGCCGGCGCACGCGCGTTCAGGCGGACATGAAGATCATGGAGGTCGGCGGCGGCGCCCCGACCGGCGAACTGAGAAAGGCGGGCTGATCGTGGTTGCAGTGGAGGGGGGCGAGCAGGAGGCCTATGCCGGCGACGCGGAGGCGCTGGAGCGCGAGATCGGCGAGGTCGTCCTCAAACTCGAGAACATCGAACTCGGCTTCGGCGGGGTCAAGGCGATCAACGACGTCAGCTTCGAGGTCCGCAAGGGCGAGATCCTGGCGATCATCGGTCCGAACGGGGCGGGCAAGTCGTCGATGCTCAACTGCATCAACGGCTTCTACAAGCCGCAGAAGGGCACGATCACGTTCAACGGCAAATCGATGGCGAAGATGGACCCCTACGTAGCGGCGTCCAGCGGCATCGCCCGGACATTCCAGAACATCGCGCTGTTCCGCGGCATGTCGACCCTCGACAATCTGATGACCGGCCGGTTGCTGAAGATGAAGAGCAATTTCCTGGCCCAGTGCTTCTATCACGGCCCCGCCGCGCGCGAGGAACTGGAGAACCGAGCCTTCGTCGAGACCATCATCGATTTCCTCGACATCCAGTCGATCCGGCGCACGCCGGTCGGCCGACTGCCCTACGGCCTGCAGAAGCGGGTCGAACTCGGCCGCGCGCTGGCGATGGAACCGAGCATCCTGCTGCTGGACGAGCCGATGGCCGGCATGAATGTCGAGGAGAAGCAGGACATGTCCCGCTTCGTCCTGGACGTGAACGAGGAGTTCGGGACGACGATCGTGCTGATCGAGCACGACATGGGCGTGGTGATGGACATCTCGGACCGGGTCGTGGTGCTCGACTACGGCGTCAAGATCGCCGACGGCACGCCGGACGAAGTGCGCCGGAATCAGGGCGTGATCGACGCCTATCTCGGCGCCAGCCACGACTGACCGGAAGGACGGACAGATGGATTTCCTCTACGAACTGCTGGTCCAGCCCTTCGCGGACATGATTTTCGAACCTTTGTTCTTCATCGAGACGGTGGTGAAGGGGTTGATGGCGGGCGTGCTGTACTCGCTCGTGGCGCTCGGATTCGTGCTGATCTTCAAGGCATCGGGCGTGTTCAACTTCGCCCAGGGGACGATGGCGCTGTTCGCCGCCCTGACCCTGACCGGACTGATGGAGAAGCTCGACCTCGGGATGCCGCATTGGATGTTGGTGATCCTCTGTCTGGCGCTGACGGTCGTGGTGATGATCGTCCTCGCCGTGGTGGTCGAGCGCTTCGTGCTCCGACCGCTGGTGAACCAGGAGCTGATCATCCTGTTCATGGCCACGCTGGGCCTGTCCTACGTGCTGGAGGGGGTGGGCGACCTCGCCTGGGGCTCCGATGTGAAGGTGCTGGATCTCGGCCTGCCGGAGGGGGTTTGGGACATCGGCGGCGTGTTCGTCGAGCAGCTCGACGTGATCGCGGCCGTTGCGGCCGGCGGCATGGTCGCGGTGCTCGCGGTGTTCTTCAGCAAGACCCGCATCGGCCGCGCGCTGCGCGCGGTGGCGGACGACCACCAGGCCGCCCTGTCGGTCGGCATCTCGCTGCAGCAGATCTGGGTGATCGTGTGGTCGGTCGCCGGGCTCGTGGCGCTGGTCGCCGGCGTGATGTGGGGCAGCAAGTCCGGCGTGCAGTTCAGCCTGTCGCTGATCGCGCTCAAGGCTCTGCCGGTGCTGATCCTCGGCGGCTTCACCTCGATCCCCGGCGCCATCATCGGCGGCCTGATCATCGGCGTTGGCGAGAAGGTGGCGGAGGTATTCTGGTACCACATCCACGGCGGAGCGGTTGAGAACTGGTTCGCCTACATGCTGGCGCTCGTCTTCCTGATGTTCCGCCCTCAGGGGTTGTTCGGCGACAAGATCATCGAGAGGGTCTGACGACATGCTCTACCGTGAAACCGGACAGTTCAAGACGAGCTACCAGTCCGACCAGGCGCTGTTCACCATCACCCAGGACCGGTTCCTGGTGGGCGCCATCCTCGCCGTCGCCGTGTTCCTGATCCCGTTCGGGATCAACGACTACTGGTCGAAGTCGATCCTGCTGCCGTTCCTGGTATTCGCCCTGATTTCGCTCGGCCTGAATATCCTGGTCGGATATTGCGGGCAGATCTCGCTCGGCACCGGCGGGTTCATGGCGGTGGGCGCGTACTCCTGCTACAAAATCATGACGAGTTTCCCCGAGCTGAACCTCATCGTCGTCATCGTCCTGGCCGGCCTCTGCGCCGCTGGCGTCGGTGTGCTGTTCGGCCTACCGAGTCTTCGGATCAAGGGGTTCTATCTGGCCGTCGCCACACTTGCCGCCCAGTTCTTCCTGGTGTGGATGTTCAACAAGGTGCCGTGGTTCTACAACTACGAGATGAGCCAGATCACGGCGCCGCCGCGCGAGGTGTTCGGGGTCCTGGTCACCAGCGCCGAGGCGTCGCCCGCGGCCCAGTACCTGTTCATGCTCGGCTTCGTGATCGTCTTTACCTGGATCGCCATGAATCTGGTGCGCGGCCGCGTCGGGCGCAGCTGGATGGCGATCCGCGACCGCGACATCGCCGCCGAGCTGATGGGCGTGCGGCCGCTGCAGACCAAGCTCACGGCCTTCGCCGTCTCGTCCTTCTATGTCGGCATGGGCGGAGCGCTGGTCTTCACCATCTGGCTCGGGACCGTCGAGGTGACGGAGACCTTCGACATCCTGCAGTCGTCGTTCTTCGTGCTGTTCGCCATCATCATCGGCGGGCTCGGCAGTATCCTCGGATCGTTCCTGGGGGCCGCCTTCATGACGCTGATGCCGGTGGTGCTGAAGGTCCTGCTGGTTGACGTGGTCGGCGTGATCCCGGTCACCGCCAAGCATATCGAATTCATCCTGGTCGGTTCGCTGATCATTATCTTCCTGATCAACGAGCCGCATGGGATGGCGCGCATGTGGGGTATCGCAAAAGAGAAAATGCGGCTGTGGCCGTTCCCGTACTGATCGGGAGCGGCGACAGGTCCGTGCCGTCGATCGAACGGTCCCGCGATCCCCGCTGCCACTTGTGTCGAACCGGCCGATCAACGGCCGGTCGATAATAAAAGGGAGGACTAGGAATGAAATTCAGGACAATGGCCATTGCCGCCGCATCCGCGGCCGCCATGGTTGCCGGGGCCGGTTTCGCGACCGTCGCCGCAGCCTACGAATACACGGTGCCGAACCTGGTCTATCGGACCGGGCCGTATGCGCCGAACGGGATTCCGCTCGCCAACGGTTTCATCGACTACATGAACATGTTGAACGAGCGCGATGGCGGCATCGACGGCGTGAAGGTCAACGTCATCGAGTGCGAGACCGGGTACAACACCAAGGTCTCGGTCGAGTGCTACGAGAACCTGAAGAACGAGGGCGAGTCCGGTGCGCTGATCTTCAACCCGCACTCCACCGGCGTGACCTACGCGCTGATCCCCAAGGCGACCGCCGACGAGATCCCCATCCTGTCGATGGGCTACGGTCGGACCTCGGCCGCCGATGGCACGGTCTTCCCCTACATCTTCAACTTCCCGGCCACCTACTGGTCCCAGGCCAGCGTGTTCGTGAAGTATGTCGGCGCCAAGGAAGGCGGGATGGACAACCTGAAGGGCAAGAAGATCGCCCTCGTCTATCACAACTCCGCCTACGGCAAGGAGCCGATCAAGACCCTTGAGGTCCTGGCCGAGAAGTACGGTTTCGAGCTGATGCTGCTGCCGGTCGACCACCCGGGTCAGGAGCAGAAGGCGACATGGCTGCAGGTCCGTCGCGGCAAGCCCGATTGGGTCTTCATGTGGGGCTGGGGCGTGATGAACCAGGTCGCCATCAAGGAGGCCGCCGCGATCCGCTTCCCGATGGATCACTTCATCGGCGTGTGGTGGTCCGGCTCAGAGAACGACGTCGCCCCGGCCGGCGATGCCGCCGACGGCTATCTGGCGGGCACCATGCACGCGCCGGGCCGCGACTTCGGCGCGATCAAGGACATCATCACCCATGTCTACGACAAGGGTAACGGCGGTGGCGATCTCGATCGTGTTGGCGAGGTGCTCTACAACCGCGGCATGCTGGAGGCGATCTTCACCGCCCAGGCGATCCGCAATGCGGTGAAGATCCACGGCACCAAGGAAATCAACGGCAAGCAGCTGCGCGATGGCCTGGAGGTGCTGACCGTGACAGAGGAGAGCCTGTCGGCCGACGGTCTGTCCAATTTCATGAAGCCGTTCAAGGTGACCTGCGAGGATCACGAGGGCGCCGGTCTGATCGCGATCCAGCAGTGGAACGCCAAGGACCAGAAGTGGGTGCTGGTCTCGGATTGGATCGAGCCGATGACGGACATCGTGCGCGGTCTGGTCAAGGAGGATGCGGGCGCCTTCGCCAAAGAGAACAACATCACGCCGCGCTCCTGCTCCTAAGCAGGGCGTCGACGAAAAGCGGAGATGCCGGAGCGATCCGGCGTCTCCCGATTTCCGGCCCGGCCCGACCGGCAACCGACCGCCAATTGCCCGACACGATGGCCTTACAGGGAACCTAGCGATGAGCGCAGCCGAGACCGACCGTCCCGCCGCCGCACCCGGTGCCGAGGCACCGCTGCTCAAGGTCAACAACATCGAGGTCATCTACGACCACGTGATCCTGGTGCTGCGCGGCATTTCGCTGGAGGTCCCCAAGGGCGGCGTCGTCGCCATCCTGGGCGCCAACGGTGCCGGCAAGACCACGACCCTGAAGGCGATCTCCAACCTGCTCGGGACCGAACGGGGCGAGGTCACCAAGGGGACCATCGAATTCGACGGGGTGAACGTCGAGGCATCCAGCCCGAACGAACTCGTCAAGCGCGGTTGCATCCAGGTGATGGAGGGCCGCCACTGTTTCGAGCACCTGACCGTCGAGGAGAACCTGCTGACCGGTGCCTTCACCCGCGGCAGTGACCGCCATGGCATCCAGCGGGATCTGGAGATGGTCTACAACTACTTCCCGCGCCTGCGCGAACGGCGCACCAGCCAGGCCGGCTACACTTCCGGCGGCGAACAGCAGATGGTGGCGATCGGCCGCGCGCTGATGAGCCGGCCGAAGATGATCCTGCTGGACGAGCCGTCCATGGGCCTCGCCCCGCAGCTGGTCGAGCAGATCTTCGAGATCGTCAAGCAGATCAACGAGCAGGAAGGCGTGACCATCCTGTTGGCCGAACAGAACACCAACATCGCGCTGAAATACGCGAAATTCGGCTACATCCTGGAGAGCGGCCGCGTCGTCATGGAGGGCGAGGCCGAGCAACTCCGCAACAACGAGGACGTCAAGGAGTTCTATCTCGGCCTTGGCGGCGAAGGCCGGCAGAGCTTCCGCGACGTCAAGCATTACCGCCGCCGCAAGCGCTGGATCGGCTGAACCACTTCCGAACGCCGCATTTCCCGCCGGAGGACCCCATGGCCGAGCATTATGACGCGCTGGAAACCCGCAGCGCCGACCAGAGAGCCGCGTCGCTCGCCGAGTGCCTGCCGGCGCATATCGCCCACGCCAGGACCAACACCGCCTATTTCGCCCGCAGCCTCGCCGAAGTCGATGCCAATGGGGTGACCACCCGCGCGGCGCTGGCAAAGCTTCCGATCCTCCGCAAGTCGGACCTGGTCTCCCTGCAGCGGGCGACCCCGCCCTTCGGCGGCCTCAACGCGACGCCGCTCTCGGACTTGGTGCGGGTGCTGATCTCGCCTGGACCAATCTTCGAGCCGGAGGGCCATGCGGCGGACTATTACCGCTTCGCCCGCGCCCTGTTCGCGGCGGGGTTCCGGCGCGGCGACCTGGTGATCAACACCTTCGCCTACCACCTCACCCCCGGCGGTTGGATCGGCCAGTCGGCGGCCGAGGCGCTGGGCTGCCCCGTCATTCCCGGCGGGGTCGGCAATACCGAGCAGCAACTCGACGCCATCGTAGCGCTTCGGCCGGTCGCCTATTTCGGCACGCCGGCCTTCCTGAAGACGCTGTTGGAGAAAGGAGTCGAGGCCGGCAAGGACGTCTCGTCGCTGTCCAAGTCGCTGGTCTCCGGCGGAGCCCTGCCGCCGAGCCTGCGCGCCGAGATCGAGGCCCTGGGCGTGAGCTGTGCGCAGGCCTATGCGACCGCCGATCTCGGCCTGATCGCCTATGAGAGCGAGGCGCGCGAGGGCATGATTGCCGACGAGGGCGCGATCATCGAGATCGTCCGCCCCGGTACCGGCGACCCGGTGCCCGACGGCGAGGTCGGCGAGGTCGTCGTGACGGTGCTGAACCCGGACTACCCGCTGGTCCGCTTCGCCACCGGCGATCTCTCGGCCGTGCTGGCGGGCCCGAGCCCCTGCGGGCGCACCAACCTGCGGATCAAGGGCTGGATGGGCCGGGCCGACCAGACCACCAAGGTGAAGGGCATGTTCGTCCATCCTTCTCAAGTGGCCGATATCGCCGCCCGGCACCCGGAGATCGGCCGGGCTCGGCTGACGGTGACGGGAGAGAAGGGCGTAGATGCCATGACCCTGTCGGTCGAGGTGGCCGGCGCCGACGGCGCCCTGCGTGCGGCCATCGCCGAGACCCTGCAGTCGGTGACCAAGATGCGTGGCGACGTCATGCTCGTCGCCCCCGACAGCCTGCCGAACGACGGCAAGGTAATCGACGACCAGCGGAGTTACGAGTAGTCAATCGGATATTACTGACATTGTTTGTGTGAGTTTTATTCTCGCCAAGCTTGCTCGTTTTCCAGAAACCTAACTATTGCCAGCATTCGTCTGGAAAATAGTGGCTATGGGGCGAGTCATGCTGAACATATGGAAACCGGTTCCGGCGGAACTGTCCGCTTCGATTCTGGACTGGCTAGAAGAGAAGACGGGTGAGGCCTTGGCGCGGGACAAGGTCGAACTGACAAGGTGCGCGTCCCAACCCTACGATTCCTATGTCTTCATGCGGGCCGATCTTGGTTCTCAGTGGGTCCTGAACCAACGAGATGAGTCACGGAAGTACGGGATTCTGGAGCACAGTTTCAGCTTCCTGATGGCCCAAATTATCAATGGAGAAGTGAGAAACGTCGTCCCACTGCGTGCCGATCGCGAGGATCTCTACTGTTTCAATCGGATGGTTGACCTGGAAGTGACCGAGGAGAATCTGCTCGATTACCTCGTCGTCCTGGGGCAGGTGCATCGCGGGTACCGGGATTCGTTTCATTTCATCAAAAACCTCGGAGACCTTGGCGATGTGCTTGCTCTCGTGGGCGAGGAACAGCGGGAGAAGGTCGAGCACGTCCTGTCCGGCCTATACGGCATCGACAATGAAAATTCCCTCAAAATTCAATATGAGACAAAGAGTTATCCGTTTCTTGGTAAATCTTTTAAAATAAACCTTCCAGCCGTTTACGATGGAGATCTGTTTGTTTCCAAAATCCGGGTCTCGAATAAGGGATATGTGGAAATGGACGACGACGAGAGAACCGCTATAACTCAATTAAACATAGTGAAATATCCGGAGGTTTATTATCGACTGGACCGCCCGGAGGAGACAGATTTGATATTTTCGCAAATTGGCAGCCAGATCGGAAAGGCCGAGAATTTGGTCGTCAAAGTATTCCTGGCAGAAAAAGTGATCAGTATTTTGCTGTTCCCAACGTTCGCGGTCTTCATCGTCATCATGCTGGCGCTCGGCGTCTCCGACCAGCAGGCGCAGGGTTTCTTCGACCGAGTATCGGAGATCACGTTCCTCAACGTAACGAGCATGGTGCTCGGCGTGGTGATGCTCCTGGTTGCGGCGGCGAGGTTTGGCGTGCTGCAGCTCATGCGGTTCACTGCCAAGCTGGTCCCGAACCGGTCGACGCTGATGTTCATCAATTTCCGGAACCTGATGACCGGACAAAGGCAGAAGCTCGGCAACATCCTGTTTTTCGGCCTGTTCTTGCTGGAGCTCATCCTGCTGGCGTTTCCGGCATTCTCAATGTTCGTTTACGGCACGCTCAACCTGTTTGGTATCAGCGACGTGAACTTCTTCGAATCGTTTCTGTTCGTGATCTGGTCGTTGCCGGGGATGAGTTTCCTGTTCGCGGACGGCATCACCGTCGGCCTGTATTCGGTACCGCCGAACACCTACATGTCGTGGTTCGTTTCATTCTTCATCACGACCGTTTTCGTCGGGTTCATGTTCAACATTTTGTGGACGGTGCGCAGCAAGTGACCCGGCCCAGACCTCATTCCCGCCGCGCCACCAGCGCGTAGTTCACCCGCGCGTCCGCCGACAGCGCGAAGCTACCGTCCACCGGGTCGAACGCCAGACCCAGCGGCGGTTCGGCCTCGAAGCCCGCCGCCTCCAGCATCTCGGACAGTTCCGCCGGCTTCGGGAACTGGTTCCAGTCATGGGTGC
>JARGOG010000073.1 GCA_029212785.1 Thalassobaculaceae bacterium
CCGGGACCGAGACCGCCGCGTGCCGGAGCGCCTGGAGAAAGGTCTCCTGTGCCGCCGCGTGCTGCGCCCTGGATCCCGGCGCCAAGCCGGCAAGGTTGGGGCTTACCGGACCGCCTCCTTCTCCCGTCATCCTGAAACGAGTTCAGGATGACGGGAGAAGGAGAGATGTAAGGTGAAGCGCCCCCTGAATTCGCCTTTCCTTTCCCGGCCAGACGCTTATCTATCCCCTCATGAGCGATATCGATTCAGAACGAAATTCGTTGGGCGGGCGCGTGCGCCGCTACGCCCGGGTCGGCACCGCGGTGGGCGGGCTTGCCGCCCGGCTGGCGGGCGAGCGCTACCTCGGCCTGTCCGTCGATAAGGCCGAGCATGCGGCCGATCTGAAGGCGGCACTCGGCGGGCTCAAGGGACCGCTGATGAAGGTGGCGCAGATCCTCTCCACCGTGCCCGACGCCCTGCCCAAGGAATATGTCGACCAGCTCAGTCACCTGCAAGCCAACGCGCCAGCGATGGGCTGGCCCTTCGTGAAGCGCCGGATGACGACGGAGCTCGGGGCCGGCTGGCAGCAGAGGTTCGCGGCGTTCGATCGCGAGGCCGCCTCCGCGGCGTCTCTCGGCCAGGTCCACCGCGCCACCCTGCATGACGGACGCCGGGCGGCGGTCAAGCTGCAGTACCCGGACATGTCCTCGGCGGTCGAGGCCGACCTGCGTCAGCTCGACTGGGTGTTCAAGCTCTACCGGCGCTACGATTCCGCCATCGATCCCTCGATGATCCACACCGAGCTGTCCGCCCGCCTGCGCGAGGAGCTCGACTATGCCCGCGAGGCTCTCCATATGGCGCTGTACCGCCACATGCTGGCCGAGGAGACAGCGGTGCATGTGCCGGACGTGGTGGACGAGCTCTCGACCAGCCGATTGATCTCCATGACCTGGCTGGACGGCACGCCGTTCATGCAGTTCCTCGAGGAACACCAGGACATGGAGACCCGCAACCGGGTCGCCCACAACATGTTCCGCACCTGGTACGTGCCGTTCTATTTCTTCGGCGTGATCCACGGTGACCCGCATCTCGGCAACTACACGATCCGCGATGACGGTTCGATCAACCTGCTGGATTTCGGCTGCATCCGGGTGTTCCCGCCGTCCTTCGTGAAGGGGGTGATCGATCTCTACCGGGCGCTGCGCGACGACGACGAGGAACTGGCTGTGCAGGCCTATGCCAGTTGGGGCTTCAACGATCTCGACCGCGAGACCATCGATGTGCTGAATGTCTGGGCGCGTTTTCTCTACGGCCCGCTGATGGAGGATCGCACCCGCAGGATTCAGGAGAGCGGTACCGGTCTCTATGGCCGCGAAATCGCCGAGAAGGTCCATGGCGAACTCAAGCGCCTGAACGGCGTGCGTCCGCCGCGGGAGTTCGTGCTGATGGACCGCGCGGCGCTGGGCCTGGGCTCGGTGTTCATGCACCTGAAGGCGGAGGTGAACTGGTATCGGCTGTTCCACGAGCTGATCGGCGAGTTCGATGCTGACACGCTGACCCGGCGCCAGGACGCCGCCCTGAACGCGGTGGGGCTCGACCGGCCGGACTGAGCCGCTGGACTGATGATCACGACCAGGTGCGGAAGGGCCGGATGAGGTCCGGCACCCGTTAGCGGATGCCGAACATCTCCGGATCTGGAAAGTGTGCGGCGATCTTGCGAATTCGGGCGATCTGATCGGCGGTGAACTGGGGAAATTCACTCTTCGCCGTCTGATCAGTGAACCTGACCGCTTGGCTGTTACTCTCCTTCAGCTTTTCCATAATGCTCAGGCATTGGTCGATTTTCTGTTGTGATCGCTGGATGCCAATGTGCTGAAGCATACTGGTAAGTCCCTTAGACCAGTCACTGGTCAGTGCTTCGTAGGTGTATATTTGAGTCGATCTTGATTTCGAGAATACATGCCAGTCATGAATGAAATTCATGTAGAGAAAAGCATGTTTCTCGATGGTTAAATCTAATCTCTCAGCGTCTGATATATTCGTGAATTTGGACATGATGGAGTCGGAAAACCCCGCCTTGTCATGAATCGCCTTCGAGCGGAGCGCATCGCAGAGGTTCCGGAAGATGACGATCAACTGGGCGCCCAACGTATCGAACAGCAGTTCGGTGGTCAGGGTCGGGATCACATGTGACTGAACCACGAACCCCGATGTCACTATCCACTGCCATCGTCGGCGATCCAGGATCGGCGACACGCCGGTGTCAAAGTCACTCGGACTATGGGCACTGACATGGTGCCGATTCGTCAGCAGGGACAATGCTTTCGCTGTATAGGTGCTCGCTGATTTCGGGAGGGCGCTAACCAGTATGGGGGGAGCTTTCATCGCTTCCCGTTTAATGCCAAAGATCTCATCGAGAACAAGATCCTTAATCCACGGCGCTCTTTTGTCTTCCGGAAGCCTAAAATAACCCCGTTCGACTATATGTGTGTTTGTATACAAAAACCTCTGTAAGTCTGCGTTATCTAAATCTGAAAATGATTTCCACAGCAGAAAGAAAGCCTCGGGGTTTTTCTGAGATAGCGTCTTGAGTGAATTTTCAAGATGCCAAAGATATTTGGGGTTACTGGATATATGAATCCAAAATTTTTCCCGACTCTGCGTGTCAAAATTATTAATTATTTCAGAATAATTAATAATTGTAGCTGAGATGGTCTCTATATTCGATAAGGCCGAAACAAAGTCCAAAACCTCGGTAGGTGTATGGCTGTCGTCAGGTCTCATGAGATTTGCGGGCCCGGGAAAAGGTGTTTGTTTTGTCGTCATTCTGATCTGATGCGCGGCCGGATTGTCCGAGCGGGTGGCGTCTTGATGCCGGCAGGATGTCGTTCCTACATGGAACAGGGGTCCCGCAGGACAGCTATCTGAACAGATCCATCATACATCGTTTCAGGTCGGGAGAG
This sequence comes from Thalassobaculaceae bacterium, assembly GCA_029212785.1. Classification (GTDB taxonomy): domain Bacteria; phylum Pseudomonadota; class Alphaproteobacteria; order Thalassobaculales; family Thalassobaculaceae; genus Thalassobaculum. Next base: position 2,943 of record JARGOG010000073.1, read on the forward strand.
TTGGACGGTTGATATCGCATCGCGGATACCTGCACTGCGATGCCGGCTCCCCGGTCAGTATCCTCGACCCAGATCCACCAGTCCCGTCGGCGTCTCACCGGCGCGGATGCGGCGGATGTTCTCGGCGAAGACGATGGACGCGGTCGGCGGATTCACCTCGGCGGCGATATGCGGGGTGATGTAGATCCGCGCGTCGCCCCAGAACGGATGGTCGGCCGGCAGCGGTTCGGTGCGGAACACGTCGAGCGCCGCCGCCGAGAGCTGGCCGGACTCCAGTGCGGGGATCAGATCCGCCTCCACCAGATGGCCGCCGCGGCCCACATTGACCAGGAACGAGCCCTTCGGCAGCTTGGCGAAGAGCTCGGCAGACAACACGCCCTCGGTTTGGTCGGTCAGGGGCAGCAGGCAGACCACGATATTCGACCGGGAAAGCAGGTCGTCCAGCGCCGCCGCTCCGGAGACGGTCGCCACGCCGTCGACCGCGCGGGCCGACCGGGTCCATCCGGTATTGGCGATCTCCAGCGCCGTCAGCGCCCGCGACAGATGCTCGCCCAGGGTGCCGAGACCAAGGATGGCGACATGCAGGTGGCGGTGGTCGAACGCTTCGCTCAGCGGCCAGTGGCGCTCCGCCTTGTGGCACTCGAACCGGTCGAGCTGTCGATGCCAGCGCAGGATCTGCAGGACGATGTGATGGGTCATCTCCACGGCCATGAACGGATCGATCAGCCGGGAGATCGGCACGTGGGTCGGGCGCAGCGGATCCGCCAGCACATGGTCGACGCCGGCGCCGATCGACTGGATCAGCTTCAGGTTGGGAAAGCTGGCGGCCTTGCCGTGGGGCAGCTTCCAGGCGATCGAGACATCGACCCGGGCGAGGTCGTCGCCGGTGATCTCCAGGGCGGGGCGGGCGTCCAGGCCCGGCACCTCGGCCTTGATGGCGGCAACCCAGGCGGACGGACCGTCGCCGGTGCTGTGCACGGCGACGATCGGGTTCTCGATGGTCGTCATCAGTACTTCCGCTCCCGGTTGACGGTGTTGATCGGCGCGTCGCCGGCGAAGACCCGCCGGATATTCTCGGCCACCTGGTCGGCACCGCTCTCGGCATTGGTCTGGGCCGAGACATGCGGCCAGACCTGCACTTTCGGGTGGGTCCAGAACGGGTGGTCGGCGGGCAGCGGTTCGGTGCGGAACACGTCGAGGGCGGCGCCGGCGATATGGCCGCTGTCCAAGGCCGCCAGCAGGTCCTCTTCCACCAATTGGGCGCCGCGACCCGAGTTCACGACGAAGGCGCCCTTGGGCAGCTTCGCCAGGGTCTTCGCGTTGATGATGTCGGTGGTTTCCGGCGTCAGCGGCAACAGGCAGCACAGGATGTCGGTGCGGGCGAGAAAGGCGTCGAACTCCGCCTCGCCGGCATAGCTCGTCACCCCGTCGATCTCTTTACGGGTACGTGACCACCCGGCGACGTCGAAGCCGAGCGCGGTGATCACCTTCGCCGCTTCCGCACCGAGCGCGCCGAGGCCGAGGATGCCGACGCGTCGCGTCGAGGTCTCCGGTGCGGGCAGCTTCACCCAGCGGCCCTCGCGCTGGAACTGCTCGTACTCCATGCCCTGGCGGTGAAAGCGCAGGACCTGCAGCAGCACCCACTCGGCCATGGCCTGGGCCATCCAGGGATCGACGATCCGCAGGATATGCGCGCCTTCCGGCAGGTCCGGCTCGGCGAAGATGTGATCGACGCCTTGGCCGAGCGAGCAGATCGCCTTCAGATTTGTCATGCCCTGGAAGGCCCCCGCCGGCGCCTTCCAGACCAACGCGAAGCCAATCTCCTCCGGATTGCCGATATCCGGCCAGACCCGGAAGTCGAGACCGGGGATGCGCTTGGTCAGCGCGTCACGCCATTGGTCGGGATTGTCGTTCTCGGTACGGAACAGGACGGCGGGCATGGGCATTCCTTGTCACGGTGGCCTTGTAGCGGGGGCTTGATGCAGGTCGACGGAAGGCTCTGACATTAGGGGGCCGCGGCGAACCTGTCGACGCTTGGGTGCGGTGCAGCGCATTTGGGGCGTGGCCATACACGGGTATGATAGCCTGGGCGTGAGGGAGGCTGGCATGTCTCTCTCTGGCATGACCCCTGACGAGGGCGCCGCGATGACCGATAGCGATATCAAGGCTCGGACCCGGGCGAAGCCCAAGGTCGAGCGGCCGAAAATGTACAAGGTCATATTGCTGAACGACGACTTCACGCCGCGCGAGTTCGTCGTGAAGGTGCTGAAGGCCGAGTTCGGCATGGGCGAGGACCGTGCCTATGCAGTGATGCTGACCGCCCACCGCAAGGGCGTGTGCGTGGTCGCGGTCTATGCCAAGGACATCGCCGAGACCAAGACCGACCGGGCGAACGACAGGGCGCAGCGCGCGGGCTATCCGTTGCGCTTCACGATGGAGCCGGAGGAGTGAGGGTAACTCTACTGCCCTCACCACTCCTTCGCGGTCATCCCGGCTGGGCGCAGCGACGGCCGGGACCCGCGGGCAGTGAGCGAAGCTAGCTCCCGGGCAGTGCTGGCGCGCTTCCGGGAGGACCGGGTGGGTGAGGATATCGGACTACGTCCGTACCGCCCCGTCCTCGCGGGCTTCCAGATCGAAGGCTGCGGCCATCAGGGCCTTGGTGTAATCGCGTTTCGGGCGGTCCATCACCTCGTCGACCGGGCCGTGCTCGACCACTGCGCCGTCGCGCATGACGTAGACCCGGTGCGACATCGCGCGCACCACCTTGAGGTCGTGGCTGATGAACAGATAGGCGAGACCGTGGCTTTGCTGCAGGTCGCGCAGCAGGTCGACGATCTGCGCCTGCACGCTCATGTCCAGCGCCGAGGTCGGCTCGTCCAGGATCACCAGCTTCGGACGCAGCACCATGGCGCGGGCGATCGAGATGCGCTGCCGCTGACCGCCGGAGAATTCGTGCGGATAGCGGTCGCGCAGGGACGGGTCGAGCCCGACCTCGCGCAGCACCTCGTCGATGCGCCGGTCCTTGTCCGCCTGGGTTGGCAGACCGAGTTCCGCCGGGTCGTGCACGCCCAGCCCCTCGCCGACGATCTCGGCGATGGAGAGCCGCGGCGACAGGCTGCCATAGGGGTCCTGGAAGACGATCTGCATGTCCCGGCGCAGGGTGCGCAGCTCGGTCTTGCCCATGCCCTGGACCTCGCGGCCGAGGAAGGTGACCCGCCCGGTGCAGGCCTGCAGGCGCAGCACGGCCATGGCCAGCGTGGTCTTGCCGGAACCGGACTCGCCGACGATGCCGACGGTCTCGCCCTGCTTCACGCCGACAGTGACCCCGTCGACCGCCTTCACGTGCCCGACGGTGCGTTTCAGGAAGCCGCGCTGGATCGGAAACCAGACCCGCACGTCCGAGGCCTGGAGCACGGTCTTCGCCCGGTCGGCCACCGGCTCCGGTGCGCCTTTGGGCTCCGCCGCCAGCAGTTTGCGCGTGTAGGCATGCTCGGGCGCGGTGAAGACCCGCTCCGTTTGGCCGTGCTCGACGATCTCACCGTCGGTCATCACGCAGACCCGGTCGGCGACCTTGCGCACGATGCCGAGGTCGTGGGTGATCAGCAGCATCGCCATGCCGAGATCTCGGCGCAGGCGGTCGAGCAGGGCCAGTATCTGCGCCTGGATGGTGACGTCGAGGGCCGTAGTGGGTTCGTCGGCGATCAGCAGGTCGGGCTCGTTGGCGAGCGCCATGGCGATCATCACCCGTTGGCGCTGGCCGCCGGAGAGTTGGTGCGGATAGGAGCCGAGGCGGGTGTCGGGGTTGCGGATCCCGACCAGATCCAGCAGTTCCAGGGTGCGGGTGCGCGCGGCGTCGCCGGTCAGTCCCTTGTGCAGGGCCAGGATCTCGCCGATCTGCTTCTCCACCGTATGCAGCGGGTTCAGCGAGGTCATCGGCTCCTGGAAGATCATGGCGATCTCGTTGCCGCGGATCCGCATCAGGGTGTTCTCGTCGGCGTCGATCAGTTCCTTGCCCTTCCAGGTGACGCTGGAAGCCGCGCCGTGGTGGGCCAGCGGATAGGGCAGCAGCTTGACGGTGGAGAGCGCGGTCACCGATTTTCCGGAACCGGACTCGCCGACCAGGGCCAGGGTCTCGCCCTTGCGCACCTCGAAGGAGACGCCGCGCACGGCCGGGTCGTTCCGGCCGAACGACACCGAGAGATCGCGGACCTGGAGGAGGGGCGTATCCGACATCGCGCTCACGAGGTGAAGGTCTTTCTCGGATCGAAGGCGTCGCGTACCGCCTCGCCGACGAAGATCAGCAGGCTGAGCATGACCGCCAGCGTGAAGAACGCGGTCAACCCGAGCCAGGGCGCCTGGAAGTTGTTCTTGCCCTGGCTCAGCAGCTCGCCGAGCGACGGCGAGCCGGGCGGCAGGCCGAAGCCGAGGAAGTCGAGGCCGGTGAGCGCGGTGATCGACCCGTTCAGGATAAACGGCATGAAGGTCAGAGTCGCGACCATGGCGTTGGGCAGCACATGCCGGATCATGATCATCCCGTCGCCGACGCCGAGCGCCTTGGCCGCGCGCACGAAATCGAGGTTGCGCGCCCGCAGGAACTCGGCCCGCACGACGCCGACCAGACTGGTCCATTGGAACAGCAGCAGCAGGAACAGCAGCGTCCAGAATCCCGGCACGATCAGGGCGGAGAGGATGATCAGGATGTAGATGAAGGGCATACCGCCCCAGATCTCGATGAAGCGCTGGAACAGCAGATCGACCCAGCCGCCATAGAATCCCTGTACCGCGCCGGCGGCGACGCCGATCACCGAGGCGCAAAGGGTCAGCGCGACGCCGAACACAACCGAGATGCGGAAGCCGTAGATCACGCGGGCGACGACGTCGCGGGCCTGATCGTCGGTGCCGAGCCAGTGGCGGGCGTCGGGCGGGGTCGGTGCCGAGCTGCCGAGATCCAGATCGACGGTGTCATAGGTGAACGGGATCAGCGGCCAGACCATGAACCCCTTCTCGTTGATCAACTCGGCGACGAAGGGGTCGCGGTACTCTGTTTCGGTCGGGAAATCGCCACCGAAGGTGGTCTCCGGATAGGCCGCGACGATCGGTATGTAGATGCCGCTGTCGTAGACCACGAGGACGGGTTTGTCGTTGGCGATGACCTCGGCGAACAGGCTGGTCGTGAACAGGAACAGGAAGATCCAGAGGCTCCAGAAACCCCGGCCGTTGCGGCCGAAATTCTCCCAGCGCCGTCGGTTCAGCGCCGACACCTTCAGGCCGAGCACCCGGTTCTCCGTTCGCCGGGTGGTGTCCGCAGCGCTCATGTCGCCCTCGCCGCGAAGTCGATGCGGGGGTCGATGACGACATACATCACGTCACCGATCAGGTTCATCACCAGGCCGAGCAGGGTGAAGATGTAGACGGTGGCGAACATCAGCGGGTAGTCCCGGCTGAGCGCGGCCTCGAAGCCGAGCAGGCCGAGACCGTCGAGCGAGAAGATGATCTCGATGAACAGGGCGCCGGTGAACAGGATGCTCACGAAGGCCGCCGGAAAGCCGGCGATCACGATCAGCATGGCGTTGCGGAACACATGGCCGTACAGCACGGCGCGCTCGGACAGGCCCTTGGCCTTGGCGGTCATGACGTACTGCTTGTTGATCTCCTCCAGGAAGGAGTTCTTGGTCAGCATGGTGAGGCCGGCGAAACCGCCGACCACCATGGCCACCACCGGCAACACCATGTGCCAGGCGTAGTCCATCGCCTTACCCCAGAGCGACAGCTCCGACCAGTTGTCGGAGACCAGTCCGCGCAGGGGGAACCACTGGAAATAGCTGCCGCCGGCGAACAGGACGACCAGCAGCACGGCGAACAGGAAGCCTGGAATGGCATAGCCGACGATGACGACGCCGCTGGTCCAGATGTCGAACGGGGTGCCGTCGCGGACCGCCTTGCGCACGCCGAGCGGGATCGAGATCAGATAGACCAGCAGGGTGGTCCACAGGCCCAGCGAGATCGACACCGGCATCTTGCTCAGAATCAGATCGATCACCGACCCGGTCTTGAAGAAGCTCTCGCCGAAATCGAAAGTGGCGTAGCTCACCAGCATCATGACGAAGCGCTCGTGCAGCGGCTTGTCGAAGCCAAACTGTTTCTCCAGGCGCTGGATCAACTCCGGATCGACGCCGCGGGAGCCCTGGCTGGTCCTGTCGCTCGAGGACTGGACCGTGTCGCCGCTCGCGGTACCGGAGATCCGCGCGGTTGCATCGGTGTTGATCCCCTGCATCTGGGCGATCACCTGATCGATCGGGCCGCCGGGCGCGAACTGCACGATCACGAAGTTCAGCACCATGATCGCGAACAGTGTCGGGATCATCAGCAACAGGCGCCTGAGGATATAGGCGGTCACGGCGGGGTTCCGGGACCGGGGGTCAATTCGACGACCGTCGCCATTTGCGCACCGCCGCGTCTTTCTCGGGATCGACCCACCAGGTGTCGGAGAACCCGATCTCATAGCGCGGCTTCTCGTCCGGCCGCCCGAAGCGGTTCCAGTAGATGATCCGGTCGGAGCGGCTGTGGAAGTGCGGCACCACGTAGAAACCCCAGAGTAGCGCGCGGTCGAGTGCCCGGGTTGCCGTGATCAGGGCGTCGCGGTCCTGGGCCGTGACCACGTGGCGGACCAGGGCGTCGATCGCCGGGTCGCTGATGCCGATGATGTTGCGCGATCCGGGTTGGACGGCGCGGGTCGAATGCCAGAAATCCATCTGCTCGTTGCCGGGCGACAGCGACTGCGGGAACAGGCCGATGGTCATGTCGAAATCGAAGTCGCGCACCCGGTTCTGATACTGCACCGGGTCGACCGTCCGCACGCTCACCTTGGCGCCGAGGCGTTCCAGATTTTTAGCGAATGGCAGGACGAAACGCTCCGAGGTGGCGTTGCCGAGCAGGATCTCGAAATCGAGCGCCAGTCCGTCGGCGTTCTTCATCACCCCATCCTGCAAGCTCCATCCGGCGTCACGCAGAATCCGCAGGCCTTCGCGCAGATTGGCGCGGGCGTTGCCGGATCCGTCGGTCTTCGCGGTGTGGAACTCCTCGGTGAAGACTTCCGGCGGCAGTTGGTCGCGCAACGGCTCGAGAAGCGTCAGCTCCGCGGCGCTCGGCAGGCCGGTGGCGGCGAGTTCGGTATTGGCGAAATAGCTCTCGGTGCGGGTATAGGCGTCGTACAGCAGCGCTTTGTTGGTCCACTCGAAATCGAAGGCCAGGCTGATGGCGTGGCGCACGGCGCGGTCGGCGAAGATCGGCCGGCGGATGTTCATCGCGAATCCCTGCATGCCCGATCCCCGGTCGTGCGGCAGCGCTTCCTGGATCACCATGCCGGCATCCTTGGCCGGGAAGTCGTAGGCGGTGGCCCAACGCTTCGAGGAATTCTCCGCCCGCAAGTCGAAGGCACCGGCCTTGAATGCCTCGGTGGCGACATCGCGGTCGCGGAAATACTCGTACCGCACGGTGCCCCAGTTGTAGCGCCCGCGCATGACCGGGACGTCGGCGCCCCAGTAATCCGAGACACGCTCATAGACGACCGACCGTCCGAACTCGAAGGCCGTCGCCTTGTAGGGGCCGGAGCCGAGCGGCAGATCGGTCAACGGGGCGGAGAAGTCGCGATCCGCCCACCAATGCTTCGGCAGAATGATCAGCTGACCAAGGATCAACGGCAGCTCTTGATTCACCATGCCGTCCTTGAACTTGAACAGGACACGCTGCGCCGTCACCGCCTCGACGGTCTCGACGTCGCCGTAATAGGCCGCATAGAACGGCGCGCCCTTCTCGACCAGAGTGTTGAATGTCCAGGTAACATCCTCGGCCGTGACCGGCGTGCCATCGTGCCACTTGGCGCTCGGGTTGAGGTTGAAGGCGACCCAACTGCGGTCCTCCGGCATCTCAACGCTTTCGGCAAGTCGGGCGTATTCGCTGAACGCCTCGTCGGAAGTGCTTTCGAGCAGTGTGTCGTAGATCAGGCCGATGCCGGCGGCCGGCGTGCCGCGGATGATGAACGGATTGAAGCTGTCGAAGGTGCCGCTGGCCTCCATCGTCAGCAGGCCGCCGACGGGAGCATCCGGATTGGCGTAGTCGAGATGGGAGAAGTCGGGCCCGTATTTCAGGTCGCCATGCATCGCCAACCCGTGGCGCGGCGGTGCGCTGTGATCCTGCGCCGTGACGGGGACGGTCGCCGAAATCAATAGGGCGGCGACCATGGGAATGGCGGCAAGGCGGGCAATCGTCATCGAACGGCTCTCCCGATGGGCGGTACGTCGCCCACCATTAACATCAGGCTCTTGGCGGAAACATGGCAGGTCGACGGATAAAGTCGAGCGCCGGGCCGCGACGGCCAGTTCGATCAGGCGGAGAGGATGGCGACGGCGGCGGCGTGCAGGGCCGGATCGCGGGCCGCGACGATGCGTGTGGTCGAGCCGAGGGTGGCCGGCGCGCCGGTCCAGTCGGTCAGGATGCCGCCGGCGCCGGCGATCACCGCGGCGGGGGCCAGATAGTCGTAGTCGCTGAGGCTGGACTCGACCACGAGGTCGATGGTGCCGAGTGCCAGCAGGCCGAAATTATGGCAGTCGCCGCTGAACAGGGTGAGCCCGCAGGCCTTCTTCAGCGCGGCGAAGCGCGGCGCCTCGGCGGCGTCGAACATGTCCGGCGAGGTCGCGGTCAGGATCGCCTTGTCGATCGGCTTCTCGATCGGCGCCATCATCGGCCCGCCGTTCAGCGCGGTCGCCACCTCCGGCCCGCCGATCCAGCGCTCGTCCAGAATCGGGCAGTCGATGACCCCGAGCACGGGCTTGCCGTGGCGCAGCAGGCCGATCAGTGTGCCGAAGGTCGGTCGGCCGGTGATGAAGGCCTTGGTACCGTCGATCGGATCGAGCGACCAGACGTACTCGGCGCCCAGGTTCTTCGGGCCGAACTCCTCGCCGGCGATGCCGTGATCGGGAAACCGTGCCTCGATCAGCGCGCGCAACGCCTTCTCGACGCTGCGGTCGGCGATCGTCACCGGGCTGTCATCGGCTTTGCTGTCGACGACGATTCCGGTGCGAAAATACCGACGGATGATCGGACGGGCGGTGTCGGCCAACTCAGCGGCGAAATCCGCCGCCGCGTCGAGGGTCAAGCCGCTCATTGCGGAACGCCGGGCGGTGATCAGCCGCCGGTCGCCGTCTTGTACTCGGCGTCGGCGGCCTGGATCTCCTCGGCGGTCGGCAGCGGCGCCGGCGCGTCGGTGAGAGTGCGCAGGTAGGCGATCATGTCGGCGCGCTCCGAGGCCTTCTTGAAGCCCGGGAAGTTCATCTTGGTGCCGGGGATGTAGTCCTTCGGCTTGGTCAGGAACTTGTTCAGCGACGAGTAGGTCCAGATGGCCGGATCGGAGAAGTTCGCCAGATCGTCGGAATAGGCGAAGTCGTCACGGTGGCCCTTGTCGGCCATGACCACGCCGTAGAGGTTCGGGCCGACCTTGTTGGCGCCGCCGTTCTCGAAGGTGTGGCAGGCGCCGCACTTCTTGGACAGCTTTTCGCCGGCGGCCGGATCGGCATCGGCCAGCAGGGCCAGGATCGGCTCGATCGGGGCCGGGCCGGTCGGCGCTGCCGCCGTCGACGCACCCTCGGTCACCTCGACCTTGAACGCGTTCTCTTCCAGGTGGTTCGGATGAACCAGCGCGTCCGAGATCTTTCCGGTCACCATCGCCAGCAGGCCTGCGCACAGGATGCCTGCAATGATCTTATTGCCTTCGAGCGACGTCGCCATGGTGTTCAGCCCTCTTCGTATCCCACCCGGGAGACCGCCGATGTGGCCAGGCTCCCCCGCGAAAATTCCGTGCGCAGTAACATACTTGCCGGCTCCGGCACTGTCGACCGTACGGCACCTGCTCCGTTCCACGCGGAACACGACTTACCTTCCCCCGCGCGCTTGCGCAACTCCGCGCGATCGGCGTATCACCGCAAGCTCGCGTGGCATATCGCCGCAAACGCGCCGCCGAGGCCACGAAACGGCGCAGAAACAGGACTCCGTCGCACCCGATGAACCCGATCGTGATGATCCCCGCCCGTATGGCGTCGTCGCGGCTGCCCGACAAGCCGCTGGCCGATATCCATGGCCTGCCGATGATCGTCCAGGTCCTGCGCCGGGCCGAAGAGGCGGATGCCGGGCCCGTGGTGGTGGCGGCCGGCGATCAGGCCATCGTCGACGCGGTCGAGGCGGCCGGCGGCCGGGCGGTGTTGACCGACCCGGCGCTGCCGTCGGGCACCGACCGAATCCATCAGGCGCTGGGAATCGTCGATCCGCGCGGGACGTATGACGTCATCCTCAACATTCAGGGCGACCTGCCGGTGCTGGAACCCAAGACGGTGCGCGCTACGCTGGCCGCACTGACCCGAACGGCCGACGCCGACTGGGGGACGGCCGCCTGCGCCATCGCCGAGCCAGAGGATTTCGATCCCGCCAGCGGTGTGAACAAGGTGGTCGCCGCCTGGGAGCCAGACGGGACCTTCGGCCGCGCGCTGTATTTCTCGAAATACCCGGTGCCGTGGGGCGAGGGCGAGGTGTTCCATCACATCGGCCTGTACAGCTACCGCCGCGCCGCCCTGGACCGTTTCGTCGCCCTGCCGCCGTCGCCGCTGGAGATCCGCGAGCGGCTCGAGCAGCTGCGTGCGCTGGAGGCGGGAATGCGGATCGAGGTCGCCCGGGTCGAAACCATTCCGCTCGGCGTCGACACGCCGAGACAGCTCGAGCAGGCCCGCACCCTGCTGACCCCGGCCGGCGCTGCCGGCGACACCAATGCCCACGGAGAGAAGAGTCCATGACCGACCAGCCGAAAGTCGCCTATCAGGGGCAACCGGGCGCGTATTCGCATCTCGCCTGTGTCGCGGCGGCGCCGGACCATGACCCGATGCCCTGCTACAGCTTCGAGGACATGCTGTCGGCGGTTCAGGACGGCACCTCGGAGCTGGCCATGGTGCCGGTGGAGAATTCGGTGGCGGGCCGGGTCGCCGACATCCACCACCTGCTGCCGGAATCCGGCCTGTACATCATCGGTGAGCATTTCCAGCGCGTGAACCACATGCTGCTCGGCGTGAAAGGCGCGACGCTGGAGGGGCTGAAGGAGGTCCATGCCCATCCCCAGGGCCTCGCCCAGTGCCGCCAACTGATCCAGAAACACGGCCTCAAGCGCATGCAGCACGCCGACAATGCGGGCGCCGCCAAGGATGTGGCCGAGTGGGGCGACCCGTCCATCGGCGCCATCGCGTCGTCGTTGGCGGCGGAGGTCTATGGGCTGGAGATCCTGGCCGATTCCGTGGAGGATTTCGCGCACAACACCACCCGTTTCCTGGTCATGTCCCGTGCGCCCAAGGTGCCGCCGGTAACCACCGAGAAGGTGGTGACCACCATCGTCTTCCGGGTCCGCAGCGTGCCGGCCGCCCTGTACAAGGCGCTTGGCGGGTTCGCCACCAACGGCATCAACCTGACCAAGCTGGAAAGCTACCTGGTCGGCGGCTCGTTCGAGGCGGCGCAGTTTTATGTCGACGCCGAGGGGCATCCGGACGAGCGCCACATGGCCCTGGCGCTGGAGGAGCTGAAGTTCTACTGCCCGAAAGACGCGGTCCGCATCCTCGGCACCTACCCGATGAGCCCGTTCCGCGCGAGTGCGGCCCGGCCGGATGCGAATTGAGCGATAGAGAGACGCGTGTTTGAGCCTTGCGAGTGCGGAAGCGGGAAGAGCTACATCGCTTGCTGCGGCCGGCTGCATTCCGGCGCTCCGGCGCGCGACGCCGAGGAACTGATGCGCTCCCGCTATTGCGCGTTCAGCCGGGGGAACGCGGCCTACCTGCAGAAGAGTTGGGCGGCGGAAACGCGGCCACTGACATTGACCCTGGATCCCGCGCAGAGGTGGACCGGGCTGACGATCCGGCGTCATGACGTGACCGGGCCCGACACTGCGCGCGTCCGGTTCACGGCGACGTGGCGCAAGGGAACCCAGACGGGCCGTCTGACCGAAATCAGCCGGTTTCGTCGTGAAGGGCTGGGATGGGTCTATGTGGACGGCACCTCGGACTGATCCGCTACCCTGGCGTCGGGTGCATCTCCTCGGCGCCGGCTAGTCCTCCACCGCCGCAAGCCTTGGTGGCGTCGGCGCCGCATCCGTGATCGCGCCGGGCTGTTCCAGCTCGATCTCCTGGATGCGCTCGCTCCGCTTGGTGACCTTGTCGGTCGAGATCCGGATCTGGCGGATGTCGTCGGTCGCCTGATTGAAGTGCCGGTCGAGCTTGCCCACCCGCTCGTCGAGCCGGGTGACGTCGTCCAGGAGTCGACCGACCTCGGCCTGGATGACGTGGGCCTGCTCGCGCATGGACGCGTCCTTCAGCACCGCGCGCACCGTGTTCAGCGTCGCCATCAGCGTGGTCGGCGAGACGATCCAGACCCGGCGGCGGAACGCGTCCTGAATCACCGTCGGCAGATTGGCGTGCAACTCGGCATAGACCGCTTCGGACGGCAGGAACATCAGCGCCGATTCCGCGGTCTCGCCCGGCACGATGTATTTCTCGGCGATCGCCTTCACATGGACGCCGACCTCCTGGGCCAGCCGCCGGCGGGCAACCACCCGTTCCTCGTCGGTCGTCGCGGCCTGGAGCACATGATAGGCCTCGAGCGGGAACTTGGCGTCGATGGCGATGGCGCCGGGCGGGTTCGGCAGGGTCAGCAGGCAGTCGACCCGGCGGTTGCCGCCGACCGTGGCTTGGAAGCTGTAGGCGCTGGGCGGCAGGGCCTGGGTGACCAGATCGTTGAGCTGGATCTCGCCGAAGGCCCCGCGGGCCTGCTTGTTGGAGAGGATCGCCTGCAACCCGTCGACCTGGGTCGACAGTTCGGTGATGTTCTTCTGGGCTCGGTCGATGACGGCGAGCCGCTCCTTCAGGTCGCCCATGGTCGTCTCGGTCGACTTCGATGACTTCTCCAGGCCCTCGCCGACGCGCTTGGTGACGTCGGCCAGACGCTCCTCCAGCTTCTTGGCGATCTCGCGTTCCTGGACCTGCAGCGCTTCCGACATGCGGGCCTGGGCGGCGACCTGGCTCTCGGCGATCTGGGTGAGCCGACCGGCGAGCTGCTCCTGGCTGGCCGCCAGCCGTTCGGCGAGCTCGGCCTGCCGGCGGTCGCGCTCGGCCATCATGTCGTCCTGGCCCGACCCGGCACGCAGACGCCAGACGATGAGCCCGGCGCTCAGCAGGATCACGGCGATGAGGACGGCGAGGAGAAGTTCGGTTCCTGTCATGTTCCCGACGCTAGCACGGAGACGGGCCGCATGGGGGGGCTTCGCGCAACCCATCGGTTTCTTGACGATTTCAACCAATTCGCCTAACTCCAGGGCATTCTGACAGCGGCGAATCGACTCGATAATCCGATATGGCAAAACGGCCGATCATCTGGGCACCTGACCCGGTACTGAAAACCAAATGCACGCCGGTCGCCGCGGTGGATGACGATATCCGCGCGCTGATGGACGATATGCTCGCCACCATGTACGCGGCTCCCGGAATCGGCCTTGCCGCGCCCCAGATCGGTGTGACCCGGCGGGTGATCGTGGTCGATGTCTCCGACAAGGACGAACCGGCCAATCCGATCTGCCTCGCCAACCCGGAAATTCTCTGGAAAGCCGAGGAGACCGCCCTGCATGAGGAAGGCTGCCTGTCGCTGCCCGACCTCTATGCCGATGTGGAGCGGCCGGTGGCGGTCAAGGTCGCCTATCTCGACCGCGACGGTGCCAAGCAGAAGATCGAGGCCGAGGGGCTGCTGGCGGTCTGCCTGCAGCACGAGATCGACCATATCGACGGCGTGCTGTTCGTCGACCACCTCTCGCCGCTCAAGCGCAACATGATCATGAAGAAGATGGTCAAGGCGAAGAAGAACCGCGCCCGCGAAGAGGCGGCATGAGTCCGCCATGGCGCGCCGGTCATGACCGCTGACACTTCCCCGCGCCTGCGCATCGCCTTCATGGGCAGTCCGGATTTCGCGGTGCCGAGCCTGCACGCCCTGGTCGAGGCCGGCCACGATATCGTGTGCGTCTATGCTCAACCCCCTCGCCCGGCGGGCCGGGGGCAGAAGGAGCGCCTGACCCCGGTGGACGAGGCGGCGATCGATCTCGAGATCGAGGTCCGCACCCCCCGCAGCCTGCGCGATCTCGAGGAACAGCGGAAATTCGCCGCCCTGAACCTCGACCTCGCCGTGGTCGCTGCCTACGGCCTGATTCTGCCGCGCGAGATCCTGACTGCGCCCCGCCTCGGCTGCATCAACGTCCATGCCTCCCTGCTGCCGCGCTGGCGGGGAGCCGCCCCGATCCAGCGGGCGATCCTGGCCGGCGATGCCGAGACCGGGGTGACGATCATGCAGATGGACGAGGGGCTCGACACCGGTGGCATGCTGCTCAGCCGCGCCGTGCCGATCACGTCCGAGACCACCGGGCAGAGCCTGCACGACCAGCTCAGCCTCCTCGGCGCCGAGCTGATTGCCCCGTCGGTCGCGGCGCTGGCGGCCGGTGCGCTGACCGGCACGCCGCAGCCGGAAGACGGCGTGACCTACGCCAAGAAACTGGAGCGCGACGAGGGCCGACTCGATTTCCGCCACGCGGCGGTCGAGCTCGAGCGCCTGGTGCGCGCCTTCGATCCCTGGCCCGGCGCCTTCTTCGAGCATGAGGGCACGCGCATCAAGGTGCTGGCGGCGGAGGCTTTCGATATCGGGCCGGTGTCCAATCTGCCGGGCACGGTGCTGGACAGCGAACTGACGATCTCCTGTGCCGACGGGGCGTTCCGGCCGACCCGGGTGCAGCGCCCGGGCAAGGGGGCGGTGGACGTCCAGGCGTTCCTGCGCGGGTTCCAGATTCCGCCCGGAACCGTGCTGGGCGTCTGAGCGGTGCCGCGCTTCAAGCTGACCATCGAATATGACGGCCGCCCCTATGTCGGCTGGCAGCGCCAGACCACGGGTCCGACCGTGCAGGAATGCCTGGAACAGTCGGTGTTCGCCTTCTCCGGCGAGCGGGTCGAAGTCGCCGGCGCCGGCCGGACCGACAAGGGCGTGCACGCCACCGGGCAAGTCGCCCATATCGAACTGGCGAGCGAAAAATTCGACGCCCGCACGGTGATGAACGCGATCAACGCCCTGATCCGTCCGGAACCGATCGCGGTGGTGGCGGCGGAGGTGGCAAGTGACGACTTCCATGCCCGGTTCTCGGCCATCGAGCGGCGCTACCGCTATGAGATCCTGAACCGCCGCGCGCCGCCGGCCCTCGATCTTGGACGGGTCTGGCACGTGGCGACCGCGCTTGATGAGGATGCCATGCATTCCGCCGCCCAGCGTCTGGTCGGTCACCACGACTTCACCAGCTTCCGCGCGACCCAATGCCAGTCCGCGTCGCCGGAGAAGACCCTGGACCAACTCGACATCGCCCGCGACGGCGAACGGATCGTCGCCATCGCCCGCTCGCGCTCCTTCCTGCACCACCAGGTGCGCAACATGGTCGGCACCCTGAAGCTGGTGGGCGAGGGCAAGTGGACGGCGGACGATGTCACGGCAGCGCTCGATGCGCGCGCCCGGGCCGCCGCCGGACCGACGGCCCCGGCCGACGGGCTCTACCTGACCGACGTCATCTATCCCGAGAGTTGACCCGATGTGGCATTCACGGGTGGTTGTGCGCATTTGACTGCGTCGGATGTGGGGAGTGCGTTAGGTTGGCGGTTGGTGATGCTGTAGCGGTTCGGCGATGATCAGACGTCCTTCCCATACCCGGCGATCCGGCAGTATTGCGCGCCGTGCCGTTCTCGGTGGAATGGCGGTGATGGCCCTCTCCGGCTTCCGGAGCCTGGAGGGGTGGCTGGCGCCGTCGGCGCGGCTGTGGGACCGGTGGGCGCCCCAGGATCCCACGAGTACCCGTGAGATCGACTGGACGCGCTACGATGCCTGGCTGACGAAGCATGTCTTCCCGACCACCGACGGGGTGAACCGGGTCGATTACGGCCGGGTGGAAGAGGTCGAGCGCACCGAACTCGGGGCGATCGTTGACGAGCTCGCCGCCGTGGCGGTGACCGGCCTCAACCGCGGCGAACAGTTCGCCTACTGGATCAATCTCTACAACGCCCTGACCTTGAAGGTCGTGCTCGACCATTACCCGGTCACCAGCATGCACGGCATCGATCTCGGCGGCGACGTTCTGTCGGAAGGGCCGTGGAAGGCGCCGCTGGCCACGGTCGAGGGGGTCGAACTCAGTCTCGACGATATCGAACATCGCATCCTGCGGCCGATCTGGCCGGAACCGCGGGTGCATTACGCGGTGAACTGCGCCGCCGTGGGCTGCCCGAACCTGAAGACGACCGCCTGGCGCGCCGGCAGCCTGGAGGCGGATCTGAATGCGGCGGCCCGCGCCTTCATCAATCATCCGCGCGGGGTTGCGCTGCGGCCCGTCGACGGACGTCCTCACCTGATCGTCTCGAAGCTCTACGATTGGTTCGCCGAGGATTTCGGCGGTAGCGAGGAAAGCGTCCTGGCCCACCTGCGGACCCATGCCGAGGGCGAGACCGCCACGGCGCTGGCTGCCCTGAACCACATCCACGGCACCGCCTACGACTGGACGCTCAATGACCTGAAGGTGAGTCGGCAGTAGCGACTGATTCGTTAAGATTGTTCATGTCGTTCGGCCACAAGTTCTGACTATCCCAGCAGGTCCGCCACCGCCTGCCGCAGCACCGCCTCGTCGGCCGGGTTCAGGTTCGGGTTGCCCGCCCGGTGGCCCCAGTCGGAGACGATCGGGCGGAACTCCGCGTTCGGCATCTGCGCGGTCTCGCGCTCGCTGTCGAGGGTGGTGAAATACAGGTCCGTGGTCGACGGCATGATGATGCTCTTGGCCGTGATCGCGCCCAGCGCCTTGGCCAGATCGCCGCCAAACACCGTGTTGTCGGAGATGTCGGACCGGTACCAGGTGTCGAGCGAGCCCAGCAGGTCGTCGCCGCTGCGCCGCAGGAAGTTCCCCTCCCAGCTCCGCACCAGCCAATCCTCGAGCGAACTGAACCCGGCGCCGCGCCACAGTTCCTCGCGATAGAAGGTCTGGCTCATCGCCCAACCGGCATAGACCCGGCCCATGGCCCGCAATCCGGTCACCGGCCGGTCGCGGAAATAGCCGTCCGCCCAGGCGGCGTCGGCGGTCAGCGTCGCCCGCACCCCTTCCAGGAATACCTTGTTGTGCGGCGAGGTTTTCGCGCTGGTGCACACCGCGCAGATCCGCGCGACCTTGTCGGGGAATAGCGCTCCCCAATGCAGCGCCTGCTGCCCGCCCATGGACCAGCCGTAGATCAGGGCGATCCTCTCGACCCCGAACACCTCCTCCACCAGCCGCTTCTGGGCATGGATGTTGTCCCAATGGGTGAAGACGGGAAACCGGCCATGGCCGAACGGCTCGGGCAGGGTGCTCGGGCTGGTCGAGAGGCCGTTGGTGAACATGTTGGGGATGACGACGAACCAATCGCTCGGGTCCAGCACCCGACCCGGTCCGATCAGCCACTGGGTGTCGTAATGCTGGGCGCCGTAGGAGGTCGGGTAGAGCACCAGGTTGGAACGGTCCGGCGCCAGGGTTCCGTAGGTCTTGTACGCGAGCCGCAGGTTCGGGATCGTCGCCCCGTGCTGCAGAATGGTCGGGCCGAGGTCGTAGAGGGCGTAGTCCGGCATCGGGGGCTCCAGGACAGGGACGGGGATCGGGACGGGAATTAGGGCAGGGCGGCGACCATTAGACCATGGTTCCCGGTTTGTCCGACAGGGATGGAGGTATTTGACGATCATTCAAACATTATGAAAATAGCCGAATATTCATCGATTCCGGCCTGGAATGGCCGCCGGATCGTCGATTCGGCCCCTGAAATGGTCGTCTGACCGCCGCTATGACGCGCGATGTGGCGTCATGTCCGCAGAAGTGCCACCCGCTCTTCGGTCCGGCCGGGGCTGATCTCATGGATCTCCGCGGGGACCATTGATCCCCCGACACCGGACGAAACACATGCATGGGGACAGGCCCTAGGCCCGATCCGGGCTTTCGCCATCCTCGTCGCCGGCGGTATCCGCGTCCGGCTCGTCGCGGATCTTCAGGGTCAGAAGGACATAGGCAAGGCCGGCCGCCAGCAGCCAGGTATCGCCGCGCAAGCCGCCGTCCCTCAACTCGGCGAAGAACGCGGCCAGTGCGAGAATCGCCAGCATACCGCCCAGCCCCCGCGCGAAAAGTGTCCGATAATCAGCCATGACGTCACCCGCTGCCAACCGTCCTGACGGCAGGGTGCCAAAGGCCTGTTAAAAAGGACCTAACACTGCGGTGAAAACAGAGGCTGGCGGAG
>JARGOG010000004.1 GCA_029212785.1 Thalassobaculaceae bacterium
GGCACCGCCGCTGAGCGTGTCGTTGCCGTCATTGCCGACCAGGACGTCGTCGCCGGCGCCTCCGGACAGCGTGTCGTTGCCGGCGAAGCCGGAGATCGTGTCGTCGCCGGCACCGCCGGAGAACAGGTCGTTGCCGGCAGTCCCGTCGAGAGGCTCACCCGCGGCGGTGCCGACGATCGGCGCTGCGAGCAGCTCCGGATAGCCGATGCGGGCATGGGTGTTGAAGATGGGGTCGACCCAGTCGCCGTCGAGATCGCGCAGGAGCCAGTCGCCGCCCTTGGCGATGTTGCCGACCGGCATCAGGGAGCCGCAGACGTCGGCGTTGAGCGCGATGGCGAGGTACTTGGCGAAGCCGGCGCCCTTGGGGCCCGCGACCACCGAGCACCCATAGAGGACGACGCGCGCGTCCTCGGCGAGCGACTCGGCGATCGCGTCGATCTCCCTCTGGCGCATCACCAGGGTGGCAAGATCGATGCGACTGCCGCAGAGCCGGAGCATTCCCGGCTGCCCGTGACTGAGGATATGGAGTGCCGGGACATCTCGGCGGGCGCTGAGAAATTCGACGATCTGGTCGAGGCCGCTTCGGCCCGGCATCAGGAAGTGAATGTCGGTGTCTTCGGTGACGCTGCTGGTGAGCATCCTGGCGTGCTCGACTTCGTGATCGACGATCAGAACCGGCTTCGCACCGGCTTCACGCGTCCTGTTAGCGGCGTCGTCTTCCATCCAAGCCATCTGGCGGATTCCTTTCTGGATCCCACACGACGGCGCGGCCCCGTTCGGCGGTTGCCGACGAGCCCGTCGTCTGCTGCGAACCGTCGCGCGAAACCGCGGGGCGTGATTGCCCGGGTGTCTCAGAATGCTTTGCTGAACGTCTCATTGTGGCGCGATCGGAACGGCTCTGGCCCCGGAGGCGGAAAGCGTGCTCGGATGGCGCGCCAGTGCCGAGCAAACCGGTGGCTAAGAACCAGACAGAATGGCCTGCGGGCCCACGGGGGAAGCGGAATGACGATGGAGCAGGCTGAGGCGGGAGATGCGGGAGCGGCACTCTGCGAATTCGCCGCGTCCCTGCGCTGGGAGGACATCCCCGACCGGGTGCGTCACGAGGCGAAGCGTTCGCTGTTGAACATCTTCGCCACGGCACTCGCCGGCTGCCGCGAGGCCGCGGTCGGAATCACCCTGGACACGCTGATCCCGTATTCGGGTCCGGCGACCAGCACCGTGGTCGGTCGAACCGAGCGGGCCGATGCGCCGACGGCGGCCTTCGTGAACGCCATGGGCTCGAACATCTTCGACTTCGACGACACCCACGAGGCGACGATCATCCATCCCGCGTCGGTCGTCTTCGCGCCGATCTTCGCCCGCGCCGAGGCCGTCCCCTTCTCCGGTGCCGAGGCGCTGCGGGCATTCGTCATCGGCGGCGAGGTCGAGTGCCGGATCGGCAACGCCGTCTCGCCGTATCACTACACCCACGGCTGGCACATCACCTCGACCTGCGGCGTCTTCGGGGCGGCCGCGGCCTGTGGTGCGCTTTCGGGGCTCGACGCGCGGCGGATGAGCGATGCCTTCTCGGTCGCGGCGGCGCAGTCCTCGGGCCTGGTCGACACGCTCGGCACCATGGCGAAAAGCGCCAGCGTCGGCGGCGCGGCGCGCAACGGCCTGATCGCGGCGGACCTGGCCGGACGCGGGTTCTCCGGCCCGGCCCGGCCGCTGACCGGCGCCCGCGGGTATCTGAGCGTCTATGCCGACTCCCCGCGGGTCGAGGCCCTGGCCGGCGATCTCGGTCGGCGCTGGGAGATCGCCGACAACGCCTACAAACCCTATCCGGTCGGCGTGGTGCTGAACCCGGTGCTCGATGCCTGTCTTGAGTTGTATCGCGACGCGGGTGCGCGGGCCGATGACATCGCCCGGGTTGAGTTGACCGGGCATCCGCTGCTGCGTCAGCGCACCGACCGGCCGGAGGTCTCGACCGGCCGCGAGTCACAGGTCAGCGCCCATCACGCCATCGCCGTCGTCCTGCGCCGGGGACGGGCCGGGCTCGACGAATTCACCGACGCCGCGGTGGCCGAAACCGGCCGCCTCGGACGGCCGGAGATATCCTTCCATGACGAGGCGGGCCGAGACGTGGCCTCCGCCGTGGTGACGATCCACATGAAGGACGGCCGCGCGCACACGCGCCAGATTGCGGCGGCCCAGGGCTCGCGGACCAATCCGCTGAGCGACGGCGCGCTCGAGGAGAAGATGCGGACGCTGGCCGCGGGGGCCGGCTTCGCCGGTGACGTCGAGCGGCTGATCGGGGCGATCTGGTCGCTCGACAGTCTGGAGGATGCCGGCGCGGTCGCCCGGCTTGCCGGGGCCCCGTGATGGCCGGTCACAAGGGGAGCAAGGGATGACGACGGGACGCTGCGCCTTGGTCACCGGATCCGTCGCCGGGCTCGGCTACGCCCTTGCCGAAGGGTTGGCCGGGAGCGGGGCGAATATCGTGCTGAATGGTCTCTGCGACGCCGCACAGGGACAGGCGGCGGCGGTCCGTCTGGCCGAGACACATGGGGTGGAGGCGGCCTTCGATCCGGCGGATCTCAGTCGATTGGATCAGATCGAGGCGATGATCGCCCGGGCCACAGACCGCTTCGGCGGCGTCGATATCGTGGTGAACAATGCGGTGGTCCGGCATTTCTCGCCGATCGAGGCGTTCGCGCCGGCCGACTGGGACCAGTCCATCGCCGTCAATCTGACCGCCGCGTTTCATACCACCCGCCTGACCCTGCCCGGCATGAAGGCGCGAGGGTGGGGCCGGATCGTCAACCTTTCCTCCTACTACGGCTTCCGCGGGGCGGAGAACCGGATCGACTACGTCACGACCAAGACCGCGTTGATCGGCATGACGCGGGCGATCGCCATCGAGACGGCGGGAACCGGAGTGACCTGCAATGCGCTCTGCCCCGGATCCGTTCTCACCCCGGTCATCGAGGCGCGGATCGCCGGGCTCGCCGAGCAGAGCGGCGAGCCGGTGGCGGAGGTGGCGCGCCGCTACGCCTCGGACCGCAGCCCGATGGGGCGGTTCGTCGATACCGGTAAGTTGGCCGCCACGCTGGCCTTTCTGTGCGGACCGGCAGGCGATGACATCACCGGAACGACCCTGCCGGTCGATTGCGGGTGGCTGGCCGCATGATCGATGACGCCCGGGAGTATGGCCGCGGCGGTTGGGTCGGCCTCGGCGTGCCGCAGGCCAACCCGACGGTGGAAATGGAGATGCGTCGGCTGCTCGGACCAGAGGTGGAACCGCTGACCACCCGGCTGACCAGCGCCGCCGGGACGCCGGAAGCGCGGTTGGTCGAGTATCTGGAGCGGCTGCCGCGATACCTGGAGAGTTACGACGCGCTGAAGCCCGACGTGTTCGGCTTCGCTTGCACCGGGTCGTCCTATCTGCTGGGCGCGGTGCGCGAAGCGGAGATCGTGGCGGCGGCGCAGGACCGCTTCGGCTACCCCGTCATCACCGTCGCCCAGGCGATCCTCGACGCGCTGTCGGCCCTCGATACGCGGCGGGTCGCGCTTCTTGCCCCCTATCCGGCGGGGTTGGTCGATGCGGGTGTCGCCTATTGGCGGAGGGCCGGGCTCGACATCGCCGATGTCCGGCGTGTCGATCTTGGCTCGGGCGATACCCGACGGATCTACGGCCTGCGCAGCGACGATGCGTTGGCGGCCCTGGAGGACGACATGGTGCCGGACATTGATGCCGTGCTGATCACCGGGACCGGCATGCCCACGCTTGCCGCATTGCCGGCGCTGGCGGCACGGATCGGATGCCCGGTGTTGTCCTCCACCTACTGTCTCGCTTGGGCGATGCTGCGGTCGCTCGGCCGGACCGAAGACCCCTGGGGCAAGGGCGGTCCGAGCTTGCCTCCCGGCTAGCGGATCGCCCGTCCGGCCTGGCGACCTTCCGCCACTGCGTGCAGCAGGGCGCGGGGCTGGTAGGCGTCGCCGATGACGATCGGGCCGAGACCGCGTTGTCGTAGCGCGGTGAGCAGATCCGCGCGTGGCCGGCGGGACGAGGCGTGGGCGACAACGTCGATCCCCCCGACGCGCCGACGCTCGCCGGTCAGCAGGTGGCGAAATCCCACCGCCCCGTCGATCAGATCGTCGACGGTGAGATCCGCCCGGACACTCGCCTCCACCCGCACGTGCCGGGCCGCCAGTCGCTCGAGCATGCCCTGGCGCACCACCAGCGGCTCCCGCTGGGCCGGTATTTCCCATTCGGTCAGCACCGTGACCGAGACAAAGCGGTCGGCCAGCAGTTCGGCGGCGCGGTAGACCCAGATGCTGTCGTCACGGTCGATCAGCAGCAGGCCGTTGCCCATCGGTCCGGCTCGGACAAGGGCGTCCTCGACAACATCCCGCAGGGACGGCAGCGCCAGATCCGCGTCCAGTTCGGGGCCGTCCCAGGGCGTGTCGGCCCCGGTTGCCAGGAGGATGGTATCGGGGGCGAGGCTCGCGACGTCTTCGGGCGACGCGGTAACGCCGAGCTCAAATCGCGTCCCGGCCGCGGCCGCGCGGGCCGCGTCGAAATCGTACACGCCCTCGACCCCCTCGCCGCCGGGCAGGCGGGCCGCCGTGCGGGCGCGACCGCCGAGATCGCTCGAGCGGTGGAACAGGGTGACCGCGTGCCCGGCTTCCGCCGCCTCGGCCGCGGCCGACAGACCGGCAATCCCACCGCCGACCACGACGACCCGGCGCCGGCCGACCCGAGGGGTCGGCGCCTTGGGGCCCTCCAGTTCTTCGGGCGTGCCGAGGTCGGGGTTGGTATCGCAGACCAGGGGGGCGGGCTCGGCGATCGCCCCCCAACAGGTATTGCAGGACACGCAGGGCCGGATGGCGTGGCTGCGGCCGGACAGCGACTTGGCGGCCCAGGCCGGATCGGCGATCAGGGCACGGCCGACGCCGACGAAATCCGCCTGGTCGCGGGCCAGCATCGCCTCGCCCTCGTTCGGGTCGACGATGCGGGCAAGGCCCATGACCGGGATGCCGTTGGTCTGTCGGCGCAGGGCGGCCGTCTGCTCCGCGTAGGAGGCCCGCGCTCGGTGTCCGTCGGGAATGTGCCAGTGCAGCTTGCGGTTCTGCGCGCCCCAGGCGAAGGCGGCGTAGTCGACCGCCGCCGGGTCGCACAGGGCGGCGGCAATGCGGCCGGCCTGCGTCAGATCGATGCCGCCGGGATCGCCGTCCTCCGCCGGCAACTTGAGGCCGAGCACGAAATCGCGGCCGCAGGTCGTCCGGATCGCAGCGACCAGCTCCCGCAGCAGGGTCATCCTGCCGTCCAGGTCGCCGCCGTAGCGGTCGATGCGGCGGTTGCTGTGGGCGCTGAGGAACTGGTGGAACAGATGGCCGTGACCGGCGGAGACCTCTACGCCGTCGAACCCGGCTTTCTGGAGCCGCCCGGCGGCGGCGGCGAAGGCCGCCACCATGGCCTCGACCTCGCCGGTCGAGAGCGCGTGCGGAACCGCACCTGTCAGGTCGTCGGGCAGGGCGCTCGGCGCGACCATCCGGTCGACCCGCGCGCGGGAGTAGTTGCCGCGTCCGCGCTCCTGGAGCTGGGCCAGCAGGCGGCAGTCGTGTCGGGAGACGGCGGATGCGAGCCGGGCCAGTTCGCCCAGCCCGTCGTCGCCGTGGGCGTTCAGGTAGGCGCTGCGTCCGGCCTGGGAGGGCAGGGCGTTCACCGCCTCGGTGACGATCATCGCCACGCCGCCTCGCGCCCGGTTCTCGTGATAGGCGACCAACCTGTCGGTTGCCTTCTCGGCCGCCGCGTAGCGGGTCAGGATCGCGGCATGGGCCACCCGGTTCTTCAGCCGCAGCGCGCCAAAGGCAAGCGGGCGGGACAGGTGCTCGAAATCACTCACCGGCCGGGCCTCCCCACGGCACCGATCCGCTTTATGTGATCCAGCATCCGCTCCACCTCCGACGACATCGGCGTCCCGGTGGGGACGTGCACGCCGTAGGCATGGGTGATTGCCGGCGAGATCCGAGCGCAGACGGTCTGCGGACCGGCGAGGGCGCGGGCGACGAAGGGATCGAGAATGGCGCAGCCGACGCCGGCGCGGGCCAGCAGGGCGGCGCTGGCAAGCGATGTCGTCTCGGCGACATAGGGTGGATCGCGATCGAGGTCCGACCACAGCGCCTCGACGCTCTCCTGGTAGGAAGCGAAGGGATCGAGTGAGATGAAGGGCAGGCCGGCGAGGCGGGACAGGTCCGGCCATTCGCCCGCCACCGGCCGCACCTCGGCCGGCAGCAGCGCCTCGGGCACCGCCAGTTCCAGGTCGAACGGGATCTCGTGCACCAGTTCGAAGGCGAGGGGACGCATCGGCAGGGGGGCGAGCACGACATCGACCTGATCGGACTGGTCCAACCCCAGCACCTCGCTCAGGCTGCGCATCGTCGCGCTCGGCGGCAGGTCCGGACGTTCGGCGACATAGGCCGCCAGCACGTCCGGCAGCAGACCGTGCATGATCGAACTGGTGGCGACAATGCGGACCCGGTCGTAGGTCCCGGCCCCGATCGAGCGGGCCACCCGTGGCAGGTTGTCGAGCAGTTCGACCGCTTTGCGGGCATGGGCGGCGAAGGCATGGCCGTGCCGGTTCAGCGCGACGCGGCCGCGCACCCGGTCGAACACCCGGAACCCGATCTCTTCCTCCAGCCAGGAGATCTTGCGGCTGACACCGGACTGGGTGAGGCCGAGCCGCTCCGCCGCTCGGGTCACGCTGCCGGTCTCGGCGACGGCGAGAAACGCCTTCAGGTGATCGGGCATCGGCATGGGCGGTTCGGGCTCCGATCATGATACAATGTCATGCATCAATGATATCTAATAACTTTACATCATCATTTCGTCATCCCTAGCATTTCCGATCAAGAGACACACGCCTCTCAAATCGTGTCTCGGCGACAGCGAGGTGACAGACATGCGTGGAATTTCGAAACTGTTGGGCGGCGCGCTTCTCGCCGCGACCATGTCGAGCGGTGCGCTTGCCGCCGGCTATCCGGACAAGCCGATCACCCTGATCTGCCCATATTCGGCGGGCGGCGGCGGCGACACGGCGTCGCGGGTGATCGCCAAGCTCGCCGGCGACATCATGGGCGTGAACATCAACGTCGAGAACAAGACCGGCGGCGGAGCGACGATCGGTATCTCCGCGGTCGCCAATGCCGAGCCGGACGGCTACACGATCGGCTTCATCTCCACCAGCCCGATCACGATCCGGCCGCACATGATGGAAGCGCCCTACAATCCGGTGGAGGACCTCACCTATATCGGCCAGTTCGTCGCCAGCAATCAGCCGATGATCGTGCGCGCCGACAGTCCCTACAAGTCACTGGCCGACCTGATCGCCTTCGCCAAGGAGAACCCGGGCAAGCTGCGCTGGTCGACCTCCGTACAGCGCGGCGGTCCGCACGTCGCCGTGGAGGCGATGTTCAAGGCCGAGAACGTGGACGCCACCTTCGTGCCGTTCAAGGGCGGCTCCAAGGCGCTGGCGGCTCTGCTCGGCGGAACGATCGAAATGGCGATGATCTCCGAAGGCAACAAGTCGACCCTGGACGGCCAGACCCGCATCCTCGCCGAGGGCACGCCGGACGAGAACCCGGTCGCCCCCGACGCGCCGACCCTGACCGAGGCCGGCTATCCGATCGCGCCCGCCATCTTCTTCGGCCTCGCCGCACCCAAGGGCGTGCCCGACGAGGTCACCGCGAAGTGGGACGAGGTCCTGCCGAAGGTGATCGCCAGCCCGGAATTCCAGAAGATCGCCGAGGCGCAACAGTGGACGGTGCATTTCGCCGACCATATGGCCTTTACCAAGACGGTCGAGACCGACTACGCGGCCGCCAAGAAGGCGATCGCCGATATCGGTATGAAATGACCTGACGTCGGGCATTTGGCGCCTAAGCCTACCAGGGAGACTGTCCCGTGACCCGCTCCGCGGAGATCCGCTCCGAGATCCTGCTGATTGCCGTGCTGCTGGCCGTCGACATCCTGTTCTATGTCGTGGTCATTCCCTACGGCATCGCCGACCCCGAAGGCTTCGGGTTGGACGAGGGACTGCCGCCGAGCTTCTCGGCGAAGGTGGCCGCGGGGCTGCTCGCCCTGGTGATGATCGTCCGGCTGATCACCCTGTGGTTCCGACCGCAGGCCGCCCAGGCCGCGGGCGCGGTATTGGCCGATGACGGCGAGGACGGCGGCGAGCCGGTCAGGGTTTCCCTGCCCAATCTGATCGGTATCGCCGCCGCCCTGGTCTTCGCCTATCTGGCGGTGCCCGTCCTGGGGTTCTACCTCTCGGGCTTCCTGCTGCTGGCCGGGCTGATGCGGGTCATGGGCGAGACCCGGTGGCTGGTGCTGCTCTGGCAGCCCGCGACGGTGGTCTTCCTGATCTGGGGCCTGTTCGACCGGATCTTCTCCATCAATCTGCCCGCGGGAGTGCTGTTCGGTGGGTGACACCTTCAGTCTGGTGGCGGACGGCGTCAGCCTCGCGCTCACATGGCAGAGCCTGCTGGCGATCATCGTCGGCGTCGCCGCCGGCCAGATCCTCGGCGCGATCCCCGGGCTGACCGCCTCCATGGCCGTCGCCCTGCTGATCCCGTACTCGTTCTATTTCGACCCCTGGGTCGGCATCCCGATGCTGCTCGGCATGTTCAAGGGCTCGCTGTTCGGCTCCAGTACGACGGCGATCCTGATCCGCACCCCCGGCACGCCGGCCGCGTCGGCCACCGTGCTGGACGGCTATCCCCTCGCACAGCAGGGCAAGGGGATGAAGGCGATCAAGATGGCGCTCTACGCCTCGGTGTTCGGCGATACCTTCAGCGACATCTGCCTGATCTTCTTCGCCAGCCTGCTGGCCATGGTCGCCCTGAAGTTCGGTCCGGCGGAATACACGATCCTGATCGTCCTGGCGCTGTGCTCGCTCGGCATGCTGTCGAGCCGGCCGGCCTGGAAGGGGCTGGTGGCCACCCTGGCGGGTGTGATCATCGGCATGATCGGCCTCGATCCGATGGCCGCCACGCCGCGCCTGACCTTCGGCAATCCGGAACTGGAGGAGGGCATCGGCCTGATCCCGATGCTGATCGGCTTCCTCGCCGTTTCCGAGGTCTTCCGCCAGATGAGTGGCAAGGCCGAGGACCTGTCGGGCAGGGCGATCCGCTATTCCGACGATCCGGCCGACAATCGGGTCTCGCTGACGGAATTCATCCAGTGTCTGCCGACCCTGATCCGGTCCTCGGCCATCGGCACGGTGATCGGCGCGATGCCGGGCCTGGGCTCCACCGTCGCCGCCTTCATCGCCTATGGCGAGGCGCGGCGCGCGTCGAAGACCCCGGAGAAGTTCGGCAAGGGCGCGCTGGAAGGCGTTGCCGCGCCGGAATCCGCGAACAACGCGGTGTCCGGTGCCAACCTGATCCCGCTGTTGGCCTTCGGCATTCCCGGCGACATCGCCGCCGCGCTGATCCTGTCGGCCCTGATGGTGCAGGGGGTGACTGTTGGCCCGCTCGCCTTCTCGCAGAATCCGCTGCCGCTCTATGCGATCTACGCGGCGCTGATCATGGCCAATTTCGTCAATCTGTTCCTCGGCTTCGGCCTGGCCAAGGTCGCGTCCGTCGCGTTCTCGGTGCCGCGGCGCCTGCTGCTGGCCAGTGTGCTGGTGATCGCGGCGGCCGGAAGCTACGCCCTGCGCGGCTCGGTCTTCGACGTCCAGCTCGTCTTCCTGTTCGGCGTCTTCGGCTACGTGATGATGCGCTTCGGCTTTCCGCCGGTGCCGCTGCTCATCGGTTTCATCCTGATGCCGCTGCTGGAAGAGAACCTGCGCACCGTGCTGCTGCTCGCCTCGACCTATGACGAGCATCTGCTCTTCGTCTTCAAACGCCCGGCCTTCCTGTCGCTGCTCGCGATCATGGGCGTGGCTCTGCTCCTCGTTTTCTGGCGAAGGCGACGGCGGGCGCTGGCGGCAAGAGCCGACGCTTAGGCCTTCAAAAAAAAGAGCCGATTTTCGGAAGGAAACAGAAGAATGACGCCACAAGACCGTCCGCCGTTTGCCGTTCTCAACGGCGAGATCGTGCCCTTCGAGGACGCCAAGGTGTCGATCATGGCGCCGGGGCTGACCTTCGCGGTGCTCGCCTTCGAGGGGCTGCGGGGCTACTGGAACGACGAAGACGGGCAGCTCTACGTCTTCCGGGTGCCCGAGCACATGGACCGGCTGGTGTTCTCCAACGCGGTGATCGAGATCGACGAGCCGCAGCCGGACGGCGTACTGGCCGATCAGATGCTGGCGCTGATCCGCAAATGCGCCTACCGCGAGGACGTCTATATCCGGATGCAGACCTATATCGACGACTGGGGCGACATGACCGCCAGCGGGCCGGTCGGCTGGTCGATCGTCTGCCGCCAGCGCGGCCGGGTCGCGGCGTTCCAGGAAGGTCGGCATTTCGGTGTCAGCAGCTGGCGGCGCAACGCCGACGACGCCAGCCCGCCGCGCATCAAGGCCTCGGCCAATTACCTGAATAGCCGGTTGGCGGGGCTGGAGGCCAAGCGCAGCGGCTATGACGCGGCGGTCCTGCTGAACCGCGACGGCAGCGTCAGCGAGGGGCCGGGCGGCTGCCTGTTCGTGATGCGCGACGGCTGCCTGATCACCCCGCCGGTGACCGCCGGCATTCTGGAGAGCGTCACCCGGCGCACCCTGATCGAGCTGATCCACGGCGCCGGCATCCCGCTGGAGATCCGCGATATCGGCCGCACCGAGCTGTATCTGGCCGAGGAGGCGTTCTATTGCGGCACCGGCCAGGAGATGGTTCCGATCCTCAGCTTCGACCGCAAGCCGGTGGGCGCGGGAGAGCCGGGCCCGGTCACCCGCGACCTGCAGACCCTCTATGACGCCGTGGTGCGGGGGCGCGATACGCGCTACCGCCACTGGCTGACCCCCGTTTACTGAGCCCCGACCACTGTGAATAAGGAGCAGATGATGGATCCGATCCGTGTCGGCCTGATCTGGCGGCGCATCGAAGGCGTGGTCGATCAGGTGGCGGAGACCTTCCTGCGCGCGGCGTTCTCCGTTGTCGTGCGGGACAATTACGACATGGCGTTCAGCCTGTTCGACTCCCAGGGGCGGTTGATCGCGCAGTCCAAGCGCAGCATCCCGAGCTTCACCGGCACCCTGCCGCGGACCTTGGAAGCGGTGCTGGAGCGCTATCCGGTGGAGCGGCTGAACCCGGGCGACACGCTGATCTCCAACGACAGTTGGATCGGCACCGGCCACCTGAACGACATCTCGATGATCCACCCGATCTTCCGCGACGGAAGGCTGATCGCCTTCGCCGGCAGCACGGCCCATACCGTGGATATCGGCGGCGCCCCGTCGCCGACCGCCCGCGACCGCTACGAGGAAGGCCTCTGCATCCCGATCTGCAAGATCGTGGAGAAGGGCGAGGAGAGCGAGACGGTCGTCGACTTCCTGACCCAGAACCTGCGCCAGCCGGACGAGACCCTGGGCGACATCCGAGCCCAGTTTGCCGCCTATCGCGATTGCACCGCGAAGCTGATGGAGATGCTGGACGATGAGGATTTGGCCGACCTGGACGGTGTGGCGAGCGAGATCATCGCCCGCTCCGAGGAGAGCATGCGCAAGGCGATCGCCGCATTGCCGGACGGCGCGTGGTGCGACACGTTCCAGACCGACGGCTTCGACCATCCGCTGACCATCGCCTGCAAGGTGAGCATCGCCGGCGACGAGTTGACCGTCGACTTCACCGGCACCTCCGACCAGGTGCCCTGGCCGATCAACTGCGTGCTCAACTACACCCAGGCCTACAGCCGCTACGCGGTGAAATGCCTGCTCGACCCGGAGGCACCGAACAATGCCGGGTCCCTGCGGCCGATCCATGTGATCGCGCCGGAGGGTTGCCTGCTGAACGCCAGGTCGCCCGCACCGGTCTGGGGACGCCACCTGTCCGGCCACTACGTGCCGCCGGCGGTGCTCGGCGCCCTGGCCGCCGTGGTGCCGGAGCGGGCGGTGGCGGAGTCCGGCTCGCCCCTGTGGAACGTCTATTTCAGCGGCAAGCGCGGCCCGGCCGACGAGAGCTTCGTGAAGATGTATTTCATGAACGGCGGCCATGGCGCCCGCTCGGTCAGCGACGGGCCCGGCTGCCTCAGCTTCCCCAGCAACGTGTCGAACGAGCCGGTGGAGGTGTTCGAGAGCCAGACCCCCATGCTGGTCACCGAGAAGGCCTTCATTCCGGATACTGGCGGCGCCGGGCGCAACCGGGGCGGCAACGCCCAGCGCATCGGCTTCCGCTCCCTGTCCGAGGCGCCGATCACCATGACGATCCGCCACGAGCGGGTGACATATCCGCCGCGCGGCCTGCTCGGCGGCCTGCCGGGCAGCGCCGGCATCGACCTGCTGAACGGCGAGAAACTGGCGGCGAAATCCCGCACCGTCCTGAAGCGCGGTGACGAGGTGGTGTTCCAGACCCCCGGCGGCGGCGGCCTCTACCCGCCGCAGGAGCGGGCGCCTGAGAAGATCCGCACGGATATTGAGACCGGACTGGTAACCCGCGAGGAAGCGAGCAGGACCTATGGCAAGTTCGACTGAACGTAGAGGTTGGCGCATCGGCGTCGATATCGGCGGCACTTTCACCGACGTGGTGCTGTGGAACGACGCCGGCGGGGCGCTGCGGCGCGACAAACTGCTGACCACACCGGCCGACCCGTCCCGCGCGGTGGTTGACGGCATCAGCCGGATTCTGGCCCGTGAAGGAT
The DNA here is from genome assembly GCA_029212785.1 of Thalassobaculaceae bacterium. GTDB lineage: Bacteria > Pseudomonadota > Alphaproteobacteria > Thalassobaculales > Thalassobaculaceae > Thalassobaculum. The sequence goes on from JARGOG010000004.1 coordinate 12,776, forward strand.
TGCGGCCGTCGGACCTGTCCTCGGTCATCCACGGCACGACGCTGGTGGCCAATGCCCTGATCGAACGGCGCGGCGTGAAGACCGGTCTGGTGACCACTGCCGGCTTCCGCGACGTGCTGGAGATCGGCCGCGAGTGGCGCTACGACCTGTATGACCTGAACATCACCATGCCGACGCCGCTGGTGCCGCGCGACCGGCGCACCGAGGTGGGGGAGCGGGTCTCCGCCGCCGGCGAAGTGCTCACGCCCCTCGATGAGGACAGTGTTGTCGCGGCGGCGAGGGCCCTGCGCGCGACCGGGGCCGAGGCGGTGGCGGTGTCGCTGCTGCATTCCTACCGCAACCCGGCGCATGAACGGCGGGTCGGCGAGATCCTGGCGGCCGAGCTGCCGGGCGTCGATATCACCCTGTCCTCCGATGTCAGCCCGGAACTGGGCGAGTACGAGCGCACTTCAACGGCGGTCGCCAACGCCTATGTGCTGCCGATCTTCGCCCGCTATGTCGGCCGTCTGGTCGACGAGCTGCGCAGCATGGGCTTCGCCCACGACCTGCTGCTGATGCTGTCGGACGGCCGCTGCATCCGCGCCGACATCGCCGCCCGCTATCCGATCCGACTGGTGCAGTCCGGCCCGGCGGCGGGCGCGGAGGCGGCAAGGCTGTTCGGCGAACTGGCCGATGTCGGCGACGTGCTCTGCTTCGACATGGGCGGCACCACGGCCAAGGCCTGCCTGATCCATGACGGCGAGCCGGAACGCACCGCCCGCTTCGAGGTCGCCCGCGAGACCCGCTTCGCCGAGGGCAGCGGGTTGCCGCTGCAGATCCCGGCCATCGACATGATCGAGATCGGCGCCGGCGGCGGTTCCATCGCCTCGATCGACGCCCGCGGCCTGATCCAGGTCGGCCCGCTCAGCGCCAGCGCCGATCCGGGCCCGGCCTGCTACGGCAAGGGCAACGACAAGCCGACCGTCACCGACTGCGACCTGGTGCTGGGCTATCTCGATGCCGGCTCGTTCCTGGCCGGCCGCATGACGCTGGACAAGGCGGCGGCGGAAAAGGCGATCGAGACCCATCTGGCGAAGCCGCTCGGCGTCTCCGTGGTTGAGGCGGCCTGGGGCGTGCACGAGACGGTGACCGCGAGCATGGCTCAGGCGGCGTCGATCCACGCGATCGAGCGTGGTCTCGACGCCACCCGCTTCGCCATGCTGCCGATTGGCGGCGCCGGTCCGGTGCATGCCTGCGGCATGGCGGCGAAGATGAACATCGACCGGCTGGTCTGTCCGGTCGGTGCCGGCGTGGCCTCGGCCATCGGTATGCTGGCGGCCCCGGTGTCCTTCGAGGTCGCCCGCGCCGCCCCCGTGCGGCTCGACGCCTTCGACGCGGCCGAGGCCCGGTCGCTGATCGAGACGATGCGGGAGGAGACCCGCGCGCTCGTCACCGGCGCCGGCATCGCCGAGGCGGATGTCGGGTACCGGGTCAGCGCGATGATGCGCTACGTGGGGCAGGGCTATGAGATCGATGTGACCGTCGATCCGTCCCGCCTGGAAACCGACGGGGCAGAGATGCTCGCCGCCGGCTTCGCCGAGGCCTACCGCGCCCGCTACGGCCGGGTGGAGGCGATGGCGTGCGAGATCCTGTCCTGGCGGGTGGTCGGTTCGGGCCCGCGCCCACCGCTCGGCTCCGCCCTTGGCGGGGCGGCGGTGCGTCTGGTCGAGCTGCCGACGCCGACCGGCGCCCGGCCGGTGTTCTTCGGCGACGGCTTCGTCGAGACCCCGGTCTATGCCCGCGCGAAACTGTCCAGCGGCCAAGCCATCGCCGGCCCGGCGGTCATCGAGGAGGACGAGTCCACGCTGGTGGTGCCGCCCAGCTTCGAGCTGATCGTGGACGCCGCCCTGAACCTGGTGGCGAACCGGAAGATGCTGCCGTGACCGACGCTCCGACGCGTTTCGTCGACTGGCTTGCGGCCGACCTCGCTCGCCGGGGCAGCCGCTTCGCTTTCGGCGTGCCGGGTGGCGGGACGACGCTCGATCTGCTGCTGGCGTTGCAGGAGGCGGGGCTGCGATCGGTGGTCACGGCGCGCGAGGATGCGGCGGTCATCATGGCGGGCGTCGCCGGACGGCTCGCGGAGGCGCCGGGGATCGCGTTCACCACCAAAGGCCCCGGCCTCGCCTCGGCGGCCAACGGCCTCGCCTCGGCACTTCTCGACCGGATGCCGGTGCTGGCCGTGACCGAGAATTTCGATCGCGACGAACTCACCTTCCTCACCCATCAGGTCTTCGACCAGGCGCGGTTCGCCGCCGGTCTGTTCGACCACACGCCGGGGACTGCCGCGCCGATCGTCGCGGCGGCGGCGGAGGAGGTCGCGGCGGCGCTCGACGGAATGATGCGCTCCCCGATGGGGCCGGCGTTGCTGCTCGGCGACCCGGACCGGATGACCGCCCCGGTAGCGGCGACGGACACGCAGGCACGGACGGACTCCGCGTCCGACGAAGCAGCACTCGACCGGGCCGCCATGCTGTTGGCAGATGCGCGGAGACCGGTCGTTGTCGCCGGTCTGGAGGCGACCACGCCGGCCACCGCAGCCGGAATTCGCCGGCTAGCCGAAGCCCTGGGCGCGCCGGTACTGGTCACCTATATGGCCAAGGGCGTGGTGCCGGACGATCATCCGTTGTTCGCGGGCATTTTTACCGGCGGCGCCATCGAGCAGGCCTGTGTCGCCTCGGCCGACCTCATCATCCTGGCCGGTCTCGATCCGGTCGAGCTGATCCGCAAGCCCTGGCCCTATTCGGCGCCAGTGCTGGATATCTCCGCCTGGTCCTACACACCGCATTACGTGGACCCGGCGGTGCGTGTTCCGGGACCGGTCTCGACCTCGACCCTGGCACTGGCCGCCGTCGCCGGACGGACGGACTGGGACGAGGTGGAGATCGGTCGGCATCTGAACCGGTTCCGAACCGAGATGTCGATGGCGAGGGTCGGCAGTCTGTCGGCCACCGGCGTTGTCGAAGCGGCGGCCGCCGCCTTCGCTGAGCGGCCACGTCTGACGGTCGATGCCGGTGCCCATATGTTCTCCGCCTGCGCGTTCTGGCCCTGTGCGGAACCGCTGGATCTGCTGATCTCGAACGGTCTCGCCAGCATGGGATTCGCCTTGCCGGCGGCGATCGCGGCGGCGCTGCACGATCCTGCCCGAGGCGCGCTGGCCATGACCGGCGACGGCGGGCTGCTGATGTGCCTCGGCGAGTTGAAGACCGCGGCGGCGCTCGGCGCGAACGTCACGGTTATCGTGTTCAACGACGCCGCCTTGTCGCTGATCGACATCAAGCGCCAACAGCGCCAGATGCCCGATCTCGGTCTGTCCTGGACGGCGCCGGATTTCGCGGCGATCGCCCGCGGATTCGGTTTCGAGGCCTGGACCGCCATGAATGATGCCGAGATGCGCGGCGCCTGCCATGCCGCCGCGCGCTCGAACGGCCCCAGACTGATCGACGCGCGGGTCGATCCGGCCGGATATCCGGCGCAGCTCAGGAGCCTGCGGGGCTAGAAACCGCCGCCGGGGCCGGCCGGGTGCCGTGCATGCTGCGTTGCAATATCATGCCAGGGGTGACCGATCCGGGAAGGCACATGGATGCGTATAACTGGACTCATGTGTAGTGGGTTCGTGGCCCTATAAATTGGTGAGAGGCCATGCAAAGTTCTGCCCTAACAGATCCAATTGTTCGTTTTTTGTGCATGTTTTGGTTTTGGAGGGCTGCGCGCCGTGGGAACCACCCGTCTGGAGAATGACCTGTCCGATGCCGTCGCTGCCGACAAGGCGCATGTCTGGCACCATCTCACCCAGCACAAGCCGTTGGAGACCACCGATCCCCGGGTGATCGTCGAGGGGCGTGGCATGCGGGTCTGGGATGCCGGCGGCAAGGAACATCTCGACGCGGTCTCCGGCGGCGTGTGGACGGTGAATGTGGGCTATGGGCGCGAAAGCATCGCCGATGCGGTGCGCGACCAACTGGTGAAGATGAACTACTTCGCCAACACGGTCGGCTCCGTCCCCGGCGCGCGCTTCGCCGAGAAGCTGATCGCCACGATGCCGGGCATGAGCCGGGTCTTCTATTCGAATTCCGGCTCGGAGGCGAACGAGAAGGTTTTCAAGATGGTGCGGCAGATCTCGCAGCGTCATCACGGCGGCAGGAAGCACAAGATCCTGTATCGCGAGCGCGATTATCACGGCACCACGATCACCGCGCTCTCGGCTGCCGGCCAACCCCAGCGCCAGGCCCAGTACGGCCCGTTCACGCCCGGCTTCGTGCAGGTGCCGCACTGCCTCGAGTACCGCAACCAGTACGGCGTGACCGAGAACTACGGCGTGCGCGCGGCCGACGCGATCGAGGAGGTGATCCTGCGTGAAGGGCCCGACACGGTCGGCGCCCTCTGCCTGGAGACCATCACCGCCGGCGGCGGCATCATCGTGCCGCCGGAGGGATATTGGGAGAGGGTGCAGGAGATCTGCACCAAATACGGCGTCCTGATCCATCTCGACGAGGTCGTGTGCGGCGTGGGCCGGACCGGTGAATGGTTCGGCTACCAGCATTACGGGGTGAAGCCGGATTTCGTCACCATGGCCAAGGGCGTCGCCTCGGGCTACGCCGCGATTTCCTGCACCGTGACGACCGCGGCGATCTTCGATCTGTTCAAGGATGATGCGTCCGACCCGCTCGGCTATTTCCGCGACATCTCCACCTTCGGCGGCTGCACCTCCGGTCCGGCGGCGGCCTTGGAGAACATGCGGATCATCGAGGATGAGGGATTACTCGCCAACACCACGGCCATGGGCGCGCGCCTGATGGACAATCTGAAGGCGCTGCAGGGCAAGCACCCGGCCATCGGCGAGGTCCGTGGCAAGGGTCTGTTGGTTGGTGTCGAATTGGTGGCCGACCGCGACACGCGTGATCCGGCGGAGGAGGTCAAGGTCCAGGCGGTTGTCGGGCACTGCCTGTCGAACGGCGTGATCATCGGCATGACCAGCCGGTCGCTGGAAGGGTTGAACAACACTCTCACCCTGGCGCCGGCGCTGATCGCCACGCCGGCGGATATCGACGCGATCTCAGCGGCGATCGACGCGGCGATCGGCGCCGTCTTCGGCAGCGGCTGAACCGCGCGATCGGGAGTGCCATGGGCATACAGGCCGCGCAGTTCCAGCTGGACCCGGATTTCGATGGGACCCTGCAGCAGCAGATCCAGCAGATCGTCAGCCAGGGTATTCTGGCCGGCCGCTTCCTGCCCGGTGAGAGGATGCCGTCCAGCCGCGCGCTGGCGGTGCGGCTCGGGGTCAGCCGGATCACCGTGACCCTGGCCTATGCGGAGCTCGTGGCCGGCGAATATCTGATCTCGCGTGGGCGTTCCGGGTATTTCGTTTCCGAGAATGCACCGCTGCCGCCCGACTACAAGCTCGCCGATACCGACCGCGTGGAGGTGTTCGACTGGAGTCGGGCGCTCACCACCCGGTTCTCCGGACACCGGCATTTGCTGGCCCGGCCGCCGAACTGGCGCGAATACCGGTTCCCGTTCATCTACGGCCAGCCGGACCCGACCCTGTTCGACCACCACAACTGGCGGCGTTGTGCGCTGGAAGCGAATAGCCGCAAGGACTTCGAAGCGGTCACTGCGGATACCTACGAACAGGACGACCCGAAGCTGATCGAGTACATCGTGCGCAACGTGCTGCCGCGTCGCGGGATCTCCGCCCGGCAGGAGGAGGTGCTGCTCACCCTCGGTGCGCAGAACGCCATCTGGATCTGCGCCCAACTGCTGCTGAACCGCGGAGGCTCCGCCGTCATCGAGAACCCGTGCTATCCGGGCCTGCGGGAGATCCTGGGGCACAGCCCCTGCACGGTGACCCCGGTCGATGTCGACGAGAATGGACTGCCGCCGGAACGACTGCCGGAGCGTCTCAACGTCGTCTTCACCACCGCCAGCCACCAGTGCCCGACCAATACCACGATGCCGATGGAGCGGCGGCAGGCGCTACTCAAGCGATCGGCCGAGCAGGGTTTCATCGTTGTCGAGGACGACTACGAGTTCGAGATGTCCTTCGCCCAGCGCCCGACGCCGGCGCTCAAGTCGCTCGACCGGGTCGGGTCGGTGATCTACATCGGCTCGTTCTCGAAGTCGCTGTTTCCCGGGCTTCGGCTCGGCTACATCGTCGGCTCGCCAGCCTTTATCCGCGAGGCGCGGGCGCTGCGGTCGATGGTTCTGCGCCATCCGCCGGGCAGCCTGCAGCGAACCACCGCGTACTTCCTCTCCCGCGGCTATCACGACAGTATGCTCAACCGGGTCGGCAAGGCCTATGGCCGCCGCCGCGCCGTGATGGGCAAGGCGATCCAGGATTGCGGCCTTGAAGTTGCCGGCACCGGAGCTTTCGGCGGGTCCAGCTTCTGGATGCGCGCGCCGGAGGGCATCAATACCACCGAACTGGCGCTGTCCCTGCGGAATCAGGGGGTGCTGATCGAGCCGGGTCAGGCATTCTTCGACCCGGCGGACGGCAATGTGCGGTTCTACCGGCTGGCCTATTCCTCGATCCCGTCCGCCCGGATCTCCGAGGGGATCGGGCGGATTGCAGCCGCCCTGGCCTGAGGGCGGCGTCCCGATCGTCGGCCTTGCCGGCGCGCCGTGAAAATTTCTTTGATTTTTTCACGGTCGTCTGAAATTCTCCGATCGGCGATGTCGGTGGGCGATAGGCACATGGCGAAGACACTTGGCGCGGATCTGCGCGCGCTCAGGAAGGCTAAAGGGCTGACCCTGGCCGAACTGTCGGCTCATAGCGGCAGGTCCGTCGGCTGGCACAGTCAGGTCGAGCGCGATCTTTCGGTGCCTGGCATCCCCGACCTCGACGTCCTGGCGAGAGTGTTCGAGGTGCCGTTATCCCTGTTTTTCGGCGACACCCCGGCACCACCCGAGGAGCAGGGCCTGATCGTGCGGGCCGGCGCCCGGCGGTCGATCGGCGAACGCGAGACCGGGCATCTCGAGGAGCTCCTCTCGCCCGATCTGACCGACAGTTTCGAGGTCATCCATTCGACCTTCCTGCCCGGCTCGGTTCTGCAGAAGGTGAAGCGCCGGGCGACCCAGGAAGTGGTCTACATGGTGTCGGGCAGGCTCGATATCGCGATCGACGGCCGGGGCTTCGCCGTCGCCGCCGGCGACACGTTCCGGGTCCGCGGCGAGGATTTTCACTGGGCCAATCCGTATCCGGATCCGGCCATGGCGATCTGGGTCATCTCACCACCGGTTTACTGAGAGGAGAGCGCGCGATGGGCGTGCCAAAGCAAGCGCGGGTCGTGATCATCGGCGGCGGCGTGATCGGCTGTTCGGTGGCGTATCACCTGGCGCGGCAGGGATGGCGGGACATCGTCCTGCTGGAGCGCAAGTCGCTGACCTCCGGTACCACTTGGCATGCCGCCGGGCTGATCGCCCAGCTTCGTGCGAGCAAGAACATGACCCGACTGGCGAAATACAGCCAGGAGCTCTACGGCGCCCTGGAGGAGGAGACCGGCGTGGCGACCGGGTTCCGGCGGACCGGTTCGATTTCCGTCGCTCTGACGCAGGAACGCCTTGAAGAGTTGAAGCGTCAGGCCTCGATGGCCCGGGCCTTCGGGGTCGAGGTCGAAGGTATCGGTCCCGACGAGATCAAGCGCCGCTACGACCCGCTCAACATCGAGGGCGTGCTGGGGGGCGTCTATCTGGCGAAGGACGGGCAGGGCGATCCGGCCAACATCGCCCACGCGCTCGCCAAGGGCGCGCGGCAGCAGGGCGCGACCATCCTTGAGCGGGTCAAGGTGACGGGGTTCGAGACAGTCGGGCGTCGGGTTTCAGGCGTGGCCTGGGAAAGCGAGACCGAGCGCGGAACCGTCGCCGCTGAGATGGTGGTGAACTGTGCGGGCATGTGGGCGCACGAGGTCGGGCGCATGGCCGGGGTCAATGTCCCGCTGCATGCCTGCGAGCATTTCTACATCGTCACCGAAGCGATCCCGGAGCTTACCAAGCTGCCGGTGCTGCGGGTGCCGGACGAGTGCACCTATTACAAGGAGGATGCCGGCAAGCTGCTGGTCGGCGCTTTCGAGCCGGTGGCCAAGCCCTGGGGCATGGCAGGCATTCCCGACAGCTTCGAATTCGACCAGTTGGCCGAGGATTTCGACCATTTCGAACCGATCCTGGAGGCGGCGACCAACCGCATGCCGATGCTTGCCTCGGCCGGAGTACAGACCTTTTTCAACGGCCCGGAGAGCTTCACTCCGGACGACGCCTATCACCTCGGGCAGGCGCCGGAGATGGACAATGTCTGGGTGGCGGCCGGCTTCAATTCGATCGGTATCCAGTCGGCGGGCGGGGCGGGCATGGCGCTGGCGGCCTGGATGACGACCGGCGAGAAACCGTTCGACCTCGGCGACGTCGACATCGCCCGCATGCAGCCGTTCCAGGGCAACCGCTCCTACCTCTTCGCCCGCGCCAAGGAGAGCCTGGGCCTGCTCTATGCCGATCATTTCCCCTATCGCCAGAAGACGACGGCCCGCGGAATCCGCCGCTCGCCCCTGCATCACCAGTTGATCGAGCAGGGGGCGGTGATGGGTGAGTTCGCCGGATGGGAACGGGCGAACTGGTTCGCCGATCCGGGGCAGGAGCCGTCCTACCGTTATAGCTGGAAACGCCCGAACTGGTTCGAGAACGCGGCGCGTGAGCATCGGGCAATCCGCGAGGGCGTCGGGCTCTACGACATGAGCTCCTTCGGCAAGATCCGCATCGAGGGGCCGGATGCCGAGGCGTTCCTCAACCACGTCTGCGGCGGCGACATGAGCGTGCCGGTGGGCAGGATCGTCTATACTCAGATGCTGAACCGGGGCGGCGGGATCGAGGCCGACGTGACGGTCACCCGCCTCAGCGACATCGCGTATCTCATGGTGACCCCGGCGGCGACCCGGCTGGCGGAACAGACCTGGCTGCGCCGTCATCTGGGCGAGCACCGGGTGGTGCTGACCGACGTGACCAGCGGCGAGGCGGTGCTCGCGGTGATGGGGCCGAAGGCGCGCGCGTTGATGCAGGCGGTGTCCCCGAACGACTTCGGCAACACGGTCAACCCGTTCGGTACCGCCCAGCGGATCGATATCGCCATGGCCCAGGCTCGGGTGCACCGGATCACCTATGTCGGCGAACTCGGCTGGGAAATCTATGTGCCGAGCGAATTCGCCGGCCATGTCTTCGAGACGCTGCTCGAGGCCGGTGCGGATGTCGGCTTGACGCTGTGCGGTCTCCACGTGATGGACAGTTGCCGGATCGAGAAGGCGTTCCGCCATTTCGGCCATGACATCACCAGCGAGGATAACCCGATTGATGCCGGTCTCGGCTTCGCGGTGAAGACGGCGAAGCCGGACTTCATCGGCCGCGACGCGGTGCTCAAGCGCCGGGACAGCGGTCCGCTCTCCCGGCTGGTGCAGTTCCGTCTGACCGATCCGGAACCGTTGCTCTATCACGCCGAGCCGATCCTGCGGGACGGCGAGGTCGTCAGCTATCTGACATCGGGCGCCTATGGCCATGCCCTGGGAGGCGCCATGGGCATGGGCTATGTGCCCTGCGCGGGGGAAAGCGGTGCGCAGGTTCTGGCGTCGCGCTATCAGATCGAGGTCGCCGGTAGCCTGGTCGATGCCGAGGCGTCGTTGCGACCGATGTATGATCCGAAATCGGAGCGGGTGAAGGTCTGACGGGAGCCCCCCGTCGGCCCGGCGCTTGGGACGGACCTGGGTCGATACCGACCCGAATTGCCGGAATGCTGTACAGTTGGCGCGTCCGCGCTTATGTTGCGCGCCACTTGAACTCTCGCGCGCGCATGGCGCCGCACTGCGGAACCCGCCGTAGGACCTGGATTTCCGAACGGCCGGCCGCAGGCACCCGAAAGACACGACATGACGGATATCGATGGCGTTGTTCCGGCGCTCGCCAAGGCGTTGGCGAAGCGCGGCTATGAGACTCTGACCCCTGTCCAGCAGGCGGTGCTGGGCGAGGAAATGCGGGACCGGGACGCGCTCGTCTCGGCCCAGACCGGCTCGGGCAAGACGGTGGCCTTCGGGCTCGCCGTGGCGCCGACCCTGCTCGGCGGGGCCGAGCGCCTGCCGCGGACCGACACGCCAATGGCCCTCGCCGTGGCGCCGACCCGGGAACTGGCGCTGCAGGTGAAGCGGGAGCTGGACTGGCTGTACGAGTTCGCGGGCGCGTCGGTGGCGTCCTGCGTCGGCGGCATGGACATGCGCACCGAGCGCATGGCGCTGGAACGTGGCGCCCATATCGTCGTCGGCACGCCAGGCCGCCTGCGCGACCATATCGAGCGCGGGTCGCTCGACATGTCGCAGATGAAGGCGGTGGTGCTGGACGAGGCCGACGAGATGCTCGATCTCGGCTTCCGCGACGACCTGGAATTCATTCTCCAGGCGGCACCGGCCAGCCGGCGCACGCTGATGTTCTCGGCCACGGTGCCGCGGACCATCGCCTCGCTCGCCCAGCGCTATCAGCGCGATGCCGTGCGGATCGCCACCGCCGGGGAAAGCCGGCAGCACGGCGATATCGAGTACCGCGCACTCGCCTGCGCGCCGACGGACCGCGAGAACGCGATCATCAACGTGCTGCGCCACACCAATCCCACCTCGGCCATCGTGTTCTGCGGTACCCGGGCGACGGTGAACCACCTGACCAGCCGTTTCACCAACCGCGGCCTCTCCGTGGTGGCCTTGTCGGGCGAGCTCACCCAGGGGGCCCGCACCCACGCGCTGCAGGCCCTGCGCGACGGGCGGGCGAATGTCTGCATCGCCACCGATGTGGCGGCGCGCGGCATCGACCTGCCGAACCTGGAACTGGTGATCCATGCCGACCTGCCGAAGAACCCGGAATCGCTGCTGCACCGCAGCGGGCGCACCGGCCGCGCCGGGCGCAAGGGCGTGTCGGCCCTGATCGTTCCCTTTCCGCGCCGCCGCCATACCGAACGGCTGCTGGCGAATGCCAACATCAAGGCGACCTGGGGCAAGCCCCCCTCGGCCGATGAGGTTCAGGCGCTTGACCGCCAGCGGATCCTTGAGGACACGAATCTCGGCGGAGAGACCACCGAGGAGGAGCGGGCGTTCGCGGCCGAACTGCTGTCGCGCCACGATGCGGAGGCCGTCGCCATCGCCTTCCTGCGCAAGCACATGACCGGCCTGACGGCGCCCGAGGAACTGTTGGACGGGCCGGCGGGCGGCGAGCGGCACGAGCGCAGCGACCGGGGTCGCGATCGAGGCGACCGTGGCGAAAGGGGGCCGCGCCCGGAGCGCGGAGACTCCCGCAAGCGCCAGGACAATTTCGGCAACGGCGTGTGGCTGCGCCTGTCGGTCGGCCGCCATCACAGCGCCGAGCCGCGCTGGCTGTTGCCGATGATGTGCCGGGCCGGAAGTCTGACCAAGAACCATGTGGGGGCGATCCGGATCCACGAGACCGAGACCTATGTGGAACTGCACCCGGACGCGGTCGACAGCTTCCTGGAGGCGGTTGGGCCGGGCCGCAAGATCGAGAAGACGATCACCGTCGATCGGGTCGACGGCGTGCCGGTCGAGCCGGTGGCCGCCGTGACGCCCCGCCCGCCGCGCGCACCCCGCAAGCCCCGCGAAGACAAGCCCCGGCGGGAGAATGCCCGGTCGGACAGCCCGCGCGTGGAGCCGCCGAGTCCCGAGGCCGTCCAGGCCGATGCTCCCCGGCCCGACGGACCGCGATCCGACGGGCCGCGTGAAGACAAACCCCGGCCCGAGAGTCCCCGGCCGGACAAATCCCGGTCGGATAAACCTCGGCCGGAGAAACTGCGCTTCGACAAGCCCCGGCGTGACGCCGCGGCCGCTCAACCGGCGAAGGCGACGCCGCCTCGCTCCGAGGTCAGCGCCGCCGAGCGCCCGCTGAAACGCCGCCGCAAGAAGGGCGGAGACCAGTGGTGGCCGGAAGGCGAGGCGGGGGCGCCGCCAATGGTCTCCTCGCCGGTGGACGCGACCCCGCTCGCCACGGCCGATACGGACGGGGCGCCGGAAAATCTGTCGAAGAAAGCCCGAAAGCTGCTGAAGAGTGACGGCAAGCCGGTCAGGAAACCCGGCAAGCCCAAATTCGGTGGACACGCGCGGGTCCAGACGAAGCGGCCGCACCGCAAGGGGCCGGGCGGGCCGAAGCCGACCAAGGCCGACTGACCGGGCGCCGAACCGGTCCCCTGCCCACGGGGCATCTTGCCTTGGCCGCTAGGGGAGCCGCATCATCGGGTCGCACACCGATGACGAGGCTCCGACAGTGACCGTTTCCGACCCCTGCCGTCTGACGGCCGGTGAGGCCTCTGCTGCCATGGCAGCGGGCGACCTCACCGCCGTCGCCCTGCTGACCGCCTGCCTGGACCGGATCGACACCCGCGATCCCGCGGTCCGCGCCTGGCTCTACGTGGCCCGCGAGAGCGCTCTGGCCGACGCCCGAAGACTGGACGTGGAACGCCGGAGCGGCAGGGTGCGCGGTCCACTGCACGGCATCCCCATTGCGCTGAAAGACGTCATCGACGTCGCCGGCATGCCCGGAACCCATAACTCGCCGCTGCATGAGGGCCGGGTTCCGGTCGACGATGCCGGCTGCGTCGCCTTGATGCGTGCGGCGGGGGCGATCCCGCTCGGCAAGCTGGACACGGTGGAGTTCGCCGCCCTTGGCCGGCTACCGAAGACCGTCAATCCGCATCGGCTCACCCATACCGCCGGCGGATCATCGAGCGGGTCCGGCGCGGCCGTCGGCGATCTGCAGGTGCCGATCAGTTTCGGCACCCAGACCGGCGGATCGGTCATGCGGCCGGCCTCCTATTGCGGCACCTATGCGATGAAGCCGACCTGGGGCGTGGTCAGCCGGGAAGGGGCCAAGCTGTTCGCCGCCAGCCTGGATACCATCGGCTGGTATGCCCGTTCGGTCGGGGATCTGCGTCTCGTGGCGGCGGCCAGCGGCATCGCCGACGGCTCCGGGACGCGGCGGGAGGTATCGACGCTGCGGATCGCGCTCTGCCAGACCCCTTATGCCGATAGGGCCCGCGATGGGGCTCTGACCGTGTTGACCCGCGCCGCCGACGCGCTGAAGGCGGCCGGGGCTACGGTCGAGAGATTGGAACTTCCGACGTCCTTCGCCGAGATCGACGATGCCAAGGACACGATCATGCGCGGCGAGGGTAGGGCGGCATTCCTGCCGGCACTCCTGACCCGCGGCGAGGAGCTGCACGACACACTGCGCGGCATTGCCGAATTCCGCTCCGGCATCACGCCGATGACGCTGAAAGCGGCTCAGGATTTCGCCGGTCACGCGCGCATGGCCTATGAGGGCCACTACCGTGGTTATGACGCCGTGCTGACATTCGGTGCGACCGGGGAGGCGGATGGCGGGCTGGAGAGCACCGGCAATTCGGTCTTCAACTCGCTGTGGACCCTGCTGCACCTGCCGGTGATCGGCCTGCCGGCGGGCGACGGGCCGACCGGCCTGCCGATCGGTGTGCAGCTCGTCGGCTTCCGCTACGCCGACGACACCCTGCTGGATGTCGCCGCGGCGGCGGCGCCGGTGATCGATCCGTGGTGCGGCAAGGTGCGCGTCCCGGCCGGGTGACGGGACGCGCTCCGGTGGTTCATGACCCTGGAACCGTCCCCGCCGGAAGGCCGGCGCAGTACGAGGCGATCTCGCCCGGTGTGGTCAGCCAGATCTCGTCGCGGTGCTGCAGGATGTGCGTCATCGCGCGGCGCAAGGCGCGCAGGCGGTAGGGCTGGCCGATGATGAACGGGTGCAGCACGGCGGTATAGACCAGCGGCCGCTTCTTCGACTGATGCAGCATCTCGTCGAACTGGTCGATCATCATCCGCTCGAACTCCTCGCCGGCATGCTGGCGGAACACCAGGGCCGGGCTGTCGTTCAACTCGATGGAATAGGGGACGGAGAGGATCCGGTCCTTGCGGGTGCGCATCCAGAACGGCTGGTCGTCGGCCGGCCAGTCCATCACGTAGTCGTAGCCCGCCTCTTGCAGCAGATCGAGGGTGACCGGCGTTTGCGCCAGGTACGGGCCGAGCCAGCCGCGGGGGGCGGTGCCGAAGAACCCGGTCAGCGCGTCCGTCGTCTCCTTGATCAGCGCCGCTTCGCCGGCTTCGTCCAGCACGTCCTGGCGCTCGGAGTTGGTCCGCCCATGGCCGACGACCTCGTCGCCGCGCTGTTTGATGCGTTCGAGGATCTGCGGGCAGTGCTCGACCAGCAGGGAGTTCAGGTTGTGCGAGGCCGGGACCTGCATCTCGTCGAACAGGTCGAACAGGTACCACTGGCCGACCCGGTTGCCGTAGTCGCGCCAGGAGAAGTTCCGCGTGCTCTGCGCAGCCCCCAAGGTGGCGCTGTCGGAACCGAGCCCTTCGAGAAACGAGAAGACCTCGATATTGTTGCAGAAGCATACGGCGAGGCGCTTGCCTTCCGGCCAGTCATAGACCGGGCGGGCGTCGAGCGGGCTGAAGTCGTAGCGATCATGGGCGGCGAGTTTCATGGGCTTGAACCGGCGTCTGGGGTTGCGGAATGTTGACAAGCGAGGCGTTCAGATCGTCAACTGTCAACAGTTTTTGGGGTCAATTGGAACACTTGGAGGGTCACATGCATCCCTGGACCGGCACAATCACCGAAGATGAGGAAAGCCGGTACGACGCGGCCGGCTTCGGCCGGCCGAGCGGCATTGGCCGGCGCCCGGCGCTGCTGATCATCGATGTGCAGTACCGCACCGTCGGCACCGTGCGCCGGCCCTATTGGGACGCGATCAAGGAATATCCGACCGCATGCGGCGATGTGGGCTGGGCTGCGGTCGACAACATCCGTCCGCTGCTCGCCGAGTTCCGCCGCCTGAACCTGCCGGTGCTGTACCCGCATGTGGCGCCGAAGAACGTCGACACGGATTCCGGTCGCCTGGCGGAAAAGGTGCCGGCGATCATGACCGTCGACGCCAAAGGTTATGAGTTCGTGGCGGAAGTCGCGCCGGTGAAAGGCGACGTCCTGCTGCCGAAGAAGCACCCCAGCGCTTTCTTCGGCACACCGCTGGTCAGCCACCTGATCGACCTCGGCGCCGATACGCTGTTCGTCACCGGCTGCACGACGAGCGGCTGCGTACGGTCCTCCGTCACCGACGGGTTCGCCTATAACTTCAAATGCGTGGTGCCGCAGGAATGCGTGTACGACCGCTCGCCGACCAGCCATGCGGTCAATCTGTTCGACATGAATGCCAAATATGCCGACGTGATGCCGACAGCCGATGCCCTCGCGCTGCTGAAGGGGCTGGAAGGCGGCGTCGACCGCGCCGCCGGCGCGTGACGGCGTGATGGACGATGCGCCCCTGAGCGACGATGCCGCCCGCCGGATCGTCGCCGGCCTCGATGCGCTGACCCGCTGGGCCGCCGGTCTGACTTTCGAGGCGATCCCCGAGGCGATCCGGGTCCGTGCCGCCACCGTGCTGGCCGACGATCTCGCGGCCATCGTCGCCGCCCGCGACGAGCCTGAACTGATCGGCCTGACGGACGGGCTGGTCCGGTCGTCTGGGGCGGGCGAGGCGACGGTGTTCGACGGACGCGGCACCCGGCTCGATCGGTATTCCGCCGCCACCGCCAACGGCAGCGCCGCCGACTGGTGCGAGCTGGACGAAGGCTATCGCCGGGTGATCTGCCACGCCGGTTTGTACTGCGTGCCGGCCCTGCTGGCCGAGGCGGAAGCGACCGGGGCAACCGGGCGGGAATTGCTCAGGGCGCTCGCCATCGGCTACGAGATCGCCGGACGCGTCGCCCGGGCCTTCGGCTATCCGACCCTCACCCTGCATCCCCATGGCAGCCTCGCGGCGGTCGGTGCCGCCGCGTCGGTCGCCGCCCTGCGGCATCTCTCCGCCGATGAGATGGCCAAGGTGATCTCCACCGCTTGTACCCTCGTGGTGCCGGGGCCGTTCAATCATACGGTCGAGGGCGCGCTGGTGCGCAACGTGTGGCCGGGCGTGGGGGCATGGAGCGGGCTGCGCGCCGTCGACTGGACGCTCTGCGGCATCACCGGACGGCCGGAAAGCCTGCACGACGTCTATGCCAGCGCCTTCGGAGGGGAGCCGCATCCGGGCGAGCTGACCGAGGGTCTCGGGTCCGACTGGGCGCTGTCGGACGGTTATCACAAGCTCCACGCCTGCTGCCAGTATGCCCACTCCGCGGTGGAGGCCAGCCTGGCGCTCGCCGCCCGGGCCGACGCCGGGTCCATCCGGGCGATCCATATCGATACCCATTGGAAGGGCCGGCACCTGGACAACGCAGCACCGGCCACGACGCTGGCAGCGAAGTTCTCGATGCAGCACATCCTGGCGGCGACGGCGCGGTTCGGACATGCCGGTGCCGAGGCCTTCCATGCCTCGACGCTGACCGAGCCGGCGGTCGCAGACCTGCGGGAACGGGTGACCATAGGCGCCTACGATCCCGAGCCGGAATGGCCGAACGACCGTCCGGCCCGGGTGACCTGGGTGCTGTCCGACGGCGCGCGGGTGACCGAGGAGTGCCTGAGCGCCCGTGGAGGTCCGGACCGGCCCTTCGCCCCGTCGGAGGTCCGGGCCAAGATCCGCGGCATCGTCGATGCTCCCTACCCGGCGATGGGCGATGTCCTCGAGCGTCTGCTGGCGCTGGATAGCGGCGAGCTCGACCGGACCTGGGATCGTACGGTGGCCGCCATGACCGGTGCGGCCGGAGGGTGATCGTGACGTCTGAGGTGGATACCGACCTGTTGGTGATCGGCGCCGGCGCCTGTGGTCTGGCGGCGGCCGTCGCGGCCCATGATGCCGGGATTTCGGTCGCTGTCGTCGAGAAGCTGGCCCGTCCCGGTGGCAACTCGTCCCTCAGCACCGGATCGGTGCCGGGGGCGGGAAGCCGGTTCCAGCGCGAGGCGGGGATCGAGGACTCGCCCGAGCGACTGGTGACCGACCTGCTCGCCACAGCCGGCCCGCACGACGCCGACGCCCTGACCCGGCGCATGGCCGAGGAGTCGGCGCCGTTGGTCGAGTGGCTGATCGACGAACTCGGTGCGCGCATGGAACTCGTTACCGCCTACAAGCATGTGGGCCACAGCGTGCCGCGCCTGCACGCCCCGCGGTCACGGCGGGGCCAGGACCTGGTGGATGATCTTTTAGGCTTCGTTTCCGACCGGGGCATTCCGCTGGCCGTCGGTAATCCGGTCGATCGCCTGCTGATGGAGGATGGGGCGGTCCGGGGAGCGGTGATCGCCGGCGAGCCGGTGCGCGCGGCGAAGGTGCTGCTGGCGACCAACGGCTTCGCGGCGAACCGCTCGATGGTGGCGCGCTGGTGCCCGGAGATCGCACCGGCGGAGTATTTCGGCGCGCTCGGCAGCACTGGCGAGGCGGCCGCCTGGGGCGAGGCGATCGGTGCCGCGCTCGGCAACATGGGCGCCTATCAGGGCTATGCCGCCGTCGCCTATCCCCAGGGGAGTCTGCTGTCCTGGACCACGATCGAGAAGGGCGGGATCCTGGTTTCGGCCAGCGGACGGCGTTTCGGTAACGAGGATGCGGGCTATTCCGGGTTCGCGCCGACGGTCATGGGCCAGGGCGAGACCGCCTACGCGGTCTACGACCGGCGGATCCATGACATCGCGGCCGGGGAAGAGGAGTATGTCGAACTGGCTGAGATGGGTGGGGTCCGTTGGGCCGACACGCCGCAAGGGCTGGCCGACCACATGGCCGTCGACGGCGCCGCATTGGCCGAGACGGTGGACGCCTATAATGGGGCGGCCCGGGGCGGTCGGTCGGATGCCTTCGGTCGGCGCAGGTTCGAGCTCGCACCGCTGCAGGCGCCGTTCGCCATCGTGCGGGTGAAGCCGGGCCTGTTCCACACACAAGGCGGGCTGATGGTTGACGACCATGCCCGCGTACTGCGTCCGGACGGCTCGGTCGTCGCCAACCTGTTCGCCGGTGGCGGCGCCGCGGCCGGGATCAGCGGACTGAGCGGGGCCGGAGGCTATGCGTCCGGAAACGGGCTGCTCACCGCATTGGCGCTGGGCCGGATCGCCGGATTGTGCGCGGCTGACGAACTGAGCGGCTAGAACTGCGAAAAATCTCCAACGCGTACGCCTCGGCCTCATGCCGGGGTCCATCCGCCGGATCGCGCGACCGTAGGCCCGCCATAAGGCTGGGGAGCCGGTTTGTTGAAGACAAGCCGGTTGAAAGAGGCGGGCGACATCGAAACGCCAGCCGCCTCTCCAACTCACCGCATCAGGTCGGGCAGGAAGGTCACGATGGCCGGGAAGGCGATCAGCAGGCAGAGCGTGATCACGTCCATCAGGACGAAGGGCATGACGCCGGCGAACACCTCCTCCAGCGTGATCGGGATCGGTGACGCGCTGCGGACCACGTAGACGTTGAGGCCCACCGGTGGCGTCATCAGCGAGATCTCCGCCAGCTTGATCGAGATCACGCCGAGCCAGATCGGATCGAATCCGACGCCGGTCAGGATCGGGAACATCACCGGCAGGGTCATCACCATGATGGCGATGGGGTCGACCAGCATGCCGAGGATCAGATAGGTGACCGCGAAGGCGAGCAGGTAGAGATACGGGTTCAGGTCCCAGGACAGCAGAATGGTGGAGATGTCGGCGATCAGCCCGGTATAGGTCAGGAACCGCGCGAACAGGATGCCGCCGATCACGATGATGAAGATCACCGAGGTGGTGACACCGGCATCCTTGAAGGTCTCGACCATGGACTTGCCGGTCAGCCGGCCCTTGGCGACCACGATCAGGAAGGCGCCGAAGGCACCGATCGCGCCGGCATAGGTCGGCACGAAGAAGCCGGTGTAGATGCCGCCGATCACCAGGGTGAACAGGAAAATGATGCCCCACACGCCGTACAGCGACTTGTAGCGCTCGGCGGCGGAGACCTTGGTGTCGAGGGTCGGGGCGATTTCCGGGCGGCGCAGCACCCAGATGTAGATGCCGACCATGAACACGCCGGCGGACAGCAGCCCCGGCACCAGTCCCGCCATGAGCAGCACGGCGATCGATTGCTCGGTGATCACCGCGTAGATCACCATCAGGATGCTTGGTGGGATCAGCGAGGCCAGTGTGCCCGAGGCGGCGATGCAGCCGGCGCTGAGCCGCTTGTCGTAGCCGAAGCGGGTCATCTCCGGCAGTGCCATCCGGGTGAACACGGCGGCGTTCACGACGGTGGAGCCGCAGGCGGCGCCGAACGCGGCGGAAGCCAGCGTCGTCGCCATCGCCAGACCGCCCCGGTAATGACCGAGCCAGTTATAGGCGGCCTTGTAGAGGTCGGTCGTTATCCCCGCCGTGGTCGCCAGCGAGCCCATCAGGATGAACAGCGGAATGACCGCCAGCGTGAACTCGTTGGTCGTGCTGAACGGGATCGTCGCCAACTGCGCCCAGGCGGCGTCGGGTCCGATCGCGAGATACATGCCCAGAATTCCGCCGAGCCCAAGCGCCACGCCGATATGGACGCCGATGGCCAGGAAGACGGTGAGCAGGATGCCGACGAGGACACCTGTCGTGGCGGGGTCGAGCATTCTTCGGTCCTCAGTCGGTGCCGGTGGGGCGCGTTGGGTCGTAGTCCTCGGTCGGTACCAGTTCGCTGCCGTCGATGACGCGGCAGATGTCGGTGATCATATCGAGGAGGAGCTGCAGGATCAGCATGGCTGTGCCGATCGCCAGGATCAGACGGGCCGGGAACAGCGGGAAACGGATCAGTCCAACGGTCGCCTCGCCGATCTGCAGGCTGTAGACCGCCTCATGATAGGCCTGCCAGAGCAGCAGCCCGAAGAACACGAGAGCCGCGAGGTTGGCGAACACGTCCATCGCGGCGCGCGTGCGCGGACCCATGTTGGTGTAGATCAGCTCGACCCGGATATGGCTGCGTCGGATCTGGGCGTAGGAGAGGGCGCCGAAGACGATCAGCACCATCGTGCTTTCGGTCAGTTCCAGCGCCCCCGGAACCGGCGTGTGGAGGATCTGCGTGCCGACGACCTCGATGGTGCCGAGGAACATCGCGGCCATGGTGCCGATGCCGCCGATCAGCAGGACGATGATGGCGACGCGCCGCAGGATGCCTGAAATGAGAACCATGGAACCGCCACGCGGATTGCTGAAAAGGGTCTAACCAAAGGGCCCGGCCGCCTCTGGAAGGCGGCCGGGAAGGTGTCTGTCAGATCAACGGCCGAGCCACTCGTGCCACTTGGCGGAGACCTGCTTGGCTTCCTCGCCGAGACCGCGGCTTTCCATGTCCGCGGCCCATTCGGCCAGAAGGTCGGGGGCGGCCGCTTTCCACTTGGCGAGCTCTGCGGGCGGGAATTCCTTGACCACGCCGCCGGCCGCCTGGATGTCCTCAAGCGCCTTGTTCTCGAAGGCGTCGATCCACTCCAGGTACTCCTGCTGGCTGGCCTTTGACTCTTCCACGAAGATCGCCTGGGTTTCCGGGGTCAGCTTTTCCCATGCGCGCTTGCTGATGGTGATCAGGTGACCGGTGATCGCCGCGACCGGGCCGCAGTTGAACTTGCCCGGCTCGTAGAAGCGGTTGGTGACGATGTTGCCCGCGTTGATGAACGAGTAGTCCAGCGTGCCGCGCTGTAGGGCTTCGTAGATGTCACCGACGCCGATGGAGACCGGCACCGCACCGACCGCCGCGTGCAGCTTCGGAATGTCGGCGCCGAAGCTGCGGATCTTCTTGTCCTTCAGGCCGGCAACCGTGTCGCAATTCCCGTCCGGGCCGGTCAGGAAGTACTGGCCGAGCGGCTGGTGGAACAGGAACTTGACGTTGAACTTGTCCAATTCCGCGCTGAACATCGGCAGTTCGGCGAAGGAGTTGCGCGACAGCGTCATCGCCTCGGCCGGCGTGTCGAACACGAACGGGATCTGGAAGGCACGGATGAACAGCAGCTGATCGGCGTAGTAGCCCGGCACCACCGAGGCCATGTCGATCGCGCCGCGACCCGCGAGAGTCATCAACTCGTTGCCCTTGCCGAGGCCGCCCGCGTAGGTGATGTCGATCTTCACCTTGCCGCCAGTCCGCTCCTCGATCTTCTTGGCGAAATTCTGTTCGACTTCGAGGAAGGCGCTGTTCGGCAGATAGTGGCCCCAGCGCAGGGTCACCTCGTCCTGGGCGAGTGCGCTGCCCGCCATGCCGAGTGACGCCGCTACCGCAGCGCCCTTGATCAGTGTTCCGAGATACTTGTTCATTGAAATCCTCCGTCTCCCTGTGTCGGCGCCGAATTGGCGGATTGTCCCCGGGTCCGGGCTGCGGTCCGGAAAGGTCCTAGTTCCGGCAGCCAGCGTTGACCTGTCGCTCCGGCCCCGGCTACCTGCCGGGTGTGCTCTTTGGAGCCACCGGAATAGTCAACTGTTGACATTTTTCCGCCCCGCCACCCTATCTGTCAACGCCTCGTCCGCAGGGGTAGTCTACGGAAACTTCGTCATAGGAGAACAGGAATGGATGACGCGCGCACGCGTCCGCATTCTTCGGAGGATCACGCGGTCGAGGACTGGCGCCGGATCCTGGGCATTCTGGCCGACCGACGGTCATGCCGGGACTTCGATGGAACGCCGATGGATCGGGAGGTTCTGGCCGAGATCGTGCGCGACGGCATGCAGGCGCCGTCGTCGTGCAACCAGCAGCAATGGCACTTCATCATCATCGACGACCGCGACCTGCTGCAGCGGGCCCATGACATCTCCGGCGGCAATCACCATTTCGCCGAATGTTCGGCCCTCGTGTATCTCTGTTTTCAGAAGGGTTGGACCCACGGCAATTTCTCCGTCGTCCAGTCGGTCGCCGGCGCCTGCTATCACATGATCCTGAGCGCTCATCTGCGCGGTTACGACACGATCTGGAATGCCGGGATCGGCGACAATCAGGCGCTGGCCGAGCTGTTCGGCGTGCCGCCGGTGTTCGAGATCATGGGCGCGCTGGCGATCGGTCGGGCGCGGCCGACGGCACCGGCCATGAAGGCGCCACGCCGCCCGTTCGACGAGGTGCATTCCTGGAACGGCTTCACCCGACCCGCGCACACCCTCTATCCGGTGAAGCCGGCCAAGGCCTATCCGTATTTCGAGATCAGCAACGCCGCCAACCCGTTCGCCGTATGGGATCCCCGCGGCTGGAGCTGGAAGTCGATGGGCGATTTCCGAGGCTATGCGGTCTGGGCGAAATCGCCGCTGGCCGGGGTCTACGTCTCGCGCCGCCAGGGCGAGGCGACGGCGGCCGAACTCGACCTGCTGCCGGAGATGGGGCCGGGATCGACAGTGGTCGAGCTGATGCCCTGGGGCGGCACCTATAGCGCGGAGATCCGACGGCGGCTCGATCCCGGCGTGGAGCTGCGCCTGGCGGAGCTGTCGGAGAGCAATCTCTCCTTTGTGATGGAACGCCTGCACCGCGAGGGCTTCGCGATGGAGCGCACCAAGGGGGATGTGATCGCCGGTCCGGCGCTACCCTATGCGGATGCGAGCGTGGATGCGGTCGTGCTGCCTCAGGTGCTGGAGCAGATGCCCGAGGCGGAGGCGATGCTCGACGAGGTGCGGCGGGTTCTCAAGCCGGGTGGCAGCGCGGTGGTCAGCGTGCGCAATCTCGATTCCGAGTATGGCGACCATTGGAGCGAGGTGGAATCCCGGGGGTGTATCCCGAACCAGGGACCGTTCACGCCACTGTCGGCGGAGACCGTCAGGAAATGGCTCGCCGCCCGCTTCACACCCGATCTGGAGCAGGGCATCGGCACTGCGGTCAGCCACGACGCCACCATCGTCATCGATGATGGGCGATATGGCTGCCGCCTCTATGCCGGGCGCTGGCACGCGGCCTGACCGATCAGGCCAGGGTGCGGGCCATGAACCGGCCGGTACCCTCGCTGCCCTCGACCAGGGCACCGTCGCGCACCACGAAAGCCCCTCGGACCAGGGTGTGCAACACCCGGCAGGCCATTTCCCGGCCCTCCCAGACCGAATAGCCGGCATCCGACTGCAGACTAGACTTTTCGACAATCCATGGCGCCTTCATGTCGAGGATCGCGAAATCGGCATCCGCACCGGGTACGATCCGGCCCTTGCGCGGCGCCAGACCCATGGCGTCGGCTGGCTTGGAAGTCACCATTTCGGCGAGTTGCTCCAAGGGGATGCCACGCTTGGCATGGCCTTCGGTGAAGAAGGCCGGCAGGAAGGCGTCCAGGCCCGGGAAGCCCGGCTGAGCTTTCCAGATGTTGCCGTCCTTGCTGGAGATCGGCCGGTGGATGTGGTCGGTGCCGACGGTGTCGATGTCGCCGCGCCGGATCCCCTCCCACAAGGCCTCCCGGTCGGCCGGATCGCGCAGTGGCGGGTTGACCTTGGCCACCGAGCCCCAGTCCGTCGTCGTGTCGTGGGTCAGGTAGTGGGTGCAGGTCTCGATCGTGAGCCTGGAGCCGGCCTTGCGCTGCTCGACCGCCGCCGCCAAGGCTTCGCCGGAGGAGGTGTGGACGGTGTAGACCCGGGCCCCGGTCACCCGGCCGAAATAGGCGGCCCGGCGGATCGCATCGGCCTCGACGAAGGGGGGGCGGGTGGCGTTCCAGCTCTCCAGGCCGTTCTTGCCGTCGGGGTCGCCGGCCATGACCCGGTCGCGCAGCACCCAGGCCGCCTCGATGTTCTCCGGGTGCGGGCACAGCATGCCGTCATGGGCGGCCAGGCTCTCCAGCAGGCGCAGCATGAAGCCATCATCGGTGCCGGGCAGTCCGAGGCGCTTCCCCTCGTCGCCGCGGATGTTCATGAACAGTTTGGCGGTCGGCACGCCGAATTCGGCAATGTAGCGCGGCAGCTCGGCCAACTGGTCGTCGGTGGCGATCACGAAATGGAAGCCGAAATCGATTCGGGCGCCGGCCTCGGTCACCGCTTTCAGTTCCTCGAACTGGGCGGCATAGGGATCCGGGCTCATCACGTAGGGGATGAAGGACGTGACACCGCCGACCGCGGCGGCGGCGGTCTCCGTCGCCGCGTCGGACGGTATGCGGGGCTTGGAGATGTCGCTGCCATGGCCGAGATGCAGGTGAACGTCGCTGGCGCCGGGCAGCACCGTCAGGCCGCTCAACTGGATCGTCGAGTTCGCCTCGGGCCCGCTGCCGGGCTCGGTCACGGCGGCGATCCGGCCGCCGGCCACCAGCACATCGACGTCGCGGAACCCCAGCCCCGGCAACAGGACCGATCCACCGGCCAATCTCAGATCCATCTTGGTCATCGTCGTGTCTCCGTCATGTGCTTATGTGCATCCGCCCGTGTGCGGCGGGGATTGTTTCTTGAATTGCCGAACCCGTGGTCACCCCAGCGGTGCCGTTCCGCCCCCCGGGATGCTGGCGCAAATTGTTGGCGACAACGCCATAGGACGTGGCAATCTTACCCTCCAAAGGGAGACTGCAACGCAGGTGCGCGGGTAAATCGGCGCATTTGCGCGTAGAATGACAATCAAGCCGGGCGGGCTCAACTGTCCGGCGACAGGCTGAGGAATCAAGGCTGTGGCCACGACCGACGCGATGCAACCGCTCACGTCCATGAACCTCTCGGCGCTTGCGTTCGAGCGGTTGGAACACGCGATCATGTCCGGCGAGCTGAAGCCGGGCGAGCGGCTGTCGGAGGTGACGCTGGCGCGGCGCTACGGCATCAGCCGCGGCCCGCTGCGCGAGGCGATCGGTCGCCTGGAGGGCCGCAACCTGGTCGAGCGTCAGGCCAATCAGGGCGCGCGCGTGGTTTCTCTCGATCAGTCCCAGATCCTCGATCTCTTGGTGATCCGCGAAGGGTTGGAGGGGATGGCATGCCGTCTGGCGGCGACGCGGATGAAGCCGGCGGAGCTGAAGCGGTTGCAGCGCATGCTGGACGACCATGCCGAGGACGAGCGGGTGAAGTCCGGCCAGGGGTATTTCCAGGGCGGTGGAGATCTCGATTTCCACTACCGGATCGTGCGGGCCAGCGGTAACGACCGGCTGATCAAGATGCTGGACGAGGACCTGTACTCGCTGCTGCGTCTGTTCCGTCAGCGTCTGAGCACGGTGCCCGGCCGCCCGGCCCAGGCGCTGGAGGAGCACCGCGCGGTGCTGGCGGCGCTGGAGGCGCGCGATCCCGACGCGGCGGAAGCGGCGATGCGCACGCATATCCGCAACAGCCGGGCCAGCATCAACCATCTGGTCACCACCGACGTCGCCTGACGGTCGCCGTTCAGGCCGTCGGCACATCGTTGATCGGAATGTCGACGTCGAGCATCGGCGCGTGCTGTTGGCAGCCGTAGACGTCGGTATCGCCGAGATCGCCCGCCGGAATCGCCCGCGGGATCGTCGCTTTGAACGCCAGCCCCGCCGGATAGGGCGTGAACAGCACATCCTCCTCCGCGACGTCATACAGCCTGGCGATCAGCGCCGGGGTCAGCACCCCGGTCGCCGCCACTGCGTCGTAGGCGGCGCGGGTCTCGAACA
Organism: Thalassobaculaceae bacterium; assembly: GCA_029212785.1. Lineage (GTDB taxonomy): Bacteria > Pseudomonadota > Alphaproteobacteria > Thalassobaculales > Thalassobaculaceae > Thalassobaculum. The sequence goes on from JARGOG010000004.1 coordinate 38,293, forward strand.
CCACGTCGATGGTCAATTGGAACGGGCCGGCGTTCTTCGACTTGCAGACCTTGGCGATATCGCGGATCCGGGCCATCACAGGTCCTCGTAGGTGATCGGGAACGGCGCGAGCGGATCGTCGACCGCCATGGTTTGGAACACCGAGAACCGGTAGACGGGCCCCGCCTGGATGTCGGAGGGCGAATAGGGGAAGGCCATGTTGCCCTCGCGGCAGAGCCGACCCGGAAAATCCGTGTGCAGCATGCTGACCCGGGCGACCGACAGCACGGCGTCGGCGGTATCCTGGTCGTCGGCGATCGCCTCGACAACGAAGCCGATCTCGTGCGGGGTGGCGTTGCGCAGCGGCTCGGCCGCGCCCATCACCCCATCCAGCCCGTAGCGCCGGACAATCAGCCGATAGTCGTCGCGCCCGACTCCGAGATTGCCGACCTTGGTGGCCGTCGCCTCGTGGATCGAGGCGAGGAATGCGTCCAGAGTCTCGATCAGCAGCGGGTCGCGGGTGCCGCAGATGCTGATCGACCGGTAGCCGACCCGTTCCACGCCTTCCAGCTTCACCGTGTAGGGCGATGGCGACCAGGTCATACCGGAGACCCGCACCGCCCGGTCAGATACGGCGTCGAAGCGGCAATCGGTGGTGTCCAGCACGCCGCCCGGCTCGACATGGATGCAGGGGCTCGGGTTCTCGTGCAGCGCGTGGTTGGCAACCGAGGAGGGGGTGCAGGCGCGCTCCGGCGCGGTCGGCTCCAAGGTCACGCCGTCATCGTCGACGGTGACATAGAGGCAGTCGTGCCCCTTGGGAATCGACGGGGTGGCGCCGCATTCCAGCATCTTGCCGGCATACCAGGCGGGAGCCGGCGACTTGCCGGCGCGGATCGCCATGGCGGCCCAGGGCGCGGGATCGCTGGAGCGGCCGGCCAGGATCACGTCGGCGCCACCGTCCAGGGCGGCGGCAAAGGGCTCCGGGCCCATCATCGCGACCACCCGTTCGGCGCGGTCGATGGCCTCCGTGCTGCAGTCCGGCCCGCCGGTGAGGCGCTTCATCCGGCCGTCGATGGTCGCCTGTTTCAGGGCCGTCTTGTCCTGTTCCGCGTCGATCGTGGCCAAGCGCAGGTGGAGTCCTTCCTCGCGGGCGATCTCCCGCACGATCTCGGCGGTGATCTCCAGGTGCGGGGTGCCGCCGGCGCCGCCGGCCGTGCCGATGACGACGGGTACGCCCTGTCGGCGGCCGGCCAGGACCATCAGGCGCAGGTCGCGCTTCATCGCGCGCCGGGAACTCAACGTCTTGCCGGAGCCGAGATAGAAAGGACCGGGATCGGTGCTGCCGCCATCGACGCCGATCATGTCGACGCCGCGCTCCTCACCGCGGGTGAGGGAGGATTCCGGGAACCCGTAGCCGAGAATGCCACTGGTCGATAACATGCGGTATTGGCCGCTGCTCACGTTGGTCTCCTCCTCGCGTTTCTTATCCCGGATCATCTCCGCGGGCGTCAATAACTGTCAACAGTTGACGATATTATCCGGCGCCGCTGTAATCCCATCGGGCATCGTGTCCCCAAAGAGCAAGGACCGGGAGGTACCAAACCAATGACGACGCTTGTTGATCGCCGACGAGAATTCCGGGCGATGCTGGAGAAACGGCGTGCCGTTCTGGTCCCGGGGGCGGCGAACGCGCTGACCGCCCGGGTGATTGAGGACCAGGGTTTCGAGGCCTGTTACGTCACCGGAGCGGGGATTGCCAACACTCTGCTCGGCGTCCCGGACATCGGTCTGGTCACCATGAGCGAGATCCAGTCGACGGTGGCGGCGATCGCCGAGATCAGCAGCCTGCCGCTGGTGGTCGATATGGATACCGGCTTCGGCAACGCGATCAACACTCACCGTACCGTGCGGGTACTGGAGCGGGCCGGGGCCTGCGCGGCCCAGATCGAGGACCAGGTCTTCCCGAAGAAATGCGGCCATTTCGACGGCAAGGGCGTGATTCCCGCGAAGGAGATGGCGGCCAAGGTGCGCGCCGCCGCCGAGGCGCGGGAGGACGAGAACTTCCTGATCATCGCCCGCACCGATGCCCGCGCCGTCGAAGGTATGGACGCGGCCATGGAGCGCGCGAATCTGTACATCGAGGCCGGCGCCGACGTGACCTTCGTCGAGGCGCCGACCTCGGTCGAGGAGATGAAGCGGATCTGTACTGAGCTGCCGGTGCCGCAGGTGGCGAACCTGGTGGTCGGCGGGCGCACGCCGATGCTGCCCCAGGAGGAACTGGCGGCGCTCGGCTTCGCGATCGTGCTCTATGCCAACACGCCGCTGCAGGCCGCCATGCGGGCGATGAGCGAGGTGCTGGGCGCGCTCAAGCGCGACGGCAATCTCGACGCGGTCCAGGACCGGCTGGCCGACTTCGTCGAGCGTCAGCGCCTGGTGCACAAATCCACGTATGACGCCATGGAGAAGCACTATGCGGTCGATGAATAGGAAGGTGTCTGAATGAACTTCGCCCCTGAGGACCGCGCTCCATATTCGGCGATCGCCGACCGTCCGCGCCTGACATGGCCGAACGGCGCGAAGGTCGCCGTCTGGGTGGTGCCGAATGTCGAGCATTACGAGTTCCTGCCGCGGCCGTCGCGGGTGCGTGATCCCTGGCCGCGCTCGCCCCATCCCGATGTGCTCGGCTACGGCGTGCGGGATTACGGCAACCGGGTCGGTCTGTGGCGGATGATGGAGGTGATGGACGCCCACGGCGTGCGCGGCACCCTCTCGCTCAGCATGTCGAATTTCGTCCATTACCCGGAGATCTTCGAGGCGTGCGAGGCCCGCAAGTGGGCGATCATGTCCCACGGCATGTACAACACGCGCTACCACTGGGAATACTCCGAACAGGAGGAGCGAGACGCGATCCACGAGAGCATGGATCTGCACACCAAACTTACCGGCCGCAAGCTCAAGGGCTGGTTCTCACCGGCGGCGTCCTGGACCTTCAACACGCCGGACCTCGTGGCCGAGGCGGGGATCACCTACTACTGCGACTGGTATCACGACGATCAGCCGTTCCCGATGCGCACCCGCTCGGGCAAGACGCTGGTCACCGTTCCCTACACGATGGAGCTGAACGACGCGGTGCTGTACCGCCACCAGTTCGAGGCGCAGGACTTCGCCAACTGGACCTGCGACGCGTTCGACACCCTGTATCGCGAGGGGGAGCAGCAGCCGCGGGTGCTGTGTCTGGCCCTTCACCCCTACATCTTCGGCCATCCGCACCGGATCAAACATCTGGAGCGCACGCTCGCCTATATCTGCGGTCACGACGACGTCTGGGTTACCACCGGCGAGGAGATCGCCGACTGGTACATCGCCAACCATCTCGACGCGATGAAGGCCCATCTCGGCTGGGAGGACGCGCAATGACCGATCCGCGGCCCGGCATGGACCACGCGCTCTATCCCTATTCTGCCATCAACCGGCGCCCGGCGTTGTCCTGGCCCGAAGGCAACGGGCTCGCCTTCACGGTCGTCCTGCACCTGGAATTCTGGCGTCTGGATCCGCCGAAGGAGGATTGGCGCGACCCACGCTATCAGGGCGCGTTCGGCAATTTCTATCCGGACTACACCGCCTTCACCCAGCGCGAATACGGCAACCGCGTCGGCATCTTCCGGGTGCTCGACCTGCTCGACCGGTTCGACCTGAAGCTGACGGTCCCGGCCAACGCGGCGGCCCTGGAACGCTATCCGGGCATCGTCGAGCGGCTGAAGGACCGCAAGGTCGAATTCGTCGCCGCCGGGACCCATGCCGACCGCATGATCACCTCGAAGATGGATGCCGACGCCCAGCGCTGGATGATCGATGAAAGCATCGAGACGGTCGAGCGGTTGACCGGCACCCGGCCGACCGGATGGGCCGGCCCCGGCTATGGCGAGAGCGAGATCACCGCGGGTCTCCTGGCGGAGGCCGGGCTGGAGTATGTGATGGATTGGCCGAATGACGACCAGCCTTACATGCTGCGGACCGAGCCGGGCCTTGTCTCCATCCCGCGCCAGCCGGAATGGGATGACGGCGAGATCATGTGGCTGCGCAAGGTCCCGCGCGAGCTGTGGTCGGAAATGGCGGTCTCCGCCTTCGAAGGGCTCTACGAGGAGCGGGCGGCCGGGCGCTATTTCGCGCTGTCCCTGCACCCCTGGGTCGTCGGCCAGACCCACCGCATCCGCTATCTGGCCGAAACGCTGGAGAAGATCGCCCCGCCCCGGGCGGGCGTGTGGCAGACCACCGCCGGCGACGTCGCCCGTCACTTCCGGTCCCAGATCGCGGACTGATTTTCCGCCCCCTTTTTCAGACGGTCCTCAAGGAGAGACGCCCATGACCACCGACGGCATCGACAATGTCGATTATATCCGCGCTTTCATGACCGAACGCCCGGTGGTGTTCGAGCGTTCGGCGCTGGTCATCGTCGACATGCAGAACGCGTCGGGTGCGCGCAGCGGCGCTCTCGGGCGCCGGATGCAGAAGGAGGGGTCGACCTCGACCGACTACCGCTTCGACCGGATCGAGACGCTTGTGGTGCCGAACATCCGCCGCATGCTGGACGGTTTCCGGGCCAAGGGCGGCGGCATTCTCTACGTGACCCTCGGGGCGATGCGCCAGGACGCCGCCGACGCGCCGCCGCATATGCGCAAGATGTTCCTGGAGACCAACAACTGGATCGGCAGCGACGAGCATAAGGTCGTCGCCGGGCTCGAGCCGTTACCGGGCGAGCTGATCGTGCGCAAGACCAGCATCGGCGCCTTCGCCTCGACCGGGATTGACCATCTGATGCGGTCGATGGGCTGGGACAACCTCTACATGACCGGGGTGTCGACCAACATGTGCGTCGAGACCACGGCCCGCGAGGCGGCCGACCGTGGCTATAACGTGACCATGGTCGAGGACAGTTGCGCGTCGACCCGCAAGGAGCTGCACGAAGGGACGATGGAGAACTTCCAGCGCCTGTTCGGCCGCGTCCGCAGCACCGACGAGGTGATGAGCGAACTGAGCCTGTAGATCGGGCTTAACACCCTTTCCCGCGTCCCTCTTTCCACACCCCCCGGCCTTGTGCCGGCGCCTACGCCTGAGATCGCATGGCCGGCTGTCCGCGCGTAGCTCATCCTATTCCGTCATCCTGACGTGTGTCGGGATGACGGTGGCGGGGTGGGAAAACGCTATCCGTCCAGGAAGCTCAGCACCGCGTCGGCGAAGGCACGGGGTTGCTGGCGGAACATGCTGTGGCCGGCCTGCGGGATAATGACGGTCTGCGCCTTCGGCACATGGGCCGCCAGCGCTCGCAGCACGACCGGCAGCATGCCCGGCGTGTCGCCGCCGCCGATGAACAGCGTCGGCAGCGTCAGGGCTTCGGCTTCCGCCCTGGTGTAGGGCAAACGGCCTTCATTCACCTGTGCCAGAAGCGTGGTGGCGTTGTCCTCGCGCATCTGGCGGTCGACCGCCGGCAAGGCATCCCAGGATCCGGGTCCGTTGATCCCCTCGATGAAGGCGCGCAGCCCGCCGTCGAGGTCGCCGGCGGCGATCTTTTCCGCCGCCTGAGCCACATGCGCGCGCGATCCGGCGGGGGGCGCGGTCTCGCCGTCGGAGTCCGGCAGCAGCGATCCGTCGAGCGTGCCACCGGGTTCCGCCAGTATCAGGCGGTCGATCAACTCCGGACGCTTGAGCCCCAGCCGGAAGGCCAGATGGCCGCCGCGGGAATGGCCGATCAGATCCACCGGTCCGACCTTCAGCGCCTCGATGAAGGCGATCACATCGTCCACATGCTGGGCCATGGTGAAGGTGGCATCGCTGCCGTTCCATGCGTCGGGGAAGTAGTGACGCAGGCTCGGGACGATCAGGCGGCGTCCGGTGGACAGCGGCTTCATCACTCCGATCCAGGCGCGGAAATCATTGAGTGATCCGTGCACGCAGACCAGCGGCTTGCCGGCGCCGAGGTCGAGATAGGGCATGTCGAAGCCGTTGATGCGAAGGGTTTTCATGCGGCTCTTCCTGAGGCTGCGCCGAGGGATGGGGAGTGCCATATCGGGATCGGCGGGATCCCGCAATCGGTGGAATGCCGGTCCTCGCCGGACCAGAGGAGGCCGGTCATGCTGAGGCGCGGCCCCGGTGTTCCTTAAGGGTGTGCTCGATCGCTGCCACCTGGGCGTCGCGGTCGGCATCGAGTTGGTCGCTCGCCCTGACCTCCTCGGCCAGCAGCCGCAGCTCGGCGGTCATTGTATCCCGCGCGTCCGGCTTGGCGGCGACGATCATCCGCGCGATGGCCCGGTGCAGGGCGAGGATCATCAGTCCGTTGCGCCGCGCGGCTCGCCGCAATGGCGGGAACGCCTCGCTGAACAGCGTATCGGCGGTGGTCGTCGGCGAGGCCACCCGGGCGGCTCCATCGGCGTCGAGATAGACGCCGAGCGACAACGCTTCCGCCCGCGCCGTCGCCAAGGCCGCCGACAACCGGTCGACACAGGCGATCGCCGTGAAGGTGTCGTTGACGCCGGGCGACAAGGCCCTGAGCGCGATCTCCACCAGCAGGTTCACGGAAAAGCGCAGGTCGCCTTCGGGGGTGCGCACGTCGAGCAGCGGGGCGGCGTTGCGGACGGCGTCGTCGAGGGTCCTGCCGGGATCGTTGAACACGGTGGCCAGAGTTGCCCCGGCGATCACGAAGTCGCCCGGCCGCACGTCATAGATCACGGTGGCGCCGAGGGCGCGGGTCTTGTCGAGCAGCGCTCCCGGCTCGATGGCATCGACATAACCGTCCGCGGCAGCCAGCACGGCATGCTCGCCGCCTTCCGGCAGCACCAGTTCATCGGACCTCATCGGCGTGCTGCGTTTCAGGGCATGCAGGACCTGCTGGTCCAACGTCACGGAGATCTGCGCGGCCTCGCGGTCGATGGTGACGCGGGATGAAACCCGCTGGACGAAGACCAGGAGCATCAGCACGGAAACGACCGCGTAGACGACGGCCACTGCCACCGTCAGGTCCGGATCGCCATTGTCGCGGGTCAGCCACATGCAGCCGAGCGAATACAGGAAAGTGGCACCGAGGGCGCCGGCGGCGACCTGATTGATCCGGTCGTCCCCGAAACGCTGCAGCAGGCGCGGCCCGATGGAGCTCGCGGCCATGGTGTAGACCAGCAGAACGATGGAATAGACCATGACGAGGGCGGAGATGGCGGCGCCGGCGGTGGTCGCGAACACGTCGAGAGCGGTGTCGACCGGAACCGCGAACACTGCCGGCAGGAGGTCCGGGTAGGCGGCGCGCAGATGGGCTTCCACCCACCAGACCCCGAAGGCGACCAGCAGCCCGGACAGGCTGATCAATCCCGGGATCGTCAGGAATCCCCGCAGAGCGCGGACCATGGTGCGGAACCGTGAGGTGAGCATCGGCGCAGCCGTCCGGTGTCAGTGGCAAAAGCACCTCTCCGGAGTGCCATGGCAGGGGGGCGAGGTCCAGCGCCAACTCCGTCATGCGGGCGCCATCGGTGGCGGGTGCGACCTCAGCACCGCTTCCCTTGCAGGCCGCCAGCGTCTTCGATCCGCAGTGGCTGTCATGGCACGGACCCGGCTGCGGAATCTGGCGGCAGAATTGGGGCGCAGAATTGGGGCGCAGAATCTGGGATGTAAAGCCGCCGGGTATGGAGATACTCGGGTATCGCGTCGCAGTGGAGAGTATCGCAATGAGTCAGCGTCATATGCATCTGGTCGCCTATCTGAAGACCGGACCGACGGCGATGCATGTGGGCGGTTGGCGCCATCCCGAGGCCACGCTCGACGACATTCTGCATCCAAGCCGCTACGAACACATCGCCCGGGTGCTGGAAGCCGGCTGCTTCGATGGCTGCTTCTTTGCGGACCTGTTTGGGCTCTACGATATCCATGGTGGCAGCTACGACCCTTATGTCCGCCGCGGCGGACAGATCAGCTATCTGGACCCGACGGTCGTGCTTCCAATCATGGCGATGGCGACCCGCCATCTCGGCCTCGGGGCCACGCTCTCGACCAGCTTCCACACGCCGTATCATCTCGCCCGCTGGCTTGGATCGCTCGACGTGCTGAGCGGCGGTCGCGTCGCCTGGAACGTGGTGACCTCGGCGACGGATCTGGAGGCGCAGAACGCCGGCATGGACGCGTTGCCGCCGCGCGAGGAGCGCTACGATCGGGCCGACGAGGTCCTGGAGGCCTGTTTCGCGCTGTGGAGCAGTTGGGACGAGGATCCCTTCGTGCTGGACAAGGAAGCCGGTGTCTTCGCCGATCCCTCCAAGGTGCATTACGCCAACTACGAAGGACGCTGGATCAAGACCCGCGGGCCGCTGTCGATCCCGCGCAGCGCCCAGGGGCGGCCGGTCATCATGCAGGCGGGCAGTTCCGACCGCGGCCGCGAGTTCGCCGCCAGGTGGGCGGAGGTCGTGTTCACGATCCAGCGCGGCCGGGAGGAGATGCGGGAGTTCTACGACGACCTGAAAGCGCGCATGGACAAGGTCGGCCGCGCGCCGAACGAATGCGCCGTCCTGCCGGCGATCTCGGTCGTGCTGGGTGAAACCGAGTCGATCGCCCGGGAACGGGCCGACTATCTCGACAGCCTGATCGATCCGGAACTGGTCACCGCCTCCTCGTCGAGCAGCGTCGGAGCGGACCTGACCAAGCTGAAGGACGGCAAGAGTCTGGCCGAGCTGCAGGGCAATCAGGGCATGAAGGGTACCGAGCAGGTTCTCGAACAGGCGATGAAGGCGGAAGGCAAGAGCCTGGCCGAGGCGGCGGCGAACCGGCACCGCCGGCGTGAGCTGGTGGGGACGCCGTCGATGGTCGCCGATCGGATGCAGGAACTGTTCGAGGCGGGCGTCTGCGACGGCTTCGTGCTGGCGCCGACGATGTTCCCCGGCATGTTCGAGCAGTTCTGCCGGGGCGTCGTGCCGGAACTGCAGCGCCGGGGGATCTTCCGAACCTCCTATACCGGCCGTACGCTGCGCGAAAATCTCCAGAGCTGAGGGTCGAGTCCGGCGCCGCGCGTCTCAGCGAAAGCGGCGGCCGAACCGGTATCGCAATGCATTTGTGAAATCTCTTCGTTGCAGACGCGAAATGCTGCTTAACTGACTCGGTTGCGGCCACGCCATCGGCGCTACGACCGTTGCTGGCCGCCAAATGGAGGCTTCACTCATGTCCAAGCTCACGTCCGCATGGGCGATCGGGCTGCTCGCCGCGGTTTCGCTGACCGCGCCTGCATCCTTCGCAGATACGCCCAAAGACACCCTCGTCGTCGCCACCACGATCGACGACATCGTTTCCCTCGACCCGGCCGAGGCGTTCGAGTTCTCCGGCGGCGACCTGCTGCAGAACACCTATGACCATCTGGTCGAGTTCGACCCCATGGACCTGTCGGCCGGCTATCAGCCGGGCCTGGCCACGTCCTGGACCGTCAGCGAGGATGGCAAGACCTTCACGCTGACTATGCGCGAGGGCGTGAAATTCCAGTCCGGCAACCCGTTCACCGCCGAGGACGCCGAGTTCTCGCTGCGCCGCGCGGTGCTGCTGGAGAAGACCCCGTCCTTCATCCTGACCCAGTTCGGGTTCACCAAGGACAACATCGAGCAGACGATCAAGGCGACCGACGCCAAGACCCTGGTCATCACCACCGATAAGAAATACGCCCAGTCCTTCGTGCTGAACTGCATGAGCGCCACCATCGGCTCCATCGTCGACAAGAAGACGGCCCTGGAGCACGAGAAGGACGGCGACATGGGCTACGAGTGGCTGAAGACGAATACCGCCGGCACCGGCGCCTATTCGTTGAAGACCTGGAAGCCGAACGAGTCCTATGTGCTGGAGGCGAACGCCGAGTACTGGCGCGCCACGCCGGCGATGAAGCGGGTCTTCGTACGCCACATCGCCGAGTCAGCCAGCCAGCGTCTGCTGCTGGAGAAGGGCGATATCGATGTCGCGCGCAACCTGACGCCGGAAGACATCGCCGCCGTCGCCGCCAATGGCGACCTGAGGGTGGACGAGGATCTGCGCGGCCGTATCGTCTACATGTCGCTGAACCAGAAGAAGGCGCCGCTGAACGACCCCAAGGTGATCGAGGCCTTCAAATGGGCGATCGACTACAAGGGCATGACCGAGACCATCCTGCGCGGCCAGTACACCGTGCATGAGGCCTTCCTGCCGCTCACCTATCTGGGCGAGCTGAAGGACAAGCCCTATACGCTCGACATCGCCAAGGCGAAGGCGCTGCTGGCCGAGGCCGGCCATGCCGACGACGTCGCGGTCAAGATCAACGTGCGCAACGAGCCGTCCTACATGGCCATGGCGCAGGCGATTCAGGGAACCCTGACCGAGGCCGGAATCAAGGTCGAGCTCACTCCGATGACCGGCAAGCAGTCGCTCGGCGAATACCGGGCGCGCGAGCACGACATCTATCTCGGTGCCTGGGGCCCGGACTATCCCGATCCGCACACCAACGCCGATACTTTCGCTCACAATCCGAACAATTCGGACGAAGCGAAGCTGACCGGCAAGCTCGCCTGGCGCAACGCCTGGGACATCCCGGAGATGACCAAGGAGACCGAGGCTGCCGTTCAGGAAGCCGACCGGGACAAGCGCGCCGAGATGTACCGCGCGATCCAGAAGGAGCACCAGATGACGAGCCCGTTCGTCGTCATGTTCCAGAAGATCGAGCAGACCGGTCTGCGCAAGAACGTCGAGAACCTGGTGACCGGCAGCGCGATCTCGTCGGTCTACTACTGGACCGTTACGAAGTAAGCGGATCCCGATGAGCCTTACCGGGTCGCGATTTTCCGGGAGGGGAGCCTGGCTTCCCTCCCGGACCGGGCTGCTCAAGGGCGGCCGCGTGGTGGCGACTCTCGCCGCCACTCTTCTCGGCCTGCTGCTGATCACCTTCCTGATCGGTCGGGTGATGCCGATCGATCCTGTCCTCGCCGTGGTCGGCGAGCGCGCGACCAACGAGGTCTATGAGGCCACCCGCAAGGCGATGGGCCTCGACCAGCCGCTGATCATTCAGTTCTTCACCTATATCCGCGAGGTCGTGACCGGAAATTTCGGCACCTCGCTGCTCACCTCCCGCCCGGTGATCCAGGATATCGCCCGGGTGTTTCCGGCGACGCTGGAGCTGGCGACCGTCGCGACCATGATCGGGGTCGCCCTCGGCATTCCGGCGGGGGTGTTGGCCGCCGTGCATCAGGGGCGTTGGCCGGATCATTTTGTGCGCCTGATCGGCCTGTTCGGCTATTCCATGCCGATCTTCTGGCTCGGGCTGGTCGGGTTGCTGGTGTTCTACGGCAAGCTCGACTGGGTCGCGGGGCCGGGGCGTCTCGACGTGTTCTTCGAGGACGTGGTGCCGCAGGTGACCGGCGTCATCCTGATCGACAGCCTGCTGGCCGGCGATCTCGAGGTCTTCACCAACGCCCTGTCGCACATCATCCTGCCGGCCTCGGTGCTCGGCTATTATTCGCTCGCCTATATCAGCCGCATGACCCGCAGCTTCATGCTGGAGCAGCTGGCCCAGGAATACATCACCACCGCCCGGGTGAAGGGCCTATCGGAGACGCGGGTGATCTGGGGCCATGCGCTCGGCAACGTCATGGTTCCGCTGATCACGGTCATCGCGCTCAGCTATGCAAACCTGCTTGAGGGGTCGGTGCTGACAGAGATCGTCTTCGCCTGGCCGGGCATCGGCTTCTACATCACCAATGCGCTGCTCTCGGCCGACATGAACGCCGTTCTCGGCGGCACGGTGATGGTTGGCATCGTCTTCATCGGTCTCAACCTGCTGTCCGATCTGCTCTATCGGGTCTTCGACCCAAGGGCCGGGTGAGGGCGCGATGACAGACGGTTCCGATGCATCCTCGGTTCGGGGTCTGGGGGTCTGGCTCACCAGCGAGACTCCCTCGAGCCCGTTGCAGGCGCGCTGCATCCAGATCTATCTCGGCTGGCTCGGCCTGGCGCGTAACCCGCTGGCGATGCTGGGACTGGCGATTGTCGTCGCCCTGATCCTGGCGGCGATCTTCGCCCCGCTGATTGCCCCCTATGACCCGATTGCGCAGGACCTTCAGCGCCGCTTGCTGCCGCCGGGCACGCCGGGCAACCTGCTCGGCACCGACGAGCTCGGTCGCGATATTCTCAGCCGGCTGCTCTACGGCGCGCGGATCACGCTCTATGTGGTCGCCCTCGTGGTGGTCACGGCCCCGGTCTTCGGACTGCTGATCGGCACCGTCGCCGGCTATGCCGGTGGCTGGGTCGATACTGTTCTGATGCGGTTCACCGACGTATTCCTGGCCTTTCCGCGCCTGGTTCTGGCGCTCGCCTTCGTCGCCGCGCTTGGCCCCGGAATCGGCAACGCGGTGCTGGCGATCGCGCTCACCTCCTGGCCGCCCTATGCTCGCATCGCCCGGGCGGAGACGCTGACGATCCGCAATACCGACTTCATCTCGGCGATCCGTCTGCAGGGCGCCTCGCCGCTGCGCATCGTGGTCGGTCATGTGATGCCGCTCTGCCTCTCCAGTGTGATCGTGCGGGTCACCCTGGACATGGCCGGGATCATCCTGACCGCCGCCGGGCTCGGCTTCCTCGGCCTCGGCGCTCAGCCGCCGCTGCCGGAATGGGGCGCGATGATCTCCACCGGGCGGCTCTATATCCTCGACCAGTGGTGGGTGGCGACGATGCCGGGTCTGGCGATCTTCACCGTCAGCCTCGGGTTCAATCTGCTGGGCGACGGCCTGCGCGACGCCCTCGATCCGAGGTCCGGACGATGAGCGGGCCGCTGCTTGAGGTGGAGGGGCTTTCCGTCGATTTTCCAACGCGTAGCCGCACGGTTCAGGCGGTGCGCGACATCAGCTTTTCGGTCGGGCGGGAGAAAGTCGGCATCGTCGGCGAGTCCGGCTCCGGCAAGACCATGACCGGACGCGCCGTGCTCGGCCTGATCCGCCCGCCAGGGATCGTCACCGCCCGCAAGATGACGTTCGACGGCATCGACCTGACCGCGCTGTCCGAGCGACAGTACCGGCGGATCCGCGGCAACCGCATCGCCATGGTGATGCAGGATCCGAAATTCTCGCTGAACCCGGTGATGACCGTGGGCCGGCAGATCGACGAGGCGTATCGGGTGAGCACCCGAGCGGCCCCCGGCGAGGCACGCCGGCGCACGCTGGAGATGCTGGAGGCCGTGCGTATCCGCGATCCGGAACGGGTCTACCGTACCTATCCGCACGAGGTCTCCGGCGGCATGGGGCAGCGGATCATGATCGCGATGATGCTGATCGCGGAGCCCGATCTTCTGATCGCCGACGAGCCGACCTCCGCCCTCGACGTGACCGTGCAGATGCAGGTTCTGGCGATCGTCGACGATCTGGTCAGCCAGCGGGGTATGGGCCTGATGTTCATCTCCCACGACCTCAACCTGGTCGCGTCGTTCTGCGACCGGGTGGTGATCATGTATGCGGGTCAGATCGTCGAGACCTGCCGGGCGTCGGAGTTGCACGCCGCCACCCATCCCTATACCCGCGGCCTGCTGGCCTCGCTGCCCCGGGTCGATCAGCCGGTAGAGCGTCTGTCGACGCTGGTTCGCGACGAGTCCTGGAAGACGGAGCCCGGCGTCGATGCCCGCATCTCCTGAAACCGGCGCCGCCGGGATCGCCCTGCTGATCGCCCATCTGGACGTGCGCTTCGGCACGGGAGAGGGGGCGGTGCATGCGGTGCGCGACACCTCGTTCACCGTGCGCCGGGGCGAGAGCTTCGGTCTGGTGGGCGAGTCCGGGTCCGGCAAGTCGACGGTGCTGCGCGCCATCGCCGGTCTGGCGCGGGGCTGGACCGGGCGGATCGCCGTCGACGGCAAGGATCTCGGCCCGAACCGCACGAAAGCGTTCTACGAGACGGTGCAGATGGTGTTCCAGGACCCCTATGGGTCGCTGCATCCGCGCCACACGGTCGACCGGACGCTGAGCGAGCCGGCGAAGATCCACGGGATCAAGGATATCGGGCCGCGGGTCGAGGCGCTGCTGCGCGATGTCGGGCTTGGGCCGGAATTCCGCTTCCGCTATCCCCACCAGCTCTCCGGCGGTCAGCGTCAGCGCGTGGCGATCGCCCGGGCGCTGATGCTGGAACCGCGCATTCTGCTGCTGGACGAACCGACCTCGGCGCTCGACGTGTCGGTGCAGGCGGAGATCCTGAACCTGCTGCAACGCCTGAAGCGCGAGCACGGGCTGACCTACATCCTGGTCAGCCACGATCTGGCGGTGATCGCCCATATGTGCGACCGGCTGGCGGTGATGAATGCCGGACGGATCGTCGAGGAGATGGATGTCGAGCAGCTCCGCCGCTCCGAGCCTCAGCACAACTACACCCGCCAACTCCTGAACGCCTCGCTTGGCTACGACCGCGAGACGGCGGACACGCTGCTCACCTTCGACTGACTGCCGCATTCCAGGCGTGGGCTCCGGGGGCTGGATGCGGCGCCCGGTCGGCGCGATACTCAGACCAAAGGTGACGGCTCGGAAAATAGCGGCATCAGACCGCGTCCGGATCGGGCAAGAATCCTGAAGAAAATCAAGGCTCCAAGCAGCCGGGGAGGAATAGTGGAGATTGTCGACGCGCAGATTCACGTCTGGGGGACCGGGCTGCCGAGCAACATGGCGCACTGGCAGATCACGTCGTTCACCGCAGCCGAGGCCATCGCGCTGATGGATGAGGGCGGGGTCGATGCCGCCGTGATCCATCCGCCCGGCTGGGACCCCGGATCGACCGACATGGCGATGAGCGCGGTGCGGGACTATCCCGGCCGTTTCGCCATCATCGGCGCCGTGGATTTGGGGACGGCGGAGGAGAGCCAGGCGGCGATGGCAAACTGGCGCGACCAGACCGGCATGCTCGGTTTGCGCTGCATGTTCCTCGACGGCGAGGACAGACGGCGCCTGCACGACGGCGAACTCGACTGGTTCTGGGCGGCGGCGGAGCGTCATGGCATCCCGGTGACCACGCTGGCCACCGGGTCCTTCGATGTGCTGGGAGAGGTTGCGGCCCGTTATCCGGGCATGCGTCTCACCATCGATCATCTGGGCGGCATGGGCGGCAACACGACCCTCAAGGACGCCGCGGCCATGACCCACATGCCGGATCTCCTGAAACTCGCGACGCTGCCGAATGTCGCGGTCAAGGCGACCGGAGCGCCGGGTTATTCCAGCGAGGCCTATCCGTTCCCGGCGATGCACACCTACCTGCGGCAAATCTTCGACGCCTTCGGCCCCGACCGCATGTTCTGGGGCACGGACATCTCCAAGATGCCCTGTTCCTGGCGGGATTGCGTCACCTTGTTCACCGAGGAGCTGTCCTGGCTCGCCGGCGACGACCTGTCACGGGTGATGGGCGGTGCGGTGCGCGACTGGTGGGGCTGGCCGCGGGAGGGTCGTTAATCCGTGGGGTCGATGGCGGGTCAGCGCAGGTAGTCGGTCTCCAGGCGCTTGACCTCGTCCATGTCCTGCAGCCGGAAAACTTCGGCGACGGGGACGATTTCCCGGTCGGCGTTGTGGATGCCGCCATCGTCTAGAATCTGGCGGAACACCCGCTGCATCGCCGTGACCGCAGCGCGCATGGCGTGGTTGCCCCAGATGGCGATGCCGACCTTGCCGGTGGCGCGCATGCGCTCGACCGTCATCTCCGGATAGGAGGTCGGGACCAGCACGATCGGTCGGCTGCCGTCCCAGGCGTCGATGAAGGCCGATATCTCCTCCGGTGACGTCGACTTGGAATGCACGAGGATCATGTCCGCTCCGGCCTCTACATAGGCATGGGCGCGCCGCAGCGCCTCCTCCTGGCCGAGCCCCGCGATCAGCGCTTCTGTGCGGGCGATGATCGTGAAGCGGTCGTCCCGTCGCGCGCCCCGCGCCGCTTCGATCTTGCCCTGGAACTCCTCGATGCGGACCATCTCCTGGCGCCCGCCCTCGATCAGGCTGGTCACCTTGGGAAAGCTCTTGTCCTCGATCACCACGGCGGCGACCCCGGCGCGCTCATAGGCGCGGACCGCATGGTCGACATTGACCGCATTGCCGAAGCCGGTGTCGATATCGGCGATCATCGGCAGGCCGCTCTGCTCGACGATGGCGCGCACCATGTCGAGATGCTGGGTCATGGTGATCAGGCTGACATCCGGCAGTCCGTAGAGGGCGGAGAGTTCGAACCCCGATCCCCAGAGCGCATCGAACCCGGCTTCTTCCGCAAGCTTGGCCGAGATCGGCGAATGCGTGGACATGGCTTGGAGGATGCCCTTGCGGGCGACCAGGTCTTTGAGGCTATGGGGTTGCGTCATGGTCTGACCTTTGGAGCTGCACGTTGATCGGCGCCTCGGGGCGAGGCGGGGAGCGTCCAGTCTCGACCGCAACACGCCGATCTGCAAATGGCGGCTCATCGGTCTTTGCCCCTCGATTTCCCCGTCCGCATGGAACAGGCTTCACGAGAGGATCGACGCTGGGAGAGATGCGGGTGCGCCAGGATTACGACTACATCATCATCGGCGGCGGTTCGGCGGGCGCAGTACTGGCGGCACGGCTCAGCGAGGACCCGAGGGTGGGCGTGCTGCTGCTAGAGGCGGGACGCGACTTCCGCACGGCCGACACGCCCGAGCATATCCGCATCCCGAACCCGCTGCGGGCCATCGGCGACGACAATTACCGCTGGCCCCAGTTGATGGCGCGGCGCACCGAACGGCAGGATCCGAAACTGCTGTGGCGCGGCCGGGCGATCGGCGGCAGCTCGACCATCAACGGTCAGATCGCCATCCGCGGCGTCCCTGACGATTTCGAACGCTGGGCCGCGCTGGGGTGCGTCGGCTGGGATTGGGACGCGGTGCTGCCCTACTTCAACAAGCTGGAGGACGATGTCGATTTCGGCGACGCCCCCTATCACGGCAAAGGCGGGCCGATCCCGGTCTACCGCGCGCCGGTCGAGCAATGGGGATCTGTCGATCGAGCGATGAAGGACGCCGCCCTCGGCCTCGGCTACCCCTGGTGCGAGGATCACAACGCGCCGACCGGGACCGGCGCGTCGCCCTACGCCATCAACAGCCGGGCCGGCCTCCGGATCTCGACAAATGACGGGTATCTCGAGCCGGCGCGCGACCGGGCCAATCTGACGATCGTGGGCAACGCGCTGGTCGACACGCTGTCGGTCGAGGGCAACCGGCCCCATGTCAGCGGCGTCACGGTAACCATCGACGGTCAGCGCCGGTCGGTGCGGGCCACGCGGGAGGTCATCCTGTCGGCGGGCGCCATTCATTCTCCGGCGATCCTGCAACGCTCGGGCATCGGGCCGGCGGACCATCTCAAGGCGTTGGGTATCGGCGTGGTGGTCGACCGCCCGGTGGGGGATAATCTGCTCGATCATCCCGCCCTCGGCATCTTCCTCGCGCTGAACGACACCGCCCGAGTCGCCACGCGGATGCACCGTCACACCAACTGCTGCCTGCGCTATTCCTCCGGCCTCGCCGGGGCGGGCGAGAACGACATGATCATGATCGCCGGCAACCTGCGCTCGGAGGCCGATGGCGATCTGGCGCGCGGGCGCATCATCGTCTCGGTCTATCAGGCGTTCAGTCAGGGAACGGTACGCATCGCTTCCGTCGACCCGACCCTCGACCCGATGGTGGAGGAGCGCATGCTGTCCGATGAGCGCGACCTCTTGCGCATGCGTGACGGGGTGCGCCGGCTGCGCGAAATCGGGCGCCATGCGGGCATCCGGACGGTCGCCTCGCGGGTCGAGTACGGCACCACCGGCCGGTCGATCGAGGACGAGCTTGCCGGCGACGAACTCGACGACTGGATGATGGCCGAATGCTCCGACGCACAGCATGCCAGCGGCACCTGCCGCATGGGGGCGGCAGACGATCCGCGTGCCGTTGTCGACCCGGCCTGCCGGCTGATCGGCTGCACCGGTCTGCGGGTGATCGACGCGTCGGTGATGCCCGAGGTGGTGCGCGCGAACACACACCTGACGACGGTCATGATCGCCGAGAAGATGGCGGATGCGCTGAAGGGCGGGTGAGGGCGGCCGCCTGCCGCGATCACGCTCGGCGCGATTGCAAAGTCGAGGCTTTGTTCATCGACTAGGTCGATTTTTACATTCGAATTATCGATTTCCCCACTTCATTTCGTCTCCGCACCATGCCCCCCGGTCACTGAACACCACCGAGGGAGAGATACATGGAACGGCCGGAAATCCTGAAGCGCGAAACCAAGGTGCTGGTATTCGATCAATACGGCACCGTTGTCGACATGCAGTCCGGACTGACCGATATCGCGACGCCCTTTCTGAAAGCGAAAGGCTGGGACGGCGAGGCGCATCGCTTCGTGACCTGGTGGCGGCGAACCCATTACGAGAACTCGATGATCGATGCGCTGTGCGACCGTGGTCACACGCCCTATCGTCAGATCGGCCACCGGGCCGTGTCCTACGTCATGGACCGTTGCGGCATCGACTATACCCAGGGCGAAGTTGAATGGCTGGTCGCGCAGATCGAGACGCTGAAGCCGTTTCCGGACGTTCTGGTGGCCCTGGAACAGCTCCGCCGCGCCGGTTACCGCCTGGCGATCCTGTCGAACGGGGACCGGGACATGCTGGAGGCGGCGAAGCCGCATATCGGCTTTGCCTTCGACCATGTGATCTCGGTGCAGGAAGCCGGCTATTTCAAGCCACACTGGAAGACCTATGCCACCGCCGAGACCCTGATCGGTCTGGATCGCGGCAGTTGTCTGTTCGTCGCCAATCACGCCTTCGATTGCATCGGCGCCAAGTCCTACGGCATGCGGACGGCCTTCATCGACCGCCGCCGGCGCCCGTTCGGAGAGACACCGCACCAGGCCGATCTGATCGTTGCCGATTTCGCCGAACTCGCCGCGGCGCTGGTCTGACCGCCATGCGACCGTTGGACGGAATCAGGGTGGTCGACCTCACACGGGTGGTGTCCGGTCCCTTCTGCACCATGCAACTCGGCGATCTGGGCGCCGAGGTCATCAAGGTCGAGCGCCCGGGCAAGGGGGACGACGCCCGGGCCTTCGCACCGCCCTATCAGGGCGATCAGTCCGCCTATTTCCTGTCGATCAACCGCAACAAGCGGGGCATCGCGCTCGATCTGTCGGCGGCGGAGGGCAAGGACGTCCTCTGGCGGCTTATCGAGACCAGCGACATCCTGGTCGAGAACTTCCGCCCAGGTGTGATGGACCGCCTCGGCTTCGGCTATGAGGCGGTTCGGGCCCGGCGCAGCTCTCTGATCTATGCGTCGATCTCCGGCTTCGGCGACGACGGTCCGCAGCGCGACCGGCCGGGCTATGACGTCATCGTTCAAGGGGAGGCCGGACTGATGGACCTGACCGGCCCATCGGACGGGCCGCCGAACAAGGTCGGCACCTCGATCGCCGACCTCGCCTCGGGACTGACGGCGGCTCAGGGAATCCTCGCCGCCCTTTATGCGCGCCGCGACAGCGGCGAGGGGCAACACGTACGCGTCTCGATGTTCGAGGCGACGGCGGCGCTGCTCACGTTCAACGCCGGCATCTACTTTGCGACGGGGCAGAGCCCCAGGCGGCGCGGGAACGAGCATGCGACAATCGTGCCGTATGAAACCTTCGAGGCCTCGGATGGCTGGATCAATCTCGGTGTCGCCAATGACGACCTCTGGCGGCGCTTCTGCAAGGCGGCCGACCGGGCCGAGCTGGGGGAGGATCCGCGCTATGCCCAGGCCGCGGATCGTGTGCGGGCACGCGCCGATCTGGTGCCGCTCGTCCAGTCGATCATCGCACAGCACAGCCGGCAGCATTGGCTGGATCGGCTCGATGCGGCCGGCGTCCCCTGCGGTGCGATCCGCAGCGTCGGGGAGGTATGCGACGGGGAACTCTTGCGGGCTCGGGACCGGATCGCCGTCGTCGACCATCCGAGTGCCGGGGCGGTGCGAATGATCAAGAGCCCGGTCGATCTCAGCGACACGCCTCTCGACCGCTACGCGCCACCGCCGCGGCTGGGCGAACACACGGAGGCGATTCTGCAGGGGCTGTTGGGTTTCACGCCGCAGGAAGTACGATCGATGAGGGATAAGGGGGTCATCGGATGAGAACCGGTTCGTGAACCTGCGACAACTTGATCTGAACCTACTGGTCGCGCTCGACGCCCTACTCAAGGCCCGCCATGTGACCCGTGCCGGCCGGATGCTGGGGATCGGTCAGCCGGCGATGAGTGCGGCGCTTCAACGGCTGCGCGCGGTCTTCGACGACGACCTGCTGGTCAAGCAGGGGCGCGAGATGGTGCCGACCGCCCGGGCGTTGGAGCTCGAACCGGAGCTCCGGCGGGTTCTGCGCGAGGTCGAACGGCTGGTCGGCGAGCGCGAGGCCTTCGATCCGGGACGAAGTGCGCGGTCGTTCGTGGTCCGACTGTCCGATCTACTCTCTTTTCTTCTGTTGCCCCATGCCGTGGCGACGATTTCCCGCGAGGCACCGGGGATCGCCCTGGAGGCGCTGCATCTCTCGCCCGAGGCGACGGTCGACGCCCTGGAAAGTGGCCGGGTGGATCTTGCGGTGAGCACGGGATTGTCCGTGCCGGCATCGATCTGCGCGTCGGCGGTGTGTCGCGATGAGGTGGTGGCGGTCAGTCGCCGCGGCCATCCCGCGGTCGATCGGCTCTGCGATGTCGACGTGTTCCTCGCACAGCGGCACATCAAGGTGGCGCAAAGCCCGATCGACGACCGTTTCGCCGACCGGCAGCTCGCCAAGCAGGGCCGAACCCGATCGGCGGCGCTGACGGTGCCGCACTGGCTGGCCGTTCCACCGATCGTGGCGACCTCGGACATGATCGCGACAATGCCCGCCAGCCTGGCCCGGCGCTACGCGGCGGACGGACATATCGTTCTGCATCGTCCGCCGTTCCCGGAGACCCGCTTCGACTGGTCGCTCTACTGGCATCGCCGGCATACGGGAGACCAGGGTCACATGTGGCTGCGGGGCGTGCTGACGACCGCCGCCGCAGACGCTTTTCGCTTGGGGGCGGAGACAGGCGATGAAACGGGGACGGTGCAGCGATTGAACCCGGCTGTCGGCGGCACGATGCCCTGACTTCAAGGTCCGCCGACGGGAACAGGGATTGATCCCGTCGGCGGATGAATTGACCTAGTAGTCCGCGCCGGCCATGGCGTCGGTCTTCTCGACCTTCTGCGCGACCATGGCTTCGGTCGTGATCAGCAGACCTCCGATCGACGCGGCGCCCTGCAGGGCCAGACGCACGACCTTGGTCGGATCGATGATCCCGGCCTCGGTCATGTTGACGTAGGTTCCGGTTCGGGCGTCGTAGCCGCGGCTGGCATCGGCTTGGTCCAGAAGCTTGCCGACGATGATGGAGCCGTCCGCACCGGCATTGGCGAAGATCTGGCGCGCAGGAGACTGAAGCGCCCGCCGGACGATATCGATCCCGACCTTCTGGTCGTCGTTCTGAGGATTGAGGCCGTTGAGCTTTTGGCTCGCGTAGAGCAGCGTCACGCCACCACCGGCGACAATGCCTTCCTCCACCGCGGCTCGGGTCGCATGCACCGCATCATCGACGCGGTCCTTGCGTTCCTTCACCTCGACCTCGGTCGCACCACCGACACGGATGATCGCCACGCCGCCAGACAGCTTGGCCAGCCGTTCCTGCAGTTTCTCTTTGTCATAATCCGACGTGGTGTCGTCAATCTGAGCGCGAAGCTGTGTGCATCGGGCCTCGATCGCCTTTTTCTTGCCGACGCCGTCGATGATTGTGGTGTTGTCCTTCTCGATCCGCACCCTGCGGGCGTGGCCGAGCATGTCGAGGGTAACGTTCTCCAGCTTGGTGCCGAGATCCTCGCTCAAGACCTGGCCGCCCGTCAGGATGGCGATGTCCTCAAGCATGGCTTTGCGCTTGTCGCCGAAGCCCGGTGCCTTGACCGCCGCGACCTTCAGGCCGCCGCGCAGCTTGTTGACGACCAGCGTTGCCAACGCTTCGCCCTCGATATCCTCGGCGATGATCAGCAGTGGCCTGCCGCTCTGCATCACGGCTTCGAGAACCGGGAGAATCGACTGAATCCCGTTCAGCTTCTTGTCGTGCAGCAGGATGTAGGGCTCGTCCAGCTCGCAGATCATCTTCTCCGCGTTGGTCACGAAATACGGGGACAGGTAGCCACGATCGAACTGCATGCCGTCAACGATATCGAGTTCGGTTTCCAGCGACTTTGACTCTTCGATCGTGATTACGCCCTCATTGCCCACCTTCTGCATGGCCTTGGCGATCATGGCGCCGATCTCGCGGTCGTCATTGGCGGAGATCGTTCCGACCTGAGCGATCTCGGCATTGGTCTCCACCGTGCGGGATACCCGCTCCAGATCGCTGACCACGGCCGCGACGGCGAGATCGATGCCGCGCTTCAGGTCCATCGGGTTCATGCCGGCGGCGACGGCCTTCGCGCCTTCGCGGATGATCGCATGGGCGAGCACTGTGGCGGTGGTCGTACCGTCACCGGCGAGATCGCTGGACCGGTTCGCGACTTCCTTCACCATCTGCGCGCCCATGTTCTCGAACCGGTCGGACAGTTCGATTTCGCGCGCAACGGTGACGCCGTCCTTGGTGATCCTGGGCGCTCCGAAGGCCTTGGAGAGGATTACGTTGCGCCCCATCGGGCCGAGCGTCACGCGGACCGAATGGGCGAGGGTGTCGATGCCGCGCAGCATGCTGTCGCGGGCATCGGTATTGAATTTGACTTCCTTGGCGGACATGGTCGGTCTCCTGACCTGAAATGTTAAGCGGCGTGCTTCTTGGTGGACGCCTGGTCGACAATGCCCAGGATGTCGGTCTCCTTCATGATCACGAGGTCTTCGCCGTCGACTTTGACTTCGGTGCCAGACCATTTGCCGTAGAGCACCCGGTCGCCCGCACTGACATCCGGTTGATGCAAGGTGCCGCGTTCGTCACGCATTCCGGGACCGACGGCCAGAACCTCGCCCTCGACCGGCTTCTCTTTCGCCGTATCGGGGATGATGATGCCGCCGGGGGATTTGGCATCCGGCTCGGCGGGACGGATCAGGACGCGGTCCTGCAGGGGGCGCATTTTCATTTCTGGTCTCCTCGACCGGCATTCTCGTTCGCGCTTTTGGCACTCTCCTGTCGAGAGTGCCAAGCGGCTCGCCATAAGTGGTGCGCCGAGGTCTCGGTTACGATGTCTAAGTTTGTAGAATGTCCTAAGTTCGACAAACGTCTCTGGATGTGACGGTGACGAGCGCCGAGCGAGACGCGTTCACCGCTCGGTCAGTGCGAGCAGGATGTCGGCGTACCAGGTGCAGTTCAGGCCGAGAGCCTCGTCCTGCTCAAGGTCGCGGGATCCGAGATCGAGCCGCGAGGAATGGATTCCGAGCAGCAGCCACGGCACGTCCTCGAGATCGGATCTGCGACCGGTGTGCCGTCGATCCACCGGCATCACGACCGGGGCGCCGCTGGTGCCGCGGTGGGTACGCGCATCGGTCAGAAAATATCCCTGGCCCTGAAACCGCAAACCGAAGGACGAGGCGAGAGCGGCCTGCCGGACCACCGGCATGTGGTGCAGGGTGTCGTGAAACCCGAGTGGATACCCGACGACCATCAGGGTGCATCCGACCTCGACCCGGTCGGTGGCGCCGACCAGATTGTCGGGCGTGAAGGCGCGGTAGGCCGTGGTGTCGGGCAGGGCGTTCCGGTCGATGGCGATCACCGCCACGTCCACCCGGCCTCCGCCGTCGACGCCATCCCGCCAGAGCGGCTGGCCGTCGCGGTACAGTGGGATCGAGAAGCCCGTCGAGGCGGCGAGGTTGCAGTCGTCTGTATGCAACTCGATCAGGATCCGGCTGGGATTATGGCCGCTGATCGCATCCCGCAGCACGTGCCGGCTGGTCACCAGGAAAAGCCCGGTGTCGCGCTCGAAGAAAAAGCCACTGGCATTGGTCAGATGGATCTGACCGTCGTAGGTGGATAGGCGAAGCGCCGTCAGCAGGATCGGCTCGCTGGTGCGTTCGGTTGGCCCTTTTTCCTCATCGGCGGCGCTCAGCGGGAGGCCTTCGGCGGGCTGATCGTAGGTGCCGCCGACGAGGTCCGCTGTGGGGTCGTTCATTGGGTCGCCGCAGGTTGCGGCGGAGCGCCCCCGGTCGGGAGTGCTTCCAGTCCCTTCAGAAGCCCGAACAGGTCGCTGTCGGTCGACAGCACGAGCGTCGAGTTCTCGGCGATGATCGAGCGGTAGGACTGCATCATCCGCGTGAACTCGTAGAACGCGACCGATTCGGGCGACTGATTGTAGGCGTCGGCATAGATCGCCGAGGCAGTGGCGTCGGCCACGCCGCGAATCTCCTCGACCGCCCGATAGGCTTCGGACTGCACCTTGTTGAGGTCCCGCACTCGGTTACCCCGGATACGGGCGGCCTCTCCGTTGCCTTCCGACAGGAAGCGCTCGGCGATCTGCCGGCGTTCGCTGATCATCCGGTCGTAGATCTTCGGGCGCACACTTTCATTGTAGTTGATCCGCTTGAAGCGGATGTCGAGCAGTTCGATGCCGAACACCTGGACCTTCTCGGCGGCAGCCTCGAAGATCTCTTCCTCGACCAGCTTGCGACCCTTCTGGATCGGCACCAGCGCGCCAATGTTCTGCGCCGTCTCCACATCGGACAGGACCGTGTCACGCAGCGGCTCCCGGTCCTTGGTCGTGCGGATGATCTCGATCAGCTCGTGCTTGGCGACCGCGTTCCTTGTTTCGCTGCCGAGAATGTCGTCCAGGCGCGACTGCGCGCTGCGCTCGTCGCGCAGTCGCAGGAAGTACTGAAGCGGGTCGGTGATGCGCCAACGCGCGAACAGGTCGACGGAGATGTAGAGCTTGTCCTTGGTCGGCATGTCGGACGGGCTGCCGTCCCATTCCAGGACCCGTTTGTCGATCGGATTGACGTCCTGGACGAACGGGACCTTGAGCTTCAATCCCGCCGTTGTGACCGGCTCGCCCACCGGCTTGCCGAATTGGGTGATGATGACCTGTTCGACTTCGGTGACGACGTAGACGGCGCTGGAGACCACGTAGAGGCCGGCGAGTACCGCCACGACGGCGGCGATCATGACGATCCGTTTCATCGCGGGACTCCAAGGCCGGGGGTGAGGTTCATCAGCGGCAGGATGCCGGACAGGTTGCCGTCGACGATCACGGTCGACCGGATGGTGGGCATGACGTCCTGCATCGTCTCGATATAGATCCGTCGGCGGGTGACCTCCGGCGCCTTGAGATACTCGGCGAACAGCGCCCGGAACCGGGCGGCATCACCTTCGGCCTCGTTGATGCGCTTCAACCGGTACCCGTCGGCCTCGCGGATCCGCTGATCTTTCTCGCCTTCGGCCAGCGGGATCACCTTGTTGTAGTCCCGTCGCGCCTCGTTGATCAGCTTCTCCTTCTCCTGCTGGGCCTGGTTGACCTCGTTGAACGAGGCCTGGACCGGCTTCGGCGGATTGATGTTCTTCAGTTGGACCTGGTCGATGCTGATGCCGAGCGCGTATTTCACCGTCAGGGCCTGCATCTTGGTCAGCGCCTCGGACTCGATCTCCTGGCGGCCGACCGTGATGACCTCGTCCACGGTGCGGTCGCCGACGACCTCGCGCATGACGGATTCCGACGCATATCGGAGGGTCTCGCTCGGGTCGCGGACCTCGAACAGGAACTTTCTCGGATCGGATATCCGGTACTGGATCACCCATTCGACCAGGGCGGCGTTCAGGTCTCCGGTGACCATCTCGGTCTCACGGGAGCCATCGCGCGGGCGCGATCCCTGATACGGATCGTTTGCCCCTGGAGTAGTGAATCCGAACTCCTGCTTGAGCTGCCGCTTGACCGGCACGATCGTCACGATGTCGACCCCGAAGGGGACCTTGAAATGGAGGCCCGGCGGGACTTCGCTGAGATATTTGCCGAACCGCTGAACCACCGCCACGGAATCGCTCGGGACCGTGTAGTAGGCCGTCCAGGCACCAAACGCGGCGAGGGCGCATGCGGCAACCAGCGATGCGACCCGCCAGTTTCCACCACCCGGCAGCAGTCGACGCAGGCGTTCCTGCGCCTCCTGGATCATCTCCTCCACATCCGGGCTCGGCGGACGAGGGCCGCGTCCCCAAGGTCCGTCGCCGCCGGGGCCGCCGTTCGATGATGACATGTCAAACACCTTTCCGTAGCGCGATCGCCACGTTGTGATCTGCGGGGCGCGTGACCGATGCTACGGGCGCCGCGCTCCGGGAAGTCGATATCGGGGCAATTCGTCGGCGCCGGCCGGTCATGTACGACCGCGGGCGCCGGACCGGTGCCCTGCTCAGTCGCGAACCGTCGGTCCGAGATCCGCTTCCGTCAGGACGTAGGCGGACTGGCGGCCACGGGCATAAGCCGCCCGCGCCGCCGCGTGGATCCGGTCGATATGGCGATCGAAGTTGCGCAGCAGCTCCGCTTCATGCTCCGCCGCGGGGACGGACCCTCCGAGGGCGGTCGCCTCCACGAAGAAGGAGATCTCCATCGACTGGTCGTATCCCCAGAAGCGGACGCGATCCCGGGTCGGGTCGAAACTGCGCGATGCATTGGGAAAATTAAGGGGCACCGCACAGCCTTCGGAGTCCGAACCGGGCGACAGCCAGCGTCCGGCGGGTATCGGCATCGTTCAGGACTTGGGCGCGGCTTTGTTTGCCGGGCCCATGGCGTCCTTGCTCGGGTCGATCGTGGGAGAGGGCTTCGTAGCCTCGGTTGCCGGAGCCGCATCCGACTTCTTCACGTCGCCGGAACTTTTCCAGAAGCTTTTAAATGACATAAGAACACCTTGGTAAAACTTGTTTATATTTACATAATTACAATAACAACAAAATAAAAATAGTCAATGTGCTTTTGTATGGAAATATTTATTTATTATCGTTGAGTAAATTGCTCGTAGATTTAAATGCTCGAGTCAGACCGACTTTTGGCTCGGTAGACCGGCGCCGCCTACCGGTGCAAAGGCATTGGATCCGGTTTCGGCCGCTTCATCGGGATGTCACGACGGCTCCCTGGTCGCCGTCACCGGCGTCGAAGGTCCACACGCGAAAATCGGACAGGAGGCCAGGTCCGAAGATCTGAGTCATCGCCACATCCGCCGCGTCACGGCCCTGTGCTATGAGCACTCGGCCGATGCGCGCGGTATTGTTGCGCGGGTCGAAGGTCCACCACCGGCCGCCCATATAGACTTCCATCCATGCGGCGAAGTCCGGAACGCCATGGGGCAGGGGCGCGCCGATGTCGCTCAGATATCCAGTGCAGTATCGGGCCGGAATGTTGAGGCAGCGGCAGAACGCGATCGCCAGGTGAGCGAAATCTCGACACACGCCCTGGCGCTCGTGGAACGCTTCGGACGCGGTCCGCGTCGCGCGGGCCGACTGGTATCCGAAGGCGATATGCTGATGGACGAAGTCGCAGATCGCCTGGACACGCTCCCGGCCGAGCGGAAGCGGGCCGAATCGACGCCAAGCCTCGTCCGAGAGCAGGTCGGTGTCGCAGTATCGGCTGCCTTGCAGATAGACCAGCGTATCGTCGGGAAGATCCTGCACCCGGTGCTGCAAAACGTCAGGCAGGGCGGGGTCCGGCTGGCCGAGATCGCGAATCACGGTGTTCGTACCGATCGTAAACCGGCCTTCCGGTGCGACGAACCGGCTGCACCAATTGCCGAACAGGTCATGGTACCCGGTCACCTTGACGAGAGGGTCAGTGAGCAGAATGTCGGAGGATTCGAGATCCTCGACCCGCGAGTAATGCACATTCAGCAACGTGACGATCGGCGTCTCCTGCGGGAGGTCGAAGGTCAAATTGCATCCGATGCTGATCCGCATTTTAAAATCATCCAATGTTGGGGGCGGTTAGGTTGATCGTCTAGTTCCGGGGACGTCAGGAACTCCCGCGGAGTGCGTCACCCTGCTCGGCATCGACAGTTGCGTCGTGTTCGAGAGCCGCGTCCAGCTCGCTTGGCTCAATCCACACGGACTCTGTCAGCCCCGGGCGGTTCAGCTTTTGGTGTAGGTAAATCAGCACCTTAATTCTGCGAAACGCGACGAATGACATGCCTGTCAGCTGTTCCTCGTCCGTCTCAGTCAGGTAATCGCCAGCGGGAAGCGCGCTCGGAAGTCCAGGGAGCTGGAAAGGGTGTCGAAAGGTGACGGTCTCCATGCGGGTTCGCGTCTCCACTCAGGACCTCACAATTTTTAAGACGATGCGGCTTTCCAGGAGCTCACTGAAACCGGCGTCGCGGTCCGGCGGTCATCTGTGTGCTGCAAGAAAATCGGAGCGGCGGCTTCAGAAATAAACGTCGCTAGAAGCGTATCTGGCGATGAAAGAAAATATTTCAACTAGGAATTATTTATCGGATAGGAATGCCAATAACATGTCTCCGCAATATACCTCGACTTGGCTACAGTTTTTCGAAGCGGAGTCTCTGGGCGGGAGTGGAGCGAAACAGGATCACGGCATCGCGGTTCCTGGCCGCGCGGGCGGTCGTCCTCATCAGACACGGCAAGGACGGCGCACCGGCGGTGGAGGATTACCGTCCGGTAGACGGTTTTCCCGCCGAACCAAAGGCGCGGGCCTGATGCCGCCGGAGGCCGGACTACACGCGCTGTCGGATCACGCTTCGGACGGAGTATCGGCTCGCTGGATATAGATTCAACGAAACCTCGAACGTCGCGCCCGTGTGGGCGACGTATCGGCGGCTTACCATCAACGCGGCAGTCTCCGCGTCTGCGCTCAGGAGCTTGGCGTATTCGGCGGGGAGGTCGGTCGCAGAGACCTCCTGCTCGACATAGTCGAGGCGCAGCTGGTTCTGGTCCATGACCATCTCGTAGATCGCCTCACTGCGGTGATGGACGGCGTCCCGGTCGAGCTTGAACTGCTCCGGCACCAGGATTTCCGACCAGCAGAGTTGCTTGCCATAGGCTCGGGTCGCGCGGACACCGGCGATCCTGAACCACCGCTTTCCGGGTAATTTGGAGAATCCGCCGATCGTCCCGTCAACGATTGAGGCGAAGCCCTCGTGATGGATATTGAGCTGGGTGTTCTGGGCGAAATCCAGCAGCCCTTTCAGATCACGCAGACTGTGAACGTATGGCGCGACCGGGCGGTCGGCGAGAACGACGGTTCCGGTCTTGCGTCGGCGTCCGAGCATGCCTTGTTCGGCCAGGAGCTTCAGGGCCTCGCGGATGGTGTGCCGGCCGACGCCGAAGCGATCCTGCAGTTCCATTTCGGTCGGGAAGCGCCCGCCCACCGGGAATCGGCCAGAACGGATTTCCTCGGTCAGCAGTTCCGCAAGGTCTCCGTGCCGAGAGGAAGAGGCCGGCTTGTCGGTCATTGAGTGCGATGCCTGTCAGGTCCAAAGGTCGTGCAGGATAGGTCAGCAATTTGAAACCGCAAAGCGCGACCGCTGCGAGCATCGGTTTTAGGCAATAAATTCGAATAATTGAGGTTGATGTCGCGTATTTCAAATTGAGATCGGTGGAGTGGCGTTATATATGGTTCGAACAAATAAGCGCCTGGTCGGTTTTCCCATCGAAACGGCCGAACCCTTACTGGTAGGTTTCAATGCTCGATCGCGTTCTCGCCGGAATCAGGGTCGTCGACCTCACCCAGAACGTTGCCGGTCCGTATTGCACCCAGATCCTCGGCGACCTGGGGGCGGAAGTCATCAAGGTGGAACGGCCCGGCCGTGGCGATGACACGCGCGATTGGCGGCCGCCGGAAATTGGCGCGCAATCGGCGACTTTCCTCGCCTTCAACCGGAACAAGCGCAGTATCTGCGTCGACCTCGATCAGCCCGACGGCGTGCGGATCGTGAAGGATCTGGCGGCCTCGGCCGATGTCCTGGTGCACGCCCTCAAGCCGGGGAGTGCCGAGGGGCGCGGGCTGGGTTTCGCCGACATCGAGGCGGTCAATCCGCGGTTGGTTTATTGCGCCATCAGCGCGTTTGGCGGAGTTGGGCCGATGAGCGGCCTGCCGGGATACGATCCGCTCATGCAGGCGTTTTCCGGGATCATGAGCACCACCGGCCGAGAAGGCGACGATCCGGTCCGTGTCGGGGTGTCGCTGATCGATATGGGAACTGGCATGTGGGCGGCAATGGGCATCATGGGCGGGCTCATGCAACGGGCCCAGTCGGGAAAGGGAATGCTCGTGGAGGCGAGCCTGCTCGAGACCGGCGTGGCCTGGATGACGGTCTTTGTCGCGGGCTATCTCGCGACGTCGCGGGTGCCGAAGAAGCTGGGGTCCGCCATGGCGATGGCGGCGCCTTACGAGGTCTTCCGAACCGCTGACGGCCATGTCTTCCTGGCGGCGCCGAACGACGCGCTGTTCCGGCGGGTCTGCGCCGGCCTTGGTGCGGCAGACCTCGCGGCGGACGAGCGGTTCGCGACGAATCCGGCGCGCGTGGCCAACCGTGAGGCGTTGCACGCGGCAATCGAGGAGGTCACGTCCCGGATGGCGACCTCGGATGTGGTTGCCGGCGTGCGCGAAGCGGGCGCTCCCTGCAGCGAGTTGAACGATGTCGGCCAGATGCTGTCGCACGATCAGGTTCGCGCCGTCGGGATGGTGACGGATCTTCCGGTGGAGGGTGCGCCGGACCACAAGGTCGTCGGTCTGCCGCTGAAGGCCAACGGGGCCCGTAGCGGCGTGCTCCAGCCACCGCCGGCGCTCGGCGCGGACACCTCGGAAATTCTTCGGGGGCTCGGGTACATCGAGGACGACATCGCCCGCTTGACCCAGTCCGGCACTGTCGCCTGACGGGCGATGCAACTCGACGTGAGGATGAGTCCATGAATTTCGACTACTCGGACACTCAGGAGGAGATCCGCCGCGCTGTGGCCCGCCTTTGTGGCGAATTCGGCGTCGACTATTGGCGATCCTGCGATGAGGAGGGGGCCTATCCGGAGGCGTTCGTTCAGGCCATGACCGACGCCGGTTGGTTGGCCGCCCTGATTCCCGAGACGTATGGAGGATCGGGTCTGGGGGTTCTTGAGGGATGCATCATCCTGGAGGAGATCAACCGCTCTGGCGGCAATGGGGCCGCCTGCCACGCCCAGATGTACACGATGGCCTCGGTCCTCAACTACGGCAGCGAAGACCAGAAACGCCGCTACCTTCCCAAGGTGGCGGATGGCAGCTTGCGCTTGCAGGCTTTCGGCGTCACGGAACCCGATGCCGGGTCGAACACTCTGAAGACCAAGACCTTCGCCAAGCGGGTCAATGGCGGATACGTGATCAACGGCCAGAAGATCTGGACGTCACGTTTTCTGCAGTCGCACATGTACCTTCTGATTGCTCGCACCACCCCGCTTGAGGAGGTCCGGAAGAAGACCGAAGGTCTGACGCTCTTCCTGGTCGACATCGCCAAGGCTGGCGCGTCCCTGAAGTCGAAGCCGATCCGTACGATGCTGAACCATCACACCAACGAAGTGTTCATCGACGACCTGGAGGTTTCAGACGACGATCGGATCGGAGAGGAGGGCCGGGGCTTCCACTACCTCGTGGACTCGCTCAACTCTGAACGCCTGCTGGTCGCCAGCGAGTCGATCGGGGACGGGAAATGGTTTACCGAGCAGTCCGCCCGCTATGCCAATGAACGCATCGTATTCGACCGTCCGATCGGCCAGAACCAGGGTATTCAGTTTCCGATCTCGCGGGCGCACATGAATCTGCAGGCGGCCGAGCTCATGCGCAACCGTGCGGCGGTCATGTTCGATCAGGGGCTGCCCTGCGCCAGCGAGACCAGCATGGCGAAATATCTGGCGTCGGAAGCGTCATGGGAAGCAGGGGAGGCCTGCATGACGACCTTCGGCGGCTACGGCGTTGCCTCGGAATATCATGTCGAGCGCAAGTGGAAGGAGGCGCGGCTGTTCAGGACCGCTCCGCTGTCGAACAACCTGATACTCGCGCAGGTCGCCCAGCATGCATTGGGTATGCCGCGGTCGTACTGATTGAATTGGAGACATCATGTCCGTCACGTCACTGCCCGAGTCCGTCGCTGGCGAGGCCGTTCTGTCCACGACAGACCGGCTCGCGACGTTCACCCGTGATGCCGAAGTTGGCCCGGAGGTCTTGCAGCAGGCTGTCCCCCTCATTCTGGACACGCTTGCGGTAACGTTGGCCGGTGGCGCCGAGCCGGGGGTCCGGACCCTGATGGACGCGATCGAGCCCCATTCCGGCGCGTCGGCGGTCCCATCATTCTGGAACGAGCGGTCCTATGGGCAGGGCGATGCCGCGCTGGTGATCGGCATGGCAAGCCACGTTCTCGACTATGATGATGTCAGCATGCTGGCGGTCTGCCACCCAAGCGCGCCGATACTGTCGGCCCTGCTCGCCATGGCGCCGCGCGAGCGGATATCGGGTCGCGCTCTTCTGGAAGCCTTCGCCGTCGGCACGGAGGTTCTGATACGCCTCGGGCAGGCGATGGGGTTCCGGCATTACGCGCTCGGTTTTCATGCCACGGCTACGCTTGGCACGGTCGGCGCCGCCGCCGCCTGCGCCCGACTGATGGCGCTGGATCACCGCCAGACCGGCCACGCGTTGTCGATCGCCGCCAGTCTGGCGTCGGGGCTCCGCGCAAATTTCGGTTCGATGGTGAAGTCACTGCATGTTGGGATCGCCGCGGCCAACGGACAGAAGGCGGCGAGGCTGGCGGCGGCCGGTATTCAGGGCAGTGCCGAGCCATTCGACGGTGAGGGGTTCCTGCACGCGTTCTCGGGCGGCGAGGTCCGGGAGTGGCCGGGCGACCTGGAACTGGGGGCGCCGTTCGCGATCGCCGAGCCGGGCTTCGAGCAGAAGCGGTATCCGTGCTGCTATATGCTGCACAAGATCATCGAGGCGACCTTGGCGTTGCGGCGGGAGACGGGGCTGACCCTGCGCGACGTCACATCCGCCCATGTGCAGATGCCGAATGGCGGTACCAAGCCGCTTATCCACCCGCGACCCAAATCCGGATTGAATGCGCTGTTCAGCGCGCCCTACGCCGTGGTCGCCGGATTGTCGGACGGGCGTATCGACCTGAAGAGCTTCACCGACGAAGCGGTCCTGAGGCCCGAGGTGCAGTCGCGGCTGGCCGACATCGAGGTGGTCGAGGACACCGCTCTGTCGACGCAAGGGGCGGATGTCGGAGCGGCGCCGGTGACCGTGACATTGGTGCGGGCTTCCGGCGACAGCGTGTCGCGCACGATCGTGGCACTCCCAGGTTCGCGCACGGATCCGTTGACCGAAGCGCAACAGCGGGCCAAATGGGACGATTGCCTGCTGCGGGCGAACCCGGGCGTTCCGGAAGAAAAGCGGGCCACACTGTTCGACGAGGGCCGGAACCTCGCCGCCGAGGCCAGCATCGCCGGTTGGTTGGGCCGTCTGTCGTCGGCCATGTCGGCGGGCTGAACCTCGAAGGTCGGCGGCGGTTTCAGGCCAGCGCTCGTTTCAGGGACGCCGCGACGTATTGCTGAGCATTGACCGCGTCGTCCACGGCGGGGGCCATGCCGAAGAAGCCGTGGATCATGCCGTCGAACAGCTTGTAGTCGACCGGCGTGCCGACCGCCCGCAGGGCTTCGGCATAACGCGCGCCCTCGTCGCACAGAACATCGCACTCGGCCGCGACAATGGTGGCCGGCGCCACTCCGGACAGGCTGGCCGCCTTGATCGGCGACGCGCGCCAGTCATCGGCATCTTCGGGGCGCACCAGATAGTAGGATCGAAACCATTCCATGGCGGCTTTCGTCAGGATGCCGTAGCCGGTGGCGTACCGCTCGTAGCTGTCGCCGACGAGGCTGTAATCGACGACCGGGTATATCAGCGCCTGCAGCTTGAGCGGCAGGTCGCCTTCGTCCCGGGCTCGGATCGCAACGATCGCCGCGAGATTGCCGCCGGCGCTGTCCCCGCAGACCGCGGTCCGGGTGGCGTCGGTCCCCAGGTCGGGCGCGGTCTCGATCACCCAACGATAGGCGGCCCAGGCATCATCGGCGGCGGCCGGGAAGCGATGTTCCGGCCCCATGCGGTAGTCGACCGAGACCACAACCGCGCCCGAACCGCTGCACAGGTTCCGGGCGATCACGTCATGGGTGTCGAGGTTGCCGAAGACGTGCCCGCCGCCGTGGTAGTACATCGCCGTCGGCCAAGGCCCGTCGGTCTGCGGCCAGTACACCCGCACCGGGATATCGCCACCCGGACCCGGCACCATCCGGTCTTCGGTTCTGGCGACCGGCGCCGGCGTCCCGCCGCGCGCTTTCGCCATGGCGTCGAATACCGTACGTGCTTCGGTGGGCGTCAGGCTTTCGATCGTGGGCAGCTTGGCGTCCGCCAGGGCTTTCAGAGCTACCTGGATCTGGGGGTGCAGGGCCATTGGTTGTTCCCTCCGAGGGTGCTGGTGGGTTAGGCCGAAGATCGTTGCCTGGTCTTCGGTTTGGACGTCGTGACAGGGGAGTCGAAGATGAAAGGGACGACCGTGCCATCCGGCTCGATCGTCCTTGTGACGTAAGCTCGCAGCATCGCCGGGATGGGACGGTCGAGAACCTGGAAGCCGACCAGAAGACTCTGACTGCGCACAACCGCTTCCGCCTCGTCGGGGTCGCCGGCCCGGAACAGGTCGAGGAACCTCTCGTAGTGCCAGAGGATGTCGGCCAACGGCAGGTGCGGGCGACCCAGTCTGCGAACGTAGATGTCGATCAGGCCGTGAAGCGATTGCCAAGCCCGGAACAGGAATCGGTTGGCCGACCGATACATTAATTCATAGAAGGTCCAGTGCTGGTCGAAGAACGCCCGTTCGTCCCGGGCCTCGGCGGCCGATCTCATGACGAGCAGCGTCTTGGCCAAGCTGTTGAAGAGTTTCTCGTCGGCGCTCGCGGTGATGTAGCGGGCCGCCATTCCGCCCAGCATCGCCCGCAGCACGATCATGTCCTGCATCTCGTCGGGTGTCGGATCGACGACGAAAGCGCCGCGTCCCGGCTGAATTTCCACCAGTCCTTCAGCCGCGAGTGACCGCAACGCCTCGCGCAACGGCCCCCGGCTGATCTGGAACTGCTCGGCGAGTTGGGACTCGACGAGATGGGCGCCGGGCGGAAGTCCGCCTGACCAGATCGCTTCCTGGACCAAACGTTTCGCGGTCGCCGATAGCGACGGCGATCGGACAATCTCAGGAAGAACAGCCATTGATAGCTCCGACGATGGACGAGGGCTGAAATCTGAAGCGTGAGACGCGAATCTGTCAATGGCCGACGGTCACTGGTCATCTGTTGACAATCTTGGGAACGAAGATATGTTCGAACAAATAACGCCGTGAAATCGGACCCGGAAGCGGGGACCTGGCGGATCGATGGAGGAGCGTGATGAAGGGTGCGGTGTTCGCCGGTGATCGGCGGGTCGAGCTGAGGGAGTTCGACGATCCCTCGCCGGGGCCGGGAGAAGTGGTGCTGGAGATCAAGGCTTCCGGCATGTGCGGAAGCGATCTTAAGTTCTACCGGGCAGCCCCGGGCGAGGCGTCCAAGATACTTGGCCTGGGCGATACGGCTGCGGTCATCGCCGGCCATGAGCCTTGCGGTGTGGTAGCCGCGGTCGGTCCGGGCGTCAGCGAACAGCAGGCCCGGGTCGGTCAACGGGTGATGGTGCATCATTATCGCGGATGCGGCGTCTGCCCGCATTGTTCGACCGGCTGGATGCAGCTCTGCGTCGACGGCGTGGCGGAGGTTTACGGGGCGACCGGGCACGGGGCGCACGCGCAGTATATGAAATGCCCGGCCCGGACCCTGGTGACCTTGCCCGACGAGTTGTCGTTCGAGACCGGCGCCGCGATCTCCTGCGGCACGGGAACCGCCTGGGGGGCCTTGAAGCGCCTGGATTTGGCGGGCGACCAGACGATCGCCATCTTCGGCCAGGGGCCGGTCGGATTGTCCGCCACCCAGCTCGCGTCGGCCATGGGCGCGCGGGTCATCGCGCTGGACGTCAGCGACGAGCGGCTCGCCCGAGCCAAGGCGTTCGGCGCCGACGTGCTGATCAATCCAAATGACACCGACCCCGTGGCGGCCATCCGCGAAGCCACGCACGGCCTCGGCGCGCACGTATCCATCGACGCGTCATCCTCGTCGCAGGCGCGGCGCCAGGCGGTGCAGTGCGTGCGCACCTGGGGCAAGGCCTGCTTCGTCGGCGAAGGCGGCGATGTCACGCTGGACGTCAGCCCGGACA
Source organism: Thalassobaculaceae bacterium (assembly GCA_029212785.1). GTDB lineage: Bacteria > Pseudomonadota > Alphaproteobacteria > Thalassobaculales > Thalassobaculaceae > Thalassobaculum. The sequence continues at coordinate 74,540 of JARGOG010000004.1, forward strand.
TGCTGCGCCGCCAGGTGACCATCATCGGATCGTGGACGTTCTCGACCGTCGGCCAGGGTGAGTGCGCGACTTTCATCGCGGACCGCGGCGTCGATGTCGACCAACTGTTCACAAATCGCTGGTCGCTCTCGCAGGCGGCCGAAGCATACGAGCTGTTTGACAATCAGACGTCCGGGAAGGGCGTCATCCTGTTCTGAGAGCAGTCCGTTCAAGACCGCGACACGCGGCAAACCGTCAAGTGCCTTGGTTGCGGCCGCTGCGGCGGCTTCTGGCCTTGATCAACGAGTAGGGAGGGAACCGAGATGATGCGTGCAGTACGCAGTGCCGCGCTGGCTTGCGCGGTTATGGTTGCGGGATCGACTTCGGCGGGGGCCGCCGAGAAGATCGTCTACGCAAGCTACATGTCCGAGGTCTACACGATCAGCAAGGTCGACCTTTGGGTCATGGCCGAGATCGAAAAGCGGTCGAACGGCGAGATCGAGTTCGAGAAGTACTTCAGCGGCTCTCTCCTTAAGGCACCGGATCTGTTTCCGGGCCTGCAGGACGGCGCGGCGGACATGGTGACGGGCACGCCGGCCGCCTACAATCGCAACGACTACCGGCTGTCCAACGTGGTTCTGCCCTTCATCTCGTCCAAGGCGGACGCGGTGGGGAAGGCGCTGGTCGATCTCTATGCCTCCAACGCCAGCTTCCGCGGGGAGTTCGAGGGCCGCAACATCAAGCTGCTGTACGCAGTGCCCTGGGCCGAGAACACGTTCTGGAGCGCCAAGCCGCTGGCCAAGGTCGAGGATTTCGCCGGGCTGAAGGTGCGTAGCGTCCAGGCGATCGCCGACTCGGTACAGATGATGGGCGGGACCCCGGTCGCCATGGCGTGGCCGGAAGCCCTCGAAGCCCTCGGGCGCGGCGTGGTCGACGTCGTCTCTTCGACGCCGTTCGACTCCGGCGTTCTGGGCGGCGTGTACGAGTCCGCGAAAGTCGGCTCCGACGGCGGCGACATGGGGATCTTCTCGTTCGCGGCCACCGCGTTCAATCAACGCCGCTGGGACGGGTTGAGCGACGAGCACAAGAAGATCTTCCTGGACGTTACGGCGGAGGCGCCGACGCGCTTTCTGTCGGGCCTGAATTTCGAGCTTCAAAAGGCTGCCGAGAAGCTGTGCGCCTATAAGGGCGATCTCACCGTCACCCTGTTCCCGGAGAGCGAGCGCAAGAAGGCCTATGAGGTCGCCGCGATGCCGCTTCAGGCCCAATGGGTGAAGTGGGCCGCCGAGACGACCAAGGCCGACACCGCAGCGATGCTTCAGCAGTATCTCGACCTCGTCCGCAAGTACGAAGCGTCATCGACGTGGAAGTCGGGCTTCGAGCGCTATGAGGAACTGGACTGCGGCAAGTAACAATCGAGCTCTGGGCCGGCGGGACGACTGAATTCCGCCGGCTCCTTTACTTGACGGCTTTGGGGAGTGTCACCGAATGCGGACCGTCGCCCGCCTGATTGAGCGGTTCACACGGCAACTCGGAGTCCTCGGCGGCTTTGCGACGCTAATGGTGATGATCGTCATCATCCTCGATGTCGCGGGCAGGACCTTCTTCAACGCGCCGATCCCCGGAGGGAACGAGCTCTCCGAATTGCTGCTGGTTGTCCTGATCTTCCTTGGGCTTGCGGCCGCGCAGCAGGGTCGTAACCACTACACCGTCGACATTGTCACCCATCTGCTCGGGCCCGTGGCGCAACGCCGGCTCGAGACAGTCGGGATGGTTGTCAGCCTCCTGGTGGTCGGGTTGCTCGCGTGGCTGTCCGCCAAGCACGCCTGGCAGGCGATGCTCCAGGGCGAGTCCAGCTACGGCACGATCTCTTTTCCGATCTGGCCGGCCCGCGTGGTGATCGCATTCGGCCTGGGGCTGTTGGCCCTGCAATTGATAATCGACATCGTCAAGACACTCTGCTCGCTGGATCGCCCGGCCGAGGATGACACCCCCACATCTCCCGTAGGCTAAGGCGCATCACGATGGAAATGTTTGAATCAGGACTGATCATCATCGCGTTGCTGCTCGTCTTGCTGGCGGCGGGCGTGCCGATCGCTTTCGCCCTGGCGATGTCGGGCGTTGTCGGATTGGGTCTGGATAGGCCGTGGCGGGCGATCGAGTATCTGCTGTCGACCTTTGCCTATGCCAACACGGCGCATTTCGCATACGTCGTTCTCCCGCTCTTCCTGTTCATGGGGCACATGGCGTTCTCGGCCGGGCTGTCGCGGCGCGCTTTCGAAGCAGGCCAGCAGTATCTCGGTCGGTTTCCGGGCGGCCTGGCGGCAGCGACCGTGTTCGCTTGCGCCGCGTTCTCGACCGTTTGTGGGTCCAGTGTGGCGACCGCGTCGACGATGGCGAAGGTGGCGCTGCCGGAGATGCTGCGCCATGGCTACAAGGAACGACTGGCGGCGGGCTGCGTCGCTGCCGGCGGCACCTTGGGGGTGCTGATTCCGCCAAGCGGGATCCTGGTCATCTATTCGATCGTCACCCAGGTGTCGTTGCTCAAGCTGTTCCTGGCGGCCTTCGTCCCGGGAGTCGTGACCGCCGTGGTCTACATGTTCGGCATCTGGCTGATGGTGAAACTGGATCCCGAACTCGCCGGCCGACCGCTGACGCGGCGCTTCACCTGGCGCGAACACGCCCAGGCGGCAGGGCGGTCCTGGGAAATGTTGCTGCTGTTCGCGGCGGTGATGGGCACAATCTATCTCGGCGTCGCGACGCCGACCGAGGCAGCGGCCCTCGGGGCCGGACTGTCGCTTCTGGCGGTACTGCGTCGCCCCGGGCGCTGGTCGAAGTTGGCGGAAGGATTGCGGGAAACCGGATCGGCCACCTGCTCGATCTTCGCGCTGATCATTGGTGCCGGTCTGTTCAGCCTCGGTCTGTCGACCACGCAGCTTCCGACCCATCTGGCGGAACTGGCGACCGGCCTCGATCTCTCGCCCGTCGCGATGATCGTGTTGATTCTGCTGCCCTATCTAATCTTGGGCATGTTCCTTGACGGTGTGTCGCTGATCCTGATCACGATGCCGATCGTCTTTCCGATCGTCAATCATGTCGGGTTCGACGCGGTGCTGTTCGGCCTGCTGGTAACCAAGGCCGTAGAGATCGGCTGCATCACGCCGCCGGTTGGATTGAATGCCTTCGTCGTGAAGAGTGCGGCGCCGGATGTCTCGCTCAGCGAGATATTCCGCGGCTGCATCCCCTTTGTCGTGATGGAAATCACCATCGTCGGTCTGATGATCGCGTTTCCGGACTTCTTCCTGTTCCTGGTGCACGACTGAAAATGAGCTACGGCGCTACGCTTAGTTGCGAGGAGATTGAATGATGACGGATACGGCCCCCAATAAGGCACAAACACCGGCACCGCGCGGCGACCTGCTCGACGTGGCCATCGTGGGAGGTGGCCTCGCCGGCCTCTATGCGCTCCATCGTCTGCGGGGCATGGGCATTTCCGCGCGCGTCTTCGAAGCCGGAAACGGCGTCGGCGGCACCTGGTTCTGGAACCGCTATCCAGGGGCCCGCTGCGATATCGAGAGCCTGGAGTATTCCTACAGTTTCTCGGATGACCTTCAGCAGGAGTGGAAGTGGCCCGAGCGCTATGCCACGCAACCGCAGATCCTGGCCTACATCAATCACGTCGCCGAGCGCTTCGATCTGATGCGCGATGTTCAATTGGAGACCCGCATCCTCGCCGCCGAGTTCGATCGGTCGTCCGACAGTTGGACGCTGCGCACGAACAAGGACGAGGTCGTGTCGGCCCAGTTCTGCATCATGGCAACCGGCAACCTGTCCACCCCTCGGGTCCCGGATTTCAAGGGATTGGAGAACTTCAAAGGCAAGTGGTACCACAGCGGGATGTGGCCGGCTGCAGGGGTCGATTTCAGCGGCCAGCGCGTGGGTGTGATCGGAACGGGATCGTCGGGTATCCAGATGATTCCGATGATCGCCAAGCAGGCGGAACACCTTTTTGTCTTTCAGCGCACACCGAATTTCTGCCTGCCGGCGCAGAACGGTCCAATGGAGGCCGAGCGCGAGGCGGCCTACAAAGCGAACTATCCCGTCCGTCGCCAGGAGGCGCGGACCTCCGGGTTCGGCGTTTCCGGTTATCCGACGCCGACGCAATCCGCCCTTGAGGTTCCGCCCGAGGAACGACGCCGCAACTACGAAGAACTCTGGCAGCGTGGCGGCAGCATCGGCTTCCTGTCCTGCTACAACGATTTCCTTGTCGATGAGCGCGCCAATGACACGGCGGCCGAATTCGTCCGCGAGAAGATCCGCGGCATCGTGCGGGATCCCGCGGTGGCCGAGGCGCTGGCACCCAAGGATCACCCGATCGGCACCAAGCGGCTCTGTCTCGATACCGGGTATTACGAGGTCTATAACCGCGACAATGTCTCGCTGATCGACGTGCGCAACGCGCCGATCGAGGAAATCACCGAGCGCGGCGTACGGACCGCCGACGGTGAATTCGAACTGGATGCAATCGCGTTCGCCACCGGCTTCGACGCGATGACAGGGGCGTTGCGCGAGATTGACCTGCGGGTAAAGGGCGGGGAAGCTCTGGCGGACGTGTGGGAGGCGGGCCCGCGCACCTATCTCGGCCTGTCCGTGGCGGGGTTCCCGAACATGTTCATGGTGACCGGTCCGGGCAGCCCGAGCGTGAAGAGCCAGATGATCCTTTCCATCGAGCAGCATGTCGACTGGATCTCCAATTTCATCGACTACGCTCGGAATGGCCAGATCTCCCGTATCGAAGCGGATATCGACGCCCAGGACCGTTGGGTGGCGCATGTCAACGAGGTGGCCGATAGCACGCTCTATCCGGTGGCAAACTCCTGGTATGTCGGTGCCAACATTCCCGGTAAGCCGCGTGTATTCATGCCATATGTCGCGGGCGTCGGCGTCTATCGACAGAAATGCGACGAGGTCGCCTCTAAGGGGTATGAAGGTTTCAAGCTGACCGGGCGCGGGGGGTGACGCCGTCACAGGAACGGTGATCAGCGCGCTGTCACAAAGCGACGACCGACGCGCGCTTTTTCTGGCTCTTCGGCCTTGAGACGTCCAACTCCAACCCGGATCCGCCCCGATTTGCCGTGGATCCGGCGAGAGCTTCTTTCCCAGCACGCATCCGCCACATAGCCACGCCCATCTTCCGGCCGGGGATGCCACGGCATCCCGGGACATGGTGGGGTCGGACATATTCCCGCCGATTGGCGCTCGCTTCAGTTTGTGATATTGATAATCATTATCAATTGATATTGGGCCGATCCGGATGAGGGCTGGAGATCGGCCGGCTGAGGAGGCGGAATTGGATTTGGTGAAGCGGGAGCAGTCGGCGCTCGAAGGCCTGGAGGCCCTGTGTCACGCGAAAGGATTGCGGATCACCGGCCAGCGACGGGTGATCGTTCAGATCCTGATGGATGCCGACGACCATCCAGACGCGGACGAACTTCACAGCATGGTCCGAAAGGTTGATCGGTCAATTTCCATTGCCACGGTTTACCGAACGCTCCAGGTCCTTGAGCAAATGAACATCGTCGCGAAAAGAGACTTCGGCGACGGGCGTGCCCGGTACGAGATCAGCGTGGGCCAGCGCGACCACCATCATCATATGATCGATATCGAATCCGGCGAGGTCATCGAGTTCTACAATCAGGAACTCGAGGATCTGAAGATGCGGATCGCCGATGAGCTGGGGTTCGATCTCGTCGACCACCATCTGGAACTGTTCGGCACCCGTCTGGCGTCCGCAGGCGACTGAGGGGAGGAATTGGGGCCGGATCCATTCCTGGTGCCATCCGCCGGTATCGGAGGATCACGTTCACCACGCCTTGGCCGACCGGCTTGCACCGGGAAACCTCACCCACGATCCGGATGCTCAAACGATCAGATGGCCCCCGACTGGAGAACCACCGGACGGCCCGTGCGCGGATGGGGAATGATCTCGGCATCGAGATGGAAGAGATCGGCGAGCAGGGCCGGCGTCAGGCCCTCCGCGACGGGCCCGTCATAAGCAATCCGTCCCGCACTCAGCACAACCAGGCGGTCGGCATAGGCCGCCGCCAGATTCAGGTCGTGCACCACCGCGATCACCGCGTTACCGGACCGCGCGAAGGTCCGGGTGATCTCCATCACCCGGTGCTGATGGGCCGGGTCCAGGCTTGCGGTCGGTTCGTCCAGTATCAGCAGTTTCGGGCCGAGCCGTGGGCTGGCTCGCAACTGCACGAGGCAACGGGCGAGATGCACGCGCTGGCGTTCGCCCCCGGAGAGCGTCGGCACGAACCGATCTCGCAGATGCGCAATCCCCACCCGATCCAGCGTGGCGTTGACCAGCTCCGGCCCGTCGATCTTGGCACCGGCGTCGCGGGCGCAGTGCAGGCCGAGCTGTACCACTTCGTATGCCGTGAAGTGGAAGAGCAAGGAAGTGGACTGGGGCAGCACGGTGCGGCGGAGCGCCAACTCGCGGGGGGAATGGCTTGCCACCGGCCGCCCCTGAAGGAGAACGGATCCGCCCGAGATCGCTCGCTCGCCCGAGAGGCCCGCGATCAGGGTGGACTTGCCGGCTCCGTTCGGCCCGACGACGGCCACGATCTCGCCGACGTCCAACGAGAAGTCGACATGGGAGAGAATTTCGGATGCGCCGTAGCGCATCGTCAGCTCGCGTGCCTGCAGCAGGATGCTCATCCCCAATCCTTCCGCTTCACCAGAAGCCAGATGAAGAACGGCCCTCCGACCAGGGCGGTGACCACGCCGATCGGGAGCTCCGACGGCAGAACGATCATGCGCGCTAACAGATCGGCCATCAGGAACAGGCTGGCACCCAGCAGTGCCGTCCCGGGCAGGAGCCACCGATGATCCGGCCCGGCCAGCAGCCGGACGATATGGGGAACGACGAGACCGACGAAGCCGATCACGCCGGACACCGACACGGCGCCGCCGACAGCCACGGCGGTGAGGCCGATGGCCAGGCGTTTGACGCGTTGCGGGTCGTGTCCCATATGGAAGCTCTCCCGCTCTCCCAGAAGCATCGCGTTCAGCGCACCGGCGAGACGTGGCAGCACGAGGATCGGAACGACCATCAGTACGGCGGCCGGCAGCAATAGGGGCCAGTTCAGCCCGGCGACGCTGCCGAGGGTCCAGAAGGACAGATCCCGGAGCTGTTGTTCGTCGCTCAGGAAGATCAGGAACCCGATGCCGGCCTGGGCGATGGCGCTGATCGCCACACCCGCGAGAAGGGTCGTGGCCGCCATGGTCTGACCTCCGACACTGCCCAATCGATACACGATCGCCGTCGCGGCCAACCCGCCGAACAGGGCGGCTACCGGCAGGGCGAAAGCGCGGGTTTCCGGGGGGAGCGTTCCGAGGAGCCCGCCGCCGACCACAATGACGGCGACCGCCGCCAGGGCGGCACCGCTGGAGACACCGATGAGTGCGGGATCGGCCAGCGGGTTGCGGAAGATCCCCTGCATCGTGGCTCCCGCCATGGCCAGGGAGGCGCCGACAAGGCACCCGGCCGCGACCCGCGGCACCCGGATCGACCAGAACACCAAGGCATCGCGGGTCTCGGTCTCCCAGACAAAATCGGCTCCGAGCGCGTTCAGGATCAGGCGCCCGATCACGTCGGGAGGGATCGGCACGGCACCGATGCCCAGTGCTAGGAACAGCGACAGGACTAGGAAGCCGGCGCAACCGGCCAGGACGATTGCCGCCTGCCGTTCGCGTGGGGCCATGGCCGTCAAGCGGGCCCGGTATCCCGGTCTCGACCAAGCGGGCGAAGGGGATGGTGTCATTGCGGTTTGGCGGGCGCGGTATCGGGGTGAAAGCCCGCCGACAGCACGGAGATCGCTTCGGCGATCCGGGGGCCGAAGCCGAAGACCAGCAATCCGTCGACACTGACGATCCGCCCGCTCCGCGCGGCCTTGGTCGGGGCCATTTCAGGGCGCTGAAGAAGGGCCGCGGGTCCGCCCATCTGCTCCAGCGTACGGTTCGGCACCAGGAGGATCTCCGGGTCCGCGAGCACGGCCGCCTCGGGAGACAACGGCTTGTAACCCTCGTACCCGGAGATCGCATTGACCCCGCCGGCCGCTTCAATGATACCGGCTGCCGCCGTATTACGTCCGGCGGCGAGAGGGGCCCCCTTGCCCACGCTGAGGAGAAACAGAACGCGGGGCGGATTCGGACGGGCGCGGGCCTCCTGGGAAAGGGTCATGGCCCGGCTGGTGATCTCCTCGGCAAGCCGTTCCCCGTCCCGCTGCCGGCCGAGTGCCGAGGCGACGGCCTGGATCTTCCGCCCGACGCCGGGGATATCGGTGGCGTGCTCCGTCTTGACCAGGGCGATGCCGGCGGCGTCGAGCTGCTCCATGACCGCCTCCGGCCCGGCGTCCCCTTCGGCGAGGATCAGGTCCGGAGCCAGTGCGAGGATCGGCTCCACCGCCAGCCGGCGGAGATAGCCGACATTGGGCAGTGCTTGTGCCGCCGACGGATACAGGCTGGTGGAGTCCACGGCCACCAGCCTGTCCTCCTCGCCCAGAAGATAGACGATCTCGGTGATCGAGCCGCCGATCGAGAGCACCCGTGACGGTTCGGCATGGCTGTCCGTGCCGCCGGCCGGTACCAAGGCGGCGGCCAGGATCAGGCCCACTAGGGGGCGGAGGGTGATACGCATCGGACCGGACCTCAGAACGCCAGACGATAGGCGATGGAGCCCTTGAAATTCCGGCCCGGCTCGGAGACGCCGGCGAAGACCCGCTCGTAGTCGCGGTCGAACACGTTGTCGACGCCGAGATTGATGGCCAGGCCCTGCAGCGCCGGCTCTTTGGGTGCCCACTGCACATAGAGATCGAACACGGAATAGCCGCCACGTTCCTCGCTGGAGTCGTCCACATTGTCGAACCCGGAGACGAACTCGCCCTCGACGCCGACCACGGCATCGATCTCGTGCAGGCGCAGGCCGATATCGGTGCTCAGACGGTCCGGGGTCAGCACGCCCAGAGATTCCCCAGTCCGCGTGTTTTCACCGTCGATCGAGGAGAACCCGGCGGTCACGTAGAACCGCGGCGCGTCGTACGAGGCTTCGAGCTCATAGCCCTCAAGTTCCGCTTCCGGGACGTTGACGGTGTCGGTGGTCCCCGCATTGCAGCCGGTATATGGCGGAATGAAGCAGCTGACGGACGGACCGGCACTGTTCACCGAGATGTCGATCAGATTCTTTACATCGGACTGGAAGTAGGCGCCCTTGATCCGGAACTCGTCGTCCTTCAGCAGGGTGTTGGCCCGTTCGTAACCGAGGCCGAATTCCAGCGTGTCGGACACTTCGGGCTTCAGGTCCGGGTTCGCCACGAAGCTGTTGACCGCGGTCTGACCGTTGGGCAGCGGGATCGCGAAATGCGTTCCCTCGTTGTACAGCTCGTTGATGGACGGGGCGCGGAAGGCGCGGCCGTAGCTGGCGAAGCCGACAAGTCCGCGGACCGGTTCGTAGGAAACGGCGATCTTCGGCGAGATCTCGTCATCGCTGGAGCCGTCGTCGATGTCTGAATCGGCCGAGAAGCTGTCGTAGCGTACCCCCGGAATGATGGTCAGAGTGCCTGGGACCACGTCGCTGATCTCGAAGCTACCCTGCAGGAACGCGCCGGCGAATTCGGCCTCCGCGTTCGGCACGCCGGACCGGCTGCCGTCGGCGCTGGCGGAGTCATAGCCTTCCTGTTCGTCCTGCGATGCCTCCACGCCGTAGGTGAGGGTCAGGGAGGACCGCTCGGCCAGGGAGAACCGGCTGCGGTTGTCGATGAACAGGCCGTATGTGTCGACATCCTGCTCGACGATGCGTCCCGAGTCCTCATAGGTCTGATTGACCTGCGCGTTGGTGAAATAGGCCGACGCGTCGAGATCGAGCCAGTTCTGGCCGACAGGGGCGTACAGCACCTGTCCGCGGATCGTGTCGCTCCGGATGTCCTTGTCCGTGATGTCGGAATCCGCCGCCGTATTGGCCCGCTGTCCGTTCGCGGGCTCGCGCGCGTCGTTGTTGAACACGAGATAGGAGAGCGAGGCCGACAATCCCGGGGAGATCTCGATATCCGCTTTCGCCAATCCCGAGATGATGTCGTCGTCGGAGACGAGCTCCGTGCCGTTGCCGAGCTTGATGTCGTCTGAGTCGCGCTTCACGATGCCGCCCACGAGGCCGACCCCATCCAGCGGGCGGCCACCGATGACCAGACTCTCCGTGAACTCCTGATTGACGTCCTGGTAGCCGAACTTGGCACGACCTGCGAGCGTGTCGTCGCCCTGCAGCAGATCGTCGGCCGAGAGCGTGCGTAGCGAGATCAGGCCGCCCATGGCGCCGCTGCCGTAAAGCGAGGAGGCGCCGCCGCGGAGGACTTCGCCGCCGGCCAGAAGTGCGGGGTCGACGAAGACCCGGCCATTGTGGCCCGAGACGAAATTCTGACGTGCGCCGTCGATGCGGATCTGGACGTTCTCGCCCTCGAATCCTCTGATTGTCGGGACCTGGCCGGTCCGACGCGGGCCGCCTTCGAAATGCACGCCCGGGACGGATCGGAACATGTCGTCGAGCGTGTCCGGGTCCTTGAGATCGATCTGCTCGCGGTCGATGACGGTTACCATGCCGGGATACCGCATGGCCGAGATCGGGCTGCGGGTCGCCGATACGGAGACCGGCCCCAACTCTATTCGCCCGGTATTCGCCGGCTCAGTCCCGCCTTGTGACTGGGCAACGGCGCTGGTCGCTAGGCCGCACAATACAAGCACGAACGAGGCCGCACTTACGCCAGCCAAACAGTTCCTGGTAGCCACTCCATCCCCCTAAGCCTTGGAACGCAATCCGGATGATCGATCACCGGCAGGTGGGACGTTATTAATAATGACTCGCAAAAGCAATAATATTGAGAATGACCCGCAATTACGATAAACGAGCCGGCAAATTGGTGCTTGGGATCCAAGGCAGGGAGGACGGCATGTTCATCGCAATGAACCGGTTTAAGGTCGCAAAAGGGTCGGAGGAGGAGTTCGAGAAGGTCTGGGCGGAACGGGACAGCCATTTGGACGAAGTCGCCGGCTTCGTCGAGTTTCGGCTACTCCGGGGCCCCGAAGCGGAGGACCATACGCTGTTCGCTTCCCACACCATCTGGCGAGACCGTGACTCGTTCGACGCCTGGACCAAATCCGAGGCGTTCCGCAGAGCCCATGCCGGTGCCGGCACCCGCAAGGTTCTGTATCTCGGCCACCCACAGTTCGAAGGTTTCGAAGTGATTCTGGAAGGGCGGTAGCAAACGGCGGACCCAGACGTATCGGTCGCGATCGTCGTCGACACCGTAGCGGCGGTCGCTCAGATCGGTGGCTCGGGGGGAAGGGGGACGGCGGCGGTGGCGTTGTCCGCTGTGGGAGATGCCAGGAGCTGGTCGCGGACCGCTTGAAGCAGATTCTCCGGCTTTATCGGCTTGGTGAATCGAATGCAATTCTGGGACTGCAGGTCTCGCCGGCTCGCACTCGAATTGTCGCCGGTCAGGATGATAACCGGAATCTGCCGGCTCATCTTACGGCGGACGTCGATGGCAATTTTCAACCCGTCCATGTCACCGGGAAGGTTGTAGTCCGCAAGCAGCAGATCCGGCCGGAACGCCCCCTGCGTGACCAGATCGAGCGCCGTGCGGCCATCGACCGCCGACCGCGCCTGATACCCTTGATCCGTCAGGAGATCTTCGAGAAGAGCCCGCAGGGCCGGATCATCCTCGACCACCAGGATGCTTGCGTTCAGAGGCGGCAGGTCGGCGGCGTCTGGCGGCTCCGGGGTGGCCGTCGGTTCACCAGGCCGTTCAGATCCCTCCAGTCCAAGGTCAACCTCGATGGAGAAGACCGAACCGACTCCTTCGCGAGACCGGACGTCGATGTGATGACCGAGCAGTTGCCCGAGCCGCTGAACGATGGAGAGGCCAAGGCCGAGCCCGGCATTTCTGTCGCGGTTTGGATTGTCCAGTTGGCGGTATTCTTCAAAGATCGCCTGGAGTTGATCCTCAGGAATTCCTTGTCCGGTGTCCCACACCTGGATGCTGAGTGTCGCGCCACGCCGCCGGCAACCGACCAGAACCCGTCCACCGTGAGTGTATTTGATGGCGTTCGAGAGAATGTTGCGGACCATCTGTTCCAGAAGCTGGGGATCGCTCTCGATCGACAGCCCGCAGGGCATCACCTGCAACGAGATGCCCTGTGCCATCGCTCCGTAGGAGAAGCCATCCTTCAACCGCCCCAGCAGATCGTTGACCGGGTACCGCTTGATTTTCGGGTGAATGACGCCGGATTCGATCTGATTGAGGTCGAGCAGCGTGCGCCCGTATCCCTTTGTTTTCGGGGGGCTCATTGTCGACCAGACCGCATTGCGCCAGCGGGAGTTGGATGTGACTCCATCGCAAGGATGGGACAGAAACCCGTCACGGGCTACGGCCGATCCATTACGCCGTGCAGGAATAGATCCCAGGCCCGCTCGAAATACCGGTCCTGCGCCGCGACCGTATCGTAGGTGGTGCGGCCAAGCATGGCCTCGTTTGACGGGCCGAACACGATACTGTGCAACAGATGCCAGGCCAGAAATTCCGGATCTCCGCTACGGACTACGTGGGCTGCCTGTGCTTCTGAAACCACGGCGATCAATCGACTCATGATCGGGTCTTCTTCCGCTTGCGCTGGACGGTTCGGCCCGAAGACCGTTCCTTCGCTCAAGGCTATGCGCCGGAAGGCGAGCAGTTCCGGGTCGAGGTTCACCGTCAGGAACCAGCGGGCGACACGCTTCAACCGCGCCTCAGGATCGCCGGCCTGGGCAACGGCGGAGATCTCGGTCTCCAAGCGGGCCAGAATCCGCTCGCGCGATGTGTCCACGACAGCCCCGAACAGCGCCAGCTTGGACGGGAACCGCCGATAGATCGTATCCTTGCCGGCGTTACAGGCGGAGGCGACCTGCTCCATGGAGGTCGCAGCAAACCCTTGCGCGGCAAAGAGTCGGGCGGCCGCATCGATGATGCGCCCCGAGGTTTCCGCGGCTTCTTCCTTTGGCGGCCGCCCGGACCTCGGTTTCGTGGGGGAGGGCTTTCCCGTCATCGCGGCACCGCACGAGATGCGCGTGCTGCGAAACCCGCCTGTCCTACATCTCGACCCTGACCGGACCTGACCATCGTTCCACCCCGTTCCCGTTTCTGCCCGTTCGGGCGACGCCATTTGTTCGCGTGTTGGGTCTTTCCTACCCGACGGCCTGCCCCGAACCAACGTCCGACTGCGGGCCTGAGCACCCTCGGCGGGCCTGTCGCCCGAAGAATGCCGGCGCCAGTATATTATATCTGGACGGGACCGTCCCGTATGGTTATGGATGCTTCGCTAGTGCAAATCATTCGCAATAGCGTTTATGAAGCGATATGTCCGCGTCGCGGGCGAACGGAGAAGGTCGGGAAAGATGGCGGGAGCATCCCTGAACGGAACGCGTGCGGCGCTGCTGATGGCGGCGGCTACCTTATTGGCACCGACGGCTGGCCGGGCGGAGGACAAAGCCCTGGTTCTTCCCACCGTGCGGGTGGAAGGAGCCGTCGAACGCAATTCCACCAGAGACGAGGTCTACACAGGCACGGCGACCAGCGCGACCAAGACGAACACGCCCACCCTTGAGACCCCTCAAGCGGTGACGACAATCACGCGCAAGCAGCTCGACGATCAGAACCCCCAAACGGTCCGGGGCGCACTCAATTACACGCCAGGCGTCTTATCGGGGGTCGAGGCGACGACGCGGTATGACAGCGTCTTCATGCGCGGCTTTGGCGGGTTCGGGTTGTCGACAGACGTCGTTGATTTTCTCGACGGCCTCAAGCTGCCGCGCGGACAGGCCTTCGCCCTGCCGTCGGTCGATCCGTTTCTGCTCGATCGCGTCGAGGTCCTCCGGGGGCCGGCCGCTGTCCTCTATGGGCAAACCACACCCGGCGGTCTGGTCAATCAGGTCAGCCGATCTCCTGACGCGACCCCCTATAATGAGGCCCGGATCGAAGCCGGCAATCATGATCGCCTGCAGGCGGGCGTGACGAGCCAGGGCCCGATCGACGCCGATGGCCGTTGGCAATACAGCCTGAGCGGCATCGGTCGGTATGCGGGTACGCGTTACGAGGATGTGGACGACGAAAGAGTCGCCCTCAGCCCGGCGGTCACCTGGCGGCCAACCGAGGATACGGCGCTGTCTCTGCGGGGCTTCTATCAAAACGATCCGGAAGGCGGTTACTTCAATTCCATATATCCCGGCTCCCTGGCTGCCGCGCCCTATGGCTCCTATCTGGACCGAGATTTCAATGTCGGCGACCCCAAATTCGACAGCTACGAACGAGAGCAATACGGTGTCGGCTATTCCTTGGATCATCGGTTCAACGACGTCATAAGCATCGGCTCGAAGCTCCGGTACTCGGCGATCGACCTGGACTTCAGGGGCATTCAGATGGCGGGCGCCGTCACCGATGACGGAATCATGCCCCGCCAGGCGGTGCGGTCGATCGAGGATGTCGGCGGCGTCGCCATGGACAATCATGGGCAGTTCGATTTCAACACCGGCCCCGTCGAGCACACGGGACTGCTCGGGTTCGACCTTCAGAACTCGGAAAGCACTTGGGAATACCAGTTCGGAGCGGCCTCCTCACTCGATGTGACCAACCCGCAATATGGCGGCGCGGTCGGGCCTCTCGCGACGTTCATCGACAACGAGCAGACGCTTCAGCAAACCGGCGTCTACGCTCAGGACCAGGTGAGTTTCGGCGGGTTCCACGTCGTACTCGGAGCCCGCTACGACTGGACCGAGCAGGAAACGGAGAACCGCCTGTCGGGCACGACCAGCAGCCAATCGAGCGACTCCGCGAGCTACCGCGCCGGCCTGCTGTACAAGTTCGACAATGGCTTGGCGCCTTATGCCAGCTACTCGACATCGTTCGAGCCGACCATTGGCGTCGATGTCAACGGCGACGCCTTCAAACCGACCGAAGCCGACCAGTGGGAGATCGGGCTCAAATACGAGCCATCCTTCATGGACGCACTGTTCGCGGTCTCGGCCTTCGAGATTGTGCAAGAGAATGTTCTCACCCCGGACACGACGCTGGGATTCAGCGTGCAGCAAGGAGAAGTTCGCTCGCGTGGGCTCGAATTCGAAGCGCGAGGCAACGTTACCGCCGATCTAGAACTGATTGGTGCGCTGACTCTCCTCGACACCGAAGTCACGGAGTCGACGGTTTCGACCACCTTGGGCAAGCGTCCGCAGGCGGCACCGGAGTATTTCGGGTCCGCCTGGGCCAACTACACCGTCGGCTTCGGGTCCCTGGACGGTCTTACCATCGGCGCAGGCCTGCGGTTCGTCGGCAGCAGCTACGCCGACGATGCCAATACCGTCAGCGCGTCGGGATACACCCTGGTCGACGCCGCCTTGCGCTATGACCTGGAGAAAGCCCTTCCAGCTCTCGGGGGAGCGGAAGCGACTCTCGATGTCACGAACCTGTTCGACAAAGAGTATTACGCGAGCTGCAGTTCCAATTTCTTCTGCCAGTACGGCAACGGAACCCAGGTGTTGGTCGGGCTGCGTTACCGTTGGTGAGGGGGCGGTTATGAACTTGGACCGGCGCCGCGTGTCCGCCCTGCTCGCCTGCGCCGCGCTCGCTCCGGTGGCCGCGGGCAGCAGACCGGCAGTCGCCACGGCAACCCCGCGGGTGACGGTCACGGATATGGTCGGCCGCGTGGTCGACCTGCCCCGCCGGGTCGAACGGATCGTCCTGCTGGATGCGCGGGATTGTCTATCAATGGCAGTGCTTCACCCGAACCCGGCCGGCCTGATCGTCGGCTGGGCGGGCGCAGGGACATTCGACAGCGATCTGGTGCGCCGCCAGTACGACGGGCGCGCCGATGGCGGCACGATACCGGTCGTTGGCGGGCTGACGGCCGATACCGTGTCGATCGAGAACATTCTCGCGCTGATGCCAGATTTGGTCGTTACCACAGCGCATATGGAACCGGCGTTGGAGGACGGTGTAGTGACCCGCCGGCTGGAAGCGGCCGGCATTCCGGTAATCTTCAGCAATGCGGCCTCGAACCGGGAAACCGCGGACGGCCTGGACCGAGACCCGATCCTCGATATCGCCCCCGTCATGCGTATGTGGGGGACCATTCTCGACAGAGAACCGCAGGCGCGTGCGTTCACCGACTTCGTGCAAGAGCGGCTCGCCTTCGTCCAAGAGCGTCTGCGGGGGCTTACTCCCTGCAAGACCTATCTGGAGCTCCAGTCGACCTATGACGACTGCTGCTGGGCGGCCGGAACGCGCATATGGGGCGACCTTCTCGCCCTGGCGGGGGGCGAGAATCTGTCCGCCGTCGATGCGCCGTGGTACGCGAAAGTGGCACCCGAGCAGCTCATTGCCGAGGCGCCGGAGGTCTACATCGCATCCGGCGGCGCATATGCCAGCGCGAGGAGGCCGTCGATCGGTCCCGGGCTCCGGCCGGAGCGGGGTCGCGAGGGCCTCCGGCGGCTGTGCGAGCGACGTGGATTCGAGACTCTGCCGGCCGTCCGGAACGGTCGGGTGCATGGGATCTGGACCGGGCTCGTGACCGTCCAGCCGCTCAACATTCTGTTCGTGGAGGTGGCTGGAAAATGGCTGCACCCAGACGCATTTCAGGATGTCGAGCCGGCGACCACGCTCGCGGAGATAAATCGGCGGTTTCTGTCGGAACCGCTGGGCGATCCCTGTTGGCTCAGTCTGCTGCAAGGAAAGAACAATGGCTGATCTCAAAGCCGAGGCCACGATCCCGTTCTCGAATGTCGCCGCCTATCTTCCGGCCATCCTAGAGTCCATCGCCACACACAATCTCGTCATCCGACCGGACGGGGAGGGCCATGTCGTCACGTCGTCGTTCGGAGCCACGGCACGGCTGCTGTCGTCTCAATCGGAATTGCGCCTAGACGTCGAAGCGCAGGACCCCGCCGCCTTCAATCACCTCAAGCACGACCTGACCAGTTTGATCGACTTCGTCGCGCGCGGAGAGCGGTTGAAGATCGACTGGACTGGGGACATGACGGGCGCCGCACTCCCCCCGAACCTGCGCATTCTCCGCGTGCGCAATGTCCATGACCTCACGCCGCGCATGCGCCGCGTCACCTTCCACGGAGCTGACCTCGAGCGATTTTCGGTGTCCGATCAGCTTCACTGCCGGTTGCTGTTTCAGGACAGATCGGCGACGGCGCCGAAATGGCCGCAGTTGGGCGACAATGGTCGGATCGTCTGGCCGGATGCGTCCAAGCTGGATACTCGGATCTACACCATCCGCCGCGTCGATCCGCCTGCCGGAACCCTGGATGTCGACTTTTTCATGCATGGCGGAGACGGCCCTGGAATGCAGTGGGCGTCCGGCACGGCGCCGGGAGATATCGTCGGTATCGTGGGCCCCGCAGCGCATGGACCCAAGCAGGCCGACTGGAACTTGCTGGTGGGCGACGAGACCGGGTTGCCGGGCATCGCCCGCATTCTCGAAGGGCTGCCCCGGTCGGCGCGGGGCGTCGCGTTGATCGAGGTCGCCGGCGCCGCGGAGGAGCAGGCGATCGACGCTCCGCCAGGCGTTGAGGTCCGCTGGTTGCATCGCGGTAGCACGGCGCCCGGTACGACGCGGCTGCTCGCCGACTCCCTCCGGACATTGGCTCTGCCGCCCGCGCCCGCCACGCTCTTCGTCTGGGTGGGGGCGGAATATGCCGCATTCCGGGAGACGCGCGGCTATCTGCGGAACGACCTTGGCGTCCCGGCATCGCGAATGGTCGCCTTCTCCCACTGGCGGCGCGGCATGAGCGAAGAGGACATCGCGACGGCCGGTGTCGAGGCCATTTCCGGATGATGCCCGCACCGGAGACGCCGCCACCCTGGACCCACCCGATGCCTCTGGGGGCCGGACCGCAGACGGTGCGTGACCAGCGCATGCGCCCATATCTCGACATGGTCCGCCGTCGCCGGTTTCTGGTCGCCTCAATGGCCGGTATTCTGGTTGTCTCTTTCCTTCTGGATGTCGTCACCGGACCCGTCGACATGGGCTTCGGTCAACTGATCGGGGCCCTGTTCGGCCTTGAGGGAGTGACTCCGTCGGAGACCGTTATCCTTTGGAGCGTGCGGCTGCCACAGGCCCTGACCGCTGTTCTGGTCGGCGCGGCGCTCGCTCTCGCCGGCGCCGAGATGCAGACGATCCTGGACAACCCGTTGGCCAGCCCCTTCACGCTTGGCGTTTCGGCGGCCGGATCGTTCGGCGCGGCGTTGGCGGTGATCCTGGGCGCGGGCCTGCCTGGCCTGCCGCCGATTTGGCTGGTTCCGGTAAACGCGTTCCTGTTTGCTTTCGGCTCGGTGCTTCTCTTGCAGGCCCTGGCCGCGCGATGTGGCGGCGGTTCGGATCGCCTGATCCTGTTCGGCATCGCCATGGTTTTCACCTTTAACGCCCTGGTCGCCCTGACCCAGTTCGTGGCCTCCGAGAGCGCGCTTCAGCAGTTTGTGTTCTGGACGATGGGTTCCATCTCGCGGACCGGATGGACCGAGGTTGCCGTGCTCGCCCTTGCCGTCGCGGTCGCGTTTCCGGCCTCCTTCGCCGTGCGTTGGCAATTGACGGCGCTGCGCTTCGGCGAAGACCGGGCCCGCAGCTTCGGCGTCCCGGTCGCGCGGCTGCGGCTCGTGGCACTCCTGCGCGTCAGCCTGTTGGCCGCGCTCGCGGTCGCCTTTGTCGGGACCATCGGGTTCGTCGGTCTGGTCGCTCCCCACATCGCCCGCCTGCTGGTGGGAGAGGACCACCGCTTCTTTCTTCCCGCCAGCGTCCTGACGGGCGCCGCCGTTCTGTCGCTCGCCTCCCTTGCCAGCAAGCTGTTGGTCACCGGCGTTCTGTTGCCGATTGGTATCGTGACCTCGCTGGTCGGCATTCCGGTGTTCTTCGCGCTGATCGTGGGTCGTCGGTCGGGCTGATGGGGAAGGCGCTGGAAATCAGTCGGCTATGCGTGGGCTATCCGCGACGGCAGGTGATCGACGACTTGTCGCTGCCGGCCTTGGCGTGCGGCACGATCACCGCTGTGGTCGGTCCGAACGCGGCGGGCAAAACGACGCTTCTTCGTGCCCTGGCGGGCCTCCTGCCGGCCGGAGGAGAAGCGCGCTACGATGGTGGGAATATTCTGAAGCTCAAGCCTGCCCAGCGTGCCCGGCTGGTCACCTATATGCCGCAGGCTTTGCCCCAGGGCGTGGCGCTCACGGTGATCGAGGCGGTGATGACGGCGTTGCGCGTGTCTTCGGCCGGTCGCGATGCGTCCGGGAGGACGATCCAGGCGTGTGCCGGCGCTGTGCTTGACCGTCTCGGTATCGGGCACCTGGAAATGTCCGCGATCGATGAGCTGTCGGGGGGGCAGCGCCAACTCGTGAGCCTGGCCCAGGCGATTGTCCGCCGTCCGGCGATCCTCCTCCTCGACGAGCCGACGAGCGCGCTCGATCCGGCCCACCAGATCGGTGTGATGGCGGCGGTGAAGGATCATGTCGCGTCCGACGGCGCGGTGGCGATGGTGGTGCTGCACGACCTGAATCTCGCACTACGCTGGGCGGACACGGTGGTGTTGCTGACGGAGGGTGGCGTCCGCGCCGTCGGCCGGGCGGAGGACGCGTTGACGTCCGCAGTTCTTTCCGATGCCTACGGTGTCGTGGCGCGGGTCGAACAATCCTCGCTGGGCCGACCTTACGTTCTGTTCGACAGGATCGTCGGCCCCTGAACGCGGCGCTGGGAATTTTCAGAGTCAGCCGGAAGGTGGGCGGAAAATCTCGACCGGGTCGTCGATCCGACACTATTGCGAATCAATCGCAATATCATTTAGGGTGAGCCGACCCGCCACGAGTTGGATCTACCCGGATGAGCACGATGTTGCCGGAAACAAGTCACGAGTCCGGCGCCAAGACGGTGCCGCACGGGGCAGGTCGTTGCCGCGGGCAGGGCAGGCGGGCTCTGCCGGCACCGGCGATCGCCGCCGTTCATGGCTAGGGCGCGGTGTCCGCGGGCAATGATGCACGGTTGTTCGGCGTGATCAGAAATACGGGCCTGGATACGCTGTACGCCAGCCACCGGGGGGCCCTGGTCGGCTATGCCGGCCGGATTCTCGGCGACGTTGGACGGGCGGAAGAGGTCGTCCAGGAGGCCTTCATCCGGTTCTCGGCCTCAGCGGAAACCACGATAATCGACGAGCCGGTTTCCTATCTGTACCGCACGGTTCGCAACCTCTGTCTGGACACCAAGCGCGGCGCGGCGCGCGACCATCGCCGGGACCAAGTGCTCGCCGATGCTCTCGGTGACATTGAAGGCATACGGAGTGCGGAGCCTACACCGGAGACCCTGGCCGTGTCCCGCCAGGAGCTTCGCCGGCTCCAGGCAGCGATGGCCGAGTTGCCGGAGCGCATGCGCCGGGCTCTGGAACTGCACCGAATTTCCGAACTGTCCGTCAAACAGGTCGCCGCCGAACTCGGCGTGTCCGTCGGCACCGCCCATGGGTTGATCGTGCAGGCGTTGGAGCATTGCCGCCAAAGGCTCGACCGGCGATGACGCGACGAAGTTTGAACGGTCGCGACGGCCGGGCGTCTAATGAGCATGGTACTGCTTGCGGTCACCTTCGGGTCGGGTGGGCCGGTGCAACAGTCGAGGATATCGTGACGGCTGACGATGATGTGGAATGGGCGGCCGCGGATTGGCTGATCGCGTTGACGGATGAGCCGGACGACAGAGACCTGCACGCCGGATTCGCCGACTGGCTCGCCGCCGACCCGGCCCATCCGGCGGAATGGCAGGCGGTTGTGCGGACCTATCGCGCTCTCGGTGCGGTCGACGCCACCGCCTCGGATGAGCCTCCTCTGCCGGGTTTGATACGGCGCCCGGGCCGGATCGCCGCTTGGGCGGGCGCCGCCATTGCCGCCTGCCTGGTGCTGTTCGCGGCGCCGTCTTTGCTGCTTTCAGTTCAGGCCGATTTCACCTCCGGGACCGCCGAGATCCGGCGCATCGAACTGCCGGACGGCAGTGTCGTGCAACTCGCACCTGAATCAGCCATAGCTGTCGATTTCGGCCAGGCTTCCCGGCGTGTCGAACTGCTCGACGGCATCGCCTATTTCGACGTTGCCTCCGATCCGGCCCGGCCCTTCTCCGTGATGGCCGCCCACGCACGGGCCACGGCTGTGGGCACCGCCTTCGAAGTCCGTCGCGTCGCCTCGGGCGACACGGTCGCCGTTCGCGAAGGGGTGGTGGAAGTGGAGACGGACTCGCGGTCGTCGCGGTTGGTGCAAGGAGATGCGCTCCGAGTCTCCATGTCTGGAGGCGTCCACCGCGGAACGGTCGTTCCCAGGCAGATCGGGCTCTGGTCCGACAAATTGGTGACGGCCCGCGAGCGGCCGGTCTCCGATCTGGTTGACGAGATCCGCCGCTACTATGCGGGCGTCATCTTCGTGCGCGGCGACGAACTGGCCCATCAGCCGGCGACGGGCATCTATGACATGTCCGATCCGGCCGCGGCACTTGCCCTGATCGCCACGTCGCAGGGCGCGACCCTTTACCGGATCTCTCCCTGGATTCTGGTCCTCGACGGCGGATAACGCCGACCCCAAAGAAATTTTGAACGCCCGATCTTCCCGGTCGTCTTGAGTGTAGTCATGCGACTAAGTCGCAATTGCATTTGAGATCCAGTCCGCGCAAGGCGGAGTGACGGGGGGATGACATGACGAGGCTTGTACCAGCGGCGCGAGGGCGCTGGGTCCGCGGTGGGGCGATTGCCCTGGTGGCGTGCGCGGCGATGGTGGACACACCGGTTCGCGCGCAGAGTAACGGGCGGGCGGAGAGCGTTGCCCAGGTGACCGGGGAGCGGCGCTTCGACATTCCGGCGCAGAATCTCGGGGATGCCCTGGCCCTATTCGGTCAACAGGCGGGGGTTCAGGTCTCTGCCCATGGCGATCTCGTCCGTGGCAAGACCTCGACCGCGCTCTCGGGCACCATGGCGCCGCGCGCCGCACTGAACGCCTTGCTGGGTGGAACGGGACTGTCCTTCGAACTCGGTGACGGCGGGGCGGTGATCACCAATCCCGCCGCCGGGTCCTCGGCCGTAACATTGGATCCGATCCTTGTGGCGGGGGCCGGAGACTCGGGACAGTTTGTCGGCCCCGCCGCCATTTCGCTGGGGGCCGAGGACCTGGAACGCCTCGATCCGCAGGATCTGCAGGATGTCTTCAAAGGCACCCCGGGCGTGCAGGTCGGCAGCTCGATACCGATCTCGCAGAAGGTCTATGTGAACGGCGTCGAGGAAACCAACCTCGCGGTCACGATCGACGGCTCGCGGCAGAAGAACAAGCTGTTCCACCATAACACCTCCACGCTGATCGATCCCGACCTGCTGAAGGCCGTGCGGGTGAATCCGGGAGTGGCTCCCGCCGATGCGGGTCCGGGGGCCTTGGGTGGCTCCATCGCATATGAAACCAAGGACGTCGCCGATCTCTTGGAGGCGGGCGACAATTTCGGCGGCATGGCCGGCACCGAGTACAACACCAACGGCGGAACACTCTCGAATGACCTGACGCTGTTCGGACGGAAGCACGGTTTCGAGGCGCTGGGTTATTTCAAGCTCGCCCGCGGCGGTGAGTTCCAGGATGGCGACGGCGTGGAGGTCGTCGGCTCGGAGACCGACCTGGTCAGCGGCCTCGGAAAGGTCGGATACCAGCACGACAGCGGCTATCGGGTGGAACTTTCGTACGAGAACGTCGAAGACGACGGCGATCGGCCGTATCGCGCGAATTTCATCTCCACGGACAGTGGCCGTCCGACCGCCGCAACGCGGAACTACAGGCTCAAACGGGAGAATCTGGTCGCGTCGTTCGAGAACGCGACACCCACGGGCCTGTTCAATCCCTATGCCAGGGTAGCCTTCAGCACGACGCATCTCGACGCGCTGGAGACGGGCAACGACAATTTCGGTACCTATGAGAGTCTGAACGGCATGCTCGCAAACAAGTCGGAACTGGCGCTGGGTACCGTCGATATCGGTGCCGACTTCTACTCGGACTCGAGCCAAGGGGATTTCCCCGAATTCGGATCGGACTGGACCGGCCTGGAGGAGAAATCGAAGAATATCGGCGTGTTCGCCCAGGCGCGGCTGGAGCCGACGGACCGGGCGCGGCTGTCGTTCGGCGCCCGCGGTGACCACCACCGCTTCGAGGGGCTCGACGGCTCGGACTCCGAGAACAGCGGCCTTTCGGGCAACATCTCCGGCGAGTACGACCTGCTATCGTTCCTGACGGCAAGCGCCGGCGTGTCCCACGTGTTCGGCGGCGTCGAACTGGCGGAGCCGTTCATCGTCAATCCGAACTGGGCCTATCCGGGAGGCGGTCTGGAACCGTCCACCGCGAACAATGTCTTCGCAGGCCTCGAATTCAAGGGCGGGGGCATCAGCCCCAGCCTCGCCGGGATCACCGTCTACGGAAAAGTCTTCAAGACCACGATCGACGACATCCGGGACGAGGAGTATCGGGGTGGCCCGGACGTCTATAGCGACCTTGAGTCGGTCGGCTTCGAGGTCGGTGCCGGCTACGAGTGGAAACACGGGTTCGTGCGTGCCAGCTATGCCGACATCGATACCGAGATCAACGGCAACTCCGGCAGCACCGAGTACCAGTATATCGGCACGACCATCGGCCAGGTGGTGACGGCCGAGGCCGCCTATACCCTGCCGTCTACCGGCGTCACCCTCGGTGCGGACGCCCAGTTCTACTTCGAAGAGGACAGCACCAACATCTACTCCTCGTCGGCGGGCTCGCCCTATCCCGCCTATGAGGTGGCGAACGCGTTCGTCTCCTATACGCCGCAGACGCATCAGTTCATCACCGTGCGGGCGACGGTAAAGAACATCTTCGACGAGACCTATGCGGATCGCGCTTCCTACGGACAGGAGTATCCGGGCGTCGACGTGCTCAACGAGCCGGGCCGGTCCTTCCTGCTGAGTGCCAAGGTTCGGTTCTAGAGGAGCGGCAAAACGGAGAGATTCGGGTGCATATCAAGTTGCCGCGGGTGTTGGTGGCGGCGCTGTGCCTGCTGGCAGTGCCGGCCGAGGCGGAGCCGATCGAGGTCACCGACATCGTCGGGCGGACGGTCACCATCGACCGTCCGGTTGAGCGGTTCACGATCAGCGAGGGGCGGTACATTCCGCTCCTCGCCCTGCTGCGTCCGGACGACCCGGTCCGGGGGCTCGTGGGCATGATGACAACCCTGGGCTGGACCCAGCCGGGCCTGGAGAAGCAACTCTACGAGCGCTTCGCCGAGGCCCGCGACATCCCGCTGTTCGGGCACAAGAGTGCGGACAGCGTCTCGGTCGAGCGCATCATCGACCTGGCGCCGCAGGTGGCGATCTTCGGCCTGGCCGACCACGGCCCCGGGGCGGAGAGCGCGGAACTCATCGGCCAACTGGAAGCCGCGGGCATCGCGGTGCTTTTCATCGACTTCCGCTTGGACCCGCTGAACAACACCATCCCGTCGATCGAACTGATCGGGCGCGTCCTGGGGGTGGAGGACAGGGCTGGTGCCTATACCGCGTTCTATCGCGAGCGGCGCCAGGCGGTGCTGGATCGGGTTGCGAGCGTGACGGCCCGGCCCACCGTCTTCATGCAGGTCCATCCCGGGCGCACCGAATGCTGCTGGGGCATGGCGGATGGCATGCTCGGTCCCTTCGTCGAACAGGCCGGCGGCATCAATATCGCCGACGGGACGGCGCCGGGTCCGACGACCCAGCACACAGCGGAATTCCTGATCGTCGAGGACCCCGACATCTGGATCGGCACCGCCTCGGGAACAGCCGGCGAATACGCGCGCGGCGACCTGCCGGTGGCGCTCGGTCCGGGCATGACGCGGCAGACGTCCCAGGACAGCCTGCGACGTTACCTCGCGGCGCCCGAATTCGCGCATCTGAGTGCCGTGACGACCGGTCGGGCACACGTGTTCTGGCACAATTTCTACAATTCGCCCTTCAACATCGTCGTGCTCGAGGCTCTGGCGAAATGGTTCCATCCGGACCGCATGCCGGATACCGACCCGCAGCGGACATTGGAGCGGATCTTCGCGGACTTCCTGCCGTTCGAACTCGACGGGACTTACTTCGCGACCGTGTCGCGGGATTGAGCGCATGGCCTCGACACTGCAGGCGTATGCCGGGCTGACCCGGCGCCGCTACACCGTTCTGGGACTGCTGTCCGTCGGATTGTTGCTCAGCCTGCTGCTCGACCTGTCGGCCGGCCCGGCGGGGCTTGGCATCGGCGACATCGTCGGCGGATTGCTCGATCCCGACAGCCTGGACATGCGCCATCGGGTGATCCTCTGGCAGGTCCGCCTGCCGGACGCGCTGATCGCCGTCGTCGTCGGCGCGGCCCTGGGTCTGGCCGGCGTGGAAACCCAGACGATCCTGGATAATCCGCTCGCCAGTCCGTTCACCCTCGGCGTGTCGTCGGCCGCGGTCCTGGGCGCCAGCGTCGCCATCGTGCTGACGCCGGCCATGCCCCTGATTCCGCAGACCGCGGCCCTGCCGGCCCTGGCGCTGGTCTTCGCCCTGGGCGCCGGGGCGGTGATCCTGATCGTCGTGCGGTTCGGTGGTGGCGCTCGGGAAACGGTCGTGCTGTTCGGCATCGCCATGGTGTTCCTGTGCAACGCCCTGACGTCGGCGCTGCATTACGTCGCCGACGCCGATGCCATCCAACAGATCGTGTTCTGGACCATCGGCAACCTGACAAGGGCCGGTTGGTGGGAAGTGGCGATCGTCTCGGCCTGCGTGCTGGTCATCGTCCCGTTCAGCCTGCGCCATGTGTGGTGGATGACCATGTTGCGGGGCGGGGAGGGATATGCCCGAAGCGCCGGTCTGGATGTCGCGCGGCTGCGCGTCCAGGTGATCCTGCGGACATCCGTGCTGGCGGCCTTCGCGGTGTGTTTCGTCGGCTCGATCGGCTTCGTAGGACTGGTGGGACCGCACATCGCCCGTCTGCTGCTCGGCGAGGACCATCGTGCCCTGGTGCCCGGTGCCGCGATCTGCGGCGCGCTGATGCTGTCGGCCGCGTCGTTCCTGTCCAAGTCCGTCCTGCCGGGGGCCATCGTTCCGGTGGGCATTCTGACCGCCGTGATCGGCGTGCCGGTCTTCCTTGTCCTTCTTGCCGTCCAGCGGAGGATGCGATGACCCGGTTGAGCCTGGAGGATGTGTCGGTCGCCTATGGCCGGCATCGGGTGATCCACGGTGTGTCGATCCCGCCGGTCGAGGACGGTCAACTTCTCGGTCTGCTCGGACCCAACGCCAGCGGTAAATCAACCTTGCTGCGGGCGCTGTCGCGGGAGCATCCGTCGTCGGGGCGGATCACCGTCGACGGGCGGGCGATCCATGAGTTCAGCCACGCCGACTGGTATCGCTCGGTCGCGGCCATGCCGCAGGTGCCGCCCGCCCTCAGCGCCCTGCGGCCGGTCGAGCTGGTGTGGAGCACGGCGAGAACCCTCGGGCTCGGCCTGTCGGACCGGGCGCTGGGCGCGCGTATCGACGGGCTGTTCCAGTCCCTCGGGCTTGATGCCGTCGCCATGGCGCCGCTGGCGACGCTGTCCGGTGGCAAGCGCCAGCTTGTCGGCTTCGCCCTGGCGATGATCCGCGACCCGGACCTGATGCTGCTGGACGAACCGACCTCGGCGCTGGATCTGTATTGGCGGCTGTCGCTGATGGACATCGTGCGGGACCGGCTGTCGACCCGCGGCGGTGTGGGCGTGATTGCGGTGCACGATCTGGACATCGCGGCCCGGTATTGCGACTGTCTGGCACTGATCCACGAGGGCAGGCTGATCGCGACCGGGACATCTGCCGAGGTATTGACCTCCGCGCATCTCTCCGTCGTCTACGGGGTCGAAACCGATATCCGGACCGGCCCGGACGGCCGGCCGGAGGTGCGTGTACTCCGGACCAACCGAAGCCCTCAGTGACCTCCCGACCGGCGCGACATACATGTGCGCACGAGGCGTAGCGCGTTTACGCTGAAGACGGGACAGGGAGCTGCCACGTCCTATTTCCGAGCACTGGGAGAGGGGGGCGGGGTGCCGTCCAGGCTCAATCGGTTCCGGGCGCCGATCAAGGCGTCCCGGGCGGCACTGACGGTTTGGGCAAGCTCCGGGATGGCCGCGCCGTCGAGCGGTAGAGCACCGGCTTCCCGTAGTCGACTCTCCAGCTTGCGACATTCGGCCGAGAGGGTGATCAGGCCGAGACTTCCGGATGCACCGGCCAGTGCGTGGACCTCATCCGCTTGTTGCATCGGGTCGCCATTTTCGATCCGGGCCAGACGCTGTGGCAGGGCGGCAAGGAAATGATCGATGCGGTCCATGAGCAGATCGGCACCCGCGAACTCGGCGATTTGCTCGATGAAGGACGGATCGAGCACGGGCATGCCGGATTCCCGGGGTGGGTGAGGGGAACGGGCCGATGCGGTCTGATCGGCCGAGGGGCTCCGGTCGACGACATCCAGGACAGTGCTCCACAGGTCTTCGGGCATGTACGGTTTCGCCAGATAGTCGGTAACGCCGAGAACGGCGAGACGCTCAAGGGTTGCGGGATCGGCGCTTGCTGACACGGCGACGATCCTCGCCTCTTCGCCGGCGGGGCCGGAAGCGCGGATCCGCCGGGCGGTCTCGAACCCGTCCATCCCCGGCATCCGGAGGTCCAGGAGGATGCAGTCGAATTCTTCGGTTGCCAGAGCGATCAGCCCACTCTCACCGCTGTTGACCCAGCGGACGGTTGCCCCGGCGCGCGAAAGCACATGATCCGCCACGAACAGATTGTCGTCGTTGTCGTCGATGACCAGGATGCTCAGACCGCCGAGATCGGGGACTGGAATGGCTGTCTCCTTGGCATCCAGCCCGAGCAGGGTCCTTCTCGATCTTAGATCGTTCCGGCGGACCGGATATGTCCGAGCCGAGATGCCGGCGGCGGCCACTGTCGTGTGTAGGTCCGACGAGGCGCCGATCGGGAGGAGCAGGAGCACCTGCTCCGCCCAGCGCCCCGCCTGCGCGCAGGCGGTCTGACAGTCCATAGGATCGGACAGGTCGATCGGGGCCAAGACGAGCGCGATGTCCTTGCGGGAATTCGCGCCGGGGTCCTGGGCCGGATTGAAGGGAACCAAGTCGGTGCCGCGGCCCATGTCGGCCAATGTTTCCCGCATCAGCCGTGCCGTTGTCGAGGCATCGGAGAAGATCACGGCATCGATGTCGGACTCTTGTGGAACCGAGCCTTCTCCGACGCTGGTGGGAAGTCGGAGGCGGAATGTAGTGCCGTGCCCTGGAGAGTTCCCCACGCTGATCTGGCCCCCCATTTCCGAGGCCAGCCGGCGACAGATCGACAGCCCCAACCCGGTGCCCCGGATGGTCCCAGGATGCTCCGCTCCCGCCAGGGTGAATCGGTCGAAAATCGCCTCCTGGTCGTGGGGAGCGATCCCGATACCGGTGTCGATCACGTCTATCGCCAACGTGCCCTGGGTCATGTCCCCCTGCCAGTCGACGCGGACCTCCACACTGCCCCGAAGGGTATAGTTCACCGCATTCCCCACCAGATTCAGGAGAATCTGCCGAACCCGCCCTTCATCCGTGACGACAATCCTGGGGACCGTCGGGGCGATGTAGGCCGCAATGTCCAGGCCGCGTTGATGAGCCATCGGTGCGGTGCTCTCCACGACCTCCTCGATGACCTCCCCGACATCTGTCGGGGTGTTTTTGAAAGAGACCTGACCGGCTTCGATCTGGGAAAAGTCGAGAATGTCCTGGACGATGGAGAGCAGCGCCTTGGAGGCCGAGGAGATGGTGCTGATGTAGCGTCGGTCGGTCAGGTCTCGCGTCTTTTCGAGCAGAAGACCCGACATATTGATCACCGAGTTCAACGGAGTACGGATCTCGTGGCTCACCATTGACAGAAACCGGCTCTTGGCATCATTCGCCGCTTCGGCCGCGTGTCGGAGGCCCTCCAATTGCGTGGTCTTGGCCTCGAGATCCGCCGTGCGTTCTTTAACTTTGTCCTCCAGGTCTTCGTTGAACCTGCTCAGCTTCGCCTGGGTTTCGTGATGGCGTCGTATTTCTTGCTCCAGCAGCAGATTCTGTCTCTCCAGGTCGGCGACCGAGGGAATCGCCACGATTCGAGGCAAGAGAGGCCACAATAGAACGGCGGTCGCCGCCGAGACGATGGCGGTGAGTATTTTCACCAGCGCTTCGGCTGCGTATGCGGGAACCCACAAGGTCCATATGCCGAAGGCGTGCGACAGCCCGCAAAGAACGATGAAGAGACCGAACAGGTTAAGAAGCCAGCGGTACTGAAAGTCTCGCCGGCGAAAGGCGAAGGCTGCTAGCACGATCGGAATGGAGAAATAGCTGGCGGCGATGACGGCGTCGGAAAGCGCGTGTGCCCAGAACAGCGTAGGATTCCATAGAAGGCAGGTGCCATGCGGCAGGAAGCCTTCGTCAAACAGATAGTCCCAAATCTGGTCCCGCACGGGCACCTCCTCGCTATTCCGGATACCGGCGCGACATCGAGGAAGGACCCGATAGGGAGTTAGAGGCGCGTGGCGTCCAGGCGGTATCCGAAGCCATGCACGGTCTCAATCAGCTTCGCCTTGTGACCGAGATGTGCGTGCATCTTCGTCCGCAGACGATACATCGTTTTGTCTACGATGCGAGGCGTCGCCGCATCGTCGTTGTCGAGGACCGCGAGCAGTCTTTCGCGATGGACCGGATTGCCGGCGTTCTTCGCCAGAGCCTCAAGAAGTCTGAATTCCGACTCGGTCAGTCGCTCACGTTGTCCGCTCCCGAAATGGACTTCGCGCGCAAGAATGTCCAATGTCCATCCTTCAAACTCGAACCGAACCGCCGGCGCTTCCATGAGCCGCCTGGCCTGAAGGCGCGTCACCAGATTGCGCACCCTGGCGACGAGCTCGCGAGGATGGATCGGCTTATGCAGATAGTCGTCGGCTCCGCTCTCCAGGCCGTCCAACCGCTCGGAGTCCAGATGGCTAGAAGTCAGAACCATTATGCCGGCGGTCGTGCGGTCACGGATTTCCCCGATGACAGACAGGGCGTTGCCGTCCGGCAGCGACAGATCAAGCAGCACGACGTCGTAGCGCGTCGACGTCCAGCTCTGTCTTGCATCGCCCAGGGTTGATACCGACGATACGGTGAAGCCCGCTCCCTGCAGGACGGCCGCCTGGATTTCCCGGGCGGTATCATCGTCCTCGACAATAAGAATGCGGCGGACTGAATTGCCGGTGTCGTTCACGGGAATTCCTCTCGCTCTGCATGCTCGACTGCGGCCAGAAACTAGCCCCAAATATTATGTGCTTTATCTCACGTTTGAGACAGGTTTGGCACACCTCCGGGAACTGCTCTCGCTAATTTGTATACCAGACGACGTTTCGCCGGTGAGGCGCACCGACATCATGGATGCTGTGCGCTCTGCTATAGGTGAATTGTAAAACTAGAAGAGCAATCCCAAGATGTATTTGTACGAAATGATGAGCCGTCTGCCGTTGCCACGCTCTTATCTTGGCAAGATCCTCGGCGTTAGCTTTGTCGGCGTTCATGTGCCGATGATCGGGGCCGTGTTCTATGTCGTCGCATTAGCTGATGTCTCTTTCGAAGACTCCCTCGGCATGTTCGCAGCCCTGCTCGTGGCCACATTGCTCGGTACTCTTGCGACGCTCGCGGCGCTGACGTTCCTTTTGGCACCCATCCGGAGAGCGTCGATCGCCCTCGAAGGGTATCTGGACCGAAGCGAGGTTCCCTCTCTGCCGACGAACCATTCCGACGCGGCGGGACGGCTTATGGCGAATGTTCAGAAGTCCATCACCCACCTGGACTTGCTGATCGACAATGCCAAGCTCCAACGCCAGGAAGCACTGGCGAGTCATAGAACCAAATTCGCGTTGCTCGCCAGCTTGAGCCACAAGATCCGCACGCCATTGAACCATGTCATAGGATTTGCCGAGTTGATGTCCAGCGAGGCGCTGGGACCGATGGGGGGGCAAACCTACAAATCCTATGCGAGGGACATCGAAGCCAGCGGGCAGGACCTCCTGCATCTCCTGCAGAGCATCCTGGAAATGAGCGCGGCCGAGGCGGGGCTGGTCGAGGCCGATCTGCGGCCGATTGATCTGGTTCCCTTCTTGCAGCGAAACCTCAATCTCGTTCATGAGAAAATCGAGGCCGACAACATCCGCATCGAATACGTCGTCAACGGGTCGAGCGATGTCTCGGTCCTGAGCGACGAACGCACGCTGAAGCAGGTCCTGCTCCACAGCTTTCAGATCGCAATGGCCGATGCCGAGACCACGACGTTCATCGGTGTGAAGGTGGACCAGGTTACCTGTCAGGCCGCGATCATTATCCAAAGTGACTCGCCCTGGCGGCCGGACGACATCCCTCCCGAGTTCTTGCCGGTCGGCCATGTTCGTTCGCACAGCACGCCACCGGCGGCAACACCCACAGCCGTGCGCATCGCCATGATCTCGTCGCTGGTAAAGGCGATCGGGGGAGAGATCTGGATCGACGCCGGCGACGACCAGCCTGGACGCGCGCTGACCCTGATGGTGCCACTGGCTGAACAGGCCGCGCGGACTTCCCGGTTGGCCGCCTAGATCGTATCTCGCTTTTCCGGTGCAAGACGAAGCTGCCGCTTCGGCTACGCGCTACTTCCATCAACCTGGGCGACCAGCCAAGACCGACATCGCCCGCTCCCGCCATGTCATATGCAACCCGGAGATCGGCCTCGGCCAATCGAGGGCCTGTCATCCCATCACGTTCGGCGAGGCCGTTAGTCGGCAAGCCCAAAGAAGGAAATGAAGATGTTCAACTGGACCAACCGCGATGCAATGCAGGAAATGTCGGCTCTGGTGGAGGCAATTGGCCGGTCTCAGGCCGTCATCCAGTTTGCCCCGGACGGAACAGTGCTGACGGCGAACGAGAATTTTCTCAAGACGATGGGCTACGAGCTCGCGGAAATTGCCGGCAAGCATCACCGAATGTTCGTCTCTGCCGAGGAGCGGGAGTCGACAGAATACGAAGGCTTCTGGGCGAAACTGCGTCGAGGAGAGCACCAGGCCGGCGACTTCAAGCGGCATTCGAAATCGGGGGCCGATGTTTGGCTCAACGCCTCATACAGCCCGGTCCTGAATAACCGGGGGCAGACGGTCAAGGTGGTGAAGATCGCGGCCGATGTTACCGCGCAGCGGCTTCGTGACGCAGCGTTTTCAGGCCAGGTGGCGGCCATCCGTCGTTCCCAGGCGGTGATCGAATTTGACTTGTCGGGCACCATTCTGACGGCAAACGAGAACTTCCTGAACGCCGTCGGTTACTCTCTCCCGGAAATCGAAGGTCAGCATCACAGCATGTTCGTCTCGCCGGATGAGCGCGCCTCGGCCGAGTACCGGGAGTTCTGGCAACGGCTCCGCAATGGCGAATTCGATGCCGGCGAGTACAAGCGTTTCGGCAAGAACGGTCGCGAAATCTGGATTCAGGCTTCGTACAATCCGATCTTCGATTCCAACGGTGCCCCGATCAAGGTGATCAAATTTGCGACCGACATCACGCAGGAGAAACACGCCCACGCGGACTACGTCGGACAGATTGACGCCATCAGCAAATCTCAGGCCGTGATCGAGTTCACCCTCGACGGGACAATCATCAAGGCGAACCAGAATTTCCTGAGTGCCCTGGGCTATACGGCCCGGGAGGTCGAAGGGGGACATCATCGGATGTTCGTCGGCTCCAGCGAAAGGGAGAGCAGGGAATATGTCGAGTTCTGGGACCGTCTCGCTCACGGCGAATACAACGCCGGTGAGTTTCTGCGGTTCGCGAAAGACGGGCGCGAAGTCTGGATCCAGGCCTCCTACAACCCGATCTTCGATATGAACGGCAAGCCCTTCAAGGTCGTGAAATACGCTTCGGACGTCACCGCGCAGGTGACCGCACGCCGGCGGGCCGAAGCGGTTGGCAGCCTGATGGAATCGGTGGCGGCCGGGGCGGAGGAACTGGAGTCCTCCGTTCGAGAGATAGCGGACAGCATGCTGCGCTCGAAGGACACGGCGACTAGGGCGTTCGACCTCGTCATCGCGGCTGACCATTCGACCGAAGGGCTGGCCAATTCCGCCAAATCCATGGGCGATATTCTCGAGGCCATCGACAACATCACCAGCCAGATCAATCTATTGGCGTTGAATGCCGCCATCGAGTCCGCGCGAGCGGGAGAGGCCGGCAAGGGCTTCGCGGTCGTCGCCAATGAGGTCAAGAGCCTGGCTAACCAGGCGAAGGCCGCAACCGAGCAGATCTCTGGCAAGATCGAGGAAATGCAGACCGTATCCGGAGACACGGCTGGGTCGCTCTCACAGATCCGACAGTCGATGGAACAGGTGCTGGAGTACGTATCGTCGACGGCGTCTGCGGTCGAGGAACAGAGTGCCGTGGCCAGCGAGATGTCGAGCTCGATGCAACGCGCGGCGGAAGAAGCGAACGCGAGATAGCGTCGCGATGTCCCGTGTTCCCATTGCACCGGGAACCGGGAGCAATCAGGCGGTGGCAGGCGCTGTCATGTGTGGACGGCTCCTGCACCGCAAGGACTGATACGCGGTGGTTCCGATCGATGCGCGTTGCTCTGGCTCTGGCCTGAGTCCGGAAGACACTCCGGGCTCAGGCCACGGCGGATCGGCTCTTGGCTCTCACGCGTCCATTTCGTGCAGCAGTTCCAGGGCACGCGCCTCAGATCGTTTGGCCAGCGCGTGAAGCTCTGCCGTTAGTTGCTTCAAATCTCTCTCTTCGCCTTGGGAGGCGGGGTTCCCTGCCGCAAGAGCCGACAATCGCAGATAGGTCAGATTCGCGGCGGTCCCTTTGATTTTATGCAGGGCGGTTTTGACAGCCTGCTCGTCGTCGACCGCGTTCTCGACCTCACCGATTTCATGTGACAGGAATGGACGGGACTGATCGATCAGCTGTGACAGTTTTTCCGGTCCGACCAGCTTTCTGAGCTCGGCGAACTTGACCGCATCGACGAGAGGCACGGCGTTCAATCGACTGTCAGCCTGCGTTTCCAGTTGGGGACCGATATCGTCGGCGCTTTCGTCAGTCTTGATGGCTCTTGCGATTGCCGCGCGAAGTTCGGCCAGCACGACGGGCTTGGAAATGCAGTCGTTCATTCCGGCGGCGATATAGGACGAGACCTGTTCTTCGAAGGCGTTGGCGGTCAGGCCGACAATCGGAACGTTGCTCCAGCTTTCCGAGCTGGCCCGAATGGCCGTTGTCGCCTCCAATCCCCCCATCACCGGCATGTTCACGTCCATGAAGACAATATCGAAAGGACCCTTTCGGAGTTGTTCGAGACACTCCACGCCGTTGGCCGCTTCGGCGACCGAATGCCCGTCCGACAGAAGGTACTCGCACACGATCGTACGATTGATATCGATGTCCTCTGTAATCAGAACACGGCATTTGCGGGTGGGGAGGAACGGCGCGTCCTGGATCTCGGGTCGAGCATCTTCGCTTGCTGGCGCAAGGTCCAGATCGACGGAGAAGAAAAAGTGAGCGCCTTTTTCCCGGTTCGGTCGGACTCCGATCTCGCCGCCCATAAGAGAAACAAGGCGCGTCGAGATCGTGAGCCCAAGGCCCGTACCGACTTTCCCGGCGACGCCGCGTTCTCCGACCTGGGCGAACTCTTCGAAGATTGTGTTCAGCTTGTCCTCGGGTATTCCCGGTCCCGTATCGATCACATCCACTCGGAATTGATATCGTCCGTTGGCCAACTTCTCTATCTGGTAAAGAACGGAGACGGCTCCGATATCGGTGAATTTGACGGCATTGCCGACGAGATTGTACAGCACTTGGGACAGTCGTTGAGAGTCGCCGATCAGCAGAGGGCTGGGAGTCTTTGGCCCCATCAGGTCGAACTGAATACCTTTCTCGGAAGCCTGGACGGCGAAAACCGATCGGGCCGTCTCGACAAGTGTGTCCGGCGAGAACGGCTCCTCGGTGATCACCATCTTGCCGGCTTCGATCTTCGAGAAATCAAGGATCTGATTGACCAGATCAAGGAGATGGCCGCCCGCGGTCTGCGCTCTCTTCAGGTCGCGCTTAATGGCGTCGGGATCGTCGCGGCGGAGCGCGAGATCCATCATTCCAAGGAGCCCCATAAGAGGCGTCCTGAGTTCGTGGCTTACAGAGGCGACGAACTTTGATTTTGCCTGATTCAGCTCTTCGGCCCGCTGCCTGGCGGTGTCTTCGGTGATTACGCGCTGGTTAAGTTGGGCGCGCATCTGATCGAGCGCCAAAAGAATGCGGCCGATCTCGTCGCGCCGCTCGGATTGAATAGGTTGCGAGAGATGTCCGTCCTCGATCTGCTGTATCGCCCCAACCAGCTCATCCAGCGCCCGTGATGCGAAACGGCGCAGAACCATCTGATGCCCGATGCCCAGCAGGATCAGTACCGTCAGCACAATGACATTCGCCGCGATGACGATCCTGAAGGTCTCACTCTGACGGGCATGCACGTCATTTTCCAGGACGGCTACTCTGCCGATCAGGGCCCCTTTGTTCGTCCGGATCTGCCCCGCCAGGATAGAGCGTGCCAGCGGGTCATCCACGGCTCCGATCGTTGCAATGCGGACAAAGGCCCGATCCATCGCCTCCAATCGGCTCAACAGCTCGTTCACGACACCGGCCGATACCCCGGGGAGCGCATCCAGACCCTGGATCCGGGTCGACAGTTCCGCCGAAAGGCTCTTCCATTGGCGGTAGGGCCGCTCGCCTCCATCGAGCAGGATCTCGGTGGCGAGCGTCTCCGTGTCCCGTATATTCTGGTCAACAGCCCTCACCAGGATCAGGCGGTCGCGGTCCCGTGCGATCAGGTAGATGGTCCCCGCGCTCAAACCCGCCAAAACGAATGCGATCGCCCCAATGGTGAAGCTTAACGCGAGGATTTTTGCGCGTAGGGTCATGGCATCCTAGCGGATGATCTGAACGGCGTTTGGGGCGACGTCTGACAGCGGCCCGGCTTCTATCCGCTCCAGCGAGTCGATCGATGAATTTGGATCCAAGCCGGATGATGCACGCCATTTGGTTTCCAGTTCCATAAGGAACAGAAGATCCTGAGACAACGAGACGCTGAGGGTGTGGAGGTTCCAGATGCGCTCGGCCTCTTCTTCGCTCAGGCCGAACCTCTGCGCGAACGCGGCGCGTGCCTCCGCTGCCGCCTCGATACTGCGGCGCTCCGCATCCACCAGCGACTTCAGGACTCGTCGCAAAGCATCGGGCTTGCGCTCGGCGAGATCGCACTTCCCCTGCAGGGTGAAATAGTAATGCTGATCGCTCTGGTCGGCATATTCGACCAGGCCGACATCGACCTGTTTTCGAATGTTGGTGACGTGCGGCTCCCACACGATGCCGGCATCCACCGTTCCCGTCACCATCGCCTCCGTGACTTGAGCGGGGCTCAGATCGACGAGAACGACCTCGTTCTCGGATATCCCGGCCAATGTCAGGTACTGCCACAGGAAAAACCGGCTTGCCGCACCGAAGGTCACGCCGATCCGTTTGCCTCGAAGCTCGTCCGTCCTTGGGCCGACCCGGTCGGCCCGGGAGAGCAGCCGAATGGTGCGAGACGCGGAGATCGTCGCGAAGATGCACAGGGATGGATCGTGTATCGCTCGGCTGATGAAAGCGAACTCCGAGCTTGCTCCCAGGTCGACTTCTCCATTCTGAACGGTATCGAGGGCTTCGACGCCCGACGACAGGTGACGAACCTCCACCTCGACACCATTGGCCTCAAATATCCCGAGATCTTTGGCAATCCAGACCAGGATTCCTGTGGGCGAGGTGCCAACTCTGAATGGCTCTGCGGCAACGCTGTCAATGGCTGGAGGCGCCAAAAGAACGGTCAGAGCGCACACCAGGCACGAGATACCCCTGCGTAGCCAATGGCCGATACATGGCCGCATCATATTCTGATGAGTAGCAGTCATTTTCGTCTCCCACCAAATCGAACCCCGAGGCTATTCGCGAAGCCTTTAGAAACCGTATAAACCACCGCTACGCCGGCCCTGGATTGGTAAGAATGTTCTGCTCCGCCGGAAGGTGGGCCGATCTGCGGATGATTCAAGCGACAGCCACCGTCCTCTGAACGGGATGGTCCCCGGTGTTCGGACAGTTTGGCGGCTTGATCAAGCTATTCCCGGGTGTGGCGCATGCCGCCAGCCTGCTTCCGGCGATGGCATCAAGTTGATGTTGAAAGCCGACGGAAGCGCGTGCTCCACCCGGCCGATCGAGATGAAGACCTCCACCAGGTGCAGGGTATCACAGGATCGCGGCCGCCGGGCACGGAGCCGCCGGGCGCCGGTCCGTCCGACCCTGGCGGCCCAGCGCCACACCGCCTTGACGTGACAGGGGCCGCCGGGGGGAGTCCTGCCGACGCGACCCTCGGCCGCCCCGGCAGGACCTTAGATCTTAGCTCCAGGACCAGTCCTGGATGTTCCAGGTCGAGTCCGTGACGTACTGGTTCGGCTTCACGCCTGTCAGCCCCTTGTCCATGACGAAGCCGCCGAACACGCCGCCCTGTGGAGCGAACGGCACTTCGTCGAGCAGGATCTTCTGGACCTCACCGTAGATCTTGGTGCGTTCCGCGCGGTCAACCGTGATGGCGCCCTTGTCGAGCAGGGCGTCCACTTCGGCATTCTCGTACTGGACGTAGTTCGACCCCTGGCCGTGCTTGGCCGGAATGTATTGGGAGTGGCAGCGTGCGGTGTAGTCCGGGTCCATGCCGACGATCGGCGCCCAGGCGACCAGCAAAGTGTCGAACTGAGACTTGGTGGTGTATTCGCCCCAGACCACGGAGCCTGGCATGTTGTTGATCTCCATCTCGACGCCGATGGCCTTCCAGTTCTGCTGGAACAGCGCCTGGCAGCCCTGGCGGGCCGTGTTGCCGGCGGTGGTCGACATGGTGAACTTCATCTTGTGCCCGTCCTTCTCGCGGATACCGTCGGCACCCACTTTCCAGCCGGCCTCGTCGAGCATCTTGGCCGCGAGTTCGATGTTCGGCGTCTCATCCTTGAGATCGTGGTTGTAGGCCCAGTGGGAGGTGTGCAGGTAGGACAGGGTCCGCTTCCAGCGGCCAAGATAGATGTCGTCGAGCGACTTCTGCATCTCGCAGGCCATGTACAGGGCCTTGCGCACCTTGGGGTCGGCGAATTGGGGCTTGCCGCAGTTGAAATAGATGAACTGGACCCACGGCAGCGGTAATTCGACGAAGGCGCGGTCGGGCAGGGCGGCGGCCTCGTCCCAGCGGTCATAGGGTAGGCTGGTCATCATATAGTCGACCTCGCCGGTCTTGACCTGACCGTAGAGCACCATGGTGTCGGGCACGGTCTTCTGGATCAGCGATTTCACCTTGGCGGCGCCCCGG
Source organism: Thalassobaculaceae bacterium (assembly GCA_029212785.1). Lineage (GTDB taxonomy): Bacteria > Pseudomonadota > Alphaproteobacteria > Thalassobaculales > Thalassobaculaceae > Thalassobaculum. Next base: position 113,067 of record JARGOG010000004.1, read on the forward strand.
TGATAATCCTCGAACCGCTCGAACACGATGTGGCTGCCGGCGGTTCGGCTCTTGAACTTGAACGGGCCGGTCCCGGTCGGCTGGCTATTGAAGGCCGAGGTGTTGATATCAGGCTCGTCCTTCAGGATATGCATCGGCACGATGTGCATTTCCTGCCACGACCACAGGAACGGCGTATAGGGCTCCTTGAGCACGATTTCGACGTTGTGGTCGTCGACCACCTTGAGGCCGTCGATCAGATCGAAGCCGGAGCGCGAGCGCACCGCCGTCTTCGGGTCCATGATGGTCTCGTAGGTGAAGGCCACGTCCTTGGCGGTGAAGGGTTGGTCGTCATGCCACTTCACGTCGCGTTTCAGTTCGATCTTCCAGGTCTTGCCGTCTTCGGACACCCGGCCGTTCTCGATGCTCGGCACCTCGGTGGCGAGGTTGGGGACGAATTGCCCCTTCTCGTTCATGTCCCACAATGCATCGAACATGGCCGATTCCGGTCCGTTCTCCGTACCGCGGTTGACGTAGAGGAGCGGGTTGTACTGCACCGGTTCCTGGGAGTGTCCGATGATGATGCGATCGGCTTTTGCCGCGTTACCCCGCGATGGCAGGATTGTCGCTGCCGTCAGCGCGCCGGCGGCCGCCCCCGTTGCCTTTACGAAGTCGCGCCGCGTGAAGGTCTTCCCGGATTTATTGCTCCGTCCCATGTGATCCCCCTTTCCGACCCTGCGGGTCATGATCGTGACGGCCGCGCTGAGCAGGCACGGACGTCGACATCGAGCAGATCACCCAAGACGCTCTTGGCTACTGCCCCATCTTCAGGCGTGGATCGAGCGCGTCGCGCAGCCCGTCGCCGAGAAAGTTGAAACTCATGACCGTCAGCGTGATCATCACGCCTGGCAGGATCGCCAGGAACGGTACGGTGTCGAAATAGCCTTGCGCATTGGTCAGCATGTTGCCCCAGCTCGCCAGCGGCGGCTGGATGCCGTAGCCTAGGTAACTAATGTAGGATTCCATCAGCACTGCGGTCGCTACCTTGAGGGTGGCCGCGACCAGGATTGGCGCCATGGCATTGGGCAGGAGCTCACGAACCATGATGCGGGTATGGCTGGAGCCGTAGCAGACCGCGGCCTTGATGAAATCCTGTTCCTTCAGAGTCAGGATCTCTGACCGGATAATGCGGGCCACTTCCATCCAACTGGTCAGCCCGATGATCAGGGAGATCGACAGCAGGGACGGCGTGACGAAGGCGGCGATGACCAGCAGCAGGAAGACCTGCGGGAAGCACAGCATGGTATCGACGAACCGCATCAGGACATTGTCGATCCAGCCGCCGAAATAGCCGGAAACGATCCCGACCAGGCTCCCTGTGATCACGGTCATCAGCATCGCCGTGATGCCCACCACCAGCGATATCTGTCCGCCATAGAGCAGGCGGCTCAACGTATCGCGGCCAAGTTCATCGGTACCAAGCGGGAAGGCGGCGTTGTCCCCGGGAGCCAGGAACCGCTGGGAGGTTTCGATCAGAAGCGGGTCATGCGGTGCCAGCAACGGCGCGCATAGGGCGGAACTCAGCAGGATGACAACCATCGCGCCGCCGACCACCGCCAGTCGGTGACGCAGGAAGCGGCGGAACACGCTTCGTGACAGCTTCTTGGAGCGCATCGGCGTCAGGTCGACGGTCGTCCCGATATTGTCCGTTTCGGTCACACCTGCATTTCCTTATCCAGAGCGAGTTGGCATTTGGCCCGGACGCACCACCGTCATCCCTCCAACCGGATCCGAGGGTCGACCATTGCCACGCCGATATCGGCGAGCAGGTTTCCGACGATGACGAAGACCGCGGTGAACATCATCAGCCCCATCAGGACCGGGTATTCCTTCATCGTCAGGGCATCGACGAACAGTCGTCCCATCCCTGGCCAGCCGAAGATGGTCTCGGTGACCAGAGCGCCGGAGAACAGGAAGGGCATTTGCACGCCGAGCAGGGCGATCAGCGGGATCGCGGCATTCGGGAAGGCATGTCGGGTGATGACCAGCCGGTTCGACAGGCCCTTGGCATGAGCCGTGCGGATGTAGTCCTGCCCGATGACTTCCAGGAACCCTGAGCGGGAGTATCGGCTCCACGTCGCCACGATCACCAGGGACAAAACCACTGTGGGCAGCACGAGATGATGCAGCAGATCCAGTACGTTGCCCTCTTCGCCGAGTTCGAACATCCCGCCTGAAGGGAACCACCGCATCTCCACGGCGAAGACGAAGATCGCCATGAGCCCGAACCAGAAGGTTGGGAAGGACAGCGCGAACATCGCGCCGGTCGTCGCCAGGTAGTCGAATATCGAATATCGCTGGACTGCGCCGAGCATGCCGATGCCGGTGCCGAGCAGGATCGCGATGGACAGGGACAGTCCGGCCAGCAGAAGGGTCGCCGGGACCCGCTCAAGGATCACGATGAGCACGGGACGGCCGCCGAAGAACGTGTTGCCCCAATCGCCGACCAGCATGTTTCCGGCCCAACGCATGTATTGGATGTAGGTCGGCTGATCCAGGCCGTAGATCACCTTGATGCGTTCAATATCCTGAACCGACACGGTCGGGTTGAGCGTGTACACCCCGAGGGGCCCCCCGGGCGCCAGATGCATCAGGGCGAAGCCGATGATCGACACGCCGATCAGCAGCGGGATCGCGTAGAGCAATCTCTTCAGGATGAATTGAAGCACGGCGCTCCTTCTCCGGTCGAAGATGCATCCGGGATCGTCAATGCGAGAATGCTGCGGCGCACCCTAAGAGGAGGGTTAGCCGTCGAAGATTATGAAACGGTAACGGTGAGTCGAGGGTCGGTCCAGGGGTCGAATTAATTTTATGAAGACGCGGTACATGCGTTGACTCGACTCAAAAAGGCGCGCGAACATCTTGGATGCGGCTATGCGGTCGCGTCCTTTCGTATGCTCCGATCTTCGGGGCGCAATGACGGCAGACATCGTGCGATATTCAATATTTTCATTGGCTAAGCAAGCACTTGCCAGCCACTCGGGATGGCCGGAGGCATGGCGCAAGCCCGAGCCGAAGAAGCGCTACGATGTGGTCATCATTGGTGGTGGTGGGCACGGGCTTGCCGCGGCCTACTATCTGGCCAAGCTCCACGGATTGCGGAACATCGCAGTGCTGGAAAGGGGCTGGATCGGGGGCGGCAACACCGGCCGAAACACGACGATCGTGCGATCCAACTACTTCCTGCGGGACAACGCGAATTTCTACGAACACTCGCTCAAGCTGTGGGAAGGGCTGAGTCAGGATCTGAATTTCAACGTCATGTTCAGCCAGCGCGGAAACATCATTCTCAATCATGACTTTGGTGGCGCCGACGGAGCCAGGACCCGGTACAACGCCTTGCGCCTGAACGGAATTGACGGCGAGTACCTGACGCGTGAGCAGGTGAGGTATCGGGTTCCCGACCTCGATTTTTCACCGACGGCCCACTTCCCGGTATTCGGTGCGGTCAATCAGCCGCGCAGCGGCATCGCCCGGCATGACGCGGTTGCGTGGGGATACGCCCGCGCCGCCGACAGTCTCGGCGTCGATATCATCGAGAACTGCGAGGTCACCGGGTTCGACATCCAGGACGGTACGGTCAAAGGAGTGCAGACCAACCGGGGCGACATCGCCGCCGGCAAGGTCGGGATCGCCGTGGCCGGTCACTCCGGCGTGGTGGCCGGCATGGCGGGGCTCCGCTTGCCGATCGAAACTCATCTGCTCCAGGCCATGGTATCGGAGCCGGTCAAACCGTTCCTCGACACCGTGGTCATTTCTCCCGGCGTCCATGTCTATGTCAGTCAGACCGACAAGGGCGAGGTGCTCATGGGGGGCGCGCTGGACGGTTACAATTCCTATTCCCAACGCGGTACCTGGCCGACGATCGAGGACGTGGTCGCCGGTGCGGTTGCCATGTTCCCACGGTTGCGGGGCCTGCGGTTGATGCGCACCTGGGGCGGGGTGATGGACATGACCATGGATGGCTCGCCCATCATCTCGAAGACGCCGATCCGCCATCTCTATATCGATGGTGGCTGGTGTTATGGCGGCTTCAAGGCCACGCCCGGCTCGGGCTGGGTGTTCGCTCACACCATCGCCAATGACGCCCCGCACAAGCTGAATGAGGCGTTCTCGCTCGAGCGATTCCGGTCGGGTCGGGTCTTGACCGAGCGTGGCGTGGGTAACTTCCCGCATCATCATTAGGAGAGCGTGGCGTGTTGTTGATCTCCTGCCCCTATTGCGGCGAGCGACCCGAGGAAGAATTCGCCTTTGGCGGCGATGCGTCGGTCGTACCTCCCAATGGGGCCGGCGAGGGGGCTCCCGTCGGAACCGAGACCTTCGCCGACTACCTCTACTTGCGCGACAATCCGAAGGGGAGGCATCGCGAACATTGGATTCATCGCTACGGATGCCAACGTTGGATCGAGGTCGAGCGCGACACAGTAACCCATGAGATCCACGCGGTGCGCGTGGCCGGAGAGGGGAAATGACCGGCGCGCGGCGGGTCCCCGGTGCAGGGTTGCTGGCCGGAGCGCCGGCAGTGTCGTTCAGTTTCGACGGCCGGCGTCATACGGGCGTTGCCGGAGAGAGCCTGGCGACGGCTCTGCTGGCGAATGGCGAACGGACGATCGCCCGCAGTTTCAAGTATCACCGGCCCCGTGGGGTGATGGGCGTCGGCAACGAAGACCCGGCCGGCCTGGTCACGCTGGCGCGGCCCAGCGGCGACGAACCGAATTCCCGCGCCACGATGGTCGAATTGTACGATGGGCTGGCCGCGCGCGGCCAGAATGCCTGGCCATCTGTGCGCTGGGACATGACCGCGGTGACGGACCTGCTGTCGCCTCTGTTCCCGGCGGGATTCTATTACAAGACCTTCATGGGGCCGGCGGCGGCCTGGCCGCTCTATGAGAAGGTGATCCGGCGCATCGCCGGCCTCGGTGCGGTGCCGGCCACGCCCGACACCGAGCTCTGCACGAGCACCCACGCCCATGGGGATCTGTTGATCGCCGGTGGCGGTGCGGCCGGACTTCAGGCCGCCCTGGTCGCCGCCCGGGCCGGTGCCCGCGTGCTCCTGGCGGACGAGAATCCATGGTTCGGCCTCGGCCTGCTGGGCGAAGACGCTCGGATCGATGGTGAGCCCGCGCAGACCTGGGCCAAGGCGGCGCTCGAAGAGCTTTCCGGGCTGGAGAACGTCACCCTGCTTCCTCGGACAACCGTTGCCGGCCGGTACGAGCAGGGCTTTGTGATCCTGTGCGAGAAGCTGCGGGACGGCCCCGCACTGGCGGGCGATCCGTCGCCTCGTTGGCGGCTGTGGAAGCTTCGGGTCGGCAGTACGATCATCGCGACCGGGGCGATAGAACGACCCATGGTTTTCGCCAATAACGACCGGCCCGGCGTGATGACCGTCGGGGCCGTGGGGGCTTACCTGAACCGGTACGGACTGCTGGTCGGCGAACAGGTCGTCATCGCCGCATCCGACGACGACGCGCACCGGGTCGCGTCGCAGCTCGCGCGGGCCGGGGCGGAAGTAACCGTCGCCGACACACGGGACTCCGGTAGTGGAGTTGCCGCGGCGGCCGGCGTCGAGGTGCTCTGGCGCTCACGGGTGGCCGACACCGCGGGCCGGGGCGGCGTCGCAGGCGTTCAGATCGAAGGCCCGTCGGGCCGGCGGTGGATCTCGGCGACGATCGCTGCCAGCCGTGGGGGATGGAGCCCGGCGCTGCATCTGTACGCGCAGACGGGTGGCAAGGCGGTGTGGGACGACGCGCGCGCGATGTTCGTGCCGGGCGCTCCGGAAATCGGTGCGGTGACCGTCGGCCCGTGCAACGGGACGATGGATCTGGCGGCGGCCCTGGCGGAGGCCACGGCGGCGTCCTCGGCCGTCTGTGGCGAGCTCGGTTATTCGGTGACCTCGGCTGTTCCCACGGTTGATGGCGCCGATACGGCCTCCGGAATCCCCGGCTTCGCCACACCGGCAAACCGTAAACGCAGCTTCGTGGACGTGCAGAACGACGTCACTATTGCGGATCTCGATCTGGCGGTGCGCGAGGGCTACCGCTCAATCGAGCATGTGAAGCGCTACACCACGCTGGGCATGGGCACCGACCAGGGCAAGCTGGGCAACATCAATGGTATTCGGGCGATCGCAGAAGCACGGGGCGAACCGATGTCGTCGGTCGGCACGACGCGCTTCCGTCCGCCCTACGTACCGCTGCCCATCGGTGCCGTCGCCGCCCACATGTCGCCCGAACATCATCATCCGATGCGTCGGACTGCGATCCACGACCTGCATGCTCAGGCCGGATGCGTTTGGCTGAAGGCTGGTGCGTGGCTACGGCCGCAGTTCTACCGTCGCGGCACGGAGACGGATCTGGAAGCGGTGAACCGCGAGGTGCTGGCGGTGCGCAACAATGTCGGGCTGGTCGATGTCTCGACGCTTGGCAAGATCGAGTTGGCGGGTCCGGACGTCGTGACGTTCCTGAACAGGATCTATACCAACGGGTGGTCGACACTGAAGCCGGGGATGGGACGCTATGGTCTGATGTTGCGCGAGGACGGTGTCGTCTTCGACGACGGCGTCACCATGCGGCTCGGCGAAAGCCACTATGTCATGAGCACGACATCCGGCGGCGCCGGCGCTGTGCGTGAATGGATGACGCGGCTGCTTGAAACCCGTTGGCGCGATCTGAACGTGGCGGTGGTGCCGGTGACTGAGCAATGGTTCGCCGCCGCCCTGGCCGGACCGATGGCGCGGGACGTGCTCGCACGCGTCGCCGAAGGGTTCGATGTGTCGAACGAGGCGTTCCCGTTCATGGGCGCGCGCGTGGGCAAGATCGCCGGCATTCCTGCGCGCGTGTTCCGCATCAGCTTCTCCGGCGAGATGAGCTACGAGATCAATGTGCCCTCGGATCGGGCCGTTGAGCTATGGAAGGCGCTGCTCGAGGCGGGCAAGCCGGAAGCCATGGCACCATATGGCGTCGAATCCATGGGCGTGCTCCGGCTCGAAAAAGGCCATTTCGTCGTGGGGCGGGAGGCTGACGGGCGGACCACCCCCTATGATCTTGGTCTTGGGCGGATGGTCAGCTCCAAGAAGTGGTTCATCGGCAAGGAAGCGCTCGACTTCCCGGAGATGAAGAATCCGCAACGCCGTCACGTGGTCGGCATCGTGCCGGTCGACAGGAAACAGCGGCTACCCGGCAGCGCCCATCTGATCCACGCGGACCAGATCGACGCGGTGGGCGCCAGTCAGGGATGGATCGTCTCTTCGGCCTGGAGCCCGACCTTCGATCACGACATCGCCCTCGCGCTGCTGGACGGGGGGCAGGCGCGGCATGGTGAGCGGATGCTTGCCTATGCGCCGATCGGCGGAGGGAAGGCCGATGTCGAGATTGTCTCGCCGCACTTCTACGATCCCGACGGAGGACGGCAGATTGGCTAGCGATCCCGCAGGTGTAACGGTCGCGCCGCTGACCGGCCTACAGAAGCGGTTGGTGCGCTGGGCCGGAAGCCCCGGTACCCTGGAGACATCGGAAGCCACCGTCATCCGCCACGACGTGGCAGTCGGTGAGACCGTCCTGATTTCCGAAGACGCCTCGGTCCTTCCTGCGCCCGGGGTCGACGAAGCTGGTACTCGGCTGGTGGTCGATCAGTCCGCTGCCCAACTCGCCTTCCGGGTCAGCGGCGCCAAGGCTCGCGCGCTGATTGCCAAAGGAACGGCGGTGGATCTGCACGACAGCGCCTTTGCCGTCGGCGCGACCGTGGGGACCCGGTTCGGTGCGTTCCGGGTTCTGCTGGTCCGCTCGGCGTCGGATGTCTTCGATCTGCATATCGACCGGAGCTTTGGGGACGCCCTGATGGATCTGCTGCTCGATTACGGAGCGGAGTTCGGGGTGAGGGAGGGGTGAGATGATCACGGAACCGACACAGCCGCCCGTCGACCCAACCTCCGTGAATGGTCTGCGACCCACGGTCGACGAGGACGTGGACGTTCTTGTGGTCGGCGCCGGGATCGCTGGGTGCACCGCGGCGATCGAGGCGGCAAGGGTCGGTCTGTCGGTGGTCCTGGTGGACGAGAATCCGGTCGATGCAGAGGCGATGGGAAACGAGATTCCGGTGCATTTCGGCAACCGGATGACGGGCGCTGTGCGAAACCGCAACGCCATGATGGAGGCCGTACTGGAAGCCTCGCCCCTGTTGGTTGAAGCGTTCGAGGCTGGGGTCGATGTTCGGCTGTCGACGGCATGCTGGGGTGTCTTTACCGCCGCTCCGACGGCGGCATGGGTCGATCGACCGATCGCCGGCCTCGTTGACAGCGGCGGTGTAAAGCATCTCGGTTTTACCTCGGTGGTCTTCGCCACCGGCACGCGCGACATGGGGCTCGCCTTTCCCGGATGGGATCTGCCCGGTGTGATGGGGGCCGTCGCGGCGCGTCGGCTGGCGACCACATACGGCGCGTTGGATGCCGAGAGAGCGGTGGTTGTCGGCAGCGGCACCGAAGCCTTGCTTGCGGCCCTCGACCTCGCCAAGAGCGGCGTCGCCGTTGTGGCGGTCGTTGAAGCCGCATCCGCCTCTCCGGCATCGGCCGATCTGATCGCTCAGATCGCCGGCCTCGGTATCGAGGTGCTCACCGACAGTGTCATCGCGCGGGCCAAGGGCGATGCCGGCGGTGTGATCGAGGTGACCGTCGCCAGGGTGAATGCCGAGGGCCGTCAGGATCCGGCAAGTGAACGTCCTCTAGCTTGCGACACGGTCGTGCTGGGGATCGCCGCCGTTCCGGTGATCGACCTCTTGGAGGCGGCGGGCTGTCGAACCGTCTTCGATCCGACGCGCGGCGGCCATGTGCCGGTGATCGACGGCCGGCAGACGACGACGCTGGCCGGTCACTATGCGGTCGGCGATGTCGCAGGGCTCTGGTCGGAAAAATCCACCGATCCGGAAATCGCCAAGGCGGAAGCGCGACGGGCGGTCTCGGCGATCCTGAAGACAGAGAACGCGGGTGAGGCGCTTGCCACTCCCGAGCCGGCTGGACCGGACAGGGGCGATTTGGACGGCTATCTGAAGCATTGGGTCCGATCCACGGTCGTCGCCGCGGCGGGCGAGCCGTTCTTGTGCCAATGCGAGGATGTTACCGCACGCGATGTACTCGGCGTCCGGCCGCCGAAGTACCTCGGTTGGGAACCGGCCACACAGAAGCCGTCGGATCTGGCGTCCCTGCTCGGCAACGGCCCTCCCAATCCGGATCAGGTCAAACGTCTGACCCGCGCCGGTATGGGGCAGTGTCAGGGCAGACGATGCCGCGAGCAGGTGGCGGTGCTGTTGGCGCTGGAGACCGGGCGACCCTTGGGCGAGATAGCACTGGCGACCTACCGCGCGCCGGTCCGTCCGATCGCACTCGCCCAGTTCTCCGAGACGGCGGAGGTGCCGGAGATGAGCGCGCACTGGCAGGCATGGTTCGGCATCCCCTCAATGTGGCTGGCGCCGTGGGATCTCGGTCCGGGCGGTACGCTGCCGGAGGACGTCGATGGCTGACACTCATTCCGACCGTCCTACCGGTGGCGAAGAGCCGGTGAGCGGTGCCGACGTCGTTGTCGTCGGTGGCGGGGCGACCGGGCTCAGCACAGCGTGGTGGCTCGCACGGTCCGGTGTTGATGTCCTGGTTCTGGAGGCCGGCGTGGTCGGGTTCGGGGCGTCAGGCCGAAATGGCGGCGGCTGTACCCACGGCATCAGCCCTCTCTTCGCCGAGGAGCAGCGGCTCTGGCCGATGATGGACGATTTGCTCGGCTATCCGACCGAGTTCTCTCCGCACCGTGTCCGCATCGTGCTGAATGACGAGCAGAACACGCGGTTCCAGCGCATGCACGAAATCGCAAAGCGGTATGGCTTTAAGTCCGAGGCGCTCGATCCGGTGCAACTGTGCGAGATTGTGCCGCTGGCGGGCGAGGAGACGCTGGGCGGCTATTACCATTCCTTCGGCGGGCACGCGAACCCGCACCGCACCGTCCAAGCCTATGCCTGGGCGATCCAAGATCACGGTGGCCGGGTGTTGCAGCACACGACGGTCGACGGCTTCACGGTGGCCGGCGGGCGGGTGACGGCGGTTGAGACGACACGAGGCAGCATCGGCTGTCAAAAGCTGGTATTGGCCGCCGGTCCGTATACCGGCGCCCTGACGGGGATGCTCGGCGACGAGGTCCCGGTGCAGCCGGCGCGCGCGGAGATGATCGTCACCGAACCGTTGCCGCTGATGCAGGTTGGCGGGGTCGATGGCAACGGCCTGTATGGCCGGCAAACCCTGCGCGGCAACCTGGCTTATGGCGGCGGGCCGCACGAGTGGTTCGATCTCGACGACATGGCTGGGCGTCGCCCGGCGTCGTCCCCGGTCACCCGCAGCATAGCAAAGCGGGTTGCCGAGTTGTTTCCCAAGGCCGCCCACGCCCGGGTGATCCGAAGCTGGGCAGGATTCATCGAGAACACCCCGGACGGCCGACCGGTCATCGACCGGCTTCGCGGCGTCGATAACGTCGTGGCCGCCACCATGTCGAGCGTCGGTTTCGGCCTGTCGCCGGCCAGCGGTCATGCGATACAGCAGTTGGTGACCGACGGGGAATGCGCCTTCACCGACTTGTCGACCTTCTCGCTGGCCCGGTTCGATGGACTGGCGTCGGACTGGCGGGGACAGCTCGGATGGGGCGCGGTGGCATAGAATACGGATGTGTTTTGACGCCTCAACCAGCGCTGGGCGTCCAGCTGGACCGGTGATGGGGCGCTATCGCGGCGGTGGAGCATGCACGAACGTGCCCAAGGGTATTAGACGGTCATGCGGGTTCGACCGCGGACCGCCATTGCGGGAAGGCTCTGCCGCGCAAGCTCCGAAGGGTTCAGCCTGAGATCAGATGCCGAGGCTCGCTATGTCGAGCGGCACGTGACGCCGTGCATGTTCCGACACAGCGCCGCCACGCAGTTTCTCGATTGCGGCGTGGACATCCGTCTCGTCCAGAAGCTTTTGGTCTTCTTCGCTTCATTAGAAGCAGGTCGCCCGACTGATTCCGGCCGGGGACGCAGATCCGGGAAACGCTAACCAAATTCGAGGGTTTTAGCGCCGGCACATCGCGTGACAACACCAGAAAAAGAATGTTCTATGAATCGCAGCTAAATCAAAACGGTGAAGTCCCGACAACATATCACTTAGGGGAATGTGGACATTGTTGGCGGATTTGCCATCGAATGAGATAGAGCGGTTGGCGGAGCTACGGCGGCTGTGTCTGTT